>JBBAMT010000010.1:0-1832 GCA_040402355.1 Candidatus Planktophila sp. | reverse complement strand
GCAACAGCTACAAGCGCGATGCGCTTGAATGTTGTCTTTGTAGACATTTGTTTCCTTTCGATAGTCGATCTACGGAATTTCCGTAGGTCGGCTTGGATGAAAAGTGCCCTCTCATAAGTAATGAGAGTTCCCATTTCGCCCGTTCGATTCATCGCACGTGCTGATGAATCAAATCCCTTGTCGTGTATCCGGACGCGACAAGGAAAACTATTTAATTATGCTCTCGGTACTAATACCGCCTGAGCTAAAATTTGGGTCTTGCTCGCGTTGAGCAAGAGACGAGACGTGATCGTCTTAGGTGCGCCAACAAGGTCGTAGCCGCGGTCGCCCACGGGAATTACGAACTCTGAAGTTGGGGTAGAGAGTAGGGAAATTGTAACGGTCATAAGGTACTGGCCATTGGACATACGCTCAAATTCCACGCTTGTGGCGTCAGCGTTAGCTACCGCCCAATTGCCCTTAACCCCGAGGGCGACATAGCCGACCTCATACTTTGTGCCGTTGCCATCGACTGTGATGGTCTGATCGATCATCACGTTTGGTCCACCCCCAGAAGTGATGGCCTGGGTGGCCAAAATTGTGCCTTCTTCAGTCGCAATCGGAGTATTGCGGTTTACGCGGATCTTTCCGATTGGACCATTTTCACCTGCGACGGTGAATCCTGTTGGGATGCCCTCATTATCAAGGCCTGGCCAGGAGGCCTTTGCGCTCTTAACGTAGACGCCTGAAACCATCGTTGATGACTTCTTTGCTGGCATTGAAAGAGATGGGGCAGGCGATGGCGAGCCTGTTGAGGCTGATTCAGCCACATCTGAGCCTGAATCCTGTGTAACAGCCACCGGCAGAACGCCTTCACGGCCTGTCATGGAGTTAAAGCCAAGGAAGGCTGTGACTACCAAGAGAAGGGATAGAGCAACCTTGGAAGACTTGGCAGCGAGCTCGCCCGCCTTCTTATAGGTGGTCGAAAGCATGTCGAGGGCGGTAAGGCCACGCTCTTGATCGATAACGAGCTCGGAAAGCACGCGGCGAAGGCTGGTGCGAGCGCGTGAAACGGTGCGGCGCACGGTTGCTTCCTTGATTCCAAGCTCGGCGGCGATTTCCTCTGTCGAACGGCCTTCAACTTCCCACATGACAAGCGCTGCGCGCTCAGCAGGGGAGAGAAGAGCTAAAGCTTGGCGAATGATTGCCGCATCCTCAGCCTGGGTAAGAACGGCTGAGTGATCACCTGAAACCTGCCATGCAGCCTCAACTTCAGCCTGGGCATCGTCGATAACCACAAGGTTGGGACGGCGCCCTTCCATGCGGAAGTAGTCGATGCAGAGGTTTTCAATGGTGCGGTGCAAATAAGAAAGAGCGTGCTCAGCAGATTCAAGCTCAGGGGCAGCGAGCATGAACTTAATTAATGAGTCTTGGGTGATCTCTTCAGCCTTAGCAGAGTCCTTCAATACGCGATTGGCATGCGCGAGTAGCTCTGAACGGTGCTCAGTGTAAAAAGCCCCCAGTTCAGCAACTGTCCATACGCTAAGTGCCACTTATTGATGTCCTTTGGTTACCGGTTTTGTCTTGCAGAAGCAACCGTCGCTGCCTCTATCCACTACTACGAATCGAACCCTACATTGTCCCGAAGAGTGGACATAACGGACATTATTCTCAAAAACTACCTTCTCATTACTTATGAGACATACCACACGCTCAAGCCGAACCGCGGAACGTCCGCGGATCGACTACCGAAAGGAAAATAATGTCTTCAAAGACAACATTTAAGCGCGTAGCGCTTGTAGCTGTTGCTGCGTTGAGCCTCGGAGTTCTCTCTGTCGCGCCTTCATCAGCAG
>JBBAMT010000009.1:0-11167 GCA_040402355.1 Candidatus Planktophila sp. | reverse complement strand
TTAAGAGTTAACGGATACTTTCCCATGTCACACTCGCCCCCTACATTAAACCCATGAATTCAATCGCCCCCTTCCTGCTTCCCATTGCCATTCTCCTTCTCCTGGTTCTTCGCAAGGCTCCGAAGGAGAGTGCTTCAACAGCTCGTCCTGACTTCATCCGCCAGGCAGCTGACTCAATTCACGGACCAGAAGTAGTCGTTGCTTCTTCATCTAGTGAATCAGCACCCGATGGCATCGATTACAACTATGACGTTGTGGGGGAGAGCTTTCGTAGGGATGGCTTGTTGACGTTGGTGAGATCGCATAAGGCATTTGATACGGGTGAGATTTATGGGAGCGCGTCTCTTGAGTTAGAGCCTACGAATGAGTTTGATCCGACTGCAGTGAAGGTTGTGGTTGAAGGTGTGCATGTGGGATATATACCGAAGTTTGATTCACTTGCTGTGACAGAGATGATTAAGAAGCGTGGGAGGAAGGAGATTCAGGTTCCGGTGAGAATCGGTTTTGATACTAATTCTCCTGAGCCACTTATTGGAGTGCGGCTCGCGCTGACGGTGGAGTGAGTTTGGGTTCCAGCCCCACCGCTTCCTTCTCGAGCTTATGTAGCTCGTCGAGTAGAACTTCATAGCCCTTCTCGTTAACGACAGTCGCAGAGCCTAGGAATCTATTGAATTCGCGGCCGGTTGCGGGGTCGAAGCGGACTCCTGAGGTTATCTGGCGGTTAGAGACGTTGAGGAAGTAATCGGATTGGTCGGGAGTTGTTGAGGCCATCAAGAGTTTGTCGAATTCCCATTGTTGAGTCTTGATGGGGCCTGTGAAGATGAGGCGTTCGGTGGTGAGCATGACAGTTCCTTGATCTTTATCCATCTGTAGCTCTTCACCGGGGATTACTTGGCCTTGCATGGCTCCGACGCGGAAGCGGATGCCGCCGCCTACGGGGATGCTGACACCGGAGGAGCCGCCGATATAGGAGGAAGGTGTGCGACCGGTTTCGTGGAAGATGGCTTGAGCGGTCCAGAGTGTGCGTTCATCTGGTTTCTGCATGAGGGTGTTGGGGACGCTATCTTCGCCATTGGATGCGGCGGTGAAGACGGTGATGAGTTTGGTCAGTGTCTCGAGATCTTCTTGCCAGATTGCGTGGAGGCGGTTGTATTCCTTAGTTGCGGCCTTGTCGGCGCGCTTTGCCTTGAGGTTTGCGAAGTAGCCCATGGGTGTAAGGGTAGTGACAGGTGGTGACATTGTGGAGGTGTGGGAAAGAAAAAGCCCGCAGATTACTCTGCGGGCTTTTCTCTGTAGCTTCTGCTTTCGCAGTCGCCCCGTGACTCGGTAATGTAAAGATAGCATCAAGTGCTGAAGAACTTTTGAATTTGTTATCCACATCAAGTTCATTGTTGACGAAATGGTTACATTTGAATCTCTAAGTTACGCCGTGCATGTGGCTGTAGCTCAAAGGATAGAGCGCCCCGTTGACTTGGAGGCAGGTTGTGGGTTCGAATCCCACCAGCCACTTGCACGCTTAGAAGCCCCGGAGTTAGTCGCCCGGGGCTTCTTTGTTTTCTAGGGGTGGTGACATTGAGGAGGTGCGGGATGTAACCCTTACTTATGAAATCTAAGGTAAAGGCTAAGACTGTGAGAGTGCAGCGCCGTGGAAGAACATCCACAAGTCGCATCAGTTCCCAGCATCAGGTGACAGTGCCAGTAGATATCTTGCGAGCCATTGGTCTAAACGTGGGAGATAAAGTGAAATTTGAAATCAAAGACGGGGCAATTGCGATTACTCCTGAGCAAACTGATGAGCATCCTCTGCATCTTTTAATCGGCGCAGGTGGAAGTGATTACGATGACTTTGACTTAGCCAAAGAACGCGAGGCTATGTGGCCACGGTAGTTCTTGATACATCAGTGTTGATCGCTCTATT
Source organism: Candidatus Planktophila sp. (assembly GCA_040402355.1). Lineage (GTDB taxonomy): Bacteria > Actinomycetota > Actinomycetes > Nanopelagicales > Nanopelagicaceae > Planktophila. The sequence goes on along the minus strand of JBBAMT010000009.1, from coordinate 9,249 downwards.
GAAGAGCGCTGACACGCATCATCAATCTGCGGTCAAGGCAACTTCGGTTAGGAATGAGTATCTGATCTCGGCCGTGACTCTTGGCGAAGCCCTCATCTCAGCATTTCGAATAAATGAGAAGGCAGGGCGAACGCGACACCAACTCATTAGCACAGTGGTAAACCAGATCGTTCCTATCGACGGAGAAATTGCAATCCATGCGGCTCAAATTCGAGCCGAGAAGAAACTCAGCTTGGCCGATGCCCTCATTAGCGCTACTGCCTATAAATCGAAGGCGCAACTATGGAGTTGTGACCGTGAGTTGGTAAAAGCTCATAAGGGCGCTGTATTTATTTAAAGCGACTGGCTATTTCATCTCTGCAATCAGCGCCTTCACCATATCGAGAATTAACGAGAGTAGTGAAGGGACAGAAGAGGCTTAGGAGTTAGTTGTTGTACCGGCTGCGATATCTGTAGCTAATCTGATGGCAACTGAGATGGTGACGCTGATTCCGCTCTTTGTTGCTAGAAGGCGTAGGCGCGCGGTGCCAGTTGAGGCCGAAAGGGCGATCGAAGCTGTTGTTATTGCACTTGTGGCAGTGCCGCTCACGATCGTTGTTATTGAACCTGAACATGCGCCGGTTGATTCGGTCCAAGTTCCTGAACATCGTCGCATTGTGATGGTGTCGGGGGAGATGGAAGAGAAGCTCTGTTGGACTCCAAATGAAGATAGGGCGGTTGCTTGAATATTGTTGACACTGAAATATTGTTGCCAGCAACCTGCACCAGTAATAGCGGTGTTATTTGAGATATTTGCAGTTGTAGCGACCGAGACTGTGATGGTCTTGGCACCAGTATTGATTGAGGTGATCAGCGCTGTTGCTGGGATTCCTGTTGCACTTGGTTTCATGCCGACGACATAGCCGGTAACGCTACCCATGTTGATTGTGGTTCGTGGGGAGTTATTTGAGCCCGTGGTGACATTTGAGACTGAGCAGCTGGTGGTGAATGCAGGAATTGCGTAGGCGGAGGTCGCTGTGGCCGAAGGAGAAGCGCCTGCCACGGCAGCGTATTTCTGTGTTGGTGCCTGCAAAACTGAAGAGGTAGATGTGGCTGATACACCTGCTTGAGCACGAGGCAGTCCGGTAGGCGCTAAACCAATAGCGCCTACCAAAACCGCAACCAAGGCGAGACGATTAGTTTTCATGTAATTGCCTCCCCTTCTTCCGCAGTTGATTAGTAATTAGCCGTTAGTTGTTGTGGCTGTGCGTTGAGCCTCTGTAAAGGTCCAAGCCAAGGTAGTTGTGAGACCTTGGACAGTTCCTCCTGGGAATACGCCATCAGTCACAGTCTCGTTTGTATTTGGAAGTGCAATCGAGATTTTGAGTGGAGTTACTGCACCTGCAATCTTTGATGGAAGGGTAAGGGCTGTATCAGTTGCAAGAGCAAGAGCTGATGTAGAAGTAAGTACCGCTGTGGTTGTTCCACTACATACTCCTGTCGCCTGTGTCCATGCGACGCTACAAGCGCTGATAGTTATCTGTAGCCCTTTGGTGCCATCTGTAGTTAATACCGTTGATGGGCTTCCAGCGATACGCACTGTTGGTGTATCGGCATCAAGAGTTCCACCATTGGTCAATGTGAGATAGCGATTTCTGACATCGCCTGGAGCCATTCCAGCGATAGCGGTAACTAAACCGCCTGATCCTGCAGTCGCAGTATCTGTAAGGCTTAAGGTTCCTGAGGTCACTGATGTAGATGCTGTAGCTACTGCAGTCAAAGATGTAAAGACAGAAGAACTCACTAAGGCACCTCCGCCGATTGCTGCTGTGGCTACAACAACGATCTTTAGTGTGAGTCGTCCTGCGCCTTGAAGAGCGCTTACTGAGTTGAGTTTCATTTACTTCTCCTTAACTGTCTGTAGCACATTTTGTGATTCTGCATATAACTCTTTGTACAGTTGCATTTTCTTTACCTCGTGCGCGTTCTTTCTATTTGCTTCTTCGTAGAGATCTTTGTAAATCTGTTCTGCTTTGAGATTGCGCTCTACGACTTTCTTCTTGAACATTGCAAGTAGTAGAGCCAGAACATTGGCGACCACTATAAGAATCAGACCTGCTTGACGGCCCTGAAGGGAGGTCATATAAACGAGGACGTATCCAATTTTCTGTACTCGAAAGATTGTTACGGGTACTTGTGCATTGGGAGAGACCAAATATGGATCAGCTTCTGGAGTTGGATTTGCATCGCCCTTGGTCACGATTCGGAATTGACCGTTAAATGGGCGAACTTCCACGATTCTGTGGGCATAGAGATCCATCGATGTTGCTGAGTGGAGAGTGACGATATCTCCGACCTTCAACTCTGAAGCTGGACGCTTGACGGTGATAAATGCATCTCCAGGAGCTGCATATGGGCGCATGCTTCCTGAAAGAATTGGGGAGATCCCATATCCGTAGTAATTGCTCAAAATTGTTGGGGTGATAACAAGAGAAATCACAAAGAGAGCCGAAAGGCCTCTTAAGACATAACGTGCTGTCTTTGAGCCTTTAGAAGTGGCTTTTCTGCTGCTGTTCATGAGGAGAAGCTATTGCGAGAACCTCCCGTGAACCTCACAAAAGCCATGCTTTTGATACACAGTAAATATGAGCGTGATGTTGCGTCGAATGTGATCTCTATTGTCAGGTAAGCCTGCCACACTTGCCACAATTGAGAATATTAGATTAAGGAGAGCGAAATGAGCAAAGATACTAAGAGCATTTTAGTAGTTGATGACCATGAAGATATTCGCAATCTCCTCTCATTGGTATTGCAAAAAGAAGGTTACGAAGTTTTCTTAGCTCCTAATGGATCTGAAGCTCTAGAAATTATTAAAAATAATAGGCTTGATTTAATTCTTCTTGATGTGATGATGCCCGAATTATCAGGGCTAGAAGTTCTCAGTAATATTCGAGGAAATAAAGATAATAAAGTAAGTAGTATTCCAGTTATGATGATTACAGCTGCTTCGACTGTGAGTGATATCGATGCAGCAGTTGAAATCGGTGCATCTTCATACATTATTAAACCTTTTAGAAATGAAAATTTAATCGCAATGGTTTCCGCAATATTTCAGGAGGAATTAGCATGAAGAGAATCTCAACCGTCGGATTAGTTATTGCACTGTCATTGTTATTGGTTCCACAAGGAATTGCTGCAGATGCCAATCCTTACGGTGGAGTAAAAATCACACCTCCTGCTCCAACAGAGACTATTTTGACAATCAGTAAAGGTTGGATCTCAAAGTCACTATCAATGAATGATCTGATGAAGATGAAATCTAAGAGCCTTTCGATCTACGAGCCCTTTGTGAAGAAGAACCAGACTTTCAAGGCAATCTCATTGAAGGACCTCTTAGCGCTTGCTGGCATTAAGGGCAGTGACAAATTAAAGACAATTGCTCTCAACGATTACATCTATACCAACACAGCTGCCAGCTTTTTAGCTGCTGATGGGTATCTGGCGATTTCGCGCTCTGGAAAGGCAATCGGATACGACGAAGGTGGGCCGATTCGAATTATCTTCCCGGACGACAGTAAATGGGCCCACTTCTTAGATCCTTGGAACTGGTCTCTCAAGAGTTTAAAAGTGAAGTAATGTGAAGAAACTCAACGATGAACGAATCTTTTCGGTCTCTATCGGTCAAAGGGTTCTATTAGTTGCTGTTCTTATCAACTTATCTGTATTAAGCTTCTTTATGATCTCTAGTTCGCGTTTTTCTAGCGACGAAACTAAGGTCTACAGTTTGGCCCAATCAACCAGCACCTCGATTGTCTTTACTCAGCGTGAAACTCTCGCTTTCACAACAAAATATGCTCAGTGGGTTGGAGGGCAAGTTCCAAAGAGAGATGTCCAGATATCCAGAGCCTTCCTGGCTCAACGTCTATCGGTTATTACTACAGACGGACGCAGCACCGGCGAACTCGCTGATCGAGAATTTATAGATCTACTCAGGCAATCTGATTCGATACTCGAACAGGCGCCAGATGGCATCTTGCCAGCAGCGCTACAGCCTAAATATGCGGCCAGTTCTCTTGAGGTCATTAATGGCTTGCTCTATAACTCGCGCCTGATGATCGTGAAATATCAACAGAATCTCGACGAACAGCTGCTTAAGTCGACCAAAGTACGAAGCAAAAATACGCTGAAGAGTCTTATATCTCTGATCTCTTTGATCACTCTGACCTCCATATTTTTGCTGTGGGGATTACTCACATTCAGGGTTCAATACAACGCAGCCAGAAAGAAGTTGCATGATGAGGAATTGGCGGTTCTGCTCGCTGAGTCACGTTTGAAGGAAGCAGAATCAACGGTCAAGACACTTGAGGATTTAAATAAGACGAAGAATGACTTTATCTCAACGGTCAATCACGAACTTCGGACCCCGTTGACATCGATTATTGGATATATAGATGTCCTCAAAACCCTTGATGTGACAAAAGATGCCGCACAGTTAGCGCAGATAACGTCTGTGATTGATCGAAATTCGGAGGTCTTGTTAGACATCATCGAGAGCATTCTCTCGCTATCAAGCATGGATTCACCTGCACAGATGCCACGATTCGAAGAGACCGATCTGGCGCAAAGTATCGATCGCAAGATCTTTGTGATGAAACCTCTCATAGATAAGAAATCACTGATCGTTAAATTCTATAAAGATCCTCAGGTCAAGTACTCGATTCTCGGTAACTGCGGGCAGATGTCCCAAGTTATTTTGAATTTGCTATCTAACGCAATTAAGTTCTCTCCAGATAAGGGTGTCATAAGCATCTCCCTCTCAGTGATTACCAAAGAAGGCAATAAGGAATTCATCCAACTAGCTATTAAAGACCAGGGCATGGGGATTCCTACAGAGGATATTCCAAAGCTCTTTACTCGTTTCTATCGAGCCTCGAACGCCGTCTCAAGCCAGATAGTAGGCACTGGGTTGGGGCTTGCAATCGTGGGACGCATCTTGGATCTACATAAGGCCACTATCCGTGTCGAATCTGAAGTGAATAAGGGCAGCTCCTTCATTGTTGAATTCCCACGGTATGTGTCTGAAGTCAATCAACTGATCTCCAAGAATCGTGGAAGTGTTTTGTACAAAGCAATCGTTGCGCTAAAAAATGCCAACCACGATGAATTGATCAAGGTTTGCCACGAAATGAGTGGCGCCCTCGGATTCTATGAACTCGAACCAGAAATGAATCTCATTAGCGATTTCCAGAAGTGGGTAGAAGGCAATCTCGATGCGTCGAGTGAAGTTATTAGCCAAAAGAAAGAAGAACTTATCTCTCTCTTAGAGGATTCCTTCTCTGAAATAGGTGATGCAATGGAGGACAAGTCATGAAAAATACAGTGCTGGTAGTCGACGATAATGAGGACATTCGGGCCTTCGTGCGCATTAGCTTAGAAGAAGAGGGCTATCGAGTTGTCGAAGCTATCGATGGCGAGAGCGCTTTAGCGGCTTTAAAGAGTGAACCTCCTGATGTGATACTTCTTGATATTGGTATCGGTCTTCCAGATGGTTTTGAAGTATGTCGGATGATTCGCAGTGACTCATCAATTCCGATCATCATGTTAACCAAGCGCTCGGATGAGGTTGATGAAGCGATGTGCCTTGTTGCAGGAGCTGATGACTACATCCGCAAGCCGGTCTCTCCGCGCATCTTAAGTTTGAGAGTAGCCAATCAGATTCGTCGTAGTGCGAGCGGAAATAGCAAGGACGTGACCCTGCTGCAGGCTGGCGAGTTAACCCTTGATGTTCTAAGCCATGAATTACGAGTAGGAGATGTTCTTGTTCCCTTGACAAGGACTGAGTTCGATTTCATCGAGCTCTTGATGCAAGAGCCGAAGCGAGTCTTTACGCGCGATCAAGTAATCTCTGCAATCGGTGCTTCGAGTGAATATTCGAGTGATCACCTTCTTGATACACATGCCTCTCGATTGCGCATCAAGATTAAAGGTGCAGGCGGGCCGAAGGCAATCTCGGCTGTTCGTGCAGTGGGGTACAAACTCTTTTACTAATTTTGATGTAACCCTGGTGACGATTGTTCAGGAGAAGAAAAAACCCGCAGATTGCTCTGCGGGCTTTTTTTGCAGTCCAATGACTTTGGAATTCAAAATTTACCATAGAACTTATCCATACAATCTGAGTAAATTTTAATTTTCAAATACTAAAAATACTAGTGTCCGCTCTGCGTACGTCTGTAGCTCAACGGATAGAGCAATCTAATGACTTTGGACTGGTTGCGGGTTCGAATCCCGCCAGGCGTACGCACACTTTGAAGCCCCAGGGTTAGTCGCCTGGGGCTTGATTGTTTGTGGGGTGGTGCCATTGTCAGTCTGAGGTTTTATTAATAGGGAAGTGCTAACCTTTACCTATGATTTCTAAAGTAAAGGCTAAGACTGCGAGAGTGCAGCGCCGCGGAAGAACATCCATAAGCCGCATTAGTGCAAAACATCAGGTGACAGTTCCGGTAGATATCTTGCGCGCAATGGGTTTAGAAGTGGGAGATAAAGTGAAATTTGAAATCAAAGATGGGGTCATTGCGATTACTCCTGAGCAAATAGGTGAGCATCCTTTGCGACTTTTAATCGGCGCAGGTGAAAGTGATTACGATGACTTTGACTTAGCGAAAGAACGCGAGGCTATGTGGCCGCGGTAATTCTCGATACATCAGTGTTAATCGCATTATTAAAGATTGACGATCTGCACCATGAATCTGCAGTCAAGGCGACTTCTGTGAGAAATGAATATCTCATTTCGGCCGTAACTCTCAGCGAGGCTCTCATTGCAGCGTTTCGAATTAACGAGCAGTCAGGGCGAAGACGACACCAACTTATAACAAAAGTGGTAAGCCGGATTGTTCCAGCCGATGAAGAAATCGCGATGAATGCGGCTCAAATTCGAGCTGAAAAGAATCTCGGTCTGGCCGATGCTCTCATCAGCGCTACCGCCCATAAAATAAATGCTCAACTCTGGAGTTGCGATCGCGCGTTAGTAAAATCCCACTCTGGAGCAATAAAGATTTAGTTATTTTGTAGCCAAAAGTGGTCAAAGAAAATAGACTCTACACATGACTACATTTAAATGGGGCTTTATCGGGGCTGGAATGATTGCCAAAAAGGCGTTGTATCCGGCTATTTCGAAGTCGAGCGTGGGCGAGATTTATGCGGTGGCTTCTCGCGATGCTGATAAGGCGATGACGATCTCACCGAAGGGTGTGATCTATACAGATTACGACCAGTTATTTGCAGACCCTGAAGTAGATGGTGTCTATATCTCACTACCGAATGCTTTTCACTTGCCTCTTGCAATACGTGCCATGAAGGCGGGCAAGCATGTTCTGTGCGAGAAGCCACTGGGGATGAATGCAGCTGAGGTGCGTGAGGCCATTGCGGTCTCAGAGGCTGCGGGAGTTCTCTTTGTTGAGGCATCGTGGAATAGATGGCATCCGCGTACCAAGCGTATTCAAGAGATTGTGCAGTCAGGTGAGTTAGGTGCGATTACACGTATTCGCGCTTGCTTTACCTACGATGGTCTCGATGGCGGCAATATTCGCCTTGATCCAACTATTGGTGGGGGAATCTTGTATGACTTGGGGCCGTATTCAACTGTGGCGCCGTTGTGGTTAATGGGTTTTCCTGAAGTAACAGAGCTATCTGTGCAATCTGTGAAGCATGCAGGCGGCGTTGACGAGACAACCCGTGTGAATTACAAGCTGGGAAACACGGTCTGTGAGACGGTGGCATCGTGCAATATTCCAGAGTCGAGTTGGCTAATTGTGGAAGGCGAAAAGGGTTCTGCGCGATTTGGTGGAGCCAATGCCTTTAACTCACATAATGCGCCAAGCACGCTAGAGCTTGAAATTAACGGTAAGAAGACAGTGGAGGATTTCAGAGCCTGCGATCCGTATCAATTGATGGCAGATGCCTTTGCCGGTAAGGCAATGGGTGGAAGTGATTGGGTAATGCCACTTACGCAGTCACTGTGCTTTGCTGAACTCTTTGATGCAGCCTTTGCCAAGATGGGTAAGTAGTTACTTAGTCTCAGCAATACGCGCTTTGACCATGTCGAGAATTAACTTCTCTTCGACCTTCCAATCATTCGGAATGCCGATGGTCTTCTTATTGAGGGTTAAGTGAGCAAGGCGATCGCGGAATGTGTCGAGGACATCGTTTGACCAAGGGGCGATGAGAATATGTTTGGAGGCGCACGATGCGCCGAAGATGTAGTCATCTCCTAACTTGAGCATCGGTTGGTTCCAGGCGATAACTAACTCGGTCTTGGGATATTTGGTCTGAATAGTTTTAAAGATCTTGCGCAAAGTTGTGGCCTGCTTGGCATCGACTGTCTTGTAATAGTCGGCAGGGGTTTCAAATCTCTTGGCTGAGGTCGAACCGCGTGAATACATCACAAGGGCGTTGGCATGGGCTTGAGAGAAGCCGTAGTTCTCGCGAAGGTGGGCAATCTGTTGCGGGTACTTCTCGTCCTTGATTTCTTTCATGACCTTGAACCAGTAGGACATCGTTTCGCCGTAGCGCTTTTCAATAGCGGGGAAGTGGGCCTCGCGAGCTGGATCTTTCGGCATAAGGCAATAGTAATTGCATACCTGAGTACTATTCCAAGTTATGAAGCGCGCATCTCTGGCTATCGATGTCGGAGCCACCAAGGTGGCAGTTGGCCTCGTTACTCGCGAGGGCGAGGTGTTGGCGCGGGTGGATATCAGCTCAAAGGTTTTAACTCTTGATGATTTGAATTCATCACTAGATGCGGCAATCACAGAGGTCTTGGAAACTTCTGATGTTGATTTTGTCGGTGCAGGTATCGGTTCTGCAGGTCCCATCGATAGAGAGAAAGGCACAATCAATCCTGTCAATATTCCGCATTGGGTTGATTTCTCACTTGTTGATTTTGTCAAAGCTGTGTCAGGACTTTCATCAGTGCACATCATTGGTGATGCCAGCGCACTTGCCTATGCAGAGTTTGAGTTAGGCGCAGGACGAGGTGCCACAAATTTACTCGGCGTCGTTGTTTCCACAGGTATTGGTGGAGGCGTTGTATTAAATGGCGCATTCCATGTGGGGCGTACAGGTAACGCTGGAATGATTGGTCATAGCGTTGTTGTGCAGGGTGGGAATGAATGTGCCTGCGGACAACATGGTTGCGTTGAGGCATATGCAAGTGGCACCAATATGGCCAAGGATTTTGGGGTAGATAACTTTGAAGCTGTTGCAGAGGCTGCT
>JBBAMT010000008.1:155-41465 GCA_040402355.1 Candidatus Planktophila sp. | reverse complement strand
CCTTCTTCGCAGGTGCCTTCTTCGCAGGTGCCTTCTTCGCAGGTGCCTTCTTCGCAGGTGCCTTCCTGGTAGGTGCTAGTTGGGCAATTGCTGCAAGGGCAGATTCCTCTGCTTCACGGAGCTCACGTTCGATGCGCTGCTTCTTATCTTCCTTAAGCTTGCGACGAAGACGTCGGTAACCCCAGTACACCAACGCCAAGACGAGAACTTCTTTCCACGGGAAGATCAGATATCTATTTGTGAAGTGTTTGGTCTTTCCAACGAAGTTTCCAAAAGATGAATGCACTTGGGCATCGACTGTAATAAATCCCACTAATGGTAAAGAGTTGGTCTCTTTTCTTGCCGAATAGGTACGCAATTGAGACTGTACTTCTTCATATCTGTATGAGACGGTCTTCGTATAATCCTGAAATTTTTGACCTGGGATAGTCAAATGATGAGATCCTTCGAGAGCAAACAAGAATGCAAACTTTCGCGTGTCATCTACATAAGGGGTCTTAAACCCTCTGACGATTCGCCACTGCATCCATTGTTCAATCGGTTGAGCACCAACGTTTTCAATCTGGATTGACCAGTCTGCAGGACCATGATCAATGAGAAATGGAAGATCTGGAATGTAATCAATAAGTCCAAAAATTCCGGATCTATGAATCGGGACAAATCTATACTTGCTAGAGCGAATTTTTGACTGTTTATCAAAATCATTGATATCAAAGCCATATTGAATAGCCCCCACAGTTACAACAATCGCACTTACCTGATTGAGAGTCTGTGCTCCGGCCTGCATATTTGTGCGAGGTATCAAATTGACTTTGATACCTCCGATACGAGCGCCTTTGAGAGAACCAACAGTGCTCGTCAGCTTGACGCGGTAAATCTGCTCTTTTCCATTTGGTGTATACGTTGTTTTATCGAGCGTTGGAATGACAATGTTGCGCAGTCCAAATTTAGTAGAGTTCAGAGGGAAGGGAATTTTATCGCCATTTTTATCTACAGCTAGATCAACCATCTCAACTGAGAGAGTTGCAGGCTTTGGGCCAATAACGGAGTACTCCAGGTAAGCCGACTCGCCCTTCTTCAAATTCACTTTTCTTACATAGGTTTTGACGACGGTCTTATATTCACCCAACCCCGGGCCACCGACTTCAATAACCATCGGAGGGGATTTCAAGGTTAATTTATCAATGTCATTACGGACTCTCGCAGCTTGTGCGGAGAATGGGGTGAGAATCGTTAAAGTGAGGGCAAATACAAACGCCAAGGCAGATGACTTCCTTATTACTAACTTCGTCAAGAATTGCACCCTCACTCCTTTCTAGAATTCAAAAGAGGCTCACTCTCGTACCCAAATGTGGAAGGTACGAGAATGAGCTATCTCTAATTACTTACTGTATTTTTGTTAGGCCGACGTTACGGTGAACGTCTCTGTCGCTACCCAAGTTGTTCCCAATGGGGCGCCAACAATTGCTGATTTTTTGACTCTGACGTGGGTGTAAATAGTTCCCGCCGCGGCACCTAGTGTTCCCTTTTTGACAGCAATACCACCTCTGACTTGAACGGTATTTGCATAAGTCAATAACTGGTAACCCGCACCACGAATTGCAGTGGTGCAACTGGTTGTCACGTTCGCCGTATTACGTGGTGATGCGTTCATATTTCCACATGCATTACCTGAATAAGTACCAGATGATTCGATATTTCCAACGTATTGTTCGAAATCTGTTGTATTTGTATTGGTCTCTGAAAGAGCGCCTCCACCGTATATCGTCATGAAACGGCCTCTTGTGAGAGAAACTGTTCCGCTCATATCGCGGTAGGCGCATGTATTTGCATCCTGGGTTGATCCGTAGTCCCAGGTCGCACCCCAAAGAGCGGTATCTGTCTCTGAGAAGTAAACGTAGGTCGATGTTTCGCTATTCACGATTGCTGAAGCCGTATCAACCGGTAGGACAACTGAAGCCGCCTGCACGCTTGTAGCTGTTGACGTGTCAGTGCACGGTGTCGAATTCATATTCAGTGTCACAGTTCCTGCTGAAGAAACAGTCGTTGGGACTCCTCCAGCTTGAGCTGCAATAGGCGCAAAGAGAGCGCCCAGTAATACCAAAATTGCCAACTTAATCTTCGTTGGCTCGGTCATGTTATTCACAGTAAGTATTCCTTTCAGAACATAGAGTTTGAGCGAAGGTTAGTAATGCGCGCGGAATGTTTTATATTCCTTGGGTCTTTTGAAGGAAAGAGAGGGGGAGGCACATCACCCGAATATTTAGAGTGGGGGGTTCCCCTTCAGTAAGAATTCCTGAAGCTTTCGCCCTACTATTGCGTCAGGATTTCATCACTGTTGCATCATAAAATTCTCGCGAAAGGTGGCGCTATTTCAAAGTTACTGATTCTTGAAAATGATGGCTTCGCTGCATCCTTTATTAAGGCAAATCTTTCGAAGGAAGGATTCACTTCTATCGAAATTTCAGAGACTGCTTCTGCTGCGATGCAAATCTTTCGAGAGTTTAAGCCTGCTGCATGTCTTCTCGATATTGAAATTGGCGCAGGTCCTAATGGAATCGATGTAGCTCGCGCGATGCGCAGACTCAACCCACTTGTAGGAATTGTCTTCTTAACCTCAGTACAAGACCCACGATTGATTGATCTCAAAGGTTTGGATCTTCCTACTGGTAGTTACTACATGGCGAAAGTCTCTGTGAGTAACTCCCAAGAAATTGCATCTACCCTGAGGGATTCAATCTCGGCTGCTAAATCAGATTCTGCCTGTGAAATTAGAACCTCCGTGCCAGCCCTCAACTTATCCTCTGGGCAGTACGAATTGATTCGGTTTATCGCTGAAGGGCTTTCCAACAAGGAGATTGCTTCACGCAAGGTTGTTACTATTAAGTCAGCTGAAAATTCGATTGCACGCCTTGCGAAGAAGTTGGAGATTCAAGACCTAACGGCTAATTCACAACGAGTACTGATTGCCAAGAAGTATTTTGAATTGATAGGCAAAGTTTAGAGTTGGCGAGTTCAAATTTAGCTCCTGATATACGTGTAAGAAATTGGCGAATTCAGTTAGATCTCTTTGGCTATCTGGCAGTGATAGCGCTCATCGCCTCTACTCTCTCCAGACTTGATCACATCGTCACGTTCAGAGATTTAATTCTGGATATCTTGATTCACCTAGGAGCATTTACTGGTCTATATTATTTTTGGACATGGGCCGCTTTTGAACTTCGCAGGCGAAGTATTAAGTCTCTGACAATCTGGCCGATCATGTCTATTGGTTTCGTCGGTGGAGTCATATTCACCCTCCTTCTACGTGCGTCGGCCTGGGTCGTCCAAGTTCGACTCACCCCAGGTTTCCTCCTCCAGTTAATTGGGTTCGCCTTACCTGCAGCGTTCTGGTTGCCAGCCGGTTCGGTGATCTCCAGTAATTACCGGAAATACCTACAGATTAAGAAGAGCGTTCAAGATGAAATCCTGCAACAGGAGTCAGTAAAGCTCGCTCGAACGAGAGCGCTTGATGAGTATCGAAGGAATATCGAAGGACAGATTCAGGAGTCACTGAAAGTAACAACCCAAGAGGCGGCAAGGCTCTTTGCTTCACTTAACGAGCGAGAGGTTGAAAATTTGCCACGGTATTTAAGACTGATCTCGGGAGAGTACTTTAGATTGACCGCACACGAATTGATTTCTCAGCCCAAACGTAAGACAAGTTTACTTAAGAGATTTCTGAGCAGCCTCCGCCGTCTGCTTCAAACAGTCCAAGAAAGCATAGAGACGCGACCTTTGAATCCTCTTTGGTATGGATCTATCGTTTCGGTGACTGCGCTTCCAGCCTTGGTGCAGAAGCGCGAACTAGCACTTGTCATTGAAATGACTCTTGTTATCTTTGTGGCTAGTTTACTTATGCAAAGCATTTACCTACAGATAGCTCAACGCTACAGAGTGAATGTGATTCAGCTCTCATTATTCATTCTGGTTCTCAACATCGTATTCCCCCTAGCCCTTGTTCGGTTGATTCCGACAAATAGCGCTGAGCGCTTCTATCCAGGAGCCTTCGTGATTTTGGTTCTCGCCGTCAATTTTCTTGGACATTTAGCTCAAGCCGGCCTCCTCAAAGAAGAGGATTTCCGGACTAGCTCCTTGTTGACGGTCGAATTATTGAAGCAAGATGAGAAAGAAGCATCTCTCATCTTTGCTGGAATCACGCGAAACTGGGCACGACACATTCATGGAACTTTCACCTCAAAGTTGGAGTCTTCTGCGCTAGCACTTGAAACTGCACTGAGGGAGAATGACTTTGCTGAAATAGAGAAGGCAATCACCGAAGTTGGTAGCTTTCTTAAGTCAGGGGAAATTAGCCTGCCAGCGCCCCAAGAGGTTATCTTGGATGAGATCAATGAGAGATGCAGTAACTGGAACGGGCTCATTGAATTTGAAATCAAATCCAATATCGATCGTGACAGTGATGTCGGGGTTTCAACTCGGAAAGTAGGTTTATGTATTGAGGAGGCGATTCTCAATGCGAGCCGTCATGGCGATTGCAGTTGGATTGGGATTGAGATCCTCAATACGGTGACGCTCTTTACAATTATCTTCAAAGATAACGGTTCTGGCTTCAAGACCCACACCCAAGGATTTGGAAGTGAAATCTTTACCGAGGCCACAGATGGCCAATGGGATATCTGGCGAGATGAGCGCCGAAACTTCACTGTTTTACAGTTGAATTTCCGAAAGATCGCCTAGCCCATCGAGTTGTTGCTCCAATTGTCCTAATCTTTCTCAATGGGTACTCAGACCAAAATCCTTCTTGTTGGTATTGATGGTCTGATTCTGCAACGCGCAATTGCATCTGGACGCGCCCCCAGCTTGGCCGCACTTCAAAGAGATTCTTACTTCAGTGAAATGACAATTGATATGCCCACGGTCTCTGGCCCAAGTTGGACAACGCTCTTAACTGGCGTTACCCAGCAGGTTCATAAGGTCTTAGATAATGATTATAGAAATCACAACTTGGCTGAGGCTCCTGATCTTTTAACCCAGGCAAGTGCGTTGAAACCAGGTATCTCTACCTACGCTGCAGCCGGTTGGCCCCCACTCATTGATCCCAGCGATGTTGGACCAGTTATTAGAATAAGAGTTGAAGACCAGGGCTCCGGTAAACATACAATCTTCGTTCGCGACGGTGAAACACATGGCTATGAATCTGTCGATGTTGAGGTTGCGGAGGATGCAATCAGAGCCATAAATGAAATCGGTCCTGATGTCAGCTTCGTATATTTCTGCGGAGCCGATGAAGCAGGACATTTAGATGGAACCATTGAAGGTTCGTACTTCGATGCAATCGAAAGGATTGATGGACTCGTTGCGCAGATGCATCAGGCGATCACAACCAGGCATCAGATATTCGGCGAGAAGTGGCTCATCATTATTACGACCGATCATGGCCACCGTGATGGAGGTGGCCATGGTGGAGATAGCCCGCAAGAACGCGCATCATTTGTCATTGCACATGGAATAGGCACCGAGCATCCTTCATGGCCCTCAGAAATTATGCCTGAAGAGTTAGTCCTGCACATACTCGGGGCGCTATAAGATTGCCCACGACGAGGCGGTAGCTCAGTTGGTTAGAGCCCCAAACTCATAATTTGGTCGTCGTCGGTTCGAGCCCGACCCGCCTCACTCTCTTCACTAGGGCCGTTCATGCCCTGATTACCAGTTGTTCACCTTTCTGCGCCATCCTTAGAAGATGAGGAATCAGGGCGAAAGTTTTCAGGATCGAGAGCTCACCTGGCTCGACTTTGATACGCGCGTTCTCGAGCTGACCGAAGATCCAACGATTCCTCTGCTCGAGCGCGTTCGTTTCCTATCCATCTTCTCTTCCAATCTCGATGAATTCTTTATGGTGCGTGTGGCCTCGATCAAAGCCAAGATTGAACGTGGCGTCACAACGCCTAATAGCGCCGGATATACACCCAAGGAGTTGTTGAAGATTGTCTTGCAGCGCACCCAAGAGTTGGTGCAGATACAAGCTGATCGCTTCAGAGATGTGATTATTCCGGAACTTCGCGAGTATGGAATTGAATTTCTTAAGATTGCTGAGCTCACACCAGATGAACGAGATCAACTCAGGGAGTACTACAACTCGAGAATTTTTCCGGTGCTTACTCCCCTCGTAGTCGATCCATCACACCCATTTCCGTATATTTCAGGTCTATCGCTCAATGTCGGCATCAATATCGAATCATCTGATGATTTCGATATTAGCTTCGCAAGAGTAAAGGTTCCATCAAATCTCCCGCGCTTTATCCGGACCTCAGATGCAACTAGATTTAGATTCGTGCTCATTGATGAGTTGATTGCCGAACATCTATCCGAACTCTTTCCTGGAGTTACCCTGAAAGATCATTTCTTCTTCCGTGTTACTCGTAACCAGGATCTCGACCTTGATGAAGATGAGACCGATGACATCTTGGAAAGTATGGAGAAGGAGCTCACGCGTCGTCGCTTCGGGCCACCTGTTCGCCTTGAAGTCGATAAGGTCATTCCCACCCAAGTACTCAACGAGTTGATGGAAGAGCTAGGGATCGAACCCCACGATGTCATCAAGTACGACAGCCCGCTTGACCTTCGTAGCCTTAACCAGATTGCTGACCTAGATTTCCCAGAGCTGAAGTACAAGCCGTTTAGAAGCGAGACAGCCCCTGAACTTCGTGATGTTGATCTAGAGTCAACAGACTCATTCTTCGCAGCGCTCCGTAAGGGCGAAATATTGCTCCACCACCCCTATCAATCTTTCACAACTTCAGTGGTGAAGTTCTTAGAAAATGCTGCGCGCGACCCTCATGTATTAGCTATTAAGCAGACTCTCTACCGCACATCTGGTGATTCACCGATTGTGGAAGCGCTTATTGAGGCAGCCGAGGCCGGCAAGCAAGTACTGGCAGTAATCGAGATTCGAGCTCGCTTTGATGAGATGGCGAACGTGCGCTGGGCGCGCAAACTTGAAGAAGTCGGCGTGCATGTTGTCTACGGTCTTATGGGGCTTAAGACACATGCCAAATTATCGCTCGTTGTGCGTGAAGAGGGCGAGTCAGTACGTCGTTATTGCCATGTAGGAACTGGAAATTACAACCCAAAGACGGCGCGCTTCTATGACGATTTGGGTCTCTTGAGCGCTGATCCAGTTCTGGGCGAAGACCTCTCGCGTCTCTTCAATGAACTTTCTGGCCACTCCACAAAACATGATTACTCCCGAATCCTTGTGGCACCTCACAGCATGCGCAAAAGCCTGCTGATGCGCATTAACCGTGAGACCAAGAACCATCTCGATGGAAAGCCTGCCTGGATCAGATTTAAATTGAACTCACTTCTCGATGAAGGAATTATTGGTGCGCTCTATGAGGCAGCTGATGCTGGAGTAAAAGTTGAGATTGTTGTCCGTGGAATCTGCTCGCTGCGCCTCAATACCCAGGCGCGCCGTGACAATATCAAGGTGCGATCCATCTTGGGTCGATTCTTAGAACATTCACGTATCTATTACTTCCGCAATGATGGCGCTGACGATTACTACATTGGTAGCGCAGATATGATGCATCGAAATCTTGATCGACGAGTTGAGGCGCTCGTTCATATCGACTCTGAAAAACATAAAGAGAAGCTGAAGTTCATTCTGGATGAATCGGTCTCTGATTTGTTTTCCTCTTGGAATCTCAGCGATGAGAATAACTGGGTTCGCAATATCACCGATTCCGAAGGCAAGTACTTAGTGAATTACCAGGACCACTTCGTTGAGAAACATAACCGCGCGTGATTAGAGCAGCTGGTGCACTTCTCTGGCGAGAGACATTAGATCAATCAATTGAGATTGCCCTCATCCATCGCCCACGCTATGGCGACTGGACTCTGCCCAAGGGAAAGATTGAAGCTGGCGAGACTGCGCTGCAATGTGCCTATCGCGAGCTCAATGAAGAGACAGGGATCAAAGCCAACTTCACCCGCCAATTAGGCTCTGTAGATTACGAGGAGAACGGTAAAAATAAGCGAGTGATCTTCTGGGCTGCCCACTGCGCCCTCGATGCGAGCACATTTACGCCGAATGACGAAGCCGACCAACTTCGTTGGCTCACCGTCGAGCAGGCTCTCGAAGAAGCTACCTATCCCACAGATAAAAAAATTATCACAAATTTCCAAGAGCACGAGAAGCGTTCTGACACTCTTATTATTCTTCGTCATACCAAGGCCCTGGAACGCGGTGATTGGGATGAACCAGATTCCCAACGCACCCTCGATGAGGTTGGTTTTGATCAAGCGCAACTCTTAATCAAACACTTAGAACCATTTGCGATTGATGAAATCTATACATCTGATTTCACGCGCTGCGTACAAACAGTGACACCTCTTGCGCA
This sequence comes from Candidatus Planktophila sp., assembly GCA_040402355.1. Lineage (GTDB taxonomy): Bacteria > Actinomycetota > Actinomycetes > Nanopelagicales > Nanopelagicaceae > Planktophila. Next base: position 33,066 of record JBBAMT010000008.1, on the reverse strand, counting down.
TGCTCGCGGTTTATCTATCACCTCAGTACCAAGTTTGAATGAAGAGACCTTCCATGAAGATCCAACTCGAGCTGTCTCATTTGCCAACGCACTCAAGCAAGATGAGAAGAACATCTTGATCTGTAGCCATAACCCTGTCATTCCAACTATGGTGCGTGGGATTCTCAACACAAAGCTGAAAAATAAGGATTTGATAAAGCTAGAGCCAGGAGATGCGTGGATAGTCCATCGCGTCAACGGTGAAATTGTGGGACTGGATTACTTAAGCATTAAGAATTAACGTTCGATCCAGTCAAGTCTGTGTAGAACAATTCCTTCACGCAACGCCCATGGGCAGATGCGAATCTCTTTTAAATCCAGTGTTCGCATCAGCTGGCGCGCAACCATAGATCCAGCAACTATCTGCGGCGCACGTTCGGCAGATACTCCCGAAAGCTCTTCTCGCTCATTGATATCGAGCCCCTGAAGCATTGGAACCATCTCTTCCAATGCGCTGAGCGTCAGATGCTGACCGTGCTTCGGGAACATGTTCTGGGCAATCTTGGCCAAGGTTCTAAAGGTCTTACTTGTTCCTGCAGCGCTCTCTTTTTCAAATGTGGAAAGTGATTGGGCTAGTGGCGAAATTGCCTCTTCTAAATGTGCCTCCAGCGCTTTCAACGATTTCGATGTAAAGGGATCGCCTTTAAGAAACTTACGAGTTAAGCGTCCTGCACCTAGCTGCAATGAGGTCTTAAGGAGTGGATCTTCATCGGGACCGCGCGCGATTTCCAGCGAACCACCACCGATATCGAGAACCAAGAGGTCGCCGGCTGACCACCCGAGCCATCTACGTGCAGCCAAAAAGGTGAAGCGTGCTTCTTCTTCTCCACTCAATACTTGCAGATCGATATTGCAAACACGATTAACGTGAGCGATAACAACTTCAGAGTTTGTCGCTTCACGGATAGCTGACGTTGCAAAGGCAAGAAGCTCATCAATCTCAAGATGTTCAGCGCTCTTCATATTGGAGAGAATTGATTCGGTAATGCGATCAATGCCTACTTCTGAGATTGCACCTGACTCATCCAAATATTCAGTCAGTCGAATAATTGATTTATGTGATGAATTAGGAACAGGTGGTCCACCTAAATACCCATCAATAACTTGAAGGTGGATGGTGTTAGAACCAACGTCTAAAACACCCAATCGCATCTTCTGAGTCTAATGAGATTAGGCGGTGACGCCCATCAAATGCTCCATAGCGAGTTGGTCGAGGATTTCATATCCATAACCGCGCTTACCAGCGACATCTGCATCGAATGAATCCTTTGCAAGATCCTTCCACGTCTCATCTGCGGCAAGAGTTGGCTCTGCGAGCCCTGGAATATTGGATTCCTTCATCGCAGCGATAACGCGAGGGTCTTTGCGGAAGGCCTCAGCGCGCTCTTTGAGAACTAGGTACATGCGCATATTTGAGGTGGCAGATGCCCAGACACCTGAATCACCATCGGTGCGCACAGGCTTGTAATCAAAGTGCTTCGGTCCTGCATATCCGTATCGCTCGAGAAGATCGACGAGGAAGAAGGCGCTCTTGACATCACCATGGCCGAAGACAAAGTCCTGGTCATACTTTGGACCACGCTGACCATTGAGATCGATGTGGAATAACTTCTTCTGCCAGAGGGCTTGTGCGATTCCATGGACAAAGTTGAGGTTAGCCATCTGCTCATGTCCTACCTCTGGATTAAGTCCAACCATCTCTGGGTGATCGAGCATCTGGATAAATCCAAGTGCATGGCCAATTGTCGGCAAGAAGATATCGCCGCGTGGCTCATTGGGCTTTGGTTCGATGGCAAACTTAATGTCATAGCCCTTATCGATGACGTACTGACCAAGGATGTTAAATCCTTCTGCATAACGTTCAAGCGCAACGTAGGCATCCTTTGAGCTCTCAGATTCCGCCCCTTCGCGCCCACCCCAACAGACGTAAATCTTTGCGCCTAGGTCAACTGCTAGATCGATATTGCGCATCACTTTGCGGATAGCAAAGCGGCGAATATCGCGATCGTTGCTAGTCAGTGCGCCATCTTTAAAGACGGGGTGGCTAAAGAGGTTCGTTGTTGCCATCGGAACTTTCATTCCGGTCTCATCAAGCGCCTTCTTAAAGCGATCAATGTGGCCCTGACGTGTTGCATCATCTGAACCGAATGGGAATAAGTCATCATCGTGGAAGGTCACACCGTATGCACCGCGGGCTGCGAGTTCTTTGACTGAACGAACTGGATCGAGCGCTTCACGAGTTGGATCACCAAAGGGATCGCGCGCTTGCCAACCGACAGTCCAAAGGCCGAAGGTAAATTTATCTGCAGGTGTAGGTATGTAATTCATAGGCTCGACTATACTCGAGCCAAGCAGACTTTGAAAGATTAAGCGGAGGCGTATTCTCCGGTAACCAAGAAATAAACGCGGCGAGAGACAGAGACCGCATGATCGGCAAATCGCTCGTAGTAACGTCCAAGAAGTGTGATATCGATTGCAGATTCCACGCCTTGGGTCCAGCTTGCATTTGTAAGAGCGCCAATCAATTCGCGGTGAAGCTTATCCATCTCATCATCGTCTTTCTCGACTTCCAGAGCCATGACGGTGTTACGAGTTTCAATAACTGTGCCAACTTTGCGAGAAATATTTTCAGCAACAGAACCCATATGACGCACCAATGTGTGTTGTTCTTGTGGAACTGCCGAAACTGGGTGACGCAGTCGAGCTACCTTCGCAACGTGGTGTGCAAGATCTCCCATACGTTCTAGGTCTGCGCTCATGCGAAGAGCAGTAACAAGTGCGCGAAGGTCTGATGCAACAGGTTGCTGACGGGCAATGATGTCGATAATTCGGGCATCGAGGTCATGCTGGTAGTTATCAATCTTCTCATCAGATGTGATGACTTCTTCAGCAACTTTTAAATCGGCCTCAAGGAGTGCAACTGTCGCCCTATTAATGGAATCGGAAACCATGGTGGTGAGATCTACAAGTGATTGCGAGACCCCATCGAGCTCTTCTTGGAATACTGAACGGATGAGTGCCATGGGGACAAAATAGGGGGCTTATGTGAATTTTGGAAATCATCGCTATGAACGGACGGTAAACAGGCAAATCGACGCATTACTCTAGGCACATGTGGCTGCGCCGGAATGAAGAACCCGTTCGCCAAGAGGCCCCCTCTGTTCTCTTCAATGTATTAAGCCAGCTCGATCAAGATGCCATGCTCCTCACCCCAGGTGACACACCAGTCTTTGCAACCGATGGAATAGAAAATCTCAATCTAGTAAAAGATGGGCGCATTCTTAGCCCTGAACTACTTGCAATCATTCGCGTTGTTCGCCGCAGCGGAGTTACTCAGAACGGCAAGATTGAAGTTCCGCGCGGACCAATTGGCGAAGGGCTCCGTGATCTCACGGTCAAAGTGATTGCTCTGTCCAGCGAATTACAGATTCTCGTACTTATTAGCGATGAAAGTGAAGCAGAACGCGTTCATGAAGTACGTCGTGACTTTGTTGCCAATATTTCCCACGAACTTAAGACTCCGATTGGTGCGCTTTCGCTTTTGAGTGAGGCGGTTCTATCTGCAAAGAATGAACCGGCATCTGTTGAAAAATTTGCATCTCGTATGCAGAATGAAGCAAAGCGCCTTACCAACTTGGTGCAAGAAATTATTAAGTTATCGCGCCTGCAGGATTCAGACCCACTTCAATTAGCAGAACCAATTTTGATAAGTGATGTTATTCGTGAGGCAGTAGACCAATGCAAGACAACATCGGAAGCGCGAAACATCGAGGTTGCAATCAAACAAGAGGCAGACTCGACAGTTATTGGAGATCGCGACCAACTTTCGATGGCGCTGCACAATCTTATTGAGAATGCGATTAATTACTCATCCGAAAACACCAAGGTCTCAGTCACTACCTCAGTCGAAGGTGACATTATCGAAATTTCTGTGGCTGACCAAGGAATTGGAATCTCTGAAGAAGAGCAGTCCCGTATCTTTGAACGCTTCTATCGCGTTGACCCTGCTCGCTCTCGCGAAACCGGTGGCACTGGACTTGGACTTTCCATCGTAAAACACGTTGCTGCAAAACATGGTGGAGAGGTGAAGGTCTGGAGTTCTCCCAACGTTGGCTCAACTTTTGCCCTGCGCCTTCCGATGTACACAAACTCAGGAGATAACGAATGACGAATATTCTGATCATCGAAGACGAAATCTCTTTCTCCGAAGCGCTCAGTTTTCTCCTCGAAAAAGAAGGCTTTAAGACCGTCGTTGCAGAAACCGGAAAACAGGGACTCGATGCTTTTAAGAAGGAAGATTTCGATTTAGTTCTCCTTGACCTGATGATTCCAGAAATTTCAGGGATTGATGTCTGTCGAACAATTCGTACAACGTCGCAGATTCCCATCATCATGCTTACTGCAAAGGATTCAGAGGTCGATAAGGTCGTAGGACTTGAACTCGGCGCTGATGATTATGTAACTAAGCCATACTCTTCACGTGAATTGGTAGCCCGCATTAAGGCTGTACTTCGTCGTGGCAGCGCAGATGATGGACAGCACTCCAGCGAGACTGGTATCCACTCTGTCGCCGGAATCCGTATGGATATTGAGCGCCATCAAGTCACCGTCTCTGGCGTGCTCATCAATCTGCCATTGAAAGAATTTGAACTTCTCGAATTTTTGATGCGCAATGACGGACGTGTCTTAACACGCGGACAACTTATTGATCGCGTGTGGGGTGGCGATTACTACGGTGATACCAAGACTCTTGATGTGCACATCAAACGCCTGCGCTCAAAGATTGAGGTAGACCCTGCTAATCCGCAGTTAATCCATACCATTCGCGGATTGGGCTATAAATTCGAGGCGTAGACTCGCTCTATGCCCAAGAAAACTTCCTCCACCTTTACATCACGTGATGCAGCTCGTTGCATCATTGTTCCCAGCGATCTCGATCATAAATACTCGCGTGGAGTACTCGGCCTCATTACTGGTTCTGCCAAATTCCCCGGCGCTGCTGTACTCAGCACCTCCGCCGCGCTAGCAACTGGTGTGGGAATGGCGCGCTTCCATAGCTCATCTGGGTTGGCTCATCTCGTTCTGCATGATGCACCTGAAACAGTTGTGCAACCAGGTCCTGTCACGGCTTGGCTTGCAGGATCTGGAATCGACCATAAGAAGTACAGCGACTTCACTACCTATCTACGTCATCGCTGGTTTGTCTTACTCAAGCGACAAAGCGTTCCAACTATTCTCGATGCAGGTGCGCTCTCTTTGGCGGGAAAACTTGCGCAGCCAACCTTGATTACTCCGCATGCCGGCGAACTTTCGCGCCTTTTGGCATCGCACTCCGTCATCGTGAGCGCTGAATCGATTGAAGCAGATCCGGCAACGTGGGCGGTAAAAACATCACAATTGCTTAGCGTGACAGTGCTGCTCAAAGGTTCGCGCACTGTGGTGGCTTCTGGTGAACGTGTCATTGCGCTCCCTCAGGCAACTCCGTGGCTGGCAACGGCCGGCACCGGAGATGTGCTCGGCGGAATCATCGGCGCACTTGTTGCGACCAATTACATTGAAATTTTGAACTCCGACCAGCGCCTTGCAGAAGTCGCTGCCGCTGGTGCATTTATCCATAACCAAGCAGCTCTTCTGGCATCCCTTGGCGCTCCAATTTCTGCATCTACGATAATCGGTGAAATTCCTAACGCCATCAGAAAGATTCTCAAGTGACAAACTAGGGATATCCCCTCTTTGAAAATCTCGAATAGCAGCCCTACCATTTTCTATGGTTAAAACTCTGGCTACCCAAGCGCGAGTCTTGCTCATAAATAATGATGCATTTGAACTTGCGACGATCTCTGCATCGCTGCGCTTGCACAGCACCAATGTTATTGGAGAAGCTTCCAATACCTACCTCGCCGAAAATCTATTCCTCTCACTTAAACCTGAGATTGTTCTAATTGATCTCCAACTCTCAGGAGAAGAAGCGATTGGGTTACTGCAACGGTTGCGAAAGTTCAATCCACACCTTGGCATCGTCATCATGACTACCTGTCCAGATTTACGGCTCTTCGGATTGCGCGATAAGAACATTCCTCGGGGAAGTAGAATCATTCTCAAGCGGTCGGTCTCTGACCTTTCCATCATTACATCTGCGCTCAACGAGAGTATCGCTGCAGCACGCGAAGGAACCGCAGCGAAGTGGGTTAATGTAGATGCAGTGATTCACGAGAGCTCTTTCACAAACGTTTTAAGTGACCTCACTGATGTACAGATTGAAACCCTTCGGCTCGTGGCACATGGCTTGAGCAACTCTGAGATTGCACGAGTGCGCTATGTCTCAGAGAAATCTGTCGAACAGATAGTGGCACGTGTCGCACAGCACTTAGGAATATCTCACGATAGAAGCCGTAATCTGCGAGTGATATTGACGGGCGAATACTTTAAGTGGCTCGGCACACCAAGACAGTAAGGCGATTGCGGTAAAGTCGTGGCATGCCCGCAGAACTTACCCTCGCTGATCTCCGTCATCGTTGGAATGAAGTTCTCGATCTCGTAGAAAGTCGCGATCGCGTGGTGTGGATTGCCTACTTTGATGCCCGTCTCGACTCCTTTGAAAATGGCCGCCTGGCTCTCGACTTTAGAGATAGCAACAAGCTCGCCACGGGACATGATTACCAAGAGGCTCGCCTGCGCCACCGTTCCATGCTGCAGAGCGCAATATTTGATGTCTTTGGCCAAGCCATCGTGGTGATTGAAAAGTGAAGCGGGTTGGCGCTCTCGTCTCTTCTCTCATCTTCTTAGCTTTCTCTCTCCAATCAGTAACCACAGCATCTGCTACTGACCTTAATCTCGTTGGTCCTGGTGGTCGTATTCATGGAGCCGATATCAGCCGCTGGCAACATCCCAATGACAAGGCGATTGATTTTGTGAAGATGCACGAAGCTGGAATCTCTTTTGTGATGATCAAGGCATCTGATACTCGCGATGAAGCAGATCTCCTTGCGGTGAAATATCTGAAGCTAGATCGTAATGGCGCTCAAGCTGCCGGCATCTATACCGGTTTCTATCACTATGCAATTCTTCCTGATGTCACGTCACCTTCAGCGATTGCACGTGATGCACGGGTACAGGCTCAAAAGGTTCTTTGGCGCATTGCATCTCTCGGCGGTTATAACGAGAAAGATTTGCCTGTTGCACTAGATCTGGAAAATAATTGCGTGCGCCTGAGTTCAACAAGGGTATGTAAGAAATACGCCACTCGTATTGCAGCTACTCTCTGGTCGAAAACATTTCTGAAGGTTATAAAAGAGAAGATCAGTCGCACGCCGTTGATTTACTCATCTCCTCACTTCCTAGAAAATTCTCTGGTTCGCGATAAAGAGCTCAGCACATATCCTCTCTGGATTGCGCAATATGCCATCGACCCTGCCAAAGAAGGCGCAAAGCCCAATGTGAAAGCTGCCGGGTGTTTTGTCCACTCATGGACTAACTCGCAATGTTCTGCCAAGTGGACCGTCTGGCAGTACACATCATGCGGAATTGCTCCTAAATATGGAGTTCCTGGTTCACGCCTTGATCTCAATGTATTTGGTGGTGGGCTAGAACAATTTCAGAGTCTGCTCACAGGTACGTGGCTTCCCGATACAGCAGATTTCATGCCGCAGGCAGAGACAACCACGATGGTAATTACTTCAGTCTTTGCATCGACTACCAATAAGAACGCTGTTATCTCAGTTAGCGTCACGCGGCCCGATAATTCACCAGTTGTCACAGGTGGAGTGAAGTATTACTTCACCTCAGCAAATACAACTATTCCTGCAGTAACTCAGACTATTGCCCGCGAAACGAGCGGATCGTGGAAGTTATCAATCGCCGGACTTCCGGCAGGAACGTGGATTGGCAATGTGGGATTTAAAGATGCATCAGGCACACATGCTGAAAATAAGTTACCACTCATACTGACGATTGAACAAGGTCCGACTCCAACAGCGCAACCTTCCAAGAAGCCAACAGCAAAGCCTGCAACAGATAGCTGTCGCAACCAGATTAAGAATTAACGAGCTCGACGAGAGCTTGCTCTTCCTTTTCAATCACATCAAGGAATGCACGGACTGAAGCCTTTGCATCCTTCGCACTCCATCCAAGTTCTGGTCCAATAATTGTGGCAACTTCATCTGCGGCAGCTGCGCCACCATCTGCTGCCTCAAAGGAGATGCGGGTGCGACGCAAGAGCACATCTTCAACCGAGAGAGCACCCTCATGAGTTACTGCGTGGAGAATTTCAGCCTTAATGTAGGCAAGTTCAGGCACGATGCGTTCACCCAGTGATTGATCTGCGGCAACGAGCGCAAGAATTTCTTCGATCAACGAACCGTAACGATCAAGCAGATGTGTAATTGTTGCTTCAGAGAGCAAGCTACTTTCAGCAATCTTGGCAACCTGCTGCTTGAGAGCGAAGTATCCATCCGCACCGATCAGTGGCAACTTATCTGTCACAGAGTCATTAACAAGTCGCCTCAAATCAAGAACGGCAAGATCGACTGCATCCTTAGCCATGACGCGATAGGTGGTGTATTTACCACCAGCGAGGCTGACAAATCCCGGCACTGGGCGATCGACAGTATGTTCGCGCGAAAGTTTCGTTGTGGCAGAGCCACTCTTATTGGCAACCAAGGGACGTAAGCCAGCAAAGACGCCGACGATATCTTCAGCCTTTAATTGCGGATCTAATACTCGATTGGCTTGATCCAAGATGTAGTGCACATCTTCTTCTGTGGCTAGCGGCTTAGCGCGATCGCCTTCGTAAGGAGTATCGGTTGTTCCCACAATCCATTGGTCTCCCCAAGGAATAAGGAAGAGAACAGAGACGGCAGTCTTGAGGATGATTCCATCTTTGGAGTTGATGGCGCTCCCTGGAAGAACGATATGAACTCCCTTAGACATAGCAACGGAGTACCCGGCAGTGAGTCCGAACTTCTCGTGGAGCTCATCCGACCAGACGCCAGCGCACATGATTGTCGCCTTTGCCGAAATTTCTATCTTCTTATTCGTGACCGTATCAAGTGCAACCACGCCGGTGACTTTCTTTCCGCTGCGAATCAGCTCTTCCACGCGCACGCCGGTGGCCATCACAGCGCCATGGCGCGCGGCAGTACGGCCAATCATCATGGTGTGGCGGGCATCATCTACCTGCGCATCGAAATATCGAATTGCTCCTGTAATGATGTCTTGGCGCAGTGAAGGTGAAATTGCAGCAATGGTCTTACCTGATAAATGTTTATGAGATGGAAGCGACCGCTTAAATCCGCGCAGCGCATCGTAGAGCGCAAGTCCGGCACCGACATAGGTGCGTTCTTTCACTTTTTCAGTGAGGGGATAGAGAAAACTGACCGGCTTTACCAAGTGTGGACATTGGGTTGCGACCATGAGTTCACGTTCGTGTAGAGCTTCACGTACCAATTTAAAATCATATTGTTCGAGATAGCGCAGACCACCGTGAATTAGCTTACTGGAACGGCTGGAAGTCCCGGCGGCATAATCGTGAGCTTCTACGAGTGCAACTTTGAGACCACGAGAGACTGCATCGAGGGCCACGCCAACACCATTTACTCCCCCGCCAATAACAAGAATGTCGAACTCTTCACTCGCCAAAGAGATGAGCGCTGCATCGCGTTGTTGTGGGTTGAGCTTCGAAGTAAACATGTGCAAAAGAGGTACCTATTCCTAATTCAATCATCAGTCCGCTTGAGTAGTTTCAAGGGTTTTGAGTAGGCTTAACTATATGGCATACATCGGAAGTTTGGACCAGGGAACAAGTAGCACTCGCTTCATGATCTTCGATGCCGATGGAAAAGTTGTTGGTCAGCACCAGTTAGAACATCGCCAGATACTTCCGCAAGCAGGATGGGTCGAACATGATGCCGCTGAGATTTGGGATCGCACCAAAGAGGTGATCACTGCAGCGCTAAAGCAGGCCGATATCTTGGGTTCAGATTTAGCTGCTATCGGCATCACCAATCAACGTGAAACAACTGTGGCTTGGGATATCACCACAGGTAGCCCTCTTCACAACGCCATCGTCTGGCAAGACACACGTACTGCTGATTATTTATCCACCTTCGCTCCTGAAATCTCAGCATCCATCACCCATAAATCTGGCTTGCCGGTTGCGCCGTACTTTGCAGGAAGCAAGATTCATTGGCTGATAGAAAATTCGGATTCAGTGAAGGCGGCCATCAAAGCCGGCACTGCTCGCTTCGGAACCGTTGATTCATGGCTGCTCTGGAACTTATCGGGTGGAGTACAAGGCGGTGTGCACATCACCGATGTGACCAACGCCAGCCGCACCATGCTGATGGACCTTGAATCACTCCAATGGGATGACCAATTACTTGGCTACTTCGATATTCCGCGCACTGTGCTTCCTGAAATTAGGTCGTCTTCAGAAGTGTATGCCGTGACAGATCCGCACGGACCTTTTGGTTCAGCTGTGCCGATTGCCGGAATTCTCGGAGATCAACATGCAGCGATGGTCGGTCAGGCCTGCTTCGAACGAGGTGAATCAAAGACCACATATGGCACCGGCAACTTTGCTCTACTTAATACCGGAACTGAGATTATTCGCTCCAAGAACGGACTTCTCTCAACGCTCTGTTACAAGTTCGGTGATCAGCCTGCTATGTATGCCCTTGAAGGATCAGTTGCAGTAACAGGCTCTGCCATTCAATGGTTACGCGATCAACTGGGAATCATTACCAACGCAGCAGAGACTGAAATTCTCGCATCATCTGTGACGGATACTGCCGGCGTGTACTTCGTTCCAGCGTTCTCTGGCCTATTCGCTCCATATTGGCGTAGCGATGCTCGCGGGGTCATTGTCGGACTCACTCGCGCTGCAACAAAGGCTCATCTTGCGCGCGCAGCACTTGAGGCAATCTGCTATCAAACTCGTGATGTCATGGATGCGATGGTTGCCGATAGCGGTGTGCCGATGACCGAGATGCGCGTTGATGGTGGAATCACAGCCAACTCACTCTGCATGCAGATGCAGGCAGACATCATGGGAATCGATATCACTCGTCCACTGATTACTGAGACAACAGCCCTAGGCGCTGCATATGCAGCAGGCCTGGCTGTGGGATTTTGGAAAGATACCGATGAAGTGAAGAAGCAGTGGAAGCAATCTCGTCGCTGGAGCCCCACAACATCAGATGAAGATCGCGCATCGGGATATGCCGGTTGGAAGAAAGCGATTGAACGCACACTCGACTGGGCTTAGTGAGCGGTAGAGTACGCACATCATGGATGAGATAGTCGAACTTTCTGCTGGCGTTGTGCGCACAAGTCGCACCATGAACGATGGCCGCACAATTCGCTATTACGACACTGCGGGTCAAACTCGTACAACACCTGATCAACGCCCTGAAGAAGAACAACCTGGCATCGGCGAACTCCGTCTTGATCCTTTGGTTAATGAGTGGGTTGCGATGGCAGCTCACCGCCAAGGTCGTATCTTCTTGCCGCCTAAAGAGCTCTGCCCACTCTGCGCTACAACCGGCGAACTCCTTACTGAAATTCCTGAAAATGACTTTGAGGTTGTTGTCTTTGATAACCGCTCGCCTTCACTTCGACCACCTGAAGGTGATTTTGCGCTCCCCGATATGGTTGGGTCAGATACCGATGAAGGTGTTGCTGCGGGAAAGTGTGAAGTCATCTGCTTTACCGCAGACCATGGTGGCGACTTTAAATCTCTCTCACCACAACGAGTTCGCACACTTCTTGAAGCATGGCGCGATCGCACCCGCGAACTTTCCCAACTTCCGTACATTGCCCATATCGCACCCTTTGAAAATCGGGGCGAAGAAATTGGTGTGACGCTGGCACATCCGCATGGCCAGATCTATGCGTATTCATACCTGCCGCCGCGCGTAACAAAGATGCTTGAAGTGGCCCGCGAACATCATCGCAAGACTGGTCGCGTTCTCTTTGACGATGTACTGGCCCGCGAACTTCGTGACGGCGTACGTATCATCGCTCGCAACGAGCATTGGGTCGCCTACACTCCTTACGCATCTCGTTATCCCTTTGAGATTCATGTGGTTCCACTTCAACCCGTTGCAGATTTAAGCGAGCTCGCGCCTGCAGCCTGTGACTCATTCCCATCGATTGCTATCGAAGTGATGAAGCGCCTTGATGGAGTTTTTAATATTGATATGGCTTACATCGCTGCCTGGCACCAAGCACCTGTCCGAGAAGGTCGCGATCTTCTGCGCCTACATTGGCAGATTACAAGTGTGCGACGCGCTCCAGGAAAACTTAAGTATCTAGCCGGATCTGAATCTGCGATGGGCGCATTTATTATGGATATGAAACCTGAGCAATCTGCGCAACAACTTAAAGATGTAAAGCTTTAAGTAATGGCAACACTGGCACGTGGTTTTGAAGAGCTATATGGCCGTAAACCCGAAGTTATCGCAGAAGCCCCAGGCCGCGTCAATCTCATCGGCGAACATATTGATTACAGCGAAGGTTTTGTCCTCCCCTTCGCAATCGCAGATCGCACCTACGCTGCTATCGCTGCTAGTTCTGATGGACTTGTACGCATTGCATCGCACCAACGGAAAGAGAAGATTTTCTCCATCGACATTACCGATGTGAAGCCCGGAAGTAAGGGTGATTGGGAGAAGTATGTGCTGGGGGTTCTCTGGAGCCTGGGCATTACATCTGGCGTAGACATCTTGGTCGACGGCAGCGTTCCTGCAGGTGCGGGTCTCTCTTCATCAGCCGCCCTCGAATGTTCAGTGGCAGTAGGTCTTAATACTCTCTTTCATCTAAACCACAGTAAGGAAGATCTAGCACGAGCAACACAGAAGGCTGAGAACGATTATGTCGGCATGCCCTGCGGAATCATGGATCAATCTGTATCACTTATGGGCCAAGTAGGCGCTGCGCTTCTCCTCGATTGTCGCGACCTCGCCACTGAAAGTATCCCCTTCGATGTTGCCGCAGCCGGCCTTGAACTCTTGATTATCGATACCCAGGCACACCACGCACTTGTCGATGGTGGATATGCCGAACGTCGCGCTGCCTGTGAATCAGTTGCCGCAAAGTTAGCTATTCCATCAATGCGCCACTTAACACTTGATGTACTCGAAGCAAACCACGAAAAGGTTACTGAGGTCGAATTTATCCGGGCTCGCCATGCAGTGACAGAAATTGCGCGCGTCCTTGAAGCAGTCACAGCTCTTCGTGCATCAGATTTTGCAACGCTTGGAACTCTCATCAATGCATCCCACGCATCACTGCGTGATGACTATTCCGTCTCATGCCCTGAACTCGATGTTGCAGTTGATGCATCTGTCGAAGCAGGTGCGATGGGCGCGCGCATGGTGGGTGGAGGATTCGGTGGCAGCGCCATCGCCCTGATTAAGGCAAGTGATATACAGAAAACTAAAGATGCCGTACTTGCAGCCTTTGATAAAAAAGGCTTTAAGAAGCCACGCTTCTTTACATCTCTTCCCAGTGCAGGAGCAAGTGCTGCCCTCTTCGCTTAACCATCGATCAAAGTTAGATTGATGGAGCAGATCCTAAGGTGACCTTAAAGGTCTTATTTCCACCGGTTGGTAATTCGACACCTATGGTGACAACTGCGCCCGGCACATAGGAACGAATGCGCACAATGGCAGTGTCGGTATCTGGAATTTTCACTCCATCAATGCTGCGAATGATGGCACCCACTGGAATACCAGCTTTCTCGGCACCCTCGTTGGCACTTAATCGTGTGATTTTTGCTCCGCCACCTGTGTAGGTGGGGTCAAAGTAGACGCCAAGAACTGGACGGGTTGATTTTCCGGTCGCAATGATTTCATCGATTACGCGTTTTGCTTCATTAATTGGAATTGAGAAACCGAGACCAATTGAGCCACTTGTAGAACCGCTAGAAAGAGTTGCAATCGCTGAATTAACTCCGACGATTCGTCCTTGCGAATCAATGAGCGCTCCCCCTGAGTTGCCGGGATTAATCGCTGCATCTGTCTGAATTGCGTTGACATAGGACTGTGCGTCGGTAGTACCGGTGGAAACTGGGCGATTGAGAGCCGAGATAATTCCACTTGTGACAGTGCTGGCAAGCCCCAGCGGTGATCCAATTGCGAGCACAGGATCTCCGACACTGACCTTGCTGGAATCTCCGATGGTGATTGCGGGAAGATTACCCATCTGAATCTGCAAAACTGCGATGTCATACCCTGGATCTTGACCGACTATCTTCGCTGGATACTGATCTCCAGTAGAGAGTTCCACTTTAATTGTGGCTGCTGATCCTGATGTATTTACAACGTGGTTATTGGTGATGATGTAGCTCGAAGTTGAACTGCTCTTATAGACAGAGCCCGAACCGGTTCCTCCACCGCTTGCTGTTGTGACAGATATAGAGACAACTGAGGGGGTAACGAGAGACGCAATCGCTTTGGTATTCATACCGGCGGCGCCAATTTCAACCAAGGTGCGACTGGAGGCGCATGAGCCCGTGGTCGAAAGAAAGAGTGCCTGGGTGCGGTTATCGGCACATGCCTTTATTGAACCACTTGATTGGGTCGTAGCAGCCGTTGCGATGGAACCTGCGAGGGCCGCTCCTGCGATAAATGCAGCAACTACTTTGGCGTTAGCCTTGACGTTTCTCATATGCAGAATCCTGCCCCACCTTCCTGAGATTATCCTGTTATAAAAGTTGGAAGATATTTAGGCTTCGACGACCCAAGCGCCGCTGACGCCAACCTTGACCTTGGCAAGCGGAGTATTTGCAGGTCCTGCAACTGCCTTGGCGCCTTGCGCTGGATCAAATTCAGCGCCGTGACATGGACACTTCAAGAGCTTTGAGGATGTGTTGTAGGCGACGGTACAACCTTGATGGGTACAGATCGCTGAATATGCGAAGACGCCGGTCTTGGTACGAAAGAGCACAGAAGGTACACCTTGCGATGAATGGGTGAAGTTATAGGTGCCGCCCACTTTCAGATTTGCGAGCTTGATGATCTGCTTGCCAGATCCCTTCGCTGCTGACTTCGCAGATGATGAGGATGCATTTGCCTTAGGAAAGGCGCGACCTGCAAAGGATGCAAGTACTGCAAGGGTTCCAACGAGGCCAGTGCGAATGACTCCGCGACGTTCGATATTCATAGATGGCACTTTACGATTTCCAATCAGTAGTAGTAAATAGACAAGCCACAATATTGCGTACGCGCTATCGCTTGCCAAGAAGTAAGGGGTTATGTGGAAAGAACTTGAGAGCCAGAGACCAGTTGCCAGGGCAAAGCCACCGAAAGCGGCTGTATTTGAAGCAACCGCGAAGAGGGTTGCAATTCCAATAGCGAACTCGGAAACCATGACAAAGCCACCAACAAGAGCTGCATGTTCAATCGTGTGGTTGAGCAAAAACCCAATTGGTGAATTTTGTGCAAATGCTGCCAACTGTGTTCCGATAAATGTAGGAGAGCCTTTGGTGAGAAACCCTGGATCACTTGCCTTATCCCAGCCTGCATAAATCCACGTGACACCCAGGAAGAGGCGCAAGATGCGCACCGCACTGGATTGAGAACGCCACGAGGTCATTGCGCCTCGGGGGATGCTACGAAGTGAATTCATGAGGTGAGATTAAGTCCCATGCCTGAGAATCTCATGAAGACGCTCGGTGAGCGAGGTGAATCGATATTGCTGGCTCCCTGACTTGGATTCGAACCAAGAACCTGTCGATTAACAGTCGACTGCTCTGCCGTTGAGCTATCAGGGAATGTATCGGGCACAACTCTACCTCAGGGGCTAACCACTGCCAAAATGAGCGAAATATCAGGTGGACTAGAGCGAACCGATGGAGAGTTCATGGAGCCCACGTTTCTGGGTTTCCAGGGCGACTAAATCTCCAAATGCTGCGTTGTATTGCTCCTCATTCTCAACAGGATTGAGGCGTTGCAAACTAGATTTCAGATCTGCAATCTTGCGACTGACCAATACTTCGCGCAGTCGCGCGACGATGCTGGAGACATACTTTTCTGAGACAGCTCCATCTGTGCGCACTGGCTCTACTGATAGTTCGGTAAAGAGTTGACGCATACGTTCATCGGTAACATTTTCGAGCAAGACAGGTTCGGTTCCAAATGAATCAATAATGCGACGGAGTTCACGGTAGGCAGGATGGGTAAAGGCATCCTCTTCAATTGTCTTCCAATCAATGACAAGTCCTGACATCTGCAACTTTGCCTTCAACACTTCGCGCTCTAACATCAAAGTTGGCTCTGTGGGGCTGGGACGCCAGGCAGTATCTGCAGTGGGCGCTTCTTGCGGAGCGGTCGTAGTAGTCACCTTCTTCAAAGCAGTATTCACTGCTGCTGTCACTACTTCAGTCTCGGTGCCCAACCAGCCAGCTAATAATTTAATGTACTCAGGGCGCAGTGATTTATCGCGAATAGCTGCAACCAACGGAGCTGCAGTATTGAGCGCATTAACGCGACCTTCGGCAGTTGCCAGGTTATGTTTCTTCAGTTCGGTACGGATTGCGAATTCAAAGAGTGGAACTCGCTTAGCAATCAGATCGCGTAGCGCTAAGTCGCCCTTATGTTGACGTAGGTCGCATGGATCCAGGCCATCGGGTTCAACGGCGACAAATGTTTGCGTAACAAATTTCTGATCATCTCCGAATGCCTTCATGGCAGCCTTTTGGCCCGCTGCATCGCCATCAAAGGTGAAGATCACCTCGCCGCGGAAGGTATCGGCATCCATGAGCAAGCGGCGGATGATGCGGATATGGTCATCGCCAAAGGCGGTTCCACAGGTGGCAACCGCTGTTGTAATGCCAGCAAGATGACAGGCCATCACATCTGTATAGCCTTCAACGACCACAACCTGGCGATTCTTAGCAATATCTTTCTTCGCCATATCAAGGCCATAGAGCACTTGTGACTTCTTGTAAATCGGCGTCTCAGATGTGTTGAGGTACTTCGGGCCTTGGTCTTCTTCATCGCTCGCGAGTTTGCGCGCTCCAAATCCCACGATGTCACCCGAAATATCTTTAATGGGCCACATGATGCGATTACGGAATTTATCGATGGGGCCACGTTCGCCCATCTTCGATAGCCCTGCTTCCTCGAGTTCGTCGATGGTAAATCCAGCTGCGCGCAGATGTTTGGTCAGACCATCCCAACCATGAGGTGCGTAACCCACACCGAATGAATCACATGCTGCCTTATCAAATCCACGCTTTGTGAGAAGATCGCGACCGTGGGCCGCATCAGGAGATGTATTAAGTAAATCTTGATAGAACTTGGCAGCAGCTAAATTAGCGGCATAGAGGCGAGAACGTTGCGATGTTGGTTGATTAGGGCCGCCTTCTTCGTAGCGAAGGGTGTATCCGATTTGAGATGCCAGGCGTTCAATGGTTTCAGTAAATGAAAGGTGATCAGTCTTCATCATAAAGTCGATGACATCTCCACCGACTCCACATCCAAAGCAGTGGTAGTAATTCTTCGATGGAGTGACATGGAAAGAGGGAGATTTCTCATCGTGAAATGGGCAGAGCCCCTTCTTCTGTCCGCCGCCTGCATTCTTGAGAGCAACGCCTGCGGCTGAGACGACCTCATCGATATGTGCGTTTTCGCGCACATAAACAATGTCATCTGCCTTAATGCGCCCGCTCATGTTCCTACCTTAGCGACGCTTCGAAAGCTGCGCATGGAGGGCATATGCGCCGGGGTCGGTGAGGCTGGCAATCTGGTCAACGACTACGCGAAGTCGCTCTGAATCTGTGGACGCAATCTTCCAATCATCTTCAAAGATTGGGTCGAGCTCTTTCGGCGCTGCCTCATAGAGCATTTCGACTAATTCATGAATCACGATTTTCTGTTTCTGATAGCGCTCTTGTGATGCTGCTGCGTTAATGAGGTAATGGCCAGCAACTGACTTGAGGAAATCAACTTCAATCTTCTGCTCACGCGGGATTTCTAGATTTGCACTGTAACGAGCGAGGGGGCCATCGCCATGAACCTTGCGAGTCTCAAGTTCTGCCGATAAGACAAAGCGACCAATGAGTTGTGAGGCTGTATCTTTTAAACGAGCCAACGATCTATGACTGCGATCGAAGTTTATTGGCCAGCATGAAAGTCCTTGGAGGCGAGTGAGCGCAGCAGCTGCCTCTTCCTTAGTGGCATCACTTCCATATCCGTTGCCCATCTCAGCGAAGAGAATGTCGAAATCTCTATCGAAGTTTTTTACTGAGACTTGCCCGGCAAAGATGGCATCTTCTAAGTCATGCACCGAGTACGCACAATCATCCGACCAGTCCATGATCTGCGCCTCTAAGCATTTACGCCCTGCCGGAGCACCAGCGCGCACCCAGTTAAAGATTTCAGTGTCGTCGTCATAAACTCCAAATTTGCGAGAATTCTCAGCGCGCGCCCATGGATATTTGGTAGCGGCATCAAGAGAGGCGCGAGTTAAGTTAAGTCCCACGCTCTTTCCATCGTTATCTACCGTCTTCGCTTCAATGCGAGTAAGTAAGCGAAACGATTGCGCATTACCTTCAAAACCGCCACATGATTGAGCAACTTCTGCAAGTGCTTCTTCCCCGTTATGGCCAAAGGGTGGGTGTCCCATATCGTGCGATAAACAGGCAGTCTCAAGTAAATCTGGATCTGCGCCGAGTGATTCTCCGAGTTCGCGACCAATCTGTGCGCATTCAAGTGAATGCGATAGTCGAGTGCGTTGGAAATCGTTCTCCCATGGGACCGCAACTTGCGTCTTTGCAGCTAACCGACGAAGCGCAGCTGAGTGGATAACGCGGGCGCGATCGCGCATAAATTCTGTGCGGCCGGGGCGCTTTGCAGGCTCATCGAGAAAGCGCTCTTGGTCAGCTGCGCTATAGCTACTGGATGAGTTCATGTACATACCTTACAAGCCCGCTATTGGTCAGATGGTCTGAGATATGAATTCCGCGACGGCCCAAGGTGATGTACGCCAGATAGGCACCTGCTTCGCGAATTAAATACCTATACCGTGAATTTTCGAGAGTGTTGGGACCACTTCTCACTGGTGAACATGTTGCAACTGCGCCTAAATCATTTGCCATCGTCATAGCGCGCTGGCAGTGATACGGATCAGTTGCAATGATGACGTTATAAATCTTCAATGAGCGCATCTCTTTGATATATGCCTGGGTTTGGCTCAAGGTATCGCGACCTACAGGAAGTGCAATAACTCGACTCTTTGATACTCCGTGATGTGTAAGCCAATACTTTCCTGCTGCAGCTTCGGTTGTGCGATCTCCCGGTGCGCCTGCACCAACGGTAATAATGAATGGTGCGTAACTCTTATCTCGTAATCTCTTCGCTTCGATGAGTCGAGCTAGGAGAACATCCCCTGGCGCACCGTTGCGTTGCGCAGCCCCCGGAACAACAATGACTTCAGCTGTTGTGCGAAAGGTTGGATTCTTAGCTGAGTTCCAGGTAACAAAGAGCGCATAGGTTGGAATGATGACAATCACCGCAAGAAGTAAGGAGATTGCCCGCCTGATCAATTTAAACATTAACCACCCGAGAACATATCTTCGACATCGAGATGGATCATCTCATCCGGGTCATTGAGCCAACCATCAGGAAGTGTCGGTGGGCGACCACTACTGGTTCGTCCTCGTGGCTTATCGCCGATTTCAACGGGGTATGGCTGATCATCGAGTTGATCAAGAAGTGAGCGAAGTTCCTGCAATGAACCCACCATGCCAAATTGGCGGCGCAGTTCTGAGTTAACGCGAAAACCTTTGAGATACCAAGCCATATGTTTACGGAGATCGCGGCAGCCACGATCTTCTGATTCAAAGTAATCAGTGATGAGTTCGCCATGACGGAACATAACTTCGCGCACCTCATGGAGCGTCGGAAGAACGCGGTAATCTCCACCATTAAATGAATCAACGAGATCTGCGAAGAGCCAAGGGCGTCCCAGACATCCGCGCCCTACAACGACTCCAGCACACCCGGTTTGGCGCACCATTTCAACACCATCTGCGCCCGACCAGATATCTCCATTACCCAGTACAGGTACTCCCGTTGGTTTCAGATGTTCAACCAGATTCTTAATGGCAGACCAATCAGCTTTTCCTTCATACATCTGCTGCGCAGTTCGTGCATGGAGTGCAACCCAAGCCACTCCTAAATCTGCCGCCGACTTTGCTGCCTCAAGATATGTGTGATGATCTGTGTCGATACCAATGCGCATCTTTACTGTGACAGGAATTCCATAGGGCTTAGCGTTCTCTACAGCGGCTCTTACGATTTCGCGGAAGAGATTGCGCTTAAACGGTAGCGCTGCTCCCCCACCTTTGCGAGTTACCTTAGGTACTGGGCAACCAAAGTTCATATCAATATGGTCAGCTAAATTTTCGCGGCCAATCATCTTTACCGCTTCGCCCATGTGGTGCGGGTCCACGCTATAGAGCTGTACAGAACGCGGCCATTCACCTGCACCAGGTTCAATCATGCGCAGAGTTTCGGGAATGCGTTCTAGCAGGGCGCGCGCAGTAACCATCTCGGAGACGAAGAGGCCAGCACCTTGTTCGCGACAGAGCATGCGAAATGCAGCGTTGGTAATTCCGGCCATCGGTGCCAGAACGACCGGCGGGTCTACGAGATGAACTCCATCTTTGAGCTGGAGTTGGAGCGGCTCTAGCAGCCGAGTAGACGTGGTGCTAGCCATGCTTCTACTTGATCAATGCCGATGCGCTCTTGCGCCATTGTGTCGCGATCGCGAATTGTGACTGCTTGATCTTCGAGCGTTTCGAAGTCGATAGTGATGCAGTACGGAGTACCGATTTCATCTTGGCGACGGTAGCGACGACCAATAGCACCTGAATCATCGAAATCAATGTTCCAGTTCTTACGCAACTGAGCAGCAAGATCGCGGGCTTTAGGTGATAAGTCAGCGTTGCGAGAAAGGGGAAGAACTGCAGCCTTAACAGGTGCAAGGCGGTGATCGAACTTCATCACTGCACGCTTTTCCATCTCGCCCTTTGCATTAGGCGCTTCATCTTCGGTGTATGCATCCATCATAAATGTGAGGGTGCAACGGTCTACCCCTGCTGCAGGTTCGATAACAAAGGGAGTCCAGCGTTCATTCTTCTCTTGGTCAAAGTAGGAAAGATCTTTGCCAGAGGCAGCTGAGTGAGCCTTAAGGTCGAAATCGGTGCGGTTGGCAATACCTTCGAGCTCGCCCCATTCGGTTCCGTTAAATTCAAATTTGTACTCAATATCAGTTGTGCCCTTTGAGTAGTGTGACAACTTCTCCTTAGGGTGAGCAAATAGACGTAAACGCTCTGGATTTATCCCTAAGTCCGTGTACCAAGCTAGACGAGTTTCAATCCAATACTTATGCCACTCTTCATCAGTTCCTGGAACTACGAAGAACTCCATCTCCATCTGCTCGAATTCACGAGTACGGAAGATGAAGTTACCTGGTGTGATTTCGTTACGGAATGACTTTCCGATTTGGCCGATACCAAATGGTGGCTTCTTGCGTGATGTTGTCATCACCTGATCAAAGTTGATAAAGATTCCCTGTGCCGTTTCTGGGCGAAGGTAGGCAAGACCTGACTCATCTTCAACGGGTCCAAGGTATGTCTTGAGCAATCCAGAGAATTGCTTTGGTGTTGTGAATTGGCCTTTATTTCCACAGGCAGGGCAGTTCATATCTGCAAGAGATGCAGGCGCCTTTCCATGCTTTGTTTCATATGCTTCTTCCAAATGATCTGCGCGGTAACGCTTGTGGCAGGCAGTACATTCGGTAAGCGGATCGCTAAATGTGGCAACGTGTCCTGATGCTTCCCAGACTTCGCGCGCCAAGATGACTGATGAATCAAGACCAACAACATCTTCACGGCCCATGACCATTGATTTCCACCACTGGCGCTTGACGTTATTTTTAAGCTCTACTCCGAGTGGGCCGTAATCCCAAGAGGCGCGCAGGCCTCCGTAAATTTCTGATGAGGGGAATACAAATCCTCGTCGCTTTGAGAGCGAGACAATATTTTCTAAACGATCTACGGCCATCTCTTACCTCATCCGGCTAATTTACTTAGCCGGGGCAATCGAGATTGTCCGGCTGGCTGTCGGCGAATAACAACGGTCGTTGAAATCCTAGCCTTAGTTTATCTCGTAGGACCCTGGTTCATCAATTGCGCGCGCAAGTAAAGGAATCGCCTCTAACTTTGTGCGCATCGCACTGAGGGCGCGGCGATATGAGCCGACATTCTCCCAACGAGTGACAAGCGCCCAGAGATTGGTGTCATCGAGATTCTGGCCGAATTCGCCATCGATAAATCCAGCACAGGATGCAAGTGCTTCATATGCAGCCTTAATATCTTTCCCAAAGGCTAAGCCTTCAGCTAATTGCACTTCAAAGCGGGCGATAGCAATCATGAGAGAACTCTAGTGCGGTTATCCTTTCCTTATGAACCTGGCCATCACCTTCGCCGCAATTACAGTGCTTGCGACGACTCTCGGTGGCTATGTCGCTCTCAAATCATCTGATCGCTTCCATCTCGTTCTCGGACTATCCGCCGGTCTACTTCTAGGACTTGTCGGTTTTGATCTGCTGCCTGAAGTCTTTGAGATGAACACCGCTGATATCGGAGGAATCCGCTCGGTATCGCTGGCAATCTTGGCTGGCTTCTTATCCCTTCACATCATTGAAGGAATATTCGGCGGCCACGAACCTGCCGAATCTGATTACGGCCATGATCACGAACACCACAACATTGCAGGTTCACTCGGTGCCCTTGCAATGGGTGGCCATGTATTTCTCGACGGTATCGGTTTAGGCGTTGCCTTTAAAGTCAGCAACTCACTTGGATATGCCGTTTTTATCGCAGTCCTTGTCCACGCATTTAGCGATGGACTCAACACAGTCTCACTCATGGTCAAGAGCGGGCATTGGACCAAGCGAAGTTACTTACTCCTTGCAGTCGATGCTGTTGCTCGAATCGGTGGAGCAAGCGTTGGAACTTATCTGGTTCTCAATGATTCGATGTTGGCGCTTTACTTGGCGCTCTTCTCAGGTTTTGTTATCTATCTAGCAACGTCACATATCTTGCCGGAAGCACACTCTCGTCACTCATCACGCTGGACATTCTTTGCCACCATCGTTGGCGTCCTTGTGATGTGGGGCGTTGTAGCTTCACTGCAACACTAAGTCTTACGCGCTACCAAACCGTCTCTCGCGCTCTGAGTAAATCTCAATCGCTTTCCACAATAGCTTTGGCGTCATATCTGGCCATAGAACATCCATAAAGACGAATTCAGCATAAGACGATTGCCACGGTAAGAAGTTGCTGGTGCGCTGTTCGCCCGATGACCGCAAGAACATATCGACATCACGCATCTTCGGTGAATACATGTACTTCTCTAAGGTCTTTTCGTTTATAGAGTCTGCCTTAACTTTTCCACACTTTACATCGCGTGCAAGCTCAGCTGCCGCGTCAACAATCTCAGCGCGTCCCCCGTAATTGACGCACATATTTAGCGTGAGTTTATTATTCTTCTTTGTAAGCTCTTGCGCCTCTTCTAGCTCTGTAATCACTGATTTCCAGAGTTTTTGCGGACGTCCTAGCCATTGAATCTTTACGCCCATCTCGTTCAGGCAGTCACGGCGTGATCGCAGCATCTCGCGGCTGTAGCCCATCAAAAATTTCACCTCTTCAGGGCTGCGCTTCCAATTCTCTGTTGAGAATGCGTAGGCGCTGATCTCTTTTACTCCAAAATCGATAGCTGCTTCGACGAGATCGAAGAGAACTTTTTCACCCGCTTGATGTCCGGCAGTTCGAGGAAGGCCGCGCTCTTTTGCCCAACGGCCATTTCCATCCATCACAATTGCGATGTGTTGGGGAATCTCAACCTTCTTAGCCATAACTTTTTCGTTAAGCCCTCTCGACCATCGGCAGACTTCGCAGCCCGCGCTCAAGATGCCATTGTAGGTAGGCAGTAACCAAACCACTAGCCTCTCGGCGATGGCGAAGTTCACTTTTTTCTGCAATATCCCAATCACCAATGAGTAGCGCCTGCATCAACTCGAGTGCTTCCACTGATGCCGTCGCTGATGCAGAAGGTCTGCAATCCATACAGACAGATCCACCGCCAACCAAAGAGAAGTAGCGGTGCGGCCCTTCTTTTTCACATCGAGAACAGGTAGTCATCGATGGTTCGTAACCTCCGATGGAGAGTGATCGCAGTAAGAATGCATCGAGAATGAGTGATGAATCGTAACGATTATCAGCAAGGGCTTTCATGCCACCTACGACTAGCTGAAATTCTTGAGGGGCTGGCTCTTGCTCTTGTTGAGTAAAACGCTCTGCAGTTTCCAGAATGGCGTGGGCAATAGTCCAGCGTTGGTAATCTTCAGTGAGCGCTTCACCGTAATTCATAATTGCTTCAACCTGCGTGATCGTGTCAAAGGTCTTACCTGAGTGCATCTGGATATCGACATGGCTGCCGGGTTCTAGACGCGCCCCGAATTTCGACATGGTGCGACGAACACCCTTAGCTACGCCGCGAATACGACCATGGTCTTTGGTGAGCAGAGTAATAATGCGATCTGCTTCACCTAACTTTTGGGTGCGCAGAATGATTGCTTCATCGCGATAGAGCTTTGATTGATGAGCAGACATAGTGCGTACGATAGTTAGCGAATAGCGCGATTGATTGCAGACACGACCGCTTTAAGTGAAGCAGTCGTTGTATTGGGGTCGATTCCGACTCCCCAGAAGACATCTTCTGCAATTGCACACTCGAGGTAAGCAGCAGCAGATGCATCTCCACCTGATGAGAGAGCATGCTCACTGAAATCCAGAACACGAACATCGACGCCATAGTTCTGCAAGATATGACAGAAGGCAGCGATTGGGCCGTTACCGGTTCCCGAAAGTTCGATTGCTTCACCGCGATCTGTCATCTTGACGGTGAGCTGCACATCTTCACCCATGACAGAAGTCTGAGACATTCCCTTAAGTCTAAATCGTCCCCACGGTGCGGATTCTGTTGGTAAGTACTCATCTTCAAAGATGCGCCACAACTGTTCTGCCGTGACTTCGCCACCTTCATCGTCAGTCTTTGCCTGAACAATCTTGGAGAATTCAATTTGATGGCGACGTGGCAGATCGAGTGAATGCTCGTTCTTCATGAGGTAGGCAACTCCGCCCTTACCTGATTGTGAGTTCACGCGGATTACAGCTTCGTAGGAGCGACCAATATCTTTAGGATCGATAGGAAGGTACGGAACAGCCCAAGTGTGATCATCGACTGCATTTCCGGCAGCCTTTGCATCGCGCTCGAGGTGTTCGAAGCCCTTCTTGATTGCATCCTGGTGTGAACCAGAAAATGCTGTGAACACAAGGTCTCCGCCGTATGGGTGGCGTTCTGGAACACGGAGTTGATTGCCGTACTCAACAGTGCGACGAATCTCATCGATATCGCTGAAATCGATATGTGGATCAATGCCGTGAGAAACCATATTCATGCCAAGTGTTACTAGGCAGACGTTTCCGGTGCGTTCGCCGTTGCCAAACAAGGTTCCTTCAATGCGATCGGCTCCTGCTAGGTAACCAAGTTCTGCTGCTGCAACGCCGGTTCCGCGATCGTTATGTGGGTGGAGCGAAACAATCACGCTCTCACGATTGGTGAGATTGCGACACATCCACTCGATGGAATCGGCATAGACATTTGGTGTTGCCATTTCGACAGTTGCTGGAAGATTCATGATGGTCTTCCACTGTGGCGTTGGCTTCCAGACATCATTGACTGCGTTACATACCTCGACAGCGAATTCGAGCTCGGTTCCGGTATATGACTCTGGAGAATATTCAAATGAAACCTTGGTCTCAGGAACAGTTGACATTAAATCAAGACAGAGCTGAGCAGCATCGGTTGCAATCTTCTTGATGCCATCTTTATCAAGGCCAAATACAACACGGCGCTGCAAAGTAGATGTTGAGTTATAGAGGTGAACGATGGCCTGCTTCGAGCCCTTGATTGCTTCATAGGTACGGCGGATAAGCGGTTCGCGCGCCTGGGTAAGAACCTGGATGATGACATCGTCTGGAATAAGGTCTTCATCGATGATTTTGCGAACAAAGTCGAAATCTGTCTGAGATGCAGATGGGAAACCTACTTCAATCTCTTTGTAGCCCATCGCAACGAGCAACTTAAACATCGCTAACTTGCGGGGCGTATCCATTGGATCGATAAGCGCCTGGTTGCCATCACGAAGATCGACCGAACACCACTGAGGCGCCTTGGTCATCTTCTTACTTGGCCAAGTGCGATCTTCAAGTTCTACAGGGATAAATGGGGAATAGCGATGCACCGGCATCTTTGATGGCTTCTGTTGTGGAAAATTCATTTCATGTGCTCCTAATTAGTTTGGTTAGCCGAAGGTGTTTACCGGCAACACCAAACTCCGCAGCGAGGAGACCGGTCTATCTACACGGGCCGAAACTCGAGAGTTTCGGACCCTAGGCCTCGCTACGGCGGATAAGGAGGAGTCCGCGGAGCTTCATGAGGCCTCAAGGATAACGCTGAGTAATCAAGATAGGCAAGTGCTTACGAAAAATTCCTAATTTCGCTCAGGATTTATGGTGGGAAGGTAATAATTCTTCTTCCCACCAAATGCCCAAGAATTGCTAGGAGCAAAATATGAGATTCCGTTCTATGTGCGATGCTCCTGCAAATTTTCGGGCCGAAACTACTTTCAATAATCGAACAGGGATCTATAATGTACTTTTGGAAATTCCTGGATTGAAGTACATCTTCTCAGAATTGCTAATCCGTCAAGGGAAAATATTTATTCGACCATATAAAGTTGACACCTCGAAACCAGAACATTACTGGCTAGAAGGATTCAAGGTTAGAAATATGAGCCAACGCCAAGATGGCACCTACCTAACCGCGGGCGGCGTTCACCAATTCAAAACTCCGAATTAACTCTTCAGTCAAGTAGGGTTACAAGACAGGTAAATATCGATCTAATTCGTAGGCGCTGACCTGGCGGCGGTAGTCCTGCCACTCAGAGCGCTTATTGCGAAGGAAGTAATCGAAGACATGCTCGCCCAGTGTCTCACGCACAAGTTCACTCTTCTCCATCACAAGGATTGCTTCTTCAAGATTAGATGGAAGAAGTTGGTTATCCGTTGATGGCTCGAGAAGATACTTCTTCTCAATTCCCTTAAGACCTGCTGCCAATATCACTGCGTAAGCGAGGTACGGATTACAGGCAGAATCTGGAGAGCGGAATTCAATACGAGTTGAGTTCTCTTTATTGGGTTTATACATAGGAATACGAACAAGAGCTCCACGATCGTTGTGGCCCCAGTTGATAATCGAGGGAGCTTCTCCCCCGCCTTGTAGGCGCTTATACGAGTTGACCCATTGGTTGGTGACAGCAGTAATTTCAGCCGCATGCCTCAAGATGCCTGCAATAAATTGGCGACCAACAGTTGAGAGATTGAGCTCTGCACTGGAATCGTAGAAAGCATTCTTCTCACCTTCAAAGAGTGAGACGTGGGTATGCATTCCAGAGCCTGGATGATCAGTAAATGGCTTGGGCATAAAGGATGCGAAGAACCCTTGGTTCAGAGCAACCTCTTTAATGACATGGCGGAATGTCATGATGTTATCGGCAGTGCTTAAGGCATCTGCATAACGCAGGTCGATCTCTTGCTGACCAGGGGCTCCTTCATGGTGGCTAAATTCAACAGAGACACCCATCGCTTCTAGCAAGGTAATCGCTTGGCGACGGAAGTCGTGACCAACAACAGCTGGTGTGTGATCGAAGTAGCCACCTTGATCAACCGGAACAGGTGCCACACCTTTTTCAGGTTGTGATTTAAAGAGGAAGAATTCAATCTCAGGATGGGTGTAACAGGTGTATCCCATCTTCGCGGCCTTATCTAGGGTGCGACGCAGAACATTGCGCGGATCTGCTGGAGATGCTTCACCGCTGGGCAGAGTGATATCGCAGAACATACGCGCAGCCCCTTGTGCTTCAGCGCGCCAGGGCAAGATGGTAAATGTTGCAGGATCTGGCTTTGCCAACATATCGGATTCAAATTCGCGCGCAAATCCTTGAATTGCAGAACCGTCGAAACCGATTCCTTCTTCAAAGGCGTTCTCTAATTCAGCAGGAGCAATAGCCACAGATTTCAGAGTTCCGAGAATGTCGGTAAACCAGAGACGAATAAAACGGATATCGCGCTCTTCAATGGTGCGCAGCACAAACTCTTGCTGCTTGCTGATGTTCTCGGCTGGGGACATGTGGCACATCGTGCCAAACCGACGTTACGGCAGTGTTACAAAATTAGAGTTCGCGCCACTTCTGCGGCAATATCTTTAGACTTCTCGCCAGCTCGAAGTCATTGGAAGCCTGCGATCTTTACCAAACGCCCGCTTAGAGACCTTGGTGCCAGGTGGATATTGGCGCCTCTTGTACTCGGCCTTATCGACCATCGCGATTACCCGCATCACGAGTTCTTTTGCAAAGCCTGCGGCAATGAGGGCATCTCGCCCCAAATCATCATCGACATAGGCTTTCAATACTCGATCAAGAATTTCATATTCGGGAAGTGAATCAGAGTCCTTCTGGTCAGGACGAAGTTCTGCAGATGGCTCTTTGGTGATGGAGTTTTCGGGAATCGGTGGAACTTCGCCAGCCGCCTTAGCTACCTGGTTGCGCCAGCGAGAGAGCGCCCAGACATCGGTCTTGTAAATATCTTTAATAGGGGCATAACCACCGACCGCATCACCATACAAAGTTGAATATCCGCAGGCCAGCTCTGATTTATTTCCGGTGGCAAGAACGAGATGGCCATCTTGATTTGATAGACCCATCAACGTTGTTCCACGCACTCGTGCCTGCAGGTTCTCTTCGGCTAGGCCAGTGAGTTCGACTTGCTCGCGGAAGGCATCGACCATCTTCTGAATCTCAATAGTACGAAATCCAATACCGGTGTTCTTGGCCATGAGTTGCGCATCTGCAATCGAATGATCGGATGAGTACTTGCTTGGTAGCGCTACCGCGTGCACTAATTCTGGGCCGAGCGCATCAATGGCAAGAGCTGCGACAAGTGCGGAATCGATTCCACCAGAAAGACCGACGAGTACTGACGTGAAACCATTCTTGGCAACGTAATCGCGCAGGCCAACAACGATGGCGTTCCAGACTTCTTCTTCATCTCCCAGGCGATGCGCAATTCCAGGAATAAGTGGCTTGGCAATTTCAACAAGGTCTTTAGAGATGATGACATCGGGCTTTGATGTGCCAGTTGCAACATCGATATCAACAACCATCACGCCATCTTCAAATTGCGGAGCTCGTGCAATGACCGCACCTTCTGCATTCACAACAATGCTGTCGCCATCAAAGACGAGGTCATCTTGGCCGCCTGTCATATTGACATAGGCAAGGGGCGCCTTAGCTTCGCGAGCGCGCTTGGTAACGAGAGCTAAACGAACGTCATCTTTATTGCGTTCATACGGTGAGCCATTGGGAACGATAACCAGGCCTGGTGTGCGAGCAGCAAGTTGGGCGGTGATGCCGCCATCGATCCAGAGATCTTCACAGATTGCGATGCCGACATCGACACCGTGGATACGGACAACCAGGGTGGACTCTCCGGCAACGAAGTTACGGAACTCATCGAAGACGCCGTAATTAGGTAAGTGGCACTTGGCATAGCGCGCTTTGATTTCACCGCCTGCAATGACTGCCACCATATTCTGCGGTTTTCCATCGACCTGGTCTAAGTACCCAACGATGGAGACGATGCTCTTATCTAATTGCGCAGCGAGCGCCACGATCGCAGCTTTGCTGGCCACTTGAAATGAGGGACGGAGCGCTAAATCTTCAACGGGGTAACCAGTCAGAACCATCTCGGGCAAAATAACGATATGCGCGCCAGCGCCCACTGCTTGATCTACCGATTGCGTAATGAGTGCAGCGTTACCCGCGAGGTCACCGACCGTCGGGTTCACTTGAGCCAGAGCTACGCGCAGCTTCATAGTTCAAGGTTATCGCCCTCTGGCATATCGGGAGTATCCTTAATGCGAAGACCCGGGGACCTCGCATGAGGCTTCGAGGCAAGGAGTAAAGATATGGGTACAACAACGACCCTCTATGGCGGTGCATCCCATCGTCGCGTCACCATCCTCGATCTCGCTGCTGCCAAAGAGCGCGGTGAGAAATGGGCGATGCTCACCAGCTATGAGCAGATGACCGCATCGATCTTCGATGAAGCTGGCATTCCGGTGCTCTTGGTCGGCGATAGCGCTGGCAATAATTTCTTAGGCGAAGAGAACACCATCCCTGTCACCGTCGATGATCTGATTCCGCTGACCCGCGCTGTTGTTCGCGGTTCCAAGCGAGCTCTTGTTATTGCCGACCTTCCCTTTGGCTCTTATGAAGCATCGGCTGAATTGGCTCTTGCTACATCCACTCGCTTCTTTAAAGAAGCTGGCGCCATGGCGGTAAAGCTAGAAGGTGCCCACCTGGCAACTGTCGAAAAATTGACGTCATCCGGCATTCCCGTAATGGGGCACCTGGGCCTTACCCCGCAATCGCTGCATCAATTGGGTGGTTATCGCGTGCAGGGTCGCACCGATGGAGTTGCCATAGTGGATGCAGCGCTCGCCCTCGAAAAAGCTGGCGCTTTCGCCATCGTTCTTGAATTAGTTCCGGCAGAACTAGCAGCCCGTATTACTGAAGCCCTCTCTATTCCAACAATCGGAATCGGCGCCGGCACCAACTGCGATGCCCAGGTACTTGTCTGGACAGATATGGCTGGCTTCACCGCCAATCCCCCAAAGCTTGCGAAGGCATATAGAAACCTCCGTCAGGAACTCTTCGATGCCACCCAAGAATTTGCGGAGGAAGTTCGATTGGGAACTTTCCCTACGGCAAACCAAACCTTCCATTAGACCCACAAGTTGGCAAAATTATCTGGTGCCGTAGAAAACTGTGTTCTTTCTTCTCATGTTTTCGGAGGTAGCTAGATAATTTTGAGGCCAATTCATCTCATGTTTTCTCCATTGCCCGAAAAGGATGTCCTAGGGTGGCGCCGTGGCTAAATTCGCAATCGACCTAACTCCGCTGAAGAAATACCCAGATTTCCGCAATTTATGGACTGCTGGGCTGATTTCCTACTTCGGTTCGATGATTACCTACGTTGCGCTGCCCTTCCAACTTAAAGAACTGACCGGTTCGTACCTGGCGGTCGGCCTCCTTGGTATCGTTGAGATTGTCCCGCTCATCATCTTTGGACTCTACGGCGGGGTCTTAGCCGATTCAGTCGATCGCAAGAAGATGGTCTGGGCCACCGAAGCCGGCGCCCTGATCTTGGTCCTCGTTCTTCTGGGCAACTCACTTCTAGGTAGCCCCAAGACTCTAGTGATCTATCTCGTTGCCGCCCTCTTCGCTGTCGTCGATGGACTGCAGCGCCCCAGCATGGATGCGATGTTGCCGCGCCTTGTCAGCCATGAAGATCTTCCGGCCGCAAGTGCTCTCTTAAGTTTGCGTTGGCAGTTGGGTGTGATCGTTGGGCCAACTATTGGCGGAATTATCTTTTCAACGATGTCAGTCAGCGCTGGCTTCATAGTGGATATCGCAACATATGTATTGTCACTGCTCTTTCTTGCACGAGTACGTGCTATCCCGCCATCAAAGGAGGCGGAAAAGCCATCTCTGGCAGCGTTATTTGATGGTGTGAAATATGCATTTAGGCGCCAAGATTTATTAGGTACATACATCATTGATCTCGCTGCAATGACACTTGCCATGCCGATGGCCTTGTATCCATTCTGGGCCGATGATCTTGGAGCGCCATGGGCTCTCGGAATGTTCTATGCCGCAATCACAGTGGGCTCCGTCATTGTCACTCTGACATCCGGGTGGATGCGCACCTATCGCTTCCATGGCCGCGCCGTCATTCTCGCCGCCATGGGTTGGGGGCTCGCTATTGCAGCAGCCGGCCTGAGTAACTCATTGATTCTCGTCCTACTCTTTCTGACCATCGCCGGAGCATCCGACATGGTCAGCGCCTTGTTCCGAGGAAATATTTGGAACCAGACAATCCCCGATAACTTCCGCGGTCGTCTTGCCGGAATCGAATTACTTTCCTATTCAGTAGGTCCATTGGCCGGCCAACTTCGCGCAGCTTCGATGGCGGCTGCTACTACCTTGACCATCTCGGTAACTTCCGGGGGACTTTTATGCGTCGTAGTTGTTGCATTTTTAGCAATTTTCTTGCCGAAAATGTGGAAATACGACGTCGAAACGAACGAATTTGCCGTTCGAGAGCGGGAAATTCGTAAAAATCGGGAAATTTCTTAACTCTCGAGTAAAAATTTAACTTTTGGGCAATATTTTTAGGAAATTTTCTGAAATTTCGTCGAAAAATACTGACGAAAATTACGTGAAAGCACATTGGAAATAGAAAAATAAATTACGACACGCACTGCAATTTTTCTCACAATGTAGTGGCATTTCTATCTATATTCCGTCACACTTATCCACGAAACAGGTTTGGGTGACGGATCCGAACCCTTCCGATTAGGAGATAAACACATGGCTGCAGCTAAGAAATCTGCTCCAAAGAAGCGCAAGAAGGCAGCTGCTAAGACAGCAGCTCCAAAGCGTCGTAAGAAGGCTGCTGTAAAGGCAGCTGCACCAAAGCGTCGTAAGAAGGCAGCAGCAAAGAAGGCTGCTCCAAAGAAGCGCAAGAAGGCAGCTGCTAAGCCAGCTGCAAAGAAGGCAGCTCCAAAGCGTCGTAAGAAGGCAGCAGCAAAGAAGGCTGCTCCAAAGAAGCGCAAGA
>JBBAMT010000007.1:0-43466 GCA_040402355.1 Candidatus Planktophila sp. | reverse complement strand
AGGCAGCTGCAAAGCCAGCTGCTAAGAAGGCTGCTCCAAAGCGTCGCAAGAAGGCTGCTGCTGTTACAGCTGCACCTAAGAAGCGCCGCAAGAAGGCTGCTAAAAAGGCTAAGTAATTTAACCTCTTATAAAAAAACCCCGCCGGGTAACTGGCGGGGTTTTTTATTGCTTAAAAATTAATCGTCTAAGGAATCATCCTTCATCGAGCCATCCTTCAAGGAGTCAGTCACTCTCTCAAATATTTCAGCAAGGACTCTCTGATCCTCTTTTGTTAAGTGGTCTAGGAATCTGCCGCGCACACTCTCGACATGATCGGGTGCGGCCGCAACAATCGCCTTCCAGCCCTTGGCCGTCATCACCGCAAAGAAGCCGCGCTTATCGTCAGGGCAGGCTTCGCGCTTTACCCAGCCCGCCTTCTCCATCACCTTGATGCGATGGGAAAGTCGCGACCGGGAGACCATGGCAACCTCTGCCAATTCGCTCATCCGCATCTTGCGGTCTGGGGCATCGCTGAGTTGGGCTAAGACTTCATAATCTGCCATCGAAAGTTCGTGGTGGGTGAGGTCATCATCGAGAGCTTCCAAGAGGCGGCGGCTAGCGATGATGTAGCGGCGCCAAGCCTTCATTTCGGCAGGGTTTAACCAGCGTGGTGTTGTAGCGTCTTGCCCTGACATGCACGTAAGTGTACGGCAGAAGTAGAATACGTTGAACTTTCAACTACTTTTTATCAGACGAATTGGATGACATGACCATCACATCAGGTATCGACACCGCCTCCCTCGACCCCCTCGTTCGCCCACAAGATGACCTCTTCCGCCATTACAACGGAATCTGGGTACGCGATTACGAGATGCCGGCAGATCGTTCCAGCGATGGAATCTTCCGCAAGTTACATGATGAGGCCGAGGCCCAGGTCCGCGAAATTATCGAGACTGCATCGGGCGCCGGTGAGGCCCAGAAGATTGGCGATCTCTATAAATCATTTATGGATACCGCCGCAATTAAAGCCCGCGGCATCACACCTATAACTGAAGACCTCGCGGCCATTGATGCAGTCACCAACCTCACCGAATTTATTGCGGTCATGGCCCGCCTTGAGATGCGTGGCATCGGTGGAATCTTTGGGGCTGCTATCTATCCCGATGCGATGGATTCCAATACCAATATTTTATATATGGGCCAAGGCGGGCTATCCCTTCCCGATGAGTCCTACTATCGCGAAGAACAGTTCGCCTCAATCCGCGCAGCTTTCCTCGACCACGTCGCAAAGATGTGCGCCCTAACGGGAATTGCAGACGGTGCAGATGTTGCGAAGAAGATTCTGGCTCTCGAGACTGAAATTGCTACCCACCACTGGGATCAAGTCAAAGACCGCGATGCCACGCTTACTTATAACAAGTTCTCACGGGCCGAGCTAGAAACACTCGCCCCACACTTCTTATTCGACAACTGGGCCGAGAACGCCAAGGTACCTGCCGTAGCATTTGAAAGCCTTGTGGTCTGCGAACCATCCTTCTTTGAATCCGTATCTGCGATGTTGGGGCAATTTGAAGCCAACCGCGATTCTTGGGTTGCTTGGCTCAAACTCAATCTGGTGTCTGCGAGCGCTGCATTCCTCACCGACGAAATCGTTCAACAGAACTTCGAGTTCTATGCCAAGACCTTGTCAGGCACTCCGCAAATCCGCGATCGCTGGAAGCGCGGCGTCTCAGTGACGCAAGGCGCACTCGGTGAAGCGATCGGCAAGGTCTATGTAGAGAAGCACTTCCCTGCCCAGGCAAAGTCAGAGATGAAAGTTCTCGTCGACTACCTCCTTGAGGCTTACCGCATTAGCATCATCGATCTGCCGTGGATGTCTGAGGCCACCAAGAAGAAGGCGCTCGAGAAGCTAACAAAGTTCACTCCGAAGATTGGCTACCCCGATAAGTGGCGCGACTATTCCACGCTAGAAATTTCCGCAAGTGATCTCATTGGCAACCTCTGGCGCATCGCCGAGTTTGACCATGCCTATGCCATTGCCAAGATTGGCGCACCTGTCGATCGCGACGAATGGCATATGACGCCTCAGACTGTGAACGCCTATTACAACCCTCTCGCTAACGAGATCGTCTTCCCTGCGGCCATCTTGCAGCCACCATTCTTCGATCTCGACGCTGATATCGCCGCGAACTACGGCGGAATCGGCGCCGTTATTGGCCATGAGATCGGCCATGGCTTTGATGACCAAGGATCTAAATACGACGGCGATGGCAACATGATCGATTGGTGGCAAGATGAAGATCGCACCAAGTTCGAAGAGCTCACTAGCGTCCTGGTTGCGCAATTTGATGCGCTCTCCCCTGAAAGCACACCTGATATCCACGTCAACGGCGCCTTCACATTGGGTGAGAACATCGGAGACTTAGGTGGCCTAGGAATTGCGTATAAGGCCTACAAACTGGCGCTCAAGGGCGCGCAAAGCCCCGTTATCGATGGACTTACCGGCGATCAGCGCTTCTTCCTCTCCTACGCCCACTCGTGGCGCAATAAGAACCGCCCCGAAGAGGTGCGTCGCCGTATTGCAACTGACCCGCACTCCCCTGATGAGTTCCGCTGCAACCAGATCGTGCGCAATGTTCAGGAGTACTACGACGCTTTCGGCCTCACCGAAAAGGACGAACTCTGGCTCGCCCCGCAAGAGCGAGTTCGGATTTGGTAAAGGTAGAATTCTGACTATGAAAAAACTTTCTCGTAAGCAATGGGTCCTTATCGCCCTCGTCGTCATCGTCGGTGGAGCAATCCTCCGCTCAGCAACTAACGGTGGTTCAGACCTTCCGGCAGATAAGACCACCCTGGTCGAAGAAGTGGCACCTGTTGCCACTATCGCCTTCGATACCCCGCTCGATCTCGGTGGAGGCGTATTTGTTACAGTCGCAGCTCCAACGCGATTTACTCCAACGCAGTTCATGACCAATGTCGATCAGAAGCCAAAGACGTCAAACTCTTTTAACGTCATCATTAAAAATGGCGGAAAGTCTGCTCTTGATTTCACAAGCGTCTCATTGCAGGCAGCCTCTGGCGCAAATGTCTGCTTCGATGTCTTGGGTGATCTCGATATCAATGGTGCTCCAACTGAGGCACTTAAGGCTGGATCAGAAATCAGCTACAAGTACGGAGTTGGTTGCCAAGCAGCAGTAGGCGCGCCACTTACCCTCACAGTTCGCATCGGCGAAACAACTGTGCAGGTAGATGGCAAGCTCGCATAACTCTTTAACAATAAAAAACCCCGGCCATCTGGTCGGGGTTTTTTATTAATCTTCCGGACTAGCTCTATGAACCGGAAGAGTTAATCTTCCGGATAGTGACATGCAATGCGATGGCTTGGATCTTTACCAATCTGCAGCAGCTGTGGAATCTCCGCACGGCACTTAACTTGCGCCTTCCAACAACGAGTATTAAATACACACCCTGGTGGAGGATTGACGGGGCTAGGTAGATCTCCCTGCAAGATGATGCGTTCGCGCTTGCGACCCTTGATGGGATCTGCAACAGGAACTGCAGATAGCAGAGCCTTTGTATATGGATGGCGCGGATGAGTAAAGAGATCGACCTTTTCGGCCTCTTCCATTACCTTGCCGAGATACATCACAATCACGCGATCAGAAATATGCTGCACAACAGATAGATCATGGGCTACGAAGATGTAGGCCATATTAAATTCATCTTGTAGATCTTCAAGAAGGTTTACGACCTGCGCTTGAATCGAGACATCGAGAGCTGAAACAGGTTCGTCTGCAACGATTAACTTTGGCTTTAGAGCGATAGCGCGCGCAACTCCAATGCGCTGACGCTGTCCTCCAGAAAATTCGTGTGGGTAACGGTTGATATGTTCTGGGTTGAGGCCCACGCGCTTCATGAGGCGCTGTACTTCAGCTTCAACGCCACCTTCAGGTTTGATTCCCTGAATCTCAAATGCTGCGCCAATCAGAGTTCCGACCGTGTGGCGCGGGTTTAAGGATGCGAATGGATCTTGGAAGATCATCGACATCTGCGAACGCAGCGGCTTCATCTCTTTAGGGCTTAAGTTGGTAATGTCTTGGCCTTCAAAGGTGATCTTGCCGCCCGTTGGTTCGTACAACTTCAAGATAGTGCGCCCTGCTGTGGTCTTTCCGCAGCCAGATTCACCCACAAGGCCGATGGTCTGACCTGCATAGATTTCGAGGTCAACGCCATCAACAGCTTTCACAGTCCCCTTTACCTTAGAAAAGGCACCACCTGATGTGGTTGGAAAGTACTTCTGCAGGCCTTCAATTTTAAGAACTGGCTGAGTCATTAGTTTCCACCAATTTCTTTACGTGCTTTGACAAGCTCTGCCTCTGGAAGGTGGCAGCGCGAGAAGTGATCATTTGTCTTTTCATCAAGGGCGGGAGCAGTTGTTGCACAGAGATTATTCGGAACGCGATCAGGGAACGAACAACGAGCGCGGAATGAACAGCCTTGAGGCAAGTGAATCAGCGAAGGTGGCTGGCCGGGAATTGCGACCAATCGCTTGGAATCGAGCTCACCAATTTTTGGAATTGAATTGAGAAGCCCAATCGAATAAGGATGGTCGGGGCGATAGTAAAGATCTTCAGCGCCAGCACTTTCCACAATCTTGCCGGCATACATAACGTTGACGCGATCTGCGACCTCGGCAACGACTCCAAGGTCGTGCGTGATCAAGATCAGAGCCATATTGAACTCTTTCTGCATATCGCGGATCAACTGCAAGATTTGTGACTGCACAGTCACATCGAGCGCCGTCGTTGGTTCATCGGCAATAAGAAGGGATGGATTATTGATAAGAGCCATCGCAATCATCACGCGCTGGCGCATACCACCTGAAAATTGGTGTGGGTACTCATCCACGCGCTTACTAGCTACTGGGATTCCAACAAGATCAAGCATCTCGATGGCGCGCTTTTTGCCCGCTGACTTATCGCCTTCGTTATAGAGAGCCCATGCTTCGATGAGTTGGTTGCCGATCGAGTAGTAAGGGTGCAGAGCAGACATCGGATCTTGGAAGATCATTGACATCGCCTTGCCACGCAGCTTACGAACAACTTCTTCATCAGCTGAGATCACATCAACGGGACCAGAATCAAGATTAAGAAAGGCCTGGCCAGTAATTTGCGTACGCTTGCGATCATGAAGGCCCATAACGGCGAGTGAAGTTACAGATTTACCCGAACCGGATTCACCCACAACAGCAAGGGTTTCACCACGAGCCACAGTAAACGAAATGTCATTAGATGCTTGAACCAAGCCATCTTCGGTGGGAAATGCGACGTTGAGGTTCTTGACCTCAAGGAATGGCTTCAAGGTCATGATGAGACTCTCACTCGTGGATCAATATAGGCATACAAAATATCTACAAGTAAGTTGGCAATAACAACAAAGCTTGCGGCAAGAATTGTTGTCGCCAAGATTGTCGGAAGATCGTAATCTCGCAGAACTGCGCGAAGTGAGAGACGGCCGAGCCCTGGCAAGTTGAAGATTCCTTCAGTGATAATTGCACCACCTAGTAAACCTGCGAAATCTAGCCCTGCCAGCGTCACGATAGGAGCAAGGGCAGCACGCAAGGTGTGCTTGCGAAGAACATCTTTCTCAGCCAATCCCTTGGCGCGGGCGGTACGGATGTAATCTTCAGAGGAAGTTTCGATGACATAGGATCGAGTCAGACGTGTGTAGCTGGCTGCATATAAGAGCGCCAAGGTAATCCAAGGGAAGATGAAAGATCTAAACCAGGCAACCGGATCTTCAAGTGGTGAGACCCATCGCCCCATCTCGAGCGGGTTGATGAGATTAAATTTCAAAGCCACAAAGAGAAGAATTAAAATACCGGAGATAAATGTTGGTAGTGAAGTTCCGATAAGTACGAAGGCAGTCGCGCTGCGATCTTGCCACTGATTTCGCTTCCGGGCTGCCACGATTCCAAGACTGACGCCAACGGTGAGCCAGAGAACAAATGCTCCAACCGCTAATGAAAGGGTGACTGGAAATGCTTCGCCAACGAGCTTTGTTACACACTCGTGGCGGTTATATGAGTAACCAAATGCTGGGGCTGGGCAATTAAAAGCCGCTGCACCTTCGCCGTAATCGCGTCCTACGAAGATGCCTTTAACGAAGCGTCCGTACTGAACCTGCACCGGGACATCGAGTCCGAGGCGGTGGCGGTTTGCTTCAATGACTGAGGGCGAACAAGCCTTACCGCAGGTAAGTGCGGCTGGGTCCATAGGCAGGACCGCAAAGATGCCAAATACAGACATGCTCACGAGAGTGATGACCAGGAAGGTCGCACTCAATCGACGAGCTAAGTACTTCAACATCTATATACCCCCTAAATTCTAAACTTCTGATTTCGTGCAGTTGCGGGCGGCTTAATTTCTTAAACCGCCCGCAACCTTTACGAATTGCCAATTAACTTTAGTTTTACCTAATGTATTAATTAGTTCTTGACGTACATCTGTCCGAAGCCGAAGTTACCCTGTGGCTCCCAGTAGTACACGCCGCCGACCTTAGATCCCCAAACTTCTTGGGTCTTTGAGAAGACAGGGCGGATGATCCAGTACTGATCCATAACGTACTGTGAAAGTTCCTTCCACATCGCTGCCTGCTTGGTGCGGTTTGTCTCTACCTTTGCTGCATCTGACTTAGTCTTGAATGCTGCGTATGCAGGATCATCCCAGTTCTGAGCCAAGTTAAATCCGCCTTCTTTTGTGAAGAGTTCAGGAATAACTGTTGATGCATTTGCCCAGTCAGCTCCCCAACCAGAAGCTGAAATATCATTCTGCTTGTCGTTGTTGAGAACTGTTGAGTAGTACTGGCCTGATGGAATGAAGTTGAACTTAACAACGATTCCAGCTTCCTTTGCAGCATCTTGAATCAATACAGATGCCTTCTGGTTTGTTGCAGACTGTGCAATATCCCAGACGATTCCCTTATCAGCAGAAGTTGCGCGAGCGTAAGCATCTGGGCAAGAGGTCTTTGCCTTTGCCATCAATGAAGCTGCATATGTTGCATTTCCAGTGATCTTCCAGTTTGGATCGTGGATGTTGCCCTTTGTCTTTGCATAGTCAAGACCAAGAACTGGCTTAACAGGGTTATCTCCTGGATCTCCGTAGAACTCGCGTCCACCTGAAAGGTCGATGAGAGCCTGTGTGTTGATTGCGAAGAAGAGCGCCTTACGTACATCGAGGCAATCCATCTTGCCCTTCTTTACGTTAATTGCTGAGTAACGAACGTATGGATCGTAAACATTGAAGCGCTGTGCCTTCTTTGTTGGATCTGCGAAGAATGCACGTGTGTTAGCTGGCTGTAGAGCATCGAGTGATGCTGTGTTTGGGATCTGATCTTCGAGCATGATCTGATCGCGAACATCTTCAGCTAGACCGAAACGTACAACGATGTTATCTGGGTATGGAGTACGTACTGGGTCAGAAGACTTCTTCCAAGCAGCGTTACGTACGAGTTCCATCTGATCACCGATCTTGTATGAAGCAATCTTGTATGGACCGTTTGATAATGGGCGGAGGTCGTACTTATCGCCTGTGTCCTTTGAAGCCCTAACTGGTGCACCTGCAGGGTATGTAAGTGCATAGTTGAAGTCTGCAAATGAGCGGTTTAGCTTGAAGGTAACTGTGTTACCTGAGCAAGAAACTGCCTTATCGAATGCAGCCTGTCCGGTCTTCTTGTACGGGCCCTTGTATACAGACGCGCCATCTTTATCCTTAGGGATATCGAGAGCCTGTACTAGGTACTGAGGACCATCTGTGATGACATCGCCAGCGAATGGACGTGAGACACCGTACTTAACATCTTCACAGGTAACAGCTGAGCCGTCTTCCCATGTGATGCCTGAACGAAGTGTGAACTTCCATGTCTTTGCAGCATTTGATGGAACACCAGTGTTAGTTGCAAGGTCTGCAACGAGTGATGATCCAGCTGATCCTGCAGTTGGCTTGTATGAAACCAAGTTACGGTAGATATACGAGTTGAAGAACGCGATATCGCGGCCTGTGTAAACACGGGCTGGATCTACGTGATCAAACTGTTCTGCATTTGTGATGAAGTACAAAGTGCCGCCAGTAACTGGCTTTTCAGCAGCGTTTGCACTTGAGCCTGATGCAACTGTTACGCCAACAGCAAGTGCAATTGCAGCTGTTGAAGCAAGGATGCGACGGCTAGTTTTCAAACCGGACATGTGTCCTCCTTGTAGAAGCGGTTCCGGTGCACGGGTCGCGCACCAGATGTGAAACTTCATTAAGAGAAACTCGCGAGATATCTCTTCATTGAAACTTCTTCCCGTATTGCTACGGAAAATCCCATATTGCTATGGAAATTTAGGTCTATCTACCTGCCTTTGGATCGAGCGCATCGCGGACCGCATCACCCAAAAGGTTGAGCGCAAGAACGATGAAGATCAGAAGTACTGATGGAATAAGAAGATAGGCAGGGTCTTCGCGCCAGTAACCCACAGCGTCTGATAGGACTAAGCCGAAGGTGGATGCAGGTGGTTGAACGCCAACGCCAAGAAAGGAGAATGTTGCTTCCGCTGCGATATAGCCAGGAAGTGAGAGTGAGATAAAGACGATGGCAGTTGGCCACAAGTTGGGAAGTAACTCTTTGACGATGATGCGCGAGCTGGAGGCGCCCATCGCTTGTGCCGCCATAACAAAATCACGTTCACGAAGTGACATCGCTTGCGAACGGATAAGGCGATAAAAACCAGTCCAGCCAAAGAAGACCAAGAAGATTACGAGAACCAGGATGCGTGCTGCATTCTCGTGGGCAATGCCTGTTGCCTCAACGCGCTGCACCATCGGAAGTGAGAGAGCGATGATCATAAATGTTCCGGGGAATGAGAGTAAGAAGTCTGCAAATCGTCCAACAGTGGAATCGATGCGACCTTTAAAGTAGCCAGTTGCTATTCCGACCAACATACCGATCACGATGGATGCGGTGGTGGCGATGATTGCAACAAGGAATGAGAGTTGGGAACCGTAGAGCAGAAGAGCAAATACATCGCGCCCCACACCTGGTTCGATTCCGAGTGGGTGTGCGAGTGAAATTCCGCCCCATGGCCCAATCGGCATTGCAAAGTCATTAAGAACGCCATCGTAAATAGTTGTGTTATCGACACCGACAAGGCGTGTAATAACAGGTGCGAGGATTGAGGTTGCTAAGAAGAAGAGTGTGGCGTAACCGGCGTAGACACCGACTTTATTGCGCTTAAAGCGGCCCCATGCAATCTGCTTCGGGGTGCGCTGAACAATCTCTTGTGACTCTTCAATGAGTACAGCTTCAGCCAATTGATGAACCCCTTAATAGATGTTTCACAAGCCCGGGATTACCCGCGAGTAGAGAAAGATATTCCCAAATGGGTGAAAAAGAAACCCGAATTGTCCGTTTAGGGGTGACTTCCTCACTTGTTATAAAAGTTATAAAACTCATTACTTCTCGCTATAGAGCCTTGCCAGCGAGCCTCTTCATCGCCAAAAAGAGCGGAATCGAGAGGAAGCAGCCGATAAACATTGTTATTACCCACGCTGTTGCAAGGTCTGCACCCAACATCACCCCTGTGATGGCAGGGCCTAATACACCTGAGGCCGACCACTGCAGACTCATCCAGGCATTGGCTCGGCCGCGAATATGTTCGGGGGCTAATTCATTTGCGAGAGTTGGAATTGTGGGCGCCTGCACCATCTCACCAAAGGCGAAGATCAATTGGCTAAAGCAGATAGCGATACCAGATGCCACCAACGGTAGATAAGGCGAGATACCCACGAAGAGCCAGGATGCTGCCCAGATAATTCCAATTGAAATGAGCGCTGTGTACTTTGAATATCTCTCGAGTACTCGCATCACAAGAGGTTGAAAAATCACGATTGAAATGGTGTTTACCCCAAAGATAATTCCCAACCATTTCGGACCTAGACCTAAAAATTGAGTTGCAAAGACTGGAACTCCAGCTTGAATCGTTCCATATCCAAATGTGAAGAGAATGATTCCAGAGATACCTAAGAGCATCAGGGGTTTATTGGCAAAGAGATCACGGTAGGTGCCCTGCTTCGGCTCGTGTGCTTGCGGGATATATTTATTGACATGTTCGCCGCGCAGTGTGAGCACGATGATTAAGTAGAGCAAGAATGTCGATGCATCTACGAAGTACATGATTTGAAATGAGAGTAGATCGCCCTTTTGAATGATGAGCGATGAAATCAATCCGCCAAGACCAAGCCCAAGGTTAAGCAACATAAAGTTGAAGCCAAATATCTTTGAGCGATCTTTCTCAGGTGTGACTCGAGTCAAGATAACTGTCTGGCTCGGCCAGATAGCTTGTCCTGCAATATTGATAAAGGTCAGCGCAATAATCGCTTGAAAATGAGTCTCTACCTGCGAAAGCGACAACGATGCAATCGAGTTGAGAATTAGCCCGCCAATCATCACTTTCTTGGGGCCGATGCGATCCACCAGCGCACCCATGGGCGTACTGGTAAAGATGGCGACGAGTGATGCATACGCAAGAAGTAGTCCGCCAAAGGTATTGGTAAAGCCACGCATATCGTGGAAATAGACCAACAAGAGCGAGAGGGTCATTCCTCCACCTATTGCATTGAGGCAGATTCCAAAAACTATTTTCCGTGACTGCGGATTAAGCAGAACAGTAAATTCCTTAAAGAGCATTTATACCAAAAGCTCTAGATATTCAGGAGTTCTTGTGCCTGCGCCAAGATTTCAGATCGGTACTTAACTCCAACAGAGATATGTCCTTCACCTGGTTTAAAGGTGAGGGTTGCTGTCGGAATATGTTTTTCCAGCCAATAAGAGTGTGCATGTGGGACCATGAAATCATCATCGCCTTGCCATAAGAAGACTGGCTTATTAATGGCGGCGAGATCAAAGCCCCAATTCTTTACAAAGACTAAATCGTCATCTACCCATCCATCGAAACTCACAGCAAGTGCGCTACGCATCGATGCTGCCATCTTGTCGGCTTCTTCACCTTCCAGGGTTGCCTTATCAGCGACGCCAATCAGCCCGCCAAATGCTTCACGGATTTCGCTGCCGGTAACAGATTTCATCGCCCCGGCATTCTCGTTCATCCACTGATCAATGACTGCTTCACCTTTAAGGGCTGCGCCAAACTCTTCATGATTTTCTGGCCCCATACCTGCAAGGAAATCAAGATCAGCAACACCGAATGCGCCAACACCGGCAAGGGAGATAGCACCGACGTTACGTTGCTCGAAGGTATTTGCCAGGCAGTGCGGGCCTCCACCTGACCAGCCGATAGCAACAAACTTTGTAATGTTCTTGCCATCTAAAACTTGAGCGATATCGGAATTGACGCTGACAACGCTGCGACCGGGATTGCGATCACTTGTTCCGTATCCGGCGCGGCTATAAGCGATAGCGCGAATTCCTGCAGCAGCTGCTGATTCAAGCCAATCAGACCAAGAGCTTGCATGACCTGGAGTACCGTGATGAAAAATAATCGCACTCTCGGAGTTAATTCCATTATCAAGAATCTCAAGTTCGCGACCATCTTTAAGTTTAAATTGAGGCATTTGGTTAGTCTATTACTCTGACACAATATGCAACATGGTTTCGGCTAATTCAGATAAGGGCTTCTCCTATGAGATTACCCATGCCGCCGAATCTGGTTTGGCTCGTGCTGGTGTCATTACTACTCCTCACGGCGCGATTCAAACTCCCGCATTTATTCCTGTGGGCACCAAAGCAAATGTAAAGACAGTTCTGCCTGAAGCGATGGATGAACTTGGAGCTCAGGCGCTCCTCGCCAACGCGTATCACCTCTATCTTCAGCCAGGTCCCAGCATTCTCGATGAAGCGGGCGGTCTCGGTGCATTTATGAACTGGGATAAGCCAACCTTTACCGATAGCGGTGGCTTTCAAGTTCTCTCACTCGGAGTAGGTTTTAAGAAGGTTTTGGCGATGGATGCG
Source organism: Candidatus Planktophila sp. (assembly GCA_040402355.1). Lineage (GTDB taxonomy): Bacteria > Actinomycetota > Actinomycetes > Nanopelagicales > Nanopelagicaceae > Planktophila. The sequence goes on along the minus strand of JBBAMT010000007.1, from coordinate 31,481 downwards.
CAGACTTTCCGCTCTGATCAAGTTATTGCCAAGAATAAAGAGCGACTCGCCCATGTTGATGATGAAGGCGTGACCTTTAAGAGCCACCTCGATGGTTCGATGCACCGATTTACCGCTGAAGTTTCCATGCAGATTCAACATCAATTGGGCGCTGACATCATGTTTGCCTTCGATGAATGCACGACCTTGCATAACACTCGCCCCTACCAAGAGCTTGCCATGTCGCGCACCTATGACTGGGCTATTCGCTGCCTCGATGAACATAAGCGCCTTACTGATCAACGCGCCGGAAAGCCTTATCAAGCTCTCTTTGGTGTTATTCAAGGTGCGCAATATGAAGATTTACGGAAGAAAGCTGCCGCAGATTTAGGTGGAATGAGATCATCAGGAGTCGAATTTGATGGCTTCGGCATTGGTGGGGCACTCGATAAAGATTCTCTCGGCACCATTGTGGGCTGGGTCAACTCAACGCTGCCCCAAGAAAAACCCAAGCATCTGCTCGGAATCGGCGCACCCGAAGATCTCTTCGTCGGCGTTGAAAATGGCGTTGATACCTTTGATTGCGTTCTTGCATCGCGCATCGCGCGCACCAGCGCCATCTACACAATGACGGGGCGATTTAATGTGTCGAATGCGCCGTATGTGCGTGATTTCAATCCGATTGACGATGAATGCGATTGCTACACCTGTAAAAATTACACGCGCGCCTATCTCTGTCACTTATTCCGCGGCAAGGAGACGCTGGCAGGAACTCTTGCCACAATTCATAATGAACGCTTTATTGTGCGCCTTGTTGATCAGATGCGCCAAGCGATTATCGATGGAACTTTTGCAGATATGAAGACTGAATTTATGGGGCGTTACAAGCATAAATCAGGACAAGCCCGCGATTAATTAGTGCTGCAGATCTTTTAGCTTCTCAGCTTCAGTACCAACCGGTGCCCAGCCACCAGGGACAAGTTCTTCCGCCTCTGTTGGACCCCATGAACGGGCGTCATATGAAATGACTGGGTTTGGATTCTTTAAGAGATCTTCCAGAATCTGCCACGAATGCAAGACAGCATCAATGCGAGTAAAGCGGAAGTGGTCGCCCAACATTGCTGCTCGTAACAAGCGTTCGTATGGCCCTTGGCGATCTCCGAATTCAGCGACGAATTCCACGGAAAGGTCTACCGGCTCTGTTACCAACTTCGTTCCTGGCTTCTTTGCTTGCAGTGAAATATCTACGCCATCTTTAGCGCCCAAGCGGAACCGGACATGGTTGGAAGTACCTTTCCCAAAGAGCGCGCGTGGTGGTTGTTTAAATTCCACAATGACCTCAAGAACTGTCTCTGGCATCTTTTTACCTGTGCGTAGGTAGATAGGGACGCCAGCCCAACGCCAGTTATCGATAAATAACTTCATTGCAACGAATGTCTCGGTATCTGAATTCTCAGCGACACCGTCTTCATCAAGAAATCCTTCAAATTGACCACGAACTACATCAGTCTTATTGATATCGCGAATAGCTGAGAGGACTTTGATCTTCTCATTCTGCATCGCCTCAGAACCCATATCAATCGGAGGTTCCATGGTGAGCATCGTCAATACCTGCAAGATGTGGTTCTGCAAAACATCTCGGGTTGCGCCAACGCCATCGTAAAACTTTCCGCGGCCATCGATACCAAAACTTTCTGCCATGGTGATCTGGATATTGGAAACATAATTTCGGTTCCAGACAGGCTCAAAGAGAGTATTGGCAAAGCGGAAAACTAAGAGATCCTCGACAGACTCTTTGCCTAAGTAGTGATCAATGCGATAAATCTGCTCTTCGGGCAGTAACTTCTTCAGATCTGAATCCAGTGCGCGGGCGCTTTCCAGATCGCGACCAAAGGGCTTCTCCACAACCACACGGGCACGGTTGGTGATACCAACTAGCGCTAGGGCCTCGGTGATGCGGGCAAAATATTCTGGAGCGATTGCCAGGTAGATAACTGGGAGTTTGAACTCTTGAAGTGCTTCAGCGAGTTTTACAAAGGTCTGTGGGTCTTCATAATCGCCAACAATAAGGTGAACTTCGCCGAGTAATTTAGCAAGGGAAGCCTCTTCTACATCGGGCTTACGTGCACGTACTGCGCTCTCAACATTCTCTTTAAAGACTTCTTGGGTCCACTTTGAGGATGCAACGCCATAGATGGGAATATCGAGCTCGCCCAAGTCTTGCAGGTCATAGAGAGCAGGAAATAACTTCTTCTTGGCCAGGTCGCCGGTAGCGCCGAATAGAACTAAGACATCTGCCTTCATTACTTGGACTTCTTTGAGTCAGATTGCGGCTTCTCGTTATGTCCACCAAATTTATAACGCATCGCACTGAGTACTCGGTTAGCGAACTCATCATTGTTGCGAGATGCAAAGCGGGCATAGAGTGAAGCGCTTAGAACATGTGCCGGAATGCCGGCCTCAATTGCTGCCTGCACGGTCCAGCGACCTTCACCGCTATCGCTTACTTCTGTTGAATATTCAGTCAATTCTTCTGACTCAACGAGCGCCTGTGCTGTGAGATCGAGTAACCATGATGCAACAACGCTTCCGCGGCGCCAGACTTCAGTAATAGATGGAATATCCAAATCATATGCCGGCGTCATCTCATCGGCTGCTTCAAAGATGGCCAAGCCTTCTGCAAAGGCGGCCATCATGCCGTACTCAATTCCATTGTGAATCATCTTGACAAAGTGGCCAGAACCGACAGGGCCGCAGTGCAGATATCCGTACTCAGCTTGAGCGGGTTCGCCGGTGCGACCTGGCGTGCGCTCTGCAGATTCAACTCCGGGACAGAGCGCTTTAAAGATGGGATCAAGTGACTTCACGACTGCATCGTCGCCACCAATCATCAGTGAATAACCACGCTCTAAACCGTAGACGCCACCTGATGTTCCGACATCGACAAAGTTGATGCCCTTCTCCTTGAGAAGTGCCGCGTTCTTAAGATCATTTTTATAATAACTATTTCCACCATCAATGATGGTGTCACCTGCTGAGAGATGCTCTGCCATTGCTGCAATTGTTGAATCGGTGACTGAGGCTGGAACCATCACCCAGATTGTGCGGGGTGTAGAAAGTTGAGAGGCAAGGTGGGCCATATCGGTTGCACCAAGTGCACCTTCGGCACCGAGAGCTTTGACTGCATCAGGGCTGACGTCATAGACGGCGGAGGTGATGTTGTGGCGAGCCAGACGACGGACGATATTTGCGCCCATGCGGCCCAGGCCGATCATTCCGAAATTGGTTGCTGTCATGATGATGCCCATTCGCTCAAGAAAATACTCAACGTTGAGGGGGTGAGTCTATCGCGCACCCTGCAGTAGCTCGAATTCAGGGAAATTTTGGGTGAATTACTCAGAAAAGAATGCCTCTGTGTCCACGATAAGGCGGGTATGAGAATTTCCTCGAACATAACTGGCAGGTATTGATAAATCACCTTCAATTATTTTTGTAACCGCATCTGCCTTACTTTCACCGGCTGCCACGATCCACACTTCTTCTGCGCTATTGATCATCGACATCGTGAAGGAGACGCGCACGGCGGGCGGTTTCGGTGAATCAGTAATGGCACATATAGAACGCAAATCATCAACATCGGCAATCCCTGGAAAGAGTGAAGCTACATGACCATCTGGGCCGAGGCCCAAGATGTTGAGATCAATCTCTACATTCTCAAGTGCTAACGCGTAATCATTGACCGCCTCATCGATGCCTGCAGCGACATCGCTTGCAAGTGCCTCGTGGATTGCGATCTTCTGATTCTTGACAGTGTTATGAAAGGCAAAGGCATTACGTTCGACGCTATCAGCTGGAACAAAGCGTTCATCACTCCACCAGATATGTAAGCCCGCAAATGCATCAACATCTGCGTTAAATTCCTTTACCAGCGCCTCTGATATCTGGACACCGAGCGTTCCACCAGTAAGAACAAGGTGGAACTGGTTCTTCAGTTTCAAGCCCTTTTCAATCGCGGCAAGAATTTGCACGGTGACTTCCTCTGCCAGCTCGGCAGCATCGGCGTAGAGAGTCAGGTCAAGTTCATCATCGATATTTCCAACGATAGAATCAAAGTCATCGCTCATCTGCGCCCCCCCACTTCTCTCTAAATGCCTGCGTACTCATCTCGTAAATATTCTCGGGGCCATCAACATCATCCATCTGCTGCCCTAAGTATTCGAAGCCAAAGTAGTTAATCACAGCAATGGATGGAAGATTTTCGGGGCTCACTGTGTATCGCAAAGTTTTTACCTCTTCAAAGCCACAGACCCAACTCCACATTCCAGCAAGCGCTTCTCGGGCATACCCCTGATTGCGAAATTCTTCCTCAATGCCGAGGCCAATCTCCATCATTCCATTCTCATCGGGGACTCCGTGAAAACTGGTGCTACCTATGACCTCGTGTGATTCTTCAAAAACAATAAACCTGACAAACCACTTATTGCATGATGGGTCTGCCTTTACTTGGGGAACTCGCCAGCCAAGGGGACCTGAATTTTCGACTAATACATGGTGTGGGTTTGTAAATGATCGTCCAGCGATTGCAGCAGTTTCATCTTTCTTCTCAAGTAAATCGATAATTCCTTGGGCTGGAATATGGTGAAGTGCAAGCCGTGGAGTAGTAATCAGCTTCTCGTACACAGCGAAAGTATCGCAGATGGCTAGAGAATAAAGTTGGCTTTCGCCTTCTCCACTGCAGATACTCGACCATCAACTTCCATCTTGCGATAGAGATTCTTCAAGTGAGTCTTCATTGTGTTCAAAGATATGTAGAGCGACTCAGCGATAGCGCTGATAGGACGCCCTGTAGATAGGTGGCGTAGGACTTCGAGTTCTCGCTTCGTCAGTGACATCACAAGATCAGATTGACGGCTCTGTCGCGATTTAATGCCCTCGGCAACGCTTGAGGCTAAATCTTCAAGATATACCGTTGGATTTTCTCCCGCTATCTTCATAATCAGATTCCCCATTTCCTGTGATTGGCGTAAGAAAGTCTCTTTTGCTCCGACAGCAGCGCCAATTTCTAACGCCTTCCTCATCTCGATTATCGCAAGCTGTTCTTTGTCGATAACTTCACTGACGTGCGCAAGATGCTTCCAAATCTTCTCCCGCGGGGTTCGATTAGGAAGTTTCTTTGCATCCTCCGTAAATGTCTTCTTGCCTTGCTTTTCATCGACCGAGAATTGAATTTGACGAGCAAAGCCAACGCTTGGAACGCGCGCCAACAATGGGCCGAGGCGATCAAAGTCGTTCATCTCATATCTAATAAAGAGCTCACTTAAATCAATAATTGAATTGAGAGATTCTGGCGAGTCAAGGTGTGACGCTCGCGCTCGAGCAGTATTGATATTGTCGAGCGCCTCTTGGACGAAACCTCTAATCGCTAAATCTCGGGCTAAGAGACCATCGGAAAAAAAGTGCCAACTCCATTGTTTCCACTGTGCCCCTAGATCGCGCAGTTGAGCGAAGAGTTTTCGCGACTCGTGCTTGCGGCCAAATTCCCACTGGCAGCGGGCCATCACAAAGATGGATTCAAGCGGTCCGAAGAACCCCGTATATCCATACTTATGCGCCTGCGAGTAATGCTGCTGTGCGATTTCAAATGCACTTCGGTACTCACCAATTTGAAAGAGCTCCGTCGCTCGTATTCCCGTGAAGAGATAGTGGGCAGTTGGAACACGTGAACTCTTAGCCAATTGTTCGACTTTAATTCGCAGTTCTTCTATCCGCTCAGTCTCATCAAGCATGAAACTCCTGTGGGCAGCTAACCGCAGTAGCCCGATCTGTTCCTCTGTTCCCAACATAATCGGACCTGCTTCAGGCTTCATCGCGATACGAAAGTTCTCTTCAAAGGTATCGAAGCGCCCGAAGGCTATATCGAGATGAGCAAGAGAGGCATGAGTAATCTGCTTGATAAAGCCCTCAAGTTCATTGTCGCGTGCATCTCGGTTCATTTGATCTGCCATGCTGGCAATGGTGTGATATTCCAAAGAAGCAACGCGGCCAGCTAAATCAACTGTCGCTCTCTTGAGCATTCCAGATGGCGAAGAATCTCCGGCGAAGAGTGACCAACGAATTAATTCGCGTCCGTTACCGGTCGCTTGCATGATGCGAGCCGCATCGGGGAATAAGTCGCCAACTTTCTCAAAATCTCCAGCAAGGTAGGCATGTTCCAGAGCATGGCTCGGTTCATTGCGGTCTTCGTGAAATTTAAGGAGCGCCGCATGGATACGCATCTTCTTAAATTTATCTTTACGTAACTCTGTTAAGAGTACTTCTCGCACCAGGGCGGAGAACTCAAATATCTTTTCTGGACCGCCTAACTGGGAGTAGAAATTTCCTTCCAGGCCGATGCGGTTGATGAGGTCGTAATCATATGACTGCCCCAAAATCACCTCTGCTTGAGGATGAGTGAATTCTTGAACTACTGAGAGTGAGGCGAGAATTGATTGTAATTCTGGCCTGAGTGAATTGAGTACCGATTGCACCAAAATACGAAGTGGGTCTGATTGTGTTGCAACTAAACCTTCAAAGTCAATGGCCTTCTTCTCTTTTGCGAGAGTATGTAGAAGTAGCGATGTCGCGGAGGGCCAGCCACGCGCGGCTTCAATAGATTCGCGAATCTCACGATTATCTAGGGATACTTCGTGGGTATCTGCCAGTGCGCTCACCTCTGCCGATGAAAAGGCTAAATCTTTTACGCCCAACACCGAAAGGGGGCCTCGGGATGAAAATGTGGCATAGACAGTTTCAATGGAGTCTCGCCGGATAGTGATGAATTGTAAGTTGGGTGGAAACTGTTCGATAAGTTTGATTGCGATATCGACATCGCGGGCAGTGTGTTGTCTTAAGTTATCGATAACTAACGTAAATTCTTTTCCTGTTGCAAGAAGTTCATTGCCCCATCTGCGTACATTTTCAACAGGTCGCACTTCAGGCTCTGCATCAAACCACGAAGCGAAACCTGGGAGTATGTTGCGAGTGGCTTGAATAAAGATTGAGCTCATCTCTTGCAAGGTGTCGCTCTCAGTTAGCGTCGTCCAGATAACTCGATCTCGCTTCGTAGCTGCCCATTCGGCTACCAGAGATGTCTTGCCATACCCAGCTGGCGCCAAGACAACTGTGGTGTGAGGTGCAGGATTTTCTAAGAGCGGGAAGAGGTGTTTGCGAGAAAGGTAGTTGGGCGGCAAGACCGGAATGAGGGTGCGCGAGAGAGTCACCCCTGAGGTCACTTCAAAGGGAGGAACAGCCTCACCCTTACTCTTTGCCATAACGATAAGGGTGAAGCACCTGCGCCCGTATGGAAAGGGAAAATCACCCCTTTAGGGGTGAGAAATCACGGTGATTCTCGCTAGCCGCTCTTTAGAGAGTCGCGAAACCTTCAGAAAGTACGCCGAGGGCATCCTTCAGAAGCTCATCAGTGATCACAAGTGGAGGCAAGAAACGGATGACATTTCCGTAAGTTCCCGCGGTCAGAATGAGAACGCCCTTGCTCTGACAATGCTTAATGACCTTGGCCATCGCCTCTGGATTTGGATCCTTGGTTCCGGCATGAACTAACTCGATTGCAATCATGGCACCGCGTCCGCGAACTTCTCCGATGATGGGGTACTGAGCCTTCAGAGCAGTGAGTGACTCAACGAGTATCGCACCGATGTGTGCAGCGCGATCAGCAAGCTTCTCTTCCTCAATCGTTTCAATCACGGCAAGGGCTGCTGCACAGACGATTGGGTTTCCACCGTATGTGCCACCAAGTCCACCGACGTGAGATGAATCCATAATTTCTGCGCGACCTGTAACGGCAGATAACGGAAGGCCGCCACCGATTCCCTTTGCAGTAATAATCACGTCTGGCTCGATACCTTCATGCTCGACAGCAAACATCTTTCCGGTGCGAGCAAAACCTGATTGAACTTCATCAGCAATAAAGACAATCTTATTTTCTGTTGCATACTTCTGAAGTCCTGGCATAAAGCCTTCTGGTGGAACGATAAATCCACCTTCACCAACCACGGGTTCGATCAAGATTGCCGCCACGTTATGTGCGCCAATCTCTTTCTCAATCTTGGAAATCACATGGGCAAGTGAGTCTTCTGCAATAGTTTCAAGGTTGCCTTCATATCTAAATGAATATGGCATCGGCATGCGATAGATCTCATTGGCAAAGGGGCCAAAGCCATCCTTGTATGGAAGATTCTTTGCAGTGAGGGCCATCGTCAAGTTGGTACGGCCGTGATACGCATGTTCAAAGACAACAATAGCGGCGCGCTTTGTGTAGTGACGTGCAATTTTGATTGCGTTCTCGACAGCTTCGGCGCCCGAGTTCTGCAGGATTGACTTTTTCTTAAAGGTTCCAGGTGTCAAGCGGTTAAGCGCTTCACAGACTTCGATGTAACCCATATATGGAACAGTGGTGAAGTTGGTGTGGGTAAAGTTTGCAACAGCATCCTGCACTGCTTTTACAACGCGGGGCGCTGAGTTACCGACGTTGACGACGCCAATACCTGAACCCATATCGATGATGCGATTGCCATCGATATCTTCAATAATTGCATCGTGCGCGCGGGCAACAATCACCGGCATCGCAGTTCCTAGTCCCCCAGATACAGCCTCTTTCCGGCGCTGCATAGCAGCAGTTGAAAGTGGCCCAGGAATTTCAGTGGCCAGATGGCGTGATTGAGGGAGGGGGTCCTTTGATGTCATGGCTAAAGTCTAAGCCCATCAATTTAATCTGCAGGCCCAAGTACTCCCCCGTACAAGTTAGGCTTGCCACATGAGCAACCTCCGAGATAGCGCACCACTGCTCGACGCCTATCTCTCATACTTTGAAAGCTCGCGAACACCTTTCACGATTCCAGGTCATAAGCAGAAGACGAGCGCACTCGATGCCGGCTTGGGCGCAGTTGTTGACTCAGATACTCCACTCTATGGCGGCCTTGATGAAATCAAATTAACTAATCAAACTCTCAGGAAATCCGAAGCTCTTGCCGCAAAGTTATGGGGCGCAGACTTTGCGCGATTCTCAACAGGCGGTTCAACTCACGCCAACCAAGCCGTCATCTTTGCTCTGGGTAAGCCGGGCGACAAGGTTGCTGTCTCTCGCACGGCACACCGGTCTGTATTGAGCGCTCTTGTCCTCGCCGGCCTTGAACCAATCTGGATGTCACCCGAAATTGATTCATCAACCGGCGTTCCCACCGGAATCGCAATTGCCGAACTCAAGCGAGCCTTGTCCGAGAAACCAATTGCAGTTCTCCTCACTGAACCTGGATACCTAGGAACAATTTCAGATCTTCCAGTGTTAATCGAAGCAGCACATGCAGTTGCTGTTCCTGTCATTCTTGATGCTGCATGGGGTGGACACTTTGGTTTCCATACAGAACTTCCCCGCCATGCATTTCAAGTGGGTGCAGATGCTTTGATTACTAGTACACATAAAGCACTTCCTGGATATAGCGCATCAGCTTTGTTACTTGCCCGCACAAATTTACTCAGTGCCGAACGACTTGAGCAGAGCTTTGAAACTACGCACACCACTTCTCCTGCAGGCGCTCCCCTTGCATCTATCGATGGGGTGCGCGCGCTTCTTGAAACGCGAGGAGAAGAGTTAATTGGTGCTCTACTTACCAATATTCATCGCTTCAAAGAGACTGTTCAAGCAGAATTTGCCCTTCCTATCTTTCTCTATCCAACTGATTTTCCTAAAGGTCGCTTCGATGCATCAAAAATCGTTCTTCGCGTTCAACAGCTAGGCGCATCTGGCGTTGATATTGAGCAAGATCTACAGGCCAAAGGCATCCGCGTTGAGATGGCAGATCGCGACACCATCGTCTTCCTAGGCACCATCGCCGATAGCCAAGCTGATTTTGATCACTTAGCCGATGTGCTAATTCCCATCTTGAAGAAGCGCCAAGAACAACGCCGCGAAAGCGCAACTGCGCTCAGCTGGTCCGTCGTTCCCCAGCGAGCGACTTCCATGCGCGATGCCTACTTTGCTGAAACCGAGATGGTCTCCGCAGCTAGCGCTGTTGGGCGTATCTCAGCTGATCTAATCGCGCCTTACCCGCCAGGTGTTGCAGTTGTTGCACCCGGTGAAGTTCTCACACAACAAATTGTTGAGGGTCTGAGCGCTTCGCGCACAGCAGGAGTTCGTATTGCATATGCAACAGATGCAACGCTTGCGAGCTACCGGGTTGTAAAGGACGCTTAAAGCGAGATTATTAGCGGATAGGTTTGCGATAGACCTTATGTGAAACCGCTTGTGCAAGAGGTTTGATCATCATCGAATCAACATTGAAGTGATCAGGAAGCATGACAACCCAACGAATAGCTTCCGCAACATCTTCGGCTACAAGTGGCTTCTCGATGCCTTCGTAAATCTTTGCCGCAGCATCGGTATTACCCTTGTATCGAATCTTGGCAAATTCCTCTGTCTTCACGATTCCTGGTGCAATCTCTGAGATACGAATGGGCTCGCCATTGAGTTCTAGCCTCAAAGTGTCTACGAGAGATGCCTCACCGAATTTCGCTGCTGCGTAGCTTCCACCGTTTTCATAAGTTCGGTGTGCTGCAGTTGATGTAATAAGAACAATATGACCCTTGCGATGTTCGCGAAATATCGGAGTAAGCGCCTTGACCATACGTACAGCACCAACCACATTGATATCAAAGGTCTTCTGCCATAGAGCCGGATCTGAATCCATCACTGAATCTGCATCGAAGGCCCCGCCAGCGCTATGCACCAAGATAGAAACAGGTGCACTTGCGAGGTGAGCAACGAGAGAATCAACGCTCGCCTGGTCTGTGACATCAAGCTCGAAAGCTTCAATGTTTTCAGAGCTTGCTGCGAGTTCATTTAACTTATCGACTCGTCGCGCTGCGGCGATGACGTGATAACCATTATCTGCCAGCGCACGTGCTGTCGCAGCACCAATTCCGCTACTTGCACCAGTGACAACTGCATATTCTCGAGTATTCATTGGGAAAGAGTACATGCGAGGGATAGAATCACACTATGAGCAAACAAGTGAAGACCAACGTAGAGATCGCATACAAGAAGCGCAATAAGGCCACCGTATTTTGGCGCGGCATTCTGGTATTCCCTGTAGCAGTCTTCATCAGCTCCTTTGCCATCAACTCAAATTCAGGATGGGCGACAGGATTTCTAGTTGTCCCTGCCCTGCTTGCACTTGTCTTCCGTGGCGTCTATCCAAGTTATCTTCTGACCTTCAATCATGCCTTCCTTGAATTTCAAACTCGCGTGGTTGCCTACGCTCTCTTACTAACTGATGATTACCCATCGATCGAGCGCAATAAAAACATTGAAGTTGAATTCCCCGAGATCAAGGGCGGTAAGTCACTCAACCGCTGGTTGCCTCTGGTGAAGTGGTTCTTATCTATCCCGCTCGTTATTGTTGGAATTATCTACTCACTCGTTGCGCTGGGAATGACCCTCATCGCGTGGGTTATGACTTTTGTGACAGGAAACTATCCAAAGTGGGCTGGCAAGTTTGTTCTCAAGACGATGCGCTTCTGGAACCGAGTTAATGGTTACGCCTTCATTCTGGTCACCGACAAATACCCATCATTTGGTCTCTAATGGCTGCCACTATTCGCCCAATTGCGGCTTCCGATAAAAAGCGTTGGCTTGTGCTCTGGCAGGGTTATCTCGACTTCTATAAGACTGAAGTCCCTGCAGAACAGACAGCACGTACCTGGACTCGCATCATGGATCCAGAGTTCAACATGAAGTGCGCAGTAGCCGAACTCGATGGAGCAGTTGTCGGATTTACTACCTATAACCTGCAGAATTCAACGTGGTCACCCAATGGACATTGCTATCTCGAAGATCTCTTTGTAGATCCTGCAGTACGTGGTTCGGGCGCAGGTCGGGCTCTCATCGATTTTGTTAAAGCCTATGCACTCGAATTGAAATGCTCACGCCTTTACTGGAATACCGATGCAGATAACGAGACCGCGCGAAAGCTCTATGACACGTACATTCTTGAATCTGGAAAACGTCAGTACCGCATTCAGCTGTAATGGTTAGTCGAGCGCAGGTTTTCTAATCATTCGCTGGTAATACAAACCTGGTTTGCGAGTGCTTTCCTGCTTTTCGCCCACCTGTTCAAAGCCTAATTTTTCATACGCAGCAATCGCACTTTCATTATCAACCCAGACGCCTAAACCTTGGACCGACCAATCCCTATGAGATGCCTGCATATCCATATACTCGAAGAGCGAACGAAGAGCTCCAATCTTTCTAAAATCTGGATGCACCCAACAACTTCCAACCCAACAGGTAGCACCAAAATCACCGCTGAGGTTCTCAATAGTCATCACGCCAATGTCTCTGCCGTCAGCGACTGCAACAACGGCAACGTATTGCGAAGCCTTTGAACGCCATTCGCTTTCAGTAAAAAGCCGCTCAGAATCGAGATTCCCACCAAAGGCATGGCCATCGCCTTCGAGGGCTGCCAAGCGAATGTCGCGATATCGAGTCCACAGATCTTCATTAAGCTCTTCTACAAAGAGGGCTTGACCCATACTCAATTCACTCACAAAGTAAATTACTTCTTCTTAAAGAGCTTCTTAGGATTTAACTTTGAGCCTTGTTCTTTAACGCGAATGAGCATCGCCTCAGCCCAAGCAAATTCAAGTGCCAGTACGACTAGCCCCAGAATAAGGAGTGGCATCGTGAAGGGACCTGGAAGGACAATGAGAAGCAGGCCGGTAATGATGAGAGTAGAACCGATGACAGTGGCTATCGTCTTGCGGAGAGCAGATGGAAGCGCTCTCCAACTCTTAGCTAGTTTGTCCTTCATCATCCTTGCTTCCTGTTACGCGACCGGCATGTGCCTTTGCCGTTGGGTCAGACTTTGTCTTCACCAAACTTGCAATAGTCGAGATGAGGAGAATAGTACCGATAACTGCCAATCCAACAGGTGTGGAAATCTTAGGTATCGAAGTGAATTCTTCATGAAGGTAGGTCATGATCAGCTTCACGCCAATAAACATCAAGATTATTGATAGTCCAAGGGACAGGTAGACCAGGCGGTCAAGCAAGCCCTTTACTAGGAAGTAGAGCGCACGTAAGCCCAAGAGCGCGAAGGCATTTGCTGCAAAGACCAAGAAAGTTTCGGAGGTAACTCCGAAAGTCGCTGGAATTGAATCAAGAGCAAAGAGCAGATCGGTTGATCCGATTGCCACCATCACCAGAAACATTGGAGTAGCAAAGCGCTTACCATTTTGACGGATAAAGAGTTTAGTTCCGTGGAATTCATCGACCATCGCAATTCTCTTGCGGATGCGTTTCACAAAGGCGTTATCTTCAGGTTCAGGATCTTCATCCCAATGCCGGAAGAGACCCACTCCGGTCCATATAAGAATCGCGCCGAAAATCACGAAGGTGAATGCAAAGGCGTGGAGAGCTGCCGCACCAACGGCAATAAAGATTCCTCGTAGGACCAAGGCGAGAATGACTCCAATGAGCAAGATGCGTTGGTGGTAAATACCAGGAACGGCAAACTGCGCCAAGATTATGACAAAGACAAAGAGATTATCGACAGATAAAGATTTCTCAACGAGATAGGCTGCAAAGAATTCAGTCCCCATCTGGCTGCCGTAGTAACGCCAGACCCAAATACCAAAACCGATTGCAATTCCGATATAGAAGATTGACCAGCTTGCAGCTTCTTTAAATTTTACTTCGTGCGGTTTTGCACTCACCGTTAAAAGGTCGACAATGACGAGTAGGAGGATTGCTCCAATAATGATTGCCCAGACTAAAAGTGATACGTTCATAAATATTCTCCTTGACTCGCGTAGGTATTCACGTGGTCAAGGTCTCCCTAACCGAATCTCGGCCAGCGCCCCGGGTTTTTACACCGTATTGACGAGGTAGCTGTATCTAGGTACTCCCCTTAAGTTTCTAAAGTCTATGCCACATGCTCGATTTCTTCACCACTGGCTCACTATCTACGCGGAAGTGAACCCTCTATTATTAGCCTCTCAATCAAGGGAGAAGCATGAGTACCGTCGTTAACCACTGGATCCAGGGCGCCGAATTTGTCAGTAAATCTGGAAGAACATCTCCGGTCTATGACCCAGCCCTTGGAACAGAGACAAAGCGCGTTGCTCTAGCCAACCAAGCAGAAATCGATGCAGCGATTAAGTCTGCCAAGGATGCCTTTCCGAAGTGGCGCGATGAATCACTCGCAAAGAGACAGCAGATTGTCTTTACCTTCCGCGAACTCCTCAATGCACGCAAAGGCGAACTCGCAGAAATCATCACAAGCGAGCACGGAAAAGTTCTCTCTGATGCTCTCGGTGAAATTACCCGTGGCCAGGAAGTAGTTGAATTTGCCACCGGTATTCCTCATCTTCTCAAGGGCTATTACTCCGAAAATGTTTCTACTGGCGTAGATGTCTATTCAATTCGTCAACCACTCGGAGTTGTCGGAATCATCAGCCCATTTAATTTCCCTGCAATGGTGCCAATGTGGTTTTATCCGATTGCAATTGCAGCAGGTAACACTGTCGTTCTCAAGCCATCAGAGAAAGATCCCTCTGCCTCTATGTGGATTGCCCGGCTCTGGAAAGATGCGGGATTGCCAGATGGTGTCTTCAATGTTCTCCACGGCGATAAAGAGTCAGTTGACGGACTTCTCAATAGCACCGATGTCGAATCAATCTCATTTGTAGGCTCAACTCCTATCGCACAATATATTTACGAGAGCGCTTCTCGCTCCGGAAAGCGTGTTCAAGCACTCGGTGGAGCAAAGAACCACATGCTCGTTCTACCTGATGCAGATCTCGAACTCGTTGCAGATTCTGCAATCAACGCTGGTTTCGGTAGCGCGGGAGAACGCTGCATGGCAATTTCAGTTGTTGTCGCAGTTGAACCAGTTGCAGAACAATTAATTCCAAAGATTGTCGAGCGTATGGGCAAGCTGCGTACCGGTGATGGTCGTCGCGGTTGCGATATGGGGCCACTTGTCACAAGAGAACACCGTGACAAAGTCGCTTCATATATCGAAATCGCCGAGAAAGATGGGGCAACCATCGTTGTTGATGGCCGCAACCCACAGGTTGATGGCGAACCCAACGGTTTCTGGCTTGGGCCAACTTTGGTCGACAAGGTGCCAACAACTTCTAAGGTCTACACCGAAGAGATCTTCGGTCCAGTTCTCTCTGTAGTTCGCGTAAAGAGCTTCGACGAAGGCGTCGCACTTATCAATAGCGGTGCATTTGGAAATGGAACTGCCATCTTCACCAATGATGGTGGTGCTGCACGTCGCTTCCAGAACGAGATTCAGGTTGGAATGGTTGGCATCAACGTGCCAATTCCAGTTCCTGTTGCTTATTACTCCTTCGGCGGTTGGAAGCAATCGCTCTTCGGTGACACCAAGGCCCACGGAGTCGAAGGTGTTCACTTCTTCACGCGCGGTAAGGCGATTACCTCGCGCTGGCTAGATCCAAGCCATGGTGGAATCAACTTAGGCTTCCCACAAAACTAAATTCGTGATGGCAAGCTCGCTTACGAAAGTTCAAAGAAGTGGGTCGCTCTTCGCATTTCTGGGCATCTTTGCGTTCTCACTCTCTCTTCCATTTACCAAATTAGCGCTCAAGAGTTTCGATCCACTCTTTACCGCCTTCGCGCGCCCCATCATCTCTGCATGTATCGCAGTTCCCATCATGGTTGCCCTGAAAGTTCCCAAACTTCCGCGCAACTTGTGGCGTCCCACTGCATTCACGGCAGCCGGCGCTGTCTTTGGTTGGCCGATTCTGATTGCACTTGCGCTCCAAAGAACAACATCAGCTCACGTTTCAGTCATCGCTGCCGTGATGCCACTAGTGACTGCAATCATCGCTGTCATTAAGCATAAAAAAAGTCCTGCTGCTACTTTCTGGATTGCTTCTACTCTCGGAACGGTTCTGCTCATCGCTTTCTCTATCACTCGAGGCGGAACCTCGGACTCTGATCCTGTCACCGACCTCTTGATAATCGGAGCAGTCATTGCCTCTTCCTATTGCTACGTTGAAGGAGCATCACTCACATCTTTTATGCCCGGGTGGCAAGTGATTTCTTGGGTTGTCGTTGTCAGTCTTCCGATTGCAATTCCTGCGGCCGCCATTGTCTTTGCTCGCACCAACTCTTCATACGATTTCCACGGTGATGCGCTCTTTGGGCTATTGGCAATCGGCACATCATCAATGTATCTCGGCTTCTTTGCTTGGTATCGCGGGCTTCGCGACTTCGGAGTTGCTCATGGTTCTCAAGTACAGCAACTCCAAGCAATCATGACCTTAGGGTGGTCGGCCCTACTATTGGGAGAGACCGTAACTCTCACAATGATACTTTCTGCAATTGGGATCGTTCTCTGCGTTTTGTGGGCGCTTTCAAACGTCAATAAAAGGTAATCTCAAAAACATCGATCGCTAACTTTCAACCTGTAACATTTCTGCCATGTCCTCTAATCCAATGATTCCACTCGAGCTTTCACTTCGCCATCTTGCGTGGTCGAATCAGAAATTCCTCACCTACTTTGGTGATATGCCTGATGAAGTATTCGGTTTGAGGGCTGCAGAGAGTGAATGGCCAATTGGCAAAATTCTCACTCACTTGGCAGGAAGTGGTGAATGGTTTCAATACTGTCTCAATGGCAGTAAATGGACTGATCTGACTCCAATTAGAACCGGTGAGATAGCGCGCGATTATCTGCCCATCATGGAAAAGTTAGATGCAATTCTTTTTGAAAATCTCCTCCTACCTGACGACAACCTTGAAATCGAAGGTGAAGATGGAATTATCCACGCAACTCGCTCCCTCATACTCACTCAAGCAGTGATGCATTCAGCAGAACATAAGGGTCAGATTGCTGCAATCATGAAACAACATGGTCACCACATTGATTTAGATGCCCTCGACGTGTGGAGTTTTGTTAGCCAAAGTGAGGGTTAATGAAGCCCACGATTATTGAGTTTCGGCAACAGCCTTAAGGCGAACCAGGGTCTTTGCAACAGCTAACTGAGTCCATGGAAATGCCTTTCGGAAGTTGAGCCAAACCTGCGCTACACCTGGAGCAAAGGTTGCATCAAATGATTCAGTAACTTGGGTCGAACCATTTCCCAGATCTACCAACTCATATCTCCATCTCCATCGACCGAGATGGCGCCACGCAATGAGTTCATTCTTCTTATACTCAACTACGGTACTGCGAATTCGATAGTCAATCCCAAGATGCATCTTCATTCCGAATTTTGAACCAAGAACTAATTCATCGGGTCCACTGATATTCGCAGTGATGGTGGAGCTGCCATCAATCTCTTTATGTCTTTTGGGGTCATCCACTATTGAAAATATAGTTGCGGGACTTGCGTTGATGATGATTCGAGCCGATTTAACTTTTGGATTACCGGTCTCGATAATGTCAGAACGTACTTTTTCTGCAGCCATGCCTTCACTTTATCCCCTTCTTCCTGGCTTCACGGCAATCGGGATAAGACACCCAATCGTGAGGTACCGCAGCTACTCTCAATGCAACGATTCAGGATTGGGCGCCACCATGACATTAAGGGTTCTACATATCGATACTCCCTCGCTGGGCGACCGTTCATATCTCGTCCATGACGGCACCACTGCCATGGTGATCGACCCTCAGCGGGATATCGATCGAATCGTGGAACTACTTAAGAATGAGAATCTCACTCTCGGGGCAATAATCGAGACCCATATTCATAATGATTACGTCTCAGGAGGGCTAGAACTTGCTCGCCTATTCAACGTGCAATACCTCATCAATGAAGATGATGGTGTTGCCTTTGAGCACCGTGCAATCAGTGACCAACAAGTTTTTCCCATCGGCACTTTCGCTATCAAGGCTCTCCACACCCCTGGCCACACCTTTACGCATATGTCGTATCTGCTCCTTGGTGCAGATGACCACGCACAAGGAGTATTTACCGGCGGTTCATTACTGCATGGCTCAACTGGTCGACCCGATCTTCTTGGGTGGAACAAAGCACCAGAGTTAGCTGGCCTGCAATACAAATCTGCAAAGATGCTTTCAGATGCCTTGGAAGATGGCGTTGATATATACCCAACCCATGGCTTTGGCTCTTTCTGCTCAGCAACTCCATCGCTGACCGATACTTCAAATATGGGAGATGAGAAGAGAACCAATCCAGTTCTACTCTTAGATGAAGAGTTATATATCGCTACTACCCTGGCTTCATTGGACACATACCCCACATACTTTAAGTACATGGGGCCTATTAATACCGCCGGTGCACAACACGTCGATTTATCCGACCTTACAGAGATGAGCACGGATGAAATCCTCACAGCCCTGAAGGCCGGAGCCTGGGTAGTCGATTTACGAAATCGAAAAGCGTGGGCAAGCGAGCATATTCTGGGAAGCGCTTCGCTCGGCATCGATGGATCGCTGGCAAGTTACTTAGGTTGGTTATACCCCTACGGGAAAGATTTATTCTTGCTCTCAGATAAGCAGAGCGATGTGAGAACTGCTCAACGCGAGTTGGTTCGCATCGGCATTGATCGCCCGACAGGATCTTTTGTTGGTTCTCTATCTCCCTTCAGCGCCAAAAGTTCAATTCAAGTAGCCACTTTCTTTGATCTTCCAGGTGCAATGAAGGACTCAAAAGTGACCTTGCTTGATGTGCGTCAGGTACACGAACGAGCGAAATCACATATTGAGCCATCAATCTTCATCCCTTTCTATGAAGTTGAATCTAGAGTTAATGAATTGCCTCAATCTGGAGAAATCTGGGTGCATTGCGCTTCAGGATATCGAGCCGCTTCGATCGTGGGATTCATTGAATCCTCTGGGCGGACACCAGTTCTGATTGATGATGAGTACGAATCAGCAAAAGAGGTGAAAGGTATACCGATCGTTTCAAGCTCTGCTTAGAGGGTGAACTTAAGATGAGAGCCACACGAAAAGCCGTGTCCTGCTCCTAAAACTGCCTGACAAATGTCAGACTTTCACTCGGTTCTCATTTGGGCGCTGAGTACAAATAGATTGTTAGGGAGAAGTACATGTCATCAACAAACTCTGTCGTTGCAACCGGAGTAACCTCTGAAAAACTTGTCAACGTTCGCAAGTGGAATGTCTCCCTCACAATTTTGCATTTAGGTCAGGCTGCGGCGATGTTGCTCCTCACAAATGATTTCGTGCTCAAAGTTCTAAGCTCATTTCCTGCAGGTCCTCCAGGAACAGAAGGACTCGCCACCTCAACACTCTTTGAAGTTCGAGTTGGCTGGGTTATAGGTGCATTTCTAGCTCTCGCTGGCTTAGACCATCTACTCACATCAACAGTCGCACGCAAAACCTATGAGACCGATCTTAAAAATGGAATCAACCGCTTTCGCTGGGCAGAGTATTCGATAAGTGCATCTCTCATGGTTGCCATCATCAGCATGTACTGGGGAATCTTGACACTTGCAGCCCTAGTTGCTGTCGTCGGTGCCAATATCGCAATGATTCTCTTCGGCTGGTTGCAAGAGAAGATGAATCCTCCAGGGCGCAGCTCAACCACGATGATGCCATTTTGGTTCGGAACACTGGCTGGCATAACTCCTTGGCTCGCGATGTCTGTAAATATCTCTCAAATTCCTTTAGATGAAGCGCCAAACGGTCTCTTCCTGATTATGGTCGTGCAGGCAATCTTCTTCTTCTGTTTCGGTCTTAATCAATGGCTGCAGTACCGCGGAGTTGGAAAGTGGACAAGCTATATGTTTGGTGAAAAGACTTACTTAATCTTAAGTCTTGGCGCTAAATCACTCTTGGCTTGGCAAATCTTCGCTGTCTCGCTTATTCCACTAACTAACTAGAAGATCTGCCCTACAAGTCCACTTTGACTCCGGCGTTAGTGAGCGTACTCCGTGTCTCCAACTGCCTTCTTCGGAAGGAGGAAGGTAATCACCAAAAAGAGTGAGACAAGCCCAGCCTGAAGAAGCAGAGCGCTTCTAAAACCCTTATCAATATGGCCGCTAGTGACCTGATTGAAAAACACGGTTCCAAAGATTGCGACACCGACTGATGAGCCGATTGACTGAACTGCTGAGAGAACGCCAGACGCTGAGCCAACTAACTCATCTTTGATTGCGAGCAGGATTGCGTCAAAGAGTGCAGCAACGACTAGACCTGTTCCGAAGCCTGAGACCAACATACCTGGAGCGATATGCCAGAAATTAAATGACTCTAAATCGGGCAGAGC
Organism: Candidatus Planktophila sp.; assembly: GCA_040402355.1. Taxonomy (GTDB): domain Bacteria; phylum Actinomycetota; class Actinomycetes; order Nanopelagicales; family Nanopelagicaceae; genus Planktophila. Next base: position 11,222 of record JBBAMT010000007.1, on the reverse strand, counting down.
AAAGTAGAGAAGTAAAGCGCCAGTAATCTGAGCTAAGGCTCCCAATTGAAGGACGCGAGTTCCAAATTTTTCTGCGAGAACTGCGCCGCTCAGTGCGCCACCGATTGCCGTGCCGAGTGCGATTGCAATATTGGCAATGCCTGCTCCGCGCGCTGAATACCCCTGACCGATTTGCAGGAAGAGGGTGATGATGAGGTAGACGCCGGTGAAGCCTGCGAAGAAGGTAAAAATTCCAGCAAGTCCCAAGTTATATGTTCGCGCCTTGAAGATATCGGGATCGACAAGCGGTGTTCGATTACGTGAAATTACCCAACGCTGTTGAACAGCAAAGATTGCAAAACCAAGGAGCGAAGCGCCCAGAGAAAGGAAGGTCCATAGTGGCCAGCCCGCCTCTTGACCTTGAATCAAAGGCAAGAGAAGGAGACCAGAAGCAGCAATGATGATGATGCTGCCTAGAAGATCAATCTTTATTGAGTGATCTGATGGTCTCTTTGGTAGATACTTCCACGCAAGTGCAAGAACAACGATTCCTATTGGGATATTAACGAGGAACACCGCACGCCAACCAGTGGATGCGATATCTCCATCGATAATAAATCCGCCAACAATTGGTCCGAGAATTCCACCAAGACCGAAGACTGGACCAAAGATTGCGAATGCTTTACCCAGCTCTTCAGGCGGAAATACATCACGAATGAAGCCGATAACATGAGGCAGGACAAGTGCTCCAGCAAAACCTTGAATCAATCTAAAGGCTATGAGTAGCTCGATATTTGGTGCGATCGCACAAAGGAGTGAAGTGATTGTAAAACTAGCGAGACCAACCAAAAAGATATTACGACGAGAGTAGCGGTCAGCTAAACGGCCACCCAGTACGAGTCCTGCTCCAAGAGTTAAGGTGTACCCACCAATTACCCACTGAAGCGCTGAAGGTGTGGCCCCCAACTTCTCTTTCAAAGAGGGTCCAGCAACGTTCACAATCGTGGAATCGAGTAGATCCATTATCTCTGCTGCTAAAACAATTCCTAGAATTAACCAACGATGCTTATTTACTGCAGTCTCTGAAGTCATTGGTGAAGCATACGTAGTCTTCAAATGCCTACCTTCATTTAACGCTTAAGTTCATCAAAAATTTGCCTAAAAGTTGAAAAAAGGTCTTCCTATCATCCAGATTAAGAGAGTACTTTAAATTTTTTGCCAGCATCTGAAGATGTGTAGATATCTGATCCCACCGTTACCAAGATCAATTGATTGCTAGCGCTAAGAATCCCGGTTGCCCCCTTAAATGTATTGAGCTTCTTCCAGGTGTTTCCGTAATTTGATGACAGGTAGAGCGAGTTACCACTCAGCGCATAGAGTCCAGATTCGCGCCATTCGACTTGTGTAAATTTGAGGTTACTCTTCACTTTTTTTGTTGTATTGAAGGCGTCGTCAGTAATCAAGAGCTGAGAGCCCTTAATCGCAATAGCCATTCCTGGCAGCGTGGGCGAGACTGCAATATCTGCGAAAGTGTTAACTCCTAAGGAGCTCCAACTCTCTCCAGAATCTGCCGAATACATCAAATTTCCGCTTTGTGAGTCAGCACCATAGAGATCACTTCTAGCACCTTCAAGAGAATGGAAATCTACTTTGCCGACCAGGGAGACCGCTTTCCAACTTACTCCGCCATCGATTGATTTCACAAGACCGATGGGATTTGGCGCTTTCGAACCTTGTGCCGGGTGCCCGCTTGCAAATAACGCCTTACCGAGGGTTGTAAACCCCATTACATCAATTTTATCTTTTCCAACTAATGTCATGTTATTTTTGCTGACAAGCTCATAGAGCCCCTCATGGGTCAAGACAAGAATCTTGTTCTCTACAACTTTCATATGATGGATATGTGAGACTGAGTCTAAAGTTTGAGCGTATGCACTATTACCAAGAACGATGATAGGCGCCACTACGAAAGCAAAAAATCGAGTGATGATTCCCTTATAACTCAGCATTCTAAAGTCTTACTTATCCAATCCGCTTGAGCATCGCCTGCATCTGAACAATTTGAGCAGATTGGTCTTTTACTACATTCTGTCCAAAAGCTTTGATATCGGCGTTGCTGGCATCCTTAATCATCGTGGTCATATGGATTGCACCATCGTGATGGCCAATCATGCCTTTCAGCCAAAGAGTGTCAAAGGCCTTTCCTGTTGCTGCCGATAGAGCAGAGAGCTCGGCGTCATCTAGCATTCCGCCCATTCCCATTGAGTGCCCCATGTCGGTAATTGCTCCTGCGTCTTTGAGCCATGTCTTCATCTGAACAATTTCAGCAGACTGAGCATCGCGAATCGTTTTTGCAAGTAGCAGGAGTTCTGAATCTTTTGAAGTCTTAAGGGCAATATTTGAGATATCAATAGCTTGCTGGTGATGGGGAATCATCATCTGCAAGAACATTTCATCGGCCCCTGTATAGGTTGAATCAGTTGAGTTGTGATGCATCCCCATAGATCCATTGCCATGCATACCGAAGAAGCCACCGTCGGCATTTTTGTTTAATGAAATTCCAAGAATTGTTGCCAGCAGGAGAACGATCACCGCAACTAGAGCACCCGTCTTCTTATCTACATTGATCTGCATCTCTCACCTCCTTGTTAGGGAAATACTACTCTCGAAGGTTTGTGAATGTACTTTAAGGCCCTGGGCCCGCCTAGGAATAGAGGCCTCCTCTCGAACATACTTAAACTCACATGAAATTCTCATTTTTTGCAGCGAGATCAGCAAGAAATAGGAAACTCATTAAAATATATTTTGTACAATGAGCATGCAACAAAATGAATTAATTAAACCGCTTTCCGAAACCTCTCAAGTAAAAGTTCTAAGACCCTACCTTGTCTATGTGCTCCTATTTGTTGGGGCCGGCATGGTTAGTGGTGGTGTTGTCCACTATCCTCTAAACGAAAGCTTCTACGGAATCTTGGCGGCTTTAGGTGGGATAGTTTTCGTAATTGGGTCCTTAGCAAATGAACTACTCAACGGGAATGGTCTTCCAAAGGCTGGTGCACTCGTGTCGCTAATCGTAACTTCGCTTTTACTTTCCTTTGGAATCGGAATGCTCTCAGGTGGTATTCAGCACTTTACAGATTTCCCATCCAGGGCTGCGAACTTAGTGCCTCTGGGAATAATTCTTTCTTTCATTGCCTATTGCTTTAAGGCCAACTTATTCCGAAGTGGCTCAATTAAGAAGGTTTCAATGGCAGGTGCACTTGTTCTTGGCATCGCTATTACATCTTTGGTCTCTTTAACCAGTCTTGCCGAGAGCATGAGTACGCCTACACACACTCATGCAGTTTCCTCTTCCAATAGCACCGCGCCAACCGAGGATCACAGCAAACATCCACATAACGAAAAATAAAGAAGAGTCGCCCTAAAGGCCGAGAGAAAAGGAAAGGACCTCGATCCCTCGAGGCCCTCTCATGCATATCTGAAGTAGCTCTTTTGACCATTACCAATAGACCGAGCAACGACAGTTAAGACTGTGGTGGAGGCGACGGGATTTGAACCCGCTCCGACGATTTGGTAAACCAACAGGCTACCAATTACAACACGCCCCCATCACGAGGGTGAAGTTACGCAGTATTGATTAGTCGGAATCAAAGTGAACAAGCATCTGTGGACAAAAGAATTGGAAAGCAAAAGGGACCTGGTGATTAACCAAGTCCCAATTACTACCAAACCGTCGTGGTGGAATTATGGCATAGAAAATTCTCATCTGCGGGAAAGCAAAAGGGACCTGGCTATTAACCAAGTCCCGATTACTACCAAGCATCTTAGACTCAATTATGACACAAAGTTTTGGTTACTCGCAGTAACTGTTATGTGAAGAAGAGTGGCCCTAAAGTCCATTTTTCTGACGGAAGACAGCCACAAGTGCATTTGCATGCCCATGGCCCATTTCATACTTCTCTTTAAGGTGTGCCACTTGTTCCATATGGGCTAATTTTGAAATTTTTTTTAACTCTTTCATCTAATGCTCAATTGGCTTGCCGTACTTCTTCTCAATAGAAGGGAAGTAAGAAGCGGGACCTGTAACTTTTTTCTCAGCCATAGTTAAATCGTAAATCAGTTGGAAGGAAAAATAAAGAAGAGTCGCCCTATAAGCCGGAGACGAGCTTGTTATGCGTGAACGCACCCTCAGGATTATTAATTACCCTCAAATTTGCCCCCAATTAACTATATAAAAGAGTGATCAATTAGAACTTGAAAATCAACCACCCCAGACGAATAACTCATTGACAATTGCTTTGTCGGTCAGCGCATCCAGTAACTCTTGCCCAAAACCCTTATGTTGGATTTCTTTTATAGTCAAAAGAATATCTATCTTGTGATCCAATCCGAACTTTTTTGGGATAGAAGGGATGTCAATCGGAAACACCGTATGTTTGAATTCATAATCCTTCTCTGAGTCATCATGTGCGAAGTATTCAAATTCAAAGCGAAGATGCTCTCCATGCATGGAAGCATAAAGATTTGGTTTGCCATCTTCACCCCTGATAGTTACGTCTGGCATTACTTCTGATTCCTAATTTGAACCCTTTTTTGGTTAGATTTTTGCTTTGTCTCGGCTCGTTTCATTACTGATATTGCCTTTTTATGAGCAATCAAGATGCGTCGAGGGATGGGCACTTCAGGAATTTCAATATTTTCTGGCTTATTCTTCATCATCTCAGGAAACAATCCATATCTCAGCTTTACGCATGGCATTCAGCACGTTACCAGATTGATTGGCGTTTGTTTTAGCAGTGACTAATGACTTAATTGTGATGCTCTGCTTAACACCATTTAGTTTCAAATATCTAGCCAGTGTTTTTGCTCGAGCAATAGCTAATTTGTTATTGCCCACACTGGGCGCAGAGTTAGTGTATCCCACGATTGTTATTGTTTTGATGTTCATCTGCAGTAATGCCTTGCTCAAGGTTTTGAGCGAAGCTATTTGCGCCTTTGATAAAATCGAACTGTTATTGGCAAATAATGCGGTCATCATGAGTTTCTTCATAGATGGAATAGGTTTTTCCGCAGAACTCGTATCTGGATTAAGCTCGGTTGCTGTCTGAGAGTCCACAATTTCAGTATCTGGAACGTCTGCAACTAAATCTTCAATGGGAACTATCTCTGCTGCCTGAACAACCATGTATGAAAGCACGGTTGTCGTGACGGATGTATACCCAAGGGAAGAGGCGGTAAACAAGAGATTGATAGTTCCCGGTATGACTGACGACTCGATTGTGCCCGAAACAAATCCCGTTAGTGGGTTAAGAACAAGTCCCAATGGCAAGGCGGGAGAACCAGACGCTAGTACGTACGTAAAAATATGCGAATCTGGTGACCCATTACTCAATGTTCGAGCGGCTAAATAATCCGAATACAGAACTCCAATAGTCGGCGACTTCAGAGTCTGATCAGTAAATTCGATTGAAAGTAAGGGAGCAGGAGCGCCACCACCGCCTCCACCACCGCCTCCGCCTCCGCCGCCAGGTGCTTTAGGAAGATTGTTGACTGTGAATGCAAGAGTCTGCCTAGGAAATCCTGAAGAACTTGCAATAAATGTATAGCTGAATGTGCCGGTTACAGCGCCATCTGGCAAGATGCCTGTTACATAACCAGTGCTTGTATTCAATGAAAGTCCCGTTGGCAACGGAGTGCTTGTATCTACTGCGTAAGTCATAGGGGTGCTAGTGAAGACGCCATCTGTACGGGCTTCTGCTTTGATAAAATCACTGTAAGGAGTGCCGACAGTGACATCAAATAATGTGGTGTCAGTGAAGGCGATGCTCAGTCCGGCTAGCAGTATTGAAGTTTGCACTGAATTTTTAAGTGCGTAATTGCCGCTAGCTGCTTTGGTAGCCGTTACTCGACAGGTTCCCGGTTCAGTTGAAATCAGCGTACCACCTGTGATTAAACAACCTATAGCTGAGCCGTTATCGACGGCGTACGTCACTGTTCCGATCCCGTCGCCACCGGTCGTAGCTAAAGAAAGCGGTGTGCCAAAAATTCCTGAAGTTGATGTGACGGTCAATGTATTTTGCGGCAGACCTATAAAAGTGAAGGCTACGGGAGGTGATGAAATCGATGCGTAATACGCTAACCCGGAGGATAGAGCGCGGGCCTTTGTTGCGGTCACTAAACATGTTCCTGAACTGGTAGAGGTCAAAGAAGCGGTATAAGAGTCAACAGTAGTGCTCACACAACCAGTCGCTGTGCCAGAGTCCACAACGTAAGTGATGGCCCCCGAACCAGTACCACCTGAAGCTGATAATAAAATTGGTAATCCAGCGTTTCCATTAACGATTGTTAGAGACAGTGCGGATTGCGCGATGTCTCCTGGCACTATAAAGGTGAATATGTTTGACGCTGTGGCAACTCCACCATCGTTATTCGTAACTACGACATCCACGCTTCCAGATAGGCCAGAACTTGTTAGACAGGTAATTTGAATACTTGTAATGCTGCTAACGGTGCATGAGCTACCACCAACGCTGACTATGGCGCCAATTCTAAAGTCTGTACCACTGACCGTAATTGTGTCTCCACCAGAAGTAGAGCCTGAGATTGGTACGACTGAAGTTATTGTTGGCGCAGACTTTTGCACCACCGGATAAATTGTAAGTTGCAAAGTCTGAGTGGCAGTGTTGGCGCCACTCTGTGCTGTGATTGTATAAGAAGTTGCGGTTTGAGATTCTGATGGTGTACCAGAAATTTCACCGATGCTTGTATTTAGTGATATTCCAGCAGGAAGCCCTGGAGAGATTGTGTAAGACACAGCGCTGGATAAGACATTTGTCATAGTTATTGGGGTTATTGGTGAACCAACAGTTCCTGTCTCTGTATTTCGACTTAATGTAAAATTAGGTTTTGTCGCTCCTGGAAGTATCTGGCTGGCATCAGTAGTAACCGCAGTCTTTGCTAAAACCCGCCCAATTAGAATAGCGGAATTTCCAAGTGTGATATTTCCACCTGCTAAGACATTTCCCTTCCAAATAGAGCTGCCTCCACCTAATGTGAAATTGCCTTGCACTATCCAGAAAACTTTTCCAGGGTCAGCGTTTCCCATCACATGCACTGTTGCGCCAGGAGTGAAATTCCCAGGAAATAGAAAAATATAAACACCAGACGGATTACTACTGGCATCAAGTGTAATAACAGCATTGGCACCTGGAGTTACTTCCTGTGCTGAAAAATAATACCTACCTGGAACAAAAGTTTGCGCATCTAAAACTGTTGCCGGTATCGCAGTCGCGGTGTCAGAAAATGCGCCGCTAATTGTCGATGTTAAATCTGCCATCGCAGCCACATAGGTGGGATCACCAAAATGTTTAGCGACCAATGGATCAGTCACTGCCGCTTCCCCTGTCGCACTTGCAACAGACAGCGCCCCGATAGCTGAGTAAACAGAAATCGCACCACCGATCGTAATCGTGGGAGCAAGAAGAGAAAACTGTCCAGCTACCCCCATATCAATAGGGAGTACATCAGCCGCCGCGACTTCACTATTTAAGGGAGAGATAGATGTGAGAAAAATAGTTGCGAGAACTAGCGCATATGGCTTTTTCAAACTGCCAGATTTTCGCATTTGTAATCCCCTTAAAACAAGTTCATTGAATAGGGAAAACTTAAGTGTTTTCAATACCAATAAACTGGTGCATGTCCTGTTATAAGCGGACTTGATTTTGAGCAAGGTGACTAAATGGAATTCTAAAAAATATCCAAAATGCGAGGTTATGTCCGGACAGAATTCAGCCTATTGAGCGTGTAAAAAATGTCATTGTGGTTTTCCCTCAAATTAGAGACTATGGTGAGAATCACAGTTTGTCCGGTCTTGCCGATTAGCACCAGAAACTGAGGAGATAGTGCAATCACAGAAGATTCTTGCATTTTCCGATTTTCTCGCACGTAGTCCCAAGTCATACAATGAAATAGCTCAATTTTTAGTTATGAACACCTTCAATGCAGAAGGCGTTATAACCATCTATATCGGTGAACTCATTGAAACCGGTGTGGTTTGCGCCTTGGGAGGCTTTGGCTGGAGCGCCAAAGAATATGCAGCAATCACTGACCTTCCCATTCAAAGTAAATTTCCCATCACCGACGCTATTCGAAGCAACGAAGTTCTAGTTTTGAAGAATAATGAGGAATTTAAGTCAACGTATCCCCTCATGGGTGAATTAGTGACTTCAGTCGATTGGAAATTTGGTGTTGTGATTCCGGTATACCCGATTGGTGGGATGGCTTTATACTCGGGACAAAGTATTGAGTTAACCGAATCTATGAAGGTTTTCTTCGTGGCAATTGGATCATTATTAGGACTCTACGCAAGTCGACTTCCAACTGCACTCGTTGAAGTCGCACTTAATGTCAAGCAAAAGATTGATCTGCCTCAGGTTCCATTGACTGACCGTCAGTTAGTAATCGCTGGTCTTTTAGAGCGGGGTTTTAACAATGCCCAAATAGGTCTAGAAATTGGATACAGCGAGTCACTTATTCGCCAAGAAACCGTAGCCATTTATCGGAAACTACAAGTGACTGGGCGCCAAGCGATGCAAGCCATCCGCACACTGAATCTCGAAGCAGAGGCAGAGGCGGAAAATTAGTTCAACGGATTTCAGCTTTGAACCTTGTTTAATTTTAACTTCCTTGAGCAGGACCGTGCACGTAAATAAAGAAGAGTCGCCCTATAAGCCGGAGGGAATCGTTTCACGCTTGTATTACGTAATTTGCCCTTAAAATTGCCCCGTAAAAATTGTGAATTATTGAGAATTTCTCATTCATGCAAAAGTTCTGAGAGTAAGCCTTCCACTTTGAACTTAATCTCATCTCTTATTTTTCTTACGGCTTCGATGCCTTGCCCGGCAGGATCATCTAGAACCCAATCCTCATAGCGTTTACCTGGAAAAACTGGGCACACATCCCCACACCCCATGGTGATAACCGCGTCGGATTCTTGGACTGCTTCAGTCGTTAAAACCTTTGGCTGCTGATTTGCAATATCAATACCTTCTTCAGCCATTACAGCAATTGCCTGAGGATTGATCGAATCCTTAGGTGCCGATCCCGCTGAAAGTACTTCTACTTTTCCTCCTGAAAGCTCACGCATGTAACCCGCTGCCATCTGAGAGCGACCTGCATTATGAACGCAGACAAAGAGCACAGTCTTCTTTTTAGCCGTCATTTTAGATTCCCTCAAGGATTTCTTTTAGGTGGCGAGGTGTTGGTACGCGACCTGAAAGAACAACTTTCCCATCAACTACAAGAGCAGGCGTGCTCATTACGCCGTATGAAGCAATGGCTGCATAATCCTCAATTTTCTCAAAAGTAGTTGTCAGACCCATCTCTGCAACAACCTCATGAGCAATTTTGTCGAGAGTTACGCAGTTCTTGCAGCCCGGTCCTAATACTTTGATATCCATCTGTTCCTCCTAGAGAATTGCGTTGAATAGATAGCCGACGAAAATGATTCCGCTTCCAACAATTGCTAAATAAGTAGCTAGAAGCTTGGGGCGTAGCACTCTGCGAAGCAAGATCATCTCAGGCAGGCTTAGGGCAACAACAGCCATCATGAATGCAAGCAGAGTTCCCATAGGAAGGCCCTTGTCATGCAGTGCCTGAACAATAGGCATCACACCTGCCGCATTGGAATAAAGCGGAATTCCTACTAAGACGGCGATAAGAACTGCAAACGGATTGTTGGCACTTGCATGCTTTGCAAAGAAATCTGTTGGTGCCCATCCATGAATAAGTGCACCTACGGCAATACCAGCCAAGAGGTATGGCCAAATCTTCTTATCAATCGAAACTACTTCTTCTTTTGCAAGGCCAATTCGATCTTGAACCGTGTAGTGAGGAGATGCAAATTCTCCTTGAGCATTCATGGGATTTGCATAAACGAATGGCTCAACCCATCGTTCTACCTTGAGCTTGCCTAGGACCATTCCTGCCGTGATTGCAATAATGAGCCCTGATGCCAGATAAATGGCAGCAATTTTCAAGCCAAACATTGTGAAGAGCAGCCCAACTGCAATCTCATTAATGAGAGGACTTGCGATTAAAAAGCTCAGAGTTACTCCGACAGGTATTCCTGATGAGAGAAACCCTATAAAGACTGGCACGGCACTACAGGAGCAGAATGGAGTTACCACTCCAGCCGATGCAGCAATAATGTTGCCTACACCTTGGCGTTTTCCACCTAAAAATGCTCTTGTTCGTTCAATTGTTATAAAAGAACGGAGCATTGTCACCACAAAGGTAATTCCAGTTAAAAGCAGAAGAATCTTTGTGGAGTCGTAGAAGAAGAATCGAACTGACTCGCCGACCTTGCTATCTGGCGAAAGACTTATTACTTTAAATAGCAGTCGGTCCCAAAACTTGTCATTAACCCAATACAGCAAGTACCAAGAAGCAGCCAAAAGAGCGAGCTTAGAAACGCTCTTTGAGGTGGGCTCTCGCTTCTGTAGGTTTAATGAAATTGCCATTTATTTAGCAGCAAGAACCTGTTGTGGTTGAACAGCAAGCTGAATCTTCTGAAGAAGTTGAGCAGCATGAATCTGCACCCTCAGAAGTTGAGCAGCATGCATCCTTGGATTCGATTTTGATTTCCTTTAGATCTGACATTTTTATCTCCTTAAATCGATGAACTTCGATATGACTATCCTACGCTCCCATCGAAGATTGTCAATGTATGCTTTGGGCGTGGCTACCTCCCTGATGCTTTCAAAGGCTCCAAAAGTTATTTCCAAGCTTGCCGAGCAATACAAGGCACTTGGAGATGAAACCCGTCTCGGGCTGATCATGGCCGTTGCATCAGGAGAAAACTCCGAAGCCTGCGTTTGCGATCTGACACCTGACACTGGCTTGGCTCAAAGTACCGTCAGCCACCATCTCAAGTTACTTGTTGATGCCGGATTGTTGGAACGAACCCAACGAGGCAAATGGGCTTTCTATTCGCTTACTTCGGATGCAAAGAAACTCATGAAATAGTATTTAGGCATTAAAGAGAGAAATCCTTCTATTCATTTTAAATTTTCCGTTGCCCCAAGATTTGCCCTAATTGCCCCAAGATTTGCCCGAAAACTTAAATAAAGTCTTGCTAGGTTTTGGTAATACTTATAAAAAGTAATAGCGCACAAAGGAGCAAGCCCCGCACATTTCTATGCGGGGCCTACATGTTTGAAAGAAGAGTCGCCCTATAAGCCGGA
>JBBAMT010000006.1:0-70688 GCA_040402355.1 Candidatus Planktophila sp. | reverse complement strand
CCTTACTGCGGAGGATTCGCATAGCGGCCGAGTGCGCGCGTCTCGAACACGCGTAGATGAAAATCTCGAGGGTTCAAATCCCTCATCCTCCGCTCCCTTTCTTCAACGCTTTAATAATTGCCCAAGCCCAATAAAATAATCCGAATTGCAATGGCAAGCGAGCAAAAGCGATGAGCGGGTAAGGCGCTACACGAGTGCGCCAATCGATGGCCATCGTGATGTTGGCGGGAAAGACTGCGATAAAGAGAAGCAGAGCGGCATAGGCTGCAAGTAAGCGGATTGGTGTTACACCGATTTTCCAGGCGAGTGGCGCTAAGAGTGCGGCTCCAATAATGATCTCTGCCGCTCCGCTGAGGTAGACCCAGGTTCGCGCTTCACCTGGCAGAAACCTAGGGACGATTGCATCTAGTGTTTTCGGTGCAACGAAGTGAGCTACACCTGCAATGCAGAGAAAAATTCCCATGACGAATCCCACTGGTAATGATTTCATGGGAAGAGTTTAAGTTAGCTTATGTGAAATGAGGCTGGTTCAAGCGCAGGAGTTTCAGGTGCAACTGCTGGTATTTGAGGAATGGTTAAAGGTTGAGTCTCACGTTCGCGACGCACAACACGGTCTGGCTCCCCGATTTCGGCCATAGCAGTCACCCCCAGTCGCAACGATCTTGCAGTCATTGTAATCTCAGGTTATGGGAGTGAGCAAGATAAAACGAAAATTTATCGTGGCCCTGCGCCTCTACCCACTCTTGATTGGCGCCACATTTCTCTTGGGTTACCTCCTTGGGAGTTTCTCTAAGCAAGAAGATCCCATCTTGGCAAAAGCTACTTTTTATGCAATTCTGACAATTCTTTCCATCGTTGTGCCACTTGCAGCGATGTTGGCCTTCTTTCTCATTGGCAGGGCATCCGACCGTGAATATCTAAGAAATACGGAGAATCAAGAAGGCTTTACTTTCGACAATCCTTTTGCCCTCCCCAATGAACAGATGCATGGATACAAATTGGCAAAGATTGTTGGAAGAGAACCAACCTTTATGGGTTTAACTGGCGATCTTTATACATCTGATGCCAGCGCGCACTGTGGCGCAGATCCTGATCATGTGCCACCAGTAAAAGGGTGCCAATGCGGGTTCCATGCCTTTAAAGATTTAACTGAGGCGGTATTTGAAGGCTCACTGTACCGAAGTGCTTTCTTATTCGATGTCGATCTCTACGGGCTTGGGTTTGTCTATCAACGTGGTTATCGTGCAGAAACGCAGGTAATCAACCACATGATTGCTCCAAAGCGATGCATGCTCTGTAAGACTCTTCCTGTAAATCAATTTGTAGCAAAATATGATTTTTCGAGCGTGGCGCCGGACAGGTGGCAATGGCAGCTCCGTTGTCGCCTGTGTAGTAGCGCGACAAAAGAAGAAAATAGATTCTCGATTGATGAAATGGCTGAAAAGTTAAAGATTAAAATCATCTAGGAGTTTTTCTCAGCTCTTACTCCTACAGCTCCCCCAGAAAGACCGGAATCACGATCTCGTTATATTGCAGGAAGCTGGGCTTAAAGGGTGGGTCGAAGCGACAGACGCGGGTTTCATCCGAAAGTGCGATGTTCTCCTTCGATGCAGCCAAGCGAAGTTGCAGAGTGACTAACTCGCATTTCTCTGGCGTTGCCTTTCCTTTGAAGGAGGTTGCGATGCAGGTTTCGGCCTCTAACTCACGAAGGTGTACTTGCGGATCGTTGGGGTGGGGCAGGTGGCCAATGGTGCTGCCAGATGGCATCACGAAAGAGACAAACCATTCATTTGCACGGGCAAGTGGTTCTCGTTGTGCTGCTATGACGGGGGCGGTCATGGCAATCTTTTCGGATGTTTTATTTCCCTGGGAGATGTATTTAAAGAGTGAGCCAAAGGCGGTGCTAGAGGCTGCGCCATAGTCAGCTGAGATCTTTACTTCTGCGATGACGCAGGGTTGGTATTCACGAACTTCGAAATCTTTATAGGTGCGTACTACGCGAAACTCTTGTCTCTTTGTCATTTTTTTATCGTAGCGTTACTTCCTCACGGGCGTTGGCACCGTGGGCAGAAGTGAGAAGAGCGGGAGCCAACGACGATGCGCTTGATGGGTGTGCCACACCGTGGGCAGGGTTGATCTTCTTGGCCATAGGCGGCAAGTGATTGTTCGAAGAAACCGCTCTCGCCATTGACGTTGATATAGAGATCATCGAATGAGGTGCCACCTTTATCAACTGCCTCTTGCATGACTTCGGTGGCAAATCCAATGATGGTGGCGAGCTTCTTGGCAGACAGGTCTGCGGTGCTGATCTCGGGGTGAACCCGGGCGCGCCAGAGAGTTTCATCGGCGTAGATATTGCCAACTCCCGACATGATCTCTTGGTTCAGTAGCGCAGTCTTTATCTTGATATTTCGCTTTCGGTATTTGTTAATGGTCGCAGCTTTATCAAAGAGTGGATCAAATGGGTCTGGAGCAATATGTTGCGCAGATGTTGGTATTCCGTCGCGGGTCTCTTCGATCGAAAGCCACCCAAAGGTGCGTTGGTCGTTAAAGATTAACTCTCTCGTGCGCATCGGTTTGGCGAGGTTAAATTGTGCGCGGATATGGCCTGCGCGCGGGTGGTTTTTCTGGTGGATGAGAAATTGTCCGCTCATGCCCAGGTGGGCAACCAAGACATAGGGGCGATCGAGAGTGAGCCAGAGGAATTTGCCGCGGCGGTTGGTGCCGACAATCTTGGCGCCGCTCAGTGCATCAAGGGGTGCGATGGACTCTGCCTTCAGCGCCCGCGGGTGAAGTTGTTGCACATCCTGGATGCGATAACCCGTTACTAGTGAAGCCAGACCGCGACGAACGGTTTCAACTTCCGGTAATTCGGGCATGGTTTGAGTTTAATCTCATCGCTGTGGCGCTGCAGTAGCAGGCCTACCTCGTTAATCTGTGCGGATGAGAAAGATCGATATTTCACTTGATGCACAGGTCATTCTCGAGAGTGAGTTTGCAGGTCTGCACTCAGGTGGTGGGCGTAGCTCTATTGCAGGTGGGCAGAGTGCGGCAGATGCAGCTCTTGGTGCGTTAGATATTGCAGGCTATGCCAAGAACCGTTCTGAGGTACTGCCGCTAGATACACGCGGGGCTTCAGTCTTATCTCCGTATATCCGCCATAACTTACTTCCGCTGCAGCGGGTGTGGGATTTTGTTGCGAAGGCGCCCTTTGGTGATCGGGAAAAGTATCGTGATGAGTTGATGTGGCAAGAGTATGCGCGCCATCTCTATGCACGTATTGGTACTCGCCTCTTTGAGAACCTGCGCTTTGAACAGGTGTGGGATAGGGAAGGTAATGGCTGGCCCGAAGGTATGGCCTGCGTAGATTTTGCAACTAATGAGCTACATGAAGATGGCTGGTTGGTAAACCAGAGTCGTATGTGGCTGGCTTCGCACTGGACAGTGCGCAATGAATTCGGTTGGTTGCATGGACAAGAAGAGATGTATCGCCATTTAATTGATGGATCTCGCGCTGCCAATTTACTGGGGTGGCAATGGACGGTGGGCACTGGAACCGGCAAGCCGTATGGCTTTGCGCGATGGCAGGTACAAAAGCGCGCCTCGCAGTTATGTATGGGGTGTGCGTTAAAGAAGAACTGCCCAATTGAAGAGTTCCCGGAAGAAGTTTCTTTAGAGCAAGCTCCCTTCGAAGCGTTACTCACTGAAGATCCTGATATCAACGCAACAACAGGGCCATTGGTTGTTGCGAAGAATAGGGATGCAGACTTTGTACTGCTCACCGTTGATTCTCTAGGAGATGCTGATCCCGCACTTGTTGCTCACCCTGAGTTGCCGGTGGTCTTTATCTTTAATGAAGAGGCGCTGCGCAAATTACAGCTGTCGTCAAAGAGGATCTATTTCTACCTTGAGACATTGCAGGATTTAGCTAGCCGCCGTGACCTGAGCGTGTTTATGGGAAGCCCGTATGGATTTGCCCGTGAGAACGCGGTGGCGGTGACATATGCGCCGGTTCCGAGCTTTGCCAAATTTGAGAAGCTAGCTGAGGTACATCCATTCCTCTGGCTACGCACACCGCACGGAAAATCGGTGAGGTCCTTTAGCGCTTGGCGAGGCAAGAGTTAACCAAGGGAGATTCTCTAGCTTTCGAAGTCTCCGCCGCGCCCTGTAATTTTGGGACGTTTCTTGGCTGGTCTCTCATAGACAAATATGAGAAGGCCAGCCAAGACTACGTATACGGCAATTACTGCATAAATTACGTTCATGTATTGAACTTAGTTGCCAAGAACAGCCCATACAACAAGTGCGAAGATGGCAAGGCCGATGCCAACAATTCCGATTGCTGTAAGTGAAAGAAGTCCGCGTGATTCAGCGATCTTCTTTGCAAGCTTTGATGAATCCTTGATCTGGTTAAGATCAACGATAAGTGCCTCTGCTTCACGGATTGCTGCGTACTGCGTAATCATGGCAAGAATTCCTGTGGATGCTGCTACGCCGAGTGCAAGGTACTTACCTGCATCGTTTGCTGTTGCGAAGGTGCCTTGGGCTGCAAGGACCATGACGCCGATCAGTACGAGCGCTGGAGCGACCTGAGCCTGAATGATCTGGGAGCGCTTGGTGTTCCATAGTTTTAAGAGTGCTAGTTCGTTCATTTTTTTCCGCCTTCATATGAGTGAGGCGTTTTAGCCCCGAGTGCTTTCGGGAAGGGTACCGCGAGATAAGCGTGGGAGGTAACCCCAAAGGGCTGGTTTTGCAGGTGAATACTGTGGGGAATGGCTAGGAAGTGATGTCTTTATGGGCAAATCGGTTGATGGCCAGGGCATAAAGGATTACCCCTGACATGGTGCAGTAGCTAGCACCGCGAATCATGATCGACCAATCGATGGTGGTGGCAAGTGCATCAAACCACGAAAAGGCGTAGTGAACGGGCAGCCATTCGCGAATTTTGCCTAGTGCTGTAATCGCATCGAGAATATTGAGCAAGATCGATATTCCAACGGCAACGCCAACTGCGCCAAGGGGCGCGTCGGTGCGAACACTTAAGTAGAAGGCAAGTCCTGCAACAAAGAGAAGTGAGATAGCTAAGTAAGCAGTCATGATGGCGATGCGCGAAAGGGCTACAGAGTTATTAAAGGTTGCACCCAGTGGTGTTTGTAGCGGCTTGGTGCCAAAGGCGATGGTGCCAACGATCCAGGCTGATATCGGCATCAGCAGAACTGCGATGGCAGATAAGGTCAAACTTACTTTGATTTTTTGAATCAAAAGCCTGGTCCGCGGAACAGGGGAAGCCAGAAGATAACGCAACGTTGACCACGAGGCTTCACTGGCAACGGTGTCGCCGTTAAAGAGTGCAATCACTGTGACAAGTAAGAATGGCGTTGCAAAGTACAACATCGTTGTGGTGAAGTTGGCAGCTCCGATTGTGGCGAGTCCAATGAGGTCAGTTGTTCCAGAACCTAAACGTGTAGGCCCACCGCTATTTCCCGATGGCCCAAATTTAACTGCGATGGCTACCAGGATGGGGAGTGAGAGAACAAAGGCGTAGGCGAAGGCGGTGCGCTTGCGCTTGAGTTGGCGATAGAGCTCAACGGAATACGGAAGAGTCTTGCTGGCTGTGTAACTCATTTCTTCTCCTTACCGATGACTAAGTCATCACCGATGAGTTCTAGGAAGATCTCTTCTAGGGTGCGTGATTTACGGTTGCGGGTAAGAATCTTCTTCATGGGCCCAAAGGCGATCAATTGGCCGCGGTGCATCAAGACAACATGGCTACAGGTCTGTTCAACTTCTGCCAGAAGGTGGGAAGAGATAATGACGGTGCGCCCAGTTGCTGCGTAATCTTTTAAGACTTGGCGCATTTCGGCGATCTGTTGTGGGTCAAGACCGTTGGTGGGTTCATCAAGAACAAGCAGGTCAGGCATTCCGAGCATCGCCTGGGCGATTGCTAAGCGCTGGCGCATACCTTGAGAGTATGAACGCACCTTCTTATCAAGGGCGGTTCCAAGCTTGGTAATGGCAACAACTTCATCAAGATACTGCTCGCCATCGCGACCGATTGCGCGCCAGTAGAGAGATAAGTTCTCGCGCCCTGAAAGGTGAGGTAAGAATCCGGGACCTTCCACAAAGCTGCCTAAGTTAGAGAGTGCAGGAGAACCCGGGTAGACAGGTTTTCCATCCATAAAAATTGAACCTTCAGTAGGGAAGATCAGACCCATCACCATGCGAAGTGTTGTTGTCTTTCCTGCACCATTGGGACCAAGTAGGCCAACAACTTGACCGCGTTCTACCGTGAAGGAGAGATCTGTAACCGCGCGATAACCATCTTTATAAACCTTGCCTAGGTTTTCTACCTCAACAAGTGCGGTGCTCTCTTCGTGGCTTGGGGCAATCTTGGGCTTGCGCAGGCGGATGTAAATGGCGGCAAGAATAAGTGTCAGTAGAGCAGCTATCGGCCAGACAAAGTTGGCGCTCTTTGACGTTGATGCCGATGCAATCACGTTGCGATAGGTCAAAGGCGAAAGTGCAGTTATCGAATAGAAACGAGAGAGTTTCGGTAGTTCATATCCCTGATCGGTACTGGAAATTCCTACTGCAATCACGTCACCGACTGAGGCATCAATGATTGTGGAGGGAAGTTCTACCGTTACATCGCTACCTGTGGCTGGAATATTGGTTAGGCGAATAGGTGCCACAACTCCGTTAGGTTGATTGATGGCACCGCTTGGTGACTTGGTAACAAGTGAGAAGAATAAGGTGGCATCTCCTGTGGTACTTGTAATACGAACCTTGATTGATGATGGTCCCACGATAGAAATCGGTGTCGTCAGAGGCGCAGATTCCAGCAGACCGCTCTGGCCAGGTAACAACGCTGGGCTAAAGCCAGAGATGGTGGAGACAACTCGCGAAGCTAAGGCACCAGCGCTGCCGATGCCCGGAAGTGCCGAGATGGCGCTAGGAATTCCGCCGATTGGGTAAGCGGCAGCAACTGTTGGGGTGGCTAGTTGTAGCTGTTGTACATCAGCAGTTATCGGTAGCTGCTTACTAGCGAATACCTTTGGAATCACAGTTGAATCCTGAAGTGAGATTGAGCCATTGGTCTTAGTAAATTGAAAGGTAGGAAATACGATCTTCTCAAGTGAGAGATGCTTTTTGAACCAGCTTAGGTATTGGGCGCGCAGGTATGGGCTTTGATCAAAGCCACCATCGTGGCCACCTGCATGCCAGATCATCGCAAGTGGCGTATTCGGATGTGACTTCTTAATAATTTCAGCGGTCTTGTAACTCTCAGTCAATGGAAAGAGGGAATCTGCTTGGCCCTGGCTTAAAAGCGTTGGCGCGGTAATAAGGGATGCAAAGTTACGAGGAGATACCGAGGCAAGAAGTGCGCGCTCTTGCGTAGATGGCTGGCCATTGATTGCTGCATTTCGGTAGGCATCACACCATGCTTGGGTAAATGAACCGCACTCCCCTAGGTAGGCGCTCTGTAGCGAAACTGCTGAGAAGAAGGTGCCGGCCCAGACTTTTTTAAAGGGACCTGATTCTTTGGAATCTGTAATTGATTGCGGGAATAAATCATTCTGTAGATCACTCCACGTAATGTCAGCAATAACTGCATCGATACGGGCATCTTGGCTGGCGCTCATCAACGCATTAGCGCCGCCGTATGAGCTACCCATAATTCCAACGCGTGGGTCACCTGTTTTATCTTGGGTGACGTACTTACTTTTAGAAAGATAGGTAATCAACGCCTGTGAATCTTTTACTTCAGCGTCAATTGAATTCATGGCAATCTGCCCTGTTGATTTTCCAAAGCCGCGGGCTGTCCAGGTGAGGACGACATAACCTTTCGAGGCGAAGAACTTCGCATCCGTTGCTACCGAATCTTTACTGCCGCCGAAACCGTGGGCAATCATGATGGCAGGAGCTGGGGTCTTACTTGGCAGGTAAAGAGAGGTATCAATGGAAACAGCCGGAGCTGTGCTGATAGCGCGAGTAATAATTGATTCAGCGCTGGCGGTGACTGGAACCAGAGTAAGGGTGAAGAGTGCGCAGGCAGCAAGTAATCTCTGAATCTTCACCCCGCTACGGTAGTTGGATTCACAGTCTGCTGCACCTTTAGAACTTCGGTATTCTCACCTCTATGAAGGTAAAGGTTCTTTCGATAGCGACAGCTGTTCTGTTACTTGCGTCTCTCATTCCAGCAACTGCCGGCGCTGCCCCTGCAGCAAAGATGAAGCGCTACAGCGTGACGATGAAGAAGGCGCACCTTCCCTCTGCTCCTAATAATGGAACCGATGATTATCGCTGTTTCTTACTCGACCCTAAAGTCACCGAAGATTCCATTATTCGCACCATTCAATTTATTCCGCAGAAGAAGAACTATGTGCACCACGCAATTATCTTCCGCGTCACCGATGCAGACCTTGCTGAAGCCGTTGCAGCTGATAAGAACGGCACTGGCTGGCCCTGCTTTGGTGGCTCTGGTTTAGGTGGAATGCTCTCGACATTTATCTCATCCCCGTGGCTTAGTTCGTGGGCGCCCGGCCGTGGCAAAGATGTGTCACCTGCCGGTTATGGCACACCTTTTAAGAAGGGCGAACGTTTTGTCCTGCAGGTGCATTACAACTTACTGGCAGCAGATGGCGGCAAAGTCGAAACTGACCAATCAAAGATTGTCATGGAGACAGTACCTGCAAAGGGTGCAAGCGTTAAGCAGTTACACGTTGAACTCTTTCCAGCACCGGTAGAGCTTGCCTGCCCTGCGGGCGTGACAGGTCCTTTATGTGATCGCAAGCAATCACTCATTGATCTGGCAGCTCGCACGAGTGCAACGAGCGCCTTTGAGTCGGCGGGAATTAATATCTTGTGTGGCCAAGATCCATTTAAGCCGGCTGCATCTCTTACTTCCAAATGTGACAAGGTAATGACCTCTAGCTTCAGCGTCATCGCCGCTGCCCCGCATATGCACCTCTTGGGTCGCGCACTCAAGCTCACTCTCAACCCAGGCCAAGCAACCGAGAAAGTGCTTCTCGATGTCACCAACTACAACTTTGATGACCAATCAGCAACCACTTTAAAGAGCCCTGTTGCAGTCAAAGCTGGCGACACCATTCGCGTGGAATGTAAGTTTGATCCAACGCTGCGCCAGAAGATTCCACAATTGAAATCTCTTGCTCCTCGCTATGTCACGTGGGGCGAAGGCTCATCCGATGAAATGTGTCTGGGTGTTATCGCTGCCACGAAAGAGTAGGTAGATTGATGGCTGTGGCAGAGCGCATTATCTATATCCCCTTCGATCACCTGCATCGAAAATTCGGTGCGTTGAAAGATGCCGACCCTGCAACAGATGTCATCGCCTTTGTAGAAAGTGCCCGCATGACAACGGGGCGGACCTGGCATAAAGAGCGCCTCTTCTTCCTCATCTCAAGTGCGCGCCACTTTGCGCAGTCACTCGAAGAAGAAGGCTTTACCGTTGAATACGAAAAGGCTGCCACAACGATTACGGGCCTCGATAAAATTGCCAAGAAATACAAGAACCTTCCGATCACCTGCGCAGAGCCAAGTTCATTTGCCCAATATGCAGCACTGGAAAAACATGGACTGACCTTTATTGAAAATGATTTCTTCTTAACTCCCCGCGCACTCTTTCAGAGTTGGGCAGATGCTCAGAAGAATTTCCTAATGGAAAATTTCTACCATAAGCAACGCCTGCGCCTTAATATCTTGATGGATGGCACAAAGCCCAAAGGTGGGGCTTGGAACTTCGATAAAGATAACCGCCTGCCGCCGCCGAAGAAATATATCGGAGCTAAATACCTTGAACATGAGCGTGATGAGATTGATAAAAAGGTAGCGAAAGAGATTGGCCACACCCCCACAACAACATGGGGCACAACGCGCGCCGGAGCACTGAAACAATTGAAGAATTTTGTCACCCATCACTTCGATGAGTTCGGCCCCCTTGAAGATGCGATGACTACCGATAACTGGGCGCTGCACCACTCACTTCTTTCGCCGTATCTGAATAACGGCCTACTTCACCCCACCGAAGTGATTCATTCTGCGATGAAGGAATTTAATAAAGGCACCGTCCCGATTGAGTCCGCTGAAGGATTTATCCGCCAGCTCGTTGGCTGGCGCGAATATGTCAATGGAATGTATTGGTTCTTAGGTCCTGAGTACCGCGAGAACAACCAACTTCACGCAAAGAGAAAGTTGTTGCCGCTCTTCTCAGATCCAGGCGCTACTCAGATGAATTGCATTAAATCCACAGTGACCGACATCCAAGATCGCGCCTGGGTTCATCACATTCCGCGTTTAATGCTGCTCTCTAACTTGGCACTTATCACCGGCACCAACCCACAAGAGTTTCTCGATTGGATGCGCGAATCTTTTATCGATGCCACTGAATGGGTAATGGTGCCTAATGTCATCGGCATGGGCGTTCACGCCGATGGTGGTCAGATGATGACCAAGCCGTACGCGGCAGGTGGTGCCTACATCTCTCGCATGTCTAACTACTGCAAGCCATGCGTCTATGACCCCAAATTGCGCACTGGCGAAACCGCCTGTCCCTTCACGACTCTGTATTGGGATTTCCTCGACCGCCATCAAGAGACCTTTGCCAAGAACCACCGCATGAGCCAGACGCTCTTTGGGCTAAAAAGGCTCAGTGATCTACCTGAACTCAAGATAAGAGCGAAGGAAGTATTGAAAGGGATGGATAAAGGAGAGATTTAAGGTGCGAATTTCCTTCTACGGGAAAGCTGCCCACGAATTCCGATCCATCCGCACAATATGCATTTAATTTCAGCACCAATTACATCATCGGATGGAGTAATGGCTGTATAGATTTCAGAATTTTCCGCGGCCAGTGATTGCCCGCGCACGATAATTTTTATACCGCCGCCTTCCTTGCATTCTGGGCAGCGCGTCAGGCGACTGATATGAATCGGCCGCTTCAATACCTGTTTATTGTTCGTTGACAACACCTCAAAATTTGCCTCAGCTAGGTCACGCAGAATGTATTCGATGACGCGCGCTAGACCAACGGTGCTGATTTTCTCCCACTTCACTACTCGCTTGCGGCGGGTTGGGAAGAAATATCGTGCGCCTTTTTTATCAAAGGTTAAGAGCAGGTTTTCGTGAAGATGAATCTCAAAGATTGACTCCGTCTTCACTTCTCGCGTAGCAAGGCGAGCTTCGGGAAATCTGCGCAGGATGGAATGGGCTACAAACTCCTGAGTAGTCATGGTGCTGCTATCTAAAAGTGGCTCTTCTTCGTTCATGGCTTCCTACTTCACCTTGCCGGTTACTGCTGCCAACGCTAACTGAGCCAGCTCTGTCACCGAGATAGCCGAGGCGTTGATGCTCTCCACCCAATGTCTATCTGACCTGCCATGGAATAGCGATGGCTCTGGCTTGGCCGTAGAGATACTGTTCAATTCTTTAAATACTTCCTTCTCCCACCTGAACGTTTCTCGGCTATCAGCTGCGTGCCAGAGTCCGTAGGGTGTCCAGCCATCCTGAATGAGTTGTTGCAAGAACCCCTTATCTTTGCCCACAGTTCCGATTCCGATTTTATGTAACCCAAGATGCTCATTGGTGAGTAGGTAGAGATATGAGGGTTGATCCACCCGATAGGCATATCTGCCGCATTCATGGCAGTTATCGCCGCAGACTACTGTCGGAATGTGGTCGACAGAGATTGCCCCGCACTTTCTGCAATCTGTCTCCATAGCCACCACTTTAACCGATGTGTTGCACAGGCCTCATAAGCATGGTGGACTTTGCGCCTTGGCCTTCTTGGGTCTTAAGAGAGAGTCGGATAATCGTGGCACGTGAACTTGCAGGTAAGAAGATAGTCATCGTCGGTGCTACTGGAGTCTTAGGGTCACACCTTGCCCAACAACTCTCTGATGAAGGAGCTCATGTGGCTGCCATTGTGCGCGATGCAGCAGCGTTGAATTCAACGACTGTCACAGAGCATGCAGTTGCTGATCTCACGGATACGGCAGCTCTCGCTACTGCGCTTGCGGTATTGGCCCCTTTTGATGGGCTTATCAACGCCGCTGGTGTTGTCGCCTTTGGAAATATTGCCGAGTTAGATGATGCAACACTGACACAGCTCTTTGCCATCAACGCAATCGCACCGATCGTGATGCTGCGTGAAAGTTCCAAACATATAAACGAAGGTGGTTTCTTCGCCAACATCACCGCCGTTGTGGCGCAGCAACCAATGGCTGGAATGGCTGCCTACAGCGCATCCAAAGCTGCCGCATGGGGTGCGATGGTTGCAGCTACCCGCGAACTGCGCCGCCAGCAGATTGATGTCATCGATGTGCGTCCGCCTCATACCGAAACAGGTTTAGCAAACCGGCCAATTGCAGGGGTTGCACCGAAACTTCCAACAGGACTAGAGCCAACTGCAGTCGCTGCGAGAATCGTGAAAGCGATAAAAGAGGGAGAGAAAGATCTTGCCGTGGAAGCTTTTACCTCTTAGGCAGTTGCCTTAAGAGGGCTGCTTGCAGGAGATGTCACAGTTACCTTCTTTGTATACAACCCAAAGTCTTTCGTATTATTTTTGATGTAAGAGTTTGAGATGGTGATAGCTCCATTCTTTGTAAAACTAGAGCCCTCATCAAAGCCAAAATCGTTATTGGTAATCGTTGTATTTGTAATGATCCGCGTACCAGCATCAGCTGAGCCGTACATCATGAAGCCGTAGGCATTGTTCTCGATATTAACGCCATCTAGCTGCATATTCTTAAGACCTGTAATGTGAAAAGCGCAGTGGACTTTTGTTATTGATGAGTTAGTTACCTTCAGCAACTCACCCGCTGAAAGGGAGAAGAAGTCGCCTAATCCTCGACTAGGGCCTGAGAACGTGCCACCGTCTACTGAGATGCTGCCTGACGACTTTGAACTTGTGATGCCATCGCCTTTGCCTTTCACATAGTGGAGATTCTTTGCAGTGAAAGTGCCATCAACTAAACTGACGCCCTTAATGCCTGAGATATTTCCACCATTAATATCTAGCAAGCCACCTGCGACAACGTAAAAGGGCTGCGTCGCACCTTTTTCAACAAAATTAGTAAGTGAAGCACTTCCGCTTACAACTAGCCCTTTCCAATTACCCCCGGAAAGAGTTAAGCCTTTAGGGGCTAACAGTTGACCTAGAACAACAATCTTTGCGCCAGCACCTACTGTGATTTTCGTAGCCGGTGCAACGTTGACTACCGTTCCAAGGGGGATTGTCACTACCCCGGTTATCTTTGTCTGGGAGTTCCACTGGACACTCTTGATTTCAGACGCTGAGGCGGAAGGGGCAGCAAGGAATAGAACGAATAGGACAACCACCGGCTTGAATCTCATATTAAAAGGGTGTCATGGAAAAGCCTGAGTCGCAGCTTCAAACGGTGTTATTCATGCAATTGATGCAGTGATTCACCCACCAGGTGTGGATGTAGCCAAACTGCTCAAGAAGTAAATTCCTACTCAAGTAGGAAGTCTCCGTGATGTAAAGGTCACCTCATCAAATGGGGTGGCCTTCACTCTGTAACTTTCTTTAACGCTTCAGAAGCTGAGAGAGCGCCTTCACTGGTAATGAATTTCTATTCCCCGCTACCCAGCGATA
Source organism: Candidatus Planktophila sp. (assembly GCA_040402355.1). Classification (GTDB taxonomy): domain Bacteria; phylum Actinomycetota; class Actinomycetes; order Nanopelagicales; family Nanopelagicaceae; genus Planktophila. The sequence continues at coordinate 57,052 of JBBAMT010000006.1, read as the reverse complement.
GGTAGCGCGCCCAATAGGACCTGACACTGTGATGATGGCGGAGAGAACCGTGTTTCCTCGGGCTTTCAGCAAGAAGGCAGCTGCTTTGGCGCCACTTAGCCGTTCACGGCCCGTAATAAGAAAGACCTCACGTGAGCATTGCTCGGTGGTTAATCCATATAGAGCAAGGTCTGTGGCATGAAAATCGAGAGTAGTAATTTCAAGTTTCTTCTGCACCCAATGAATTGAATTTCTACATAACTCACATTGACCATCGTAGATCACAAATATTTCAGTCATATGTGAGCCACTCCTTCTCTTCAATCTCAGTAAGTGTAACTCACGTGTTCAGGCAAAGGTGGGTAGAATTTTGATAGAAAGAACGGAGAAGAAAATATGGGAATTCGTGAATTAAGTGATGTGAAGAAGTTTGATCTCAAGCTGATTAGATTTCTCAACAAGGTGAGTATGCCGGCGCTTCAAATCTCTCTCGGTATCGTCTTTATCTGGTTCGGCGTATTGAAGATATTTGGCAATAGCCCCGCTAATGACCTCATCACAAAGACTGTCTACTGGTTTAACCCCGATATCTTCATTCCAATTCTGGGTGTGTGGGAAGCTCTTATTGGCCTCTGCCTTCTGGTTCCTGCCTTTATCCGTGTGGGGCTCTTTCTCCTTGCACTCCAGATGCCTGGAACATTTCTGCCCCTCATACTTCTGCCAGAAGTCTGTTTCCAAGCAATTCCCTTTGATCTCACACTTGAAGGTCAATACATCGTGAAGAACCTTGTTTTAATCGGCGCTGCTATGGCAGTGGGTGGAAGGCTTACGCCAATCATGAATGAGAAGTAACTAAGTTTATTTCAGGCGTCTGGATGTAAAAAAAGAACTAGTTGTTCTTTACGTACTCTGATGCGTGAGGGAAGCCATTTGCCTCGAGCTTCTCAGCGAGATCTGCCTTTACAGCCTTGACGACCTTATGTGTTCCGTCGCAATTCTTCTCTTCATCTCTTGTGTAAGTACATGTGCAAGCGCCCATGATTTGCCTCTTTCTTAGGTTGTTGATTTGGACAATCGTATCGGAAGTTAGGTGCATGAGCGGCGAAGAGGGATTAACCCTTACCTGATTTGCATTTTTCAGAGCAATATTTCACGTTTTCCCAATCGCGAGCCCACTTCTTACGCCATTCAAATTCGAGGTTGCAGCGCTGGCAGACTTTCGGAGCGAAGCCGTTCTTGATCTTAGCTTTCATGGGGTGAGTCTAAGTCGAAGTTACTTAACTAGTGGGCCAAGAAGATAGCTCGCGAGATTTTCTGCGGGATTACTTTGACCACTATGGCGACCATTAAATGAGGAGCTGCCATCGACTCCGCAAAGCCCGCGAATTGCAGATGGTCCTCCTGGGTGCGAGTTAATCCAGTTGGTCAGGTTGTAGACGTTGCCATTAACTACCGACCAACAACTAGCTGCCGAGTTATTCTCTTTCACCTTTGCCATCGTGTATCCAGATTGCATTGTTACTTCAGGTGTCGGTGAAGCAGAAGCTTTCGGCGATTCTTCTACCACTGCTGGTGTCGGTGAAGCAGAGGCCTTTGGAGACTCTGGTGTTGCGCTAGGCGTTGGCTTCACAGATGGAGTTGGTGCTACTCCTCTGAATACTTCTCCTTGTGTCTCACGATCACCAACTGCGATAGTAATTGCAGCCTTGGCGCGCGCGGTAATGAGGAAGCTATAAATTCCAGATTCGGCTGGTGCTGTAAACCGCGATAGGTAGAGGTAGTTGGTTCGGCCAAAAGGTTCAAAGAACTTGGTGCGTTCATTCAAGGTGATTGCGATCTTCTTGCCTGTGGGCGATGTAATGACAAGTTGGGGAAGCAGTGAGTTCTTCAAGGCGCTCTCTGGTTTCTTATCAACAATGAGGTACTGCACAGAGAGTTGGTCACCATCTTTGAGGGCTGCGCGAAAAACTTTCTTCTGGCCCGATTTGGTAAATGATGCCCGGATGGCGAAAGAGATCGTGCCATCGACTAAGAGTGGGCCTGCGCTCGGTGTGGTGTCGGTATCGAGCAAGACCACAGGTTGGTGAGCCGACGCAGGAGGTGCAAGTGAAATGGCAAGAGCTAGGGCAATGGCGGTCGTAATGGCGCGGCGCATCGGGAGAGATTATTACGAGTGCTTCGGCCACGCTTACTGAAACTCTGTGAATTACTTGTCAGTGGGTAGTTCTAGCGTGGGGGCATGTTCAAATGGATGCGGGAAAAGGCGATTGAGCGCGAATTAACAGAGATATTAGATGAGCATGCGCGGGTGCGGGCTGATGCTTCGCTAGTGCGCGACTTCTTGCTGCGGACCCTGGCCGATAACAGAGATGGCGTCGAAAAGTTTAGCGATGCAGCTTTAAAAGAAGCGGCCGAAATCATCGATCAGATAGGTCCCGGTGCTTTCTACTGGATGACAGATATTGCGGCGCAGATGGTGGTCTTATCGGAAGCAACTCTGCGCGGCTTTAGCACCAATGTCAGCGTTGAACTGGGTGCCAACGCGACATCGGATTCGATAGTTGAACTTGTAGTGCGCCTGCCTTAAGGGTTGCGATATATCCTTTTGGCATGGTTAATCACGGCAATATGTATGGACCTGCATTTACCTTTCTAGGAATTCCCGCATGCGATCTCGATGATCCTGCGACCTATAAGGGTGCTGACGTCATCATCGTGGGTGCGCCGATTGATAGTGGAACATCTCATCGTTCAGGTGCGAAGTTTGGTCCGCAAGCTATTCGCGGTGGCGATTACCTGCCACATGATGGAGAACGTCCACATCTAGCGTTGCGAACAGATGGTTTGAAAGATCTGAAGGTCTTTGATGCTGGTGATTTATTGATGCCTGGCGGAGATCTCGTGAAGTCACTGGCTGTATTGCGTGAGGCAACCGAAAAGATTTCTCGTGCTGGGGCGATTGCTGTGGTGCTAGGTGGCGATCACTCGATTGCATCAGCTGATGTTGCAGGTATTGCCAACCATTTGGGCCACGGCAAGGTTTCCATGGTGCACTTTGATGCACATGCCGATACAGGCGAAGATCAGTGGGGCGCACTCGTTGGCCACGGAACACCGATGCGTCGTTTAATTGGCGAAGGGTATGTGCGCGGAGATCGCTTCTTGCAGCTGGGCTTGCGCGGATATTGGCCAGATAACAAGACTCTCGAGTGGATGCGCGATCAAGGTATGCGCTCATACGAAATGACTGAGATTCATCACCGCGGCCTTGCGGTAGTTCTCGATGAGTCATTTATGACTTTAACTGATGGTTGCGATGGGGTCTTCTTATCGGTCGATATCGATGTAGTCGATCCTGGAATGGCGCCAGGAACAGGAACACCTGAACCTGGTGGAATGACATCGCGTGAATTGCTTGAGGCTGTGCGCCGCATCTGTCTGGAACTTCCTGTCGTTGGTATCGATGTTGTCGAAGTTGCCCCCGCATTTGATAGCGCAGATATCACTGCAATCTTGGCTAACCGAGTAGTACTTGAGGCGTTAAGTGCAATTGCCAAGCGCCGCAATGGAACGCCGTATAACCCAACCCAAAATCTATTGGATCGCTAGAGCGTATCTAAGATCATCTGGACATCATCCATCGATGTCCAAGGGTTTACAAAGGCGAAGCGCAAGATGCTTTCTCCTGCATGTTTTGATGGCGGGATAAATCCAATCTGCTTTTCTAGCAAGGCATCAGACCACTGTTGATAGTGGGCAGGTGTCCACCCCGTGCGCGTGAAGGCAACGATCGAAAGTTCTGGTTGGCAGACCAACTCCAGGTCGGGGTGGGCCTCAATACGTTTGGCTGATTCCTTCGCGAGGCGAATTCCTTCTTCTACGGCAGCTGAATATGCATCGGTGCCGTGGGCTGCAAGTGAGAACCAGAACGGTAAGCCGCGCACGCGACGTGTTAAGTGAATTGCGTAATCAGATGGTGACCAAGAATCGTCATGCAGGGTTTCCAAGTAACTCGCGTGTTGAGTGTGAGTCTCTTTGGCTAACTTCGGATTGCGATAGACAAGTGCACAGGCATCAAATGGTGCAAAGAGCCACTTATGTGGGTCGACGATAAAGGAGTTAACTTCTTCCACGCCCTTGTACAGGTGTCGCACAGAAGGTGCGCACAAACCTGCCAGACCGTAGGCGCCATCGACATGGAACCAGATATTGCGCTCTTTTGCAGTTGTTGCAAGAGTTGCTAAATCATCAACGATTCCTAGGTTGGTGCTGCCGGCAGTGCCAACGATGGCGAAGACGCGTTTATTGGTGGTCGCATGTAAATGATCGATTGCTTGAGCGACCCGAGTTCCCTCTAAGCGAAGTTCGTCGTTGGTTTCGATTTTAAGAATATCGACATCCATCACGTGGGCCGCAGATGTAATAGAAGAGTGTGATTCGGCGCTGCAGGCGATGACCCAGCGCTGGGTGTCCGGGTGTGTTTTGCGCGCTTGATCTCGTGCAACAACGAGGGCGGAGAGATTTCCCATGGTGCCGCCTTGCACAAAGACTCCCCCAGCGGTTGCTGGCAATCCTGCAATATCTATCAACCATTTGATTGCTTGGTTCTCGGCGAAGACTGCGCCGGCTCCTTCTTGCCAAGAACCACCGTAGAGAGACGATGCACCGACAACGAGATCAAAGAGATTGGAGTATTCGCTCGGCGCCGATGGAATAAATGCCAAGTTCCGTGGGTGATCTGTTGAAATACATGCGAGTGCCAGAGTTTCAGTGAAGATATCGAGGGTCTTCTTGCCACCTAAACCACCTGCGGTGATGGTGTTACCAAGTTCAGAGTAGAGATCTGCTTCGCTGCGCGGGCCATCGAGAGGTGGATCTGATTTCAAACGGGCGAGGCTGTACTCCATGACAGCTTTGGCGAGCTCTTCTACCTCACTGGTGAATTCATGCACAGAGTGAGTTTAACCACGCTTAATTGAAACAGTGTCACCTGAAGTTTCAGAGGCTGTAACAGTAATTGTGTAGCCCTCCACAGTGACGGTCTCGCCTACCGCAAGTGGTGCTTTGAGATAGAGAGGGTCGTTCTTAAGGTCAATGGGATGAACCTGGACTGGGCCCATACCCGATTGCTTTGTTGAATCAACCAGATAGACCAATGCCCCAGATTTCTTGATGTTCTTATCGATGCCAACTGGGCGTCGTGATTCAATAACAATTGCTTTGGTTTTCGAAAGGGGCACCATCACGGCCTTTGCTCCCCCGGTGTTTTCAACTGCAACGAGGGTCTGGGTTGTATCTAGCGCTGAACAGATAATTTGTGAATCTTCGAGCCAGCCAAGATTCCATCTTTCATAGGCGAAAAGTCCCGGTGCATTAGCATCAAAGCTAGAAAATCCCATATAACTGAATTGTCCCGTATACCGATGCCAATCCCAGTATTCATTCCCACCGCCTGGAGTTGCTGCATAAACATCTACAAGTCCCATGGTGTGGGTGACTTCATGATTCACCCAAATTGATTTCCAGAAATTTAGATCGTGGGATGAAGTAACTCCATTAGCGATGTACTTACCGTCTAGCGTAAATCCGCGGCCGGATATTGATGAGAATGCTGGACCTGAATCGCCGATACCAGTTGAATCTGGATTCGCAAGGATCACAAATGCATCTGAATTGCTGAAATCTATATCGGAATCTGCCATTGCCAGTGCTTCGGCGATATATGCGCGGTGTGATTGGAAAGATTTATTGAGCGGAGCATAGGTGTTTGAGGCAGACTTCATGCGATACCACTTGTAATTTGGTATCAGCGTGTAATTCATGCGGCCATAAGACATTTCTTTAAAGGTGTCCGCCGCTCCAGCAATCATTGCAAATGCGTTCTGCGGAGTCATGGTGGCTACCGCGTCAGGGAAATCAACCATGATGACTTGAACATTGACGGTTCCTGTTGTGCGCATGCGATCTGAAATTCGCGGCCATGCACCGATTGAAACATCTCCACGCCCATCGGCAACTGGTAGTTTGCATGGCGCAGTTGTTTCCACAACAGGTTTTACCGTCGCTGTAGGTGTCGGCGAATTTGAGGTAGTTGGTTCTGGAGTCAATTGTGCTATGGGTTTTGCAATCGCAACTCCCTTGTTCCAAATCAACTTCTTACCTGACTTAACACAGGTGAACTTTGTTGTTGAAGTCGATGAAATCGCTCCAGACTTGGTGCAAGCACTTCCTGCCTTAACTGCTGCGTTAGAAATCGGAGTAATAAGAACGGCTCCTAGAGCGATTGAAAGAACTAATGAACGATTTCGCATCAGAGAAGACTACTTGCTTTGCGTCATAAGAAAAGTAATCACCTGCTGCGCAAAATCGCTGGGCAGCTTGGGGCTATGCGAGCCATCTTTAATCTTCCAGAATTGCAGATCCGTATGGGTATCACACGAATAGTTAAATATCGTCGTCTCGGCTCCTTTGATAGTAGGCTCAAAATCTGTCTTGGTGCTCGTGGGGTTGCTGCATTTGTTGACTGAAGCAACGGTCTTTACCGTGGTTGAAGCACTTGTATAGGAGTTGTTATTCATTACTCCCCCAACAACCTTGATGGTCTTATCGGCAGTTCCGTGGATATTGAGAAGTGAGACTGGTGTTGTGGGCGTGCACTCGGGGCTTTGATCCATTGCTCCCGCAATTGCAACGATAGCTGCGACTTTATTTGTCTTGCAGGCAAAGGTAAATGACATAAAAGCGCCGTTGCTATGGCCGATGAAGTAGATGCGCTTTGGGTCAACGGGAGTCTTCTTATTAATCTCATCAATCAGCGAATTGAGATAGGCAACATCGTCTACTTCCTGGCTGTACTTATTACAGCAAGACTTTGACGCGTTCCAGAATTGTTTACCTTCAGGGTTTGTGGTGCCATCGGGTGCGATATAGATAAGGCCGTTCTTTTTGGCGATGGGGGCAAGCTTCATGTAGTTCTCTTGATGGGCGCCTGACGTTGAGGCAGAGTGGAGCAGAATCAGAAGTGGCGCCGGGTTTGCCAGTACATCGGGAAGATTGACGGTCACGGGGCGATCCCCACCAACGATGTAATTGTTCGCCGCGGTCGATGGGGTGACAAAGGCAAGAACCAGGGCGATAACGGCCGTTATGCGCAACTTCATTGAGCCATCTTTGTATGTCGCAGGCTCTTTGTCACACTCAAATGCCATAATCGGTAACATGTTAAGACTTGAGCACTTGTTGGAAAAATTAATCTTCGCTGGACGCTGGTTATTGGCGCCTCTCTACTTCGGCCTCCTGCTGGCTCTTCTGCCTATCCTCTATCGCTTCTTCCACTCCTTGTGGCACATCATGACCCACATCACGACCTCTTCCATGAGTGAGATCACTCTGCAAGTACTCGAACTTCTCGACACTGTGCTTCTCGGCAATCTCATCATCTTGGTGCTCTTTGCCGGATATGAGAACTTCGTTTCTAAGATTGCTATTGCAGATGGCGCTGAAGATCGCCCTCACTGGATGGGACATGTCGATTCAAGTGGCATGAAGATCAAGTTAATTGGTTCACTCGTTGCCATCTCAGTCATCGAACTTCTCAAAGACTTTATGCAAGAAGGCACCTTCGATGCCAAGCGCGAAGGATGGCGCATTGGAATCCATATGACCTTCGTGATTTCAGGAGTTCTCTTCGCACTCATGGAGATGATGGCTGATCGCCACAAATCTGAGAGATAAAGTTTAAGAAGCTACTGTGCGAGAGCGCATCTCTCCGATGCCTTCGATACCAGTAAAGACTTCTTGACCCGCAGTTAAATACTTCGTTGGTTTAAAGCCCATACCCACACCTTCAGGTGTTCCGGTATTGATGATGTCACCTGGGAATAGCTCCATAAATTGGCTTAAGTACCAGACGATGTGATCGATTCCGTAGATCAGATCACTGGTGCGTGAATCCTGGCGCTTCTCGCCATCGACTGTGCAGTAGAGGCGAACATCATCGGGTGTGAACTCATCTTCGGTAACGATGACTGGACCCATTGGGTTGAAGCTTGGAAATGACTTTCCCTTTACCCATTGGCCGGCGCGTTCGATTTGCCAGTGGCGCTCAGAAACATCTTGGCTCATGGAGTAACCCAAGATATGGCTGCGTGCCTCTGACTCCGACTGTAAGTAGAGTGCGCGCTTTCCAATAACAATTGTTAACTCGACTTCATAATCTGTCGCAGTTGAATTTGGTGGAATCACAATGTCATCGTTGGGGCCGATCAGGCAATCAGGGGCTTTCATAAATACGACAGGTTCTGGTGGTGGCGTCATTCCTGATTCAGCTGCGTGGCGCGCATAGTTAAGGCCGATACAGATGAGCTTTGTTGGACGCGCAACTGGGCTGGCAATGCGAAGACCGGCAATATCAAAGGTAGGTTGTGAGGAAAGGTCTGCCGACTTCACTTTCTCGTATGCGCCAGCTTCAAGCTCGGTGCGGTTCCAATCTTTAATCAAGTGATCAACGTGGACCGCTTGAGTCTGGCTCACCATTACTGCAGGACGTTCTGAACCGATTGTGCCGAATCTCGCGATTTTCATAACAGCAGATTAGCGCAGCCCTTCTAAGATTCCTACATGAAGATTGCTATCGCCTCTGATTCATTTAAGGGCAGCGCATCATCTATTGAAATTGCACAATGGTTGGAAGAAGGAATCCATAACGTCATCCCAGCATGTGAAATCGCAACGATTGCAATCGGAGATGGCGGAGAAGGTTCCCTCGATGCTGTTCTGCAAGCAGGCTATACATCTTCTAGCTTTGAAGTCTGTGGCCCAGTGGGAAATACAGTCAGTGCTCGAATCGGAATGAAAGGCGACGTTGCCTTTATTGAGATGGCGCAGGCTTCAGGTCTTTCGCAACTGCCTTCACTCAAACTTGCACCACTTACCGCAACATCCTTTGGCACAGGCCAACTCATCCTTGCCGCCCTTGATCTCGGTGCACGCACAGTCATTCTCTCTGTCGGCGGATCAGCGTGCACCGATGCAGGTGCGGGCGCACTACAAGCGCTAGGCGCGAAGCTTCTACGCGTTGATGGAAGCGAAGTTGCCTACGGCGGCGCAGCTCTGCTTGATTGCACTGTTCTCGATATTTCAGGCCTTGATTCTCGTATTGCGGGTGCGGAATTCATTCTGGCTAGTGATGTCACCAATCCGCTTCTTGGGCCAATGGGGGCAACTCATATCTACGCGCCACAGAAGGGCGCAGATTCCGACCACGTTCGTTTGCTGGAAGAGTCACTCACTCACTTTGCACATCTCAGTGGCAGTCAACATATTGCAACACCTGGCGCAGGAGCCGCAGGAGGCCTGGGCTTTATGGCGCTCACCTACTTAGGCGCCACCGCACAGAGTGGAATCGAAACCATCCTTGATGCAATCTCCTTTGAGGAGCAGATCGCAGATGCAGATCTGGTCATAACAGGTGAAGGCAGATTCGATGCGCAATCTCTCAGCGGCAAAGCGCCTATGGGAATACTCGCTCGCGCCCAGCGCCACGATATTGAAACAATTCTTGTTGCTGGGCAAGGCGATGAACTAACAGCTCAAGCCGCTGGCTTTAGCGCGGCATACTCGCTAACTTCCTTTGAAAGTGATGTTGCAACATGTATCTCAAACCCAGCGCCGCTCTTGCGTTTAATTGGGCAAGAGATTGCACGCTTCCACATTTAACTTTATGTGAAGAGAAAGACCCGCCCACATTAGTGTGAGCGGGTCTTTCCTACTTCTACTTCTCTATCCGTGGATAGTTGCTACTTCCTTGATTGCACCTGGCTTCTTGGAAGAGAGGTAACCGAGTGCAACGAGTCCCAGAAGCATCCATACGCCCATTGCATATGCACCGTATGTAAGTGGTGATGCAAGCTTGACGATGAACTTAAGTCCTGGCACTCCTGTGATTCCTGCTGCATTGAAGAAGCCTGGGATCAAGAAGAGGAAGCCAATGATTGGTACGAGGATATGGATGACAGGGTGACGCTCTTCCTTACGGTGCTTTGAGAAGTACCCAACGCATGCAAGGTTTGCAATCATGTAGACAGGAACAACTGCAACAACTAAACCTGTTGCAATAATTCCAAATGCCATCTGTGGTGAGTACTTCGCACCAAGACCAAGAGCCAAGACAAGGCCAACAACGAGCTGCACAATCACAGCGTTGCGAGGAGTCTTATGCTTTGGATCGATCTCAGCAAGCGCCTTAGGAAATACTCCAGCGCGACCAAATGCATATGCAGTACGTGTAAATACATTTGCACCAGCATTTGCGTTAGCAATTGTTGAGTTGATGATTGCGAAGAGGACCAAGATCCAGAAGATAGTTCCTACGCCCTTTGCGAGACCATCCCAAGGAGCGCCGTTATTTGATGCTGCGAAGTCCTTAAACTTCTCAGGACCGAAGGCAACTGTTGCGGCATATGTTGTAAATGCATAGAGAGCACCGATTGAGAGCGTTGCATACATAACAGCCTTAGGAATGTTCTTGCGTGGGTTTTCAGTCTCTTCAGCAAGTGGTGCTGCTGCTTCGAATCCTGAGAAGGCAAGGAGACAGAAGACTGAACCTGCGATAACGCCAGACCAGCCAGCAAAACCTTCAGCATTTGCATAGGTTGGTGAGAAGACTGCGAGGTCATTATTTCCACCAGCTTTAACTACAAGCACGATGCCCACAATAAGGAAGACACCAATTTCAATTGCGCCCAGAATCACACCTGTGCGAGCAGATGAACGAACACCCTTGTAAACGATTCCGCCTACGAGAAGAGTTCCTGCAACGGTGAAGATCCACCAATTGCTCGTTGAGAATGATTCTTGCTCTGAGTGCCATTCGCCTGCAACGGTGTAACCAAGCTGCAACATAACGAGTGGAACGATCAAGATTTCAACTGCTGCATACGCCCAGCCAACAAGGAAACCAACCCAAGGGCGAAGACCGACGGCGCTATATGTGGCAACAGACCCCGCTGAGGGGATGTGTGCTGCCAATTGGCCGATGCTGGAAGCTGTGAAGAAGATTCCGAAGAAGGCGAAGAGGACAGCGAGAGGAAGCGCTCCACCTGCGAGAGGTGATCCAAATGGAATCGATGCTGCAATTGCGGCACCTGGTGCCATGGAACAGATTGATTGGAATACGACTTCGCGCAATCCAACGGCATTACGTTCTAGTTGTGCCACAGATATTCTCCTTGTAGTTCGAGAGTGGATTGGTCCACTTATATTCGACCTACAAAGTCTCCTCCGCTAAATATGTTACCCGCAGGTATTTTTCAGATTAATTTACATATTTTTAAAGGGATGCGGAGCACGTGAAATCTTCGGAACGCGCATCTTCGCTACAGCGAATCCATCTGGAAGTGGGTGGCAATTCTGGGCGATACCTAAATCCCCTGCTACCGACAGGAATACAAATGCATCTTCGATAGTAAAGCCCCATTCATCAACAAGAAGCTTGGCCGCTTCTTCGCAGGCGATTTTGAGAGCATCTTGGATATTGCTGGCGGTGCCATGTGTAACCCAAGAATCCTTGAGTTCGGTAATTGGCCATCCGCCTGCATTGCCCTTAATTAAATCAACTTTAATAATTCCTTTTCCGCCGATTTCAACACCGGTACCGGAAATTTCTCCATCACCCATCGATGCGTGCATATCGCCAATAGCGAGCATTCCACCTGGCTGGAAAACAGGAAGGTGCACAGTTGCACCGATGCCATTGAGGTGATCATCCATATTTCCACCGTGGCGATCTGCAAAGAATGTTCCGATCTCACCTGATGCTGGAGCAACACCAATCACGCCAAACATGGGGCGTGTAGGAAAAGTAACGCCATTGGATTCCATGGTGATGACGCCATCTTTGACGTTAAAGATACGGGTCTGCGGCGCTTGCGCCTTATCAATGAGCTGTCCCCATTCAGGGATAACCATTCCCGCACCTTTTGGACCTGGCTGAATATCAATCAAGGTGACAGAGAGTGAGTCACCGGGTTCGGCACCAATTACTTCGATGGGGCCAGTTGCGCTATTAACGCGAGTCATATCGAGAGTAAGAAGAGTGTCTTCTTGTGTCTGCACCTGTCCTGTAAAACAGTCCCACGTTTCAATTTCAATAACGGTTCCGGGTTCAACCGAAACTACGGGCTGCATATTCGCTTCATACTTCCAAATATGCTGGTCTTTTGAAATCTTCACTGTTGGATTCATATGAAAAACTTAGCAGGAGCTGGCTGAAAAAACAGCGCGATTACTAATGAAAAATTTTGCCTGGATTGAGGATTCCGTTGGGGTCAAGGGCGGCCTTAATTGATTTCATCACGCCAACCGATGCTGACCCTGCCTCTTCGAGGAGAGAGTTAATCTTTCCAGCGCCAATTCCATGCTCGCCCGTACAGGTTCCACCCATCGCGATAATCGCTGAGGTGGTCTTATGTGTGAGCTCGCGAATCTGCTTAAGTTCTTCTGGCTTACCTGGATCGGTCACGATAAAGGTATGGAAATTTCCATCTGCGACATGTCCCAGAATCGAGAAGGGAAAGTGTGACTCTTTCAAAATCTTCTCAGCCACTGCTACGGCATCAGCCAGTTTCGAGAGCGGAACTGCAGCATCAGTACTGATTGCGCGCATTCCGGGAAAGGAAGCAATGCCTGCCCAATAGGCATTGTGACGTGCTTGCCACAATTTACGACGAGCTCCTTCTTCAGTGGTCCATTCGAAATCTGTTCCACCAAATTCTGATGTGATTTCTTGGACAACCTTGGCATCTTCCTCAACGCCACGAGGAGAACCGTGGAATTCAAAGAGCAGAGTCGGAGCTGCTTTGAGATCCAACCCATCATGTGCATTCACATTCTTGATTGATTGCGCATCAAGAAATTCACAGCGCGCAATTGCAACACCAGATCGCACAATCGCGATAGCTGCCTGCACACCATCTTCTAAAGAGTTAAATCTAGATACAGCCGCAGCCATCTTCTCGGGGATACCGAAGACCCGCAGCGTAATTTCTGTAACGACTGCAAGTGTGCCTTCAGATCCAACAATGAGGCGCGCTAAGTCATAGCCTGCAGAGAGTTTGCGAGTTTCACGCCCTGCTTGAATCACTGTTCCATCGGCCAATACTGCGGTCAGCTTTAGTACATTTTCGCGCATAGATCCGTAGCGAACCGTGGTGGTGCCAGCTGCTCCTGTTGATGTCATGCCACCAATAGTTGCATCAGCACCTGGGTCTACAGAGAAGAACAACCCATCGCTTGATAGCTTCTTATTGAGTGCCATCCGCTTCACGCCCGCTTGCACGGTGACGGTTAAATCATCAGGGGCGATAGCGAGAATCTGATCCATCTCACTTAAGTCCAGCGAGATACCGCCAAAGAGCGGAAGGACATGGCCTTCCAGCGATGATCCGGCGCCAAATGCAACGACGGGAATCTTTTCAGCGTTGCAGTAGGCAAGAACTTGTGAAACTTCTTCGGTGGAGTGAACGGTAACTACCGCAGACGGGCGGATTGGAGGAAAGGCAGATTCATCGCGACCATGAGAATCAAGGACTGATTCGTTTTGAGATATGCGACCGCTTACTAAAGAAGAAATGACTTTTACTTGCGCATCAGATAAATCAATGCGTTCTGTAAAAGCCATTTACATCTCGATTCTTATCGATACATGTGTAGCCCCGAAGGGATTCGAACCCTCGTAGCTGACTTGAGAAGCCAGAGTCCTAGGCCGCTAGACGACGGGGCCGTGCCAAAAATAACTAGGACAAACATATTCAGTTGTGTACTGCGCTGGGGTACCAGGACTCGAACCTAGACTTACTGAACCAGAATCAGCAGGGCTGCCAATTACCCCATACCCCAATATTTTTCAGATATTTTCGATGACTATCTCAAATATCTGGTTTTACAGTTTTCAGATATTTTCGATGACTATCTCAAATATCTGGTTGCGCTAGGCGGCGCAAGGCAGAAGTTTACCTCAAGAAATTGGCGGAAGTTACAGTGCCAGCGCCTGCGTAATGCGGGCTAGGCAGGCCTCTTTGCCGAGCAACTCCATTGATTCAAAGAGCGGTGGCGAGATAGTGCTACCGGTTGTTGCAATGCGAAGCGCTGTAAATGCGATGCGGGGCTTAAGTCCTAACTCTTCAATTAGGGATGCGCGAAGCACGGCTTCGATGGATTCGTGGTTCCAGGTTGCAACTCCATCAAGATCTGCAAGTGAGCACTTCAAAATATCTTTCGCAGCTGCATCTGAAATCTTTGCCACTGCATCAGCATCGACAGCAAATTTATTTACAAAAAGGAACTTAAGTAGCTGTGGAGCTTCATCGAGTTTGACGATGCGCTCTTGAATAAGAGGCAGAGCCTGCTTTACAAGCTCAACTTCGGCGGCGGTGCCTGTGATGATCCCAGCCTTGATAAGGAATGGCATCGTCCATGTTGCAAACTCTTCCAAGCTAAGCGCGCGGATCTTGTCGCCATTGATTGCTTCAAGCTTCTTCATATCAAAGCGTGCAGGAGATGAGTGAACTTTCTCGACGGTAAAGAGCTCGGTGAGTTCTTTCATTGAGATATTTTCGACGTCATCGCCAGGTGACCAGCCAAGGAGTGCGAGGTAGTTACAGATTGCCTCAGGTAGGTAACCCTGTTCGCGATACCAGGCGATAGAGACCTCACCGTTGCGCTTTGAGAGCTTGGCATTATCTGCACCCATCACGAATGGCAGGTGAGCAAAGAGTGGGTAATCCTCGATCTTGATACCCATCGCTTGGTAGACGCGAATCTGACGTGGAGTTGAAGAGAGGAGATCTTCACCGCGTAATACGTGGGTGACACCCATCAAGATATCGTCGACTGCAACTGCGAGCGTGTAAAGCGGCGACCCATCTGCACGGACAAGGACAAAGTCAGGAACAAATTTGTGATCAAAGGTTACTTCGCCACGAATCTCATCTTTAAATGTTGTTGTTCCATCGGGCATGCGCATACGAACAACGCCTTCACGGCCTTGCGCCTTAAAGGCAGCAATTTGATCAGCGGTTAACTCACGGCAGTGGCCGTTATATCCCGGTGCAACATTGACTTTGCGTTGCGCTTCGCGGACAGCTTCGAGTTCGTCAGGTGAGCAGTAGCAGTAGTACGCATCTTTCTGATCAAGAAATTTCTGGGCCCACTCTGCATAGATATCAAGACGTTGTGATTGCAGGTAGGGACCGTTAGGGCCACCTACTTCTGGGCCCTCATCCCATTGCAGGCCAAGCCACTTAAGAGTGTCGATCGCTGCGTTGATATATTCATCGGTAACTCGAGTCGTATCGGTATCTTCGATACGGAATAAGAATGTGCCACCTGTGTGGCGAGCATAGGCCCAATCGAAGAGCGCTGTGCGGATATTGCCAACGTGCAGGTCTCCTGTAGGAGAAGGTGCGAAACGTACCTTTACTTTCTTTGCCGTTGTCATGGACGCGCACTCACCTTATTAGTTAATTGGCCAAGGCCTTCGATGGAAATTGCAACGGTAGATTTTTCGGGCATCGGTCCGATTCCAGCAGGTGTTCCGGTAATGATGACATCACCAGGAAGAAGAGTCATCACCTGTGTTACAAAGTGAACGATATCTTCAACCTTAAAGATCATGTCTGAGATTTTCGCATCTTGCTTTACTTCACCGTTCAGCGTCGTGGTGATGCGCTGATTGCCGGGAATAAATTCAGTCTCAATCCATGGGCCGATCGGGCAGAAGGTATCAAAGGACTTGGCGCGCATCCATTGGCCATCGCGCTTCTGTAGCTCGCGCGAAGTAACATCATTGGCCAATGTGTAGCCAAAAATCACATCTTTCACGCGCTCTCTTGGAACTTCTTTACAGACGCGACCGATAACGATGGCAAGCTCTGCCTCGTAATCAATAGTCGGCGCCATTGCAGGCCAGACGATTGTGTCGCCTGGGCCAATGACAGATGTATTGGGCTTTAAGAAGATGATGGGTTCATCGGGCACTACCCCACCCATTTCAGCTGCATGGTCTGCATAGTTCTTACCCACTGCAACAATCTTGGAGCGAGGAATAACTGGAGCTAAGAGGCGCACCTTGGTGAGCTCTACCTTTGCCGCGGTCTTCTGAATGCCATGGTAGATCGGGTCTCCTGAGATGATTGAGATCTGATTATCTTCCTCGAGGATTCCAAAGAGCGGGTCAGTACCTAAACCAGCATCAGGCTGAGGTGTAAATCGAACAACGCGCATTGGGCAATCTTATCTTCAAGAGATGAATAAGGCTAAAGCGCTCTTTCTACGCCGTTTGCATCGATATGGAAAACGGTTGCAGTTGGTGCGAAATCCTTAATCGCCTTGGTATTTGCAGGTTGTGTACCAGTAGCCACGACGCTCTCGATTCCCGTGATGCCAGAAGCAAGTGCGACAGTAAGTACTGCCTCAAAGGCATCAAGGTTGAGTGATGGTGAGGTGACATTGATTGCGACATAGGTACGGCCAGTGTTATCGCGTAAGGCGGCTGCTTGCTGTGCGCCACTTCGCGCAAGAGTGGAGGTAGCAAGAGTTACGAGCTTTACATCTTCTGGATTATTCATGTTCATCTATCTCACTCTCTGCTCTCTCAATAATCACTGAGCTAATACGACGCCTGCGTCCTACTGGGCGCTCAGATGTGATTGACCAACCCTGCAGATCAATGGTGGATCCTGCAATCGGAACACGCCCTAACTTCTCTGCCATATATCCACCGATAGTGTCGACATCTTCAAACTCATCGCGATTGATATCAATCTTGAGTTCATCTGCTAAATCTTCCACATGCATAGTGGCCTTGGCGCGGGCCTTCTTCTCACTAATCCAGGTAAAAGCTTCGACGCCATCGTCGTACTCATCGGCAATCTCGCCGACGATTTCTTCAATAATATCTTCGATCGTGATGATGCCCGCAGTGCCGCCATATTCATCGACAACGATGGCGAGGTGAATCTGGTCGCGCTGCATCTCTTTCAAGAGTTCAGCAGCCTCTTTATTCTCAGGGACAAATACTGCAGGACGAGTGTGCTGCTCCACCTTTTCGGTGGTTTCGGCTTCGTGATGATCAAGAGCGCGCTTAGCTAAATCCTTTACATAGGCGATACCGATGATGTTATCGATACCTTCGCCTACTACTGGAACTCGTGAATATCCCGAACGGAGAGCGAGCGAGAGCGCCTGACGCAGGCTCTTATCCTTCTCAATCCAGACCATCTCTGTGCGCGGAACCATGAGTTCGCGTACCAAGGTTTCACCCAACTCAAAGACGTTATCGATCATCTCATGTTCATCCGATTGAACGAGGCCGCGGTTATGTGCGTGATCCATCAACTGACGCAGCTCAACTTCATCAGAGAGCAGCCCCCAGGCAAAACCTTTAAAGGCCAACTTAATCTTCTTTACAGGGTTGTTCTTCATGGCTTATCAGTCACGTGTTGTGACCACTCCTTCACGATCTTCTCTTGCAACGCGAACATGACTTTCTCTTCGTCAGGATCTGCGTGGTCATGGCCCAAGATATGTAAGAGGCCGTGGGTCGCGAGGATATAGATTTCCTGTTCGACGCTATGACCGGCATCGCCTGCTTGCTTAGCAGCAACCGCTGGCGAAATAACGATATCTCCGAGAGTAACTGCATCGCTCTTATCTTCTGGCAGATCCATCGGAAATGAGAGCACATCGGTCGGGCCGGGCTCATCCATCCACTTGATATGGAGCTGTTCCATCTCTTGTACATCGACAAAAGTTAAGGAGATGACGCACTCTGGGTTGAGTTCCATATAATCGATTCCGAAATCAAGAAGTGTATGCATCTGTGTTTCGGGCACGAGCGCGCCAGAGCGATTTACTAATTCAATGGTCATGGTTTTTTATGCGTTGCGAATAGGACGCGGTACCGATTTGGTCGCATCGTATTGATCGTACGCCTTGACGATGTCACCAATAAGGCGATGGCGCACCACATCATCTGCGGTGAGTTCCATAAAGGAGATGTCATCAATGTCATTGAGGATGTCACGAATAATGGCGAGCCCTGAACGTTGTCCATTAGGGAGATCGTTTTGAGTGATATCGCCAGTAATAACCATCTTCGAACCAAATCCCAGGCGAGTGAGGAACATCTTCATCTGCTCAGGTGTTGTGTTCTGTGCTTCATCGAGAACGATAAAAGCATCATTGAGTGTGCGACCGCGCATAAAGGCAAGAGGTGCAACTTCGATGACGCCGTTCTGCATCAGACGTGGGATAGCCTCAGGGTCGATCATGTCGTGCAGCGCATCGAAGAGTGGACGCAGGTATGGGTCAATCTTCTCATTCAGCGTTCCGGGCAAGAAACCTAACTTTTCGCCTGCTTCAACTGCCGGGCGAGACAAGATGATGCGATTTACCTTCTTCGCCTGCAGAGCGGCAACTGCCTTGGCCATTGCAAGATATGTCTTTCCGGTACCAGCAGGGCCGATACCGAAGGTGATGGTGTTCTCTTCAATGGCGTCGACATAGAGCTTCTGGTTGGCAGTCTTGGGGCGGATGGTGCGGCCGCGATTGGAAACAATATTGAGTGAGAGAACTTCGCTGGGGCTCTGAACTGGTTCTGCTTCCAACATCGCAATGCTGCGAGTGACTGCATCAACGTTGAGAGTCTGACCAGAGCGGATCACCACCATCATCTCGGTGATGAGTTTCTCCATCGCGAGGCAATCGATATGTGGTCCGCGCAGAGTAATTTCATTGCCGCGCACAGTGGCGTTGACGGAAGGAAATGCCGCCTCGATCGCCAACATATTCGCATCGTTAGCCCCGACGAGTGCAACCATCGGAATTGCAGGTGGGACGGTGATTAAGAGGCGCTCCATATGGCTGAAAATCTATCGTTATTGGGGTGAATTCACCACACCGAAAGGGCGGTGTTGACTGCAGAAAGTGCGGCAAGGCCGGCATGTGCTGAGCGCAAAATCGGTCTTCCCATCAGCGCAACCTTGGCTCCGGCTGCTGCAAAGGTTTCAATCTCTTCATCTGTGAGGCCGCCTTCAGGACCAATGATGATTGCGACTCGTTTGCAGCCAGGCGTGACTATTTGAGAAAGCTTCAGCGTTGCCGACTCATGAAGGACAATTGCTAAATCGGCTTGCGCAATCTGATCTACAACTGCGCTGGTGGTGGCAACGCCAAGAATTTCAGGAATTCGAAAACGGCGTGATTGCTTACTGGCTTCACGCGCAGTGGTCTGTAGCTTTTCAATCTTCTCATCAGACTTTCCGATACTGCGCGATGCCTTCCACATCACAATACGGTCTACCCCACCTTCGGTAGAGAGTTCAACGCTCTCTTTGATGCGATCGCCTTTCGGGACCGCCTGAATCACGGTGAAGTGGGTATCGAGTGGTTCTTGTACTCCGCTACTTAAGACTTCTACCGTGATATGTTTTTTATGAACATCTTTGGCCTCCACATGAGACCAGGAGCCTTTTCCATCAGAGAGGTTGAAGAACTCTCCACTTTTAATACGCAGTACACGAATGGCGTGGAGCGCATCTTCATTGGCAAACTCGTATGTAGCACCGGCTGTTGTGGGCAGGTCATCAACGAAGAAGAGGGTAAGCATTAGCGACCGAATGCATCTCTAAATTTAGAGAAGAGTCCTTCTTTATGGCCCTTGATCTTTACATCGCCCTCTTTCTCACCACGCGATGATGCAAATTCCTTGAGCAACTTCTCTTGCTCGCGGCTGAGCTTGTGAGGTGTTGCAACATCGATATGCACAATCAGATCGCCACGGAGCGTTGTGCGAAGTCGGGTCATACCTTTGCCCTTGACAGGAATTGTGGTGCCGCTCTGCGTACCCGCTTTGATATCGACCTTGACTGGGCCATCGAAAGTTTCGACGCTGACGGTGGTGCCAAGGGATGCTGCAGCGAATGAGACTTCGACTGCAATATGGAGGTTGTCACCATCGCGGAGTAAGAATTCATGTTCTTCTTCAACGATTTCGACGTAGAGATCTCCTGCTGGTCCCCCACCTTGGCCAACTTCACCGCGGCCTGACATCTGAATACGGTTGCCAGTTTCTACACCTGCGGGAACTTTAATATTGATTGTCTGGCGCGCACGTACGCGGCCATCACCACCACACTCACGGCATGGATCGGTAATGACGCTGCCGTAACCAGAACAGTTATTACATGGTCGAGATGTCATCACTTGACCAAGGAAAGATTTCTGAACAAATTGCGTTTCACCGCGTCCCTTGCAGACAGGGCACATTGAAGGAGCGCTGTTATTGGCAGTCCCTTGTCCTTCACACTTTTCGCAGATCACTGCAGATTCCAGAGTGATATCGCGTTCTGTTCCAAAGCATGCTTCGTTGAGATCTACTTCAATGCGAATAAGTGCATCTTGTCCTTGGCGCATTCGTGGACGAGGTCCGCGATTTCCGCCGCCACCAAAGAATGCATCCATGATGTCACTAAATCCACCACCGCCACCAAACCCACCGCCAAAGCCGCCTTGTCCACCCATGTCATATTGCTGACGCTTCTGCGGATCAGAGAGAGTGTCATAGGCTGCCGTAACTTCTTTAAATTTATTCTGTACCTCTGGATCTGGATTTACATCAGGGTGCAGCTCGCGGGCAATCTTGCGATATGCCTTCTTAATCTCATCTTGCGATGCGCCGCGATCAAGGCCTAGGAGTCCGTAAAAGTCAGCCATTACTTGGCGCTCTCTGCAATGTAGCGACCGATGTAGCGAGCAACTGCCGATACGGCCGACATTGATCCTGCGTAATCCATACGGGTGGGGCCAAGAACTCCTAAAGATCCAAGTGAGGTATCTGCGCCATATCCCACGGTGACAAGTGATGTCGTCTGCAGATGAGTCTCGAACTGTTCGCTGCCGATAGTCACGTGCACTGTAGGTTGGGCATCACTTAAGAGGCGGAGCAAGACCACTTGCTCTTCGAGCGCTTCCAGAATCGGCGACAGCGTCGGTCCGAGATCTTCACCAGAGCGCGCCAGGTTTCCGGTTCCAGAGATAGCCATCTTCTCTCGCCCGACAGAATCGCCAATATTGGGATACTTCACAACAGCGACTTGCTTGGTGATATCTGCCAGTAACTTGGCAGAGCGCTTGACGACATCATCGAGATCGTGGGCGCCTTCTAGGAAAGTCTCAATCGCCCGACGTTCGGCAGTGGAAAGTGGCTTCACTGTAGAAAGTTTGTCGACGAAGAGACGGTATCCACGATCGGTGGGAATTCGCCCAGCTGATGTGTGGGGCTGAGTGATAAAGCCTTCTTCTTCTAGAACTGCCATCTCGTTGCGAATAGTTGCCGGGCTAATGCCAAGTGCGCGCTTATCAGCAATCGCCTTGGAACCAACGGGAACCTGAGTTTCAACATACTCGTCGACGATTGCTCGCAGAATCGCGAGGCGGCGATCAGTGGTCATAGTTTGGCAATCTTATCCTGCGCGCCTTAGCGAAGCATTTCATGGGTGAGGCGGTCTGCAATCAGGCGACCTTTGGGAGTCAGAGAGAGCGAGCTATCTCTCTCAATTACATGGCCGCTCTTGATGTACTCCATTGAGCGTTCATACTGCGCCACAGTCAGAGCGGCCTTCTTCACACCTTCTGGCATACGAATGGCCAACATGATGTATTCAGACTTTCGCTCTTCAGAAGTCAAGACTTCAGAGTCTTTAATAGGAGAAAGACCTGCAAATACCTTCTCCTTATATGCGTTGGGATGTTTTACATTCCAGAAACGTTTCTGATCGATATGTGAGTGAGCACCTGGGCCAAGTCCCCACCAATTATTAGATTTCCAATATGCAATGTTGTGGCGGCATTGATGTCCGGGCTTTGACCAATTAGAGAGTTCATACCAGCGCAAGCCCTTTTGCAGACATTGCTGGTCGATGAGCAGATACATATCTGCCATCAAATCATCATCAGGCATGGTGTATTCACCGCGCTTAATTTGAGCAGCAAGTTTTGTGCCTTCTTCAACGATAAGTGCATAGGCGCTTATGTGATCGATATTGAGTGAGAGCGCTTCTTTCACAGTGGCGGCCCAATCACTTAAGGATTCACCTGGTGCGCCGTAAATCAGATCTACGCTGACAGATTGGAATCCTGCCATGCGCGCCATATCGACGGCTTTGCGAACATTTTCTGGTTTATGTGTGCGATCTAAGACTTTAAGTACATCGGGGTTGGATGATTGCATTCCGAAGGAGATGCGGTTGAAACCAACTGCGAAGAGTTCGTTGAGCTTCTCTTGGGTGACAGAATCAGGATTGGCCTCGAGGGTTATTTCGCAATCGTCGGTAACGCCATTGCGCGCCTTAATGGCGGTGATCACTCGACCTAAATCTTTAGGTGGCAAGAGCGATGGAGTTCCGCCACCAAAGAAGATGGTGGGAACTATGTCGGTAGGCGCAGCCTCTAACTCTTTGAGCACTGCATCGATGTAATCTCCCGAAACGATCTCAAGAGTTGCCCCATCTTGGAGTTCAGAGGGCGTGTAAGTGTTGAAGTCGCAGTAACCGCAGCGGCGGATGCAGTAAGGAATATGAACGTAGAACGAGAGCATGATCTTTACGATTCGAGCTTGCGCGCTGCTTTAATCTTCTCGATATCAGCATCGGTAGCAAGGGCGGCAACGAAGGCTTCTTGGGGAACTTCAACGCGTCCCACCATCTTCATGCGCTTCTTACCTTCCTTCTGCTTCTCGAGAAGTTTGCGCTTACGAGAAATATCTCCGCCGTAACACTTAGCAAGAACATCTTTACGGATGGCGCGGATGGATTCGCGCGCAATGATGCGTGAGCCGATGGCTGCCTGGATAGGGACTTCAAATTGCTGACGCGGAATAAGTTCGCGTAGCTTGCCGGTCATCATCACGCCATATGAGTAAGCCTTATCGCGGTGAACGACGGCGCTAAAGGCGTCAACTGCTTCGCCTTGTAAGAGAATATCGACCTTAACCAAATTGCCTTCTTCATCGCCAATCTCTTCATAATCAAGAGAGGCATATCCACGTGTGCGGCTTTTCAGTTGATCAAAGAAGTCGAAGACGATTTCGGCAAGTGGAAGTGTGTAGCGAATTTCAACGCGATCTTCTGAGATGTAATCCATACCCAACATGATGCCGCGGCGATCTTGGCAGAGCTCCATGATTACTCCAATGAATTCAGATGGAGCAAGAATCGTTGACTTCACAATTGGCTCTTTCACGCTATTGATTTTGCCATCAGGAAATTCAGATGGGTTGGTAACAACAACTTCTTTTCCATCTTCCATGGTGACGCGATAGACCACGTTAGGGGCAGTTGAAATCAAGTTGAGCTTTGCTTCACGTTCTAAGCGTTCGCGCACGATCTCCATGTGAAGAAGACCAAGAAAGCCACAGCGGAAACCAAAGCCGAGAGCGGCTGAGCTCTCTGGTTCATAGACAAGGGCAGCATCATTGAGCTGTAACTTCTCTAATGCATCGCGCAGCACAGGAAAATCTGCGCCATCGAGTGGGAATAAACCAGAGAAGACCATCGGCTTGGGATCTTTATATCCACCCAGTGGTTGCTTTGTTGGACGTGCAAAGTTGGTGATGGTGTCGCCCACACGTGATTGGCGAACATCTTTCACACCAGTAATGAGGTATCCCACTTCGCCGACACCCAGACCCTTTGATGGCAGCGGTTCAGGGCTAATGACGCCGACTTCGAGAGCTTCATGCTTTACACCTGTTGAGAACATCTGAATCTGTTCGCGTGGATTGATATGACCATCGATGACGCGCACGTAGGTAACTACACCGCGATAAGAGTCATAGACAGAGTCAAAGATCAGAGCGCGTGCTGGTGCATCGGCATCTCCGGTAGGTGCTGGAATCTGCGTGATGATCTGATCAAGAAGGTCAGCTACTCCATCGCCAGTCTTTCCTGAAACGCGCAAGACATCTTTGACTTTGCAGCCAATGAGCCCGGCAAGTTCTGCCGCAAATTTTTCTGGCTGTGCGTTGGGAAGATCGATCTTGTTAAGGACAGGAATGATGGTGAGGTTGTTCTCCATCGCAAGATAAAGGTTGGCCAGAGTTTGGGCTTCGATTCCTTGTGCGCAATCGACAAGCAAGACAGCGCCTTCACAAGCTGCAAGTGAGCGAGATACTTCGTAGGTAAAGTCGACGTGACCAGGTGTATCGATCATGTTGAGGATGTATTCCTGGCCATCTAGGCCACTGCGCCACGGCAGACGAACTGCCTGAGATTTAATGGTGATGCCGCGTTCGCGTTCGATATCCATACGGTCGAGATATTGCGCGCGCATATTGCGTGCTTCTACTACCTCAGTAATTTGGAGCATGCGATCGGCGAGAGTTGATTTGCCGTGATCGATATGGGCGATGATGCAGAAGTTACGGATCTGCGCCGGATTGGTAGATGCCGGTTGGGGCGCCTTAGCAGTGGATATTGCAGGCACTTAAGCGACCGTTACCTTGGGGTTATCTTTAAAAGGTGGGCGATGAATTAACGAACGCCGGCTTTTGCAGCAGCCTTAGCCATTGAAGATTTCTTATTTGCAGCAGCGTTCTTATGGATAACGCCCTTTGCAACTGCAACATCGAGAGCCTTTGATGCTGCTCGGAGTTCTGTTGTGGTTGCAGCAGCGTCACCCTTTACGACAGCTTCGCGGAATTTGCGAACAGCAGTCTTGATTGATGATGAGACAGACTTGTTGCGAAGGTATGCCTTCTCGTTTGTCTTAATACGCTTGATCTGCGACTTGATATTTGCCACGTGTATAGCTCCGTTGTGTGAGTGTTAAGCCAAACCTGATGATTTGTGCAGACGCGTAGGTTATCAGCGCAAGGGGGTCAGCCCAAAATCGCCGATTTAGCGCCAAATTATCGCTGGGCGCGGGCGGCGGCGATGGTCTGAAGGGCCTTTTCGAGGGCGTAGATGGGGTCAGATGAGGCCCCCTTCACATCGGCATCGGCCTTGGCGATCGCCTCCACTGCTGATGCAATTCCGCGAGGTGTCCAAGATTGCAGCTGGCGTCGCGCTTTATCAATCTGCCATGGCGCCATTCCGAGTTGTCCCGCTAATTCAAATGATTTTGTACCGCGATTGGTGCCAGAAACTTTCGCAAGAGAACGCAGTGATGATGCAATTGCAGATGTGACCATGACGGGATCTGTACCAGTTTCTAGTGCGCTGCGCAGAGTTATAAGTGCGACAGGTAGATTACCATCGATGGTTGCATCGGCAACATCGAAGCCCGTTGTCTCAATCCGTCCTTGCTGAAATTTATCAACCATCGCCTCATCGATGGCACCTGCTGGTGCATCGAGAGCAAGTTGTGAGACCGCAGATTGCAATTCGCGAAGATCGGTGCCGAGAGCGCCGACCATTGCTTTGATGGCGCCCGGTGTTGCCTTACGACCTGCATCTTGAAATAAACCTTTGACGAAATCTTCTTTCTCAGAATCTTTCTTGATGCCATCACAGGGCACGATTTCAGGTTTAATCTTCTTGATTGCATCGAGCAAGGCTTTACCTTTGACGCCACCTTTATGGACAAATACAACAGTCATGGTGGGATCTGGTTGGTCGAGATAGCGAGTTACTTCAGCTCTAGAATCTTCAGGAAGATCTTGCAAATCTTTAATGATAAGCGCGCGCCGTTCGGAGAAGAGTGAAGGCGCAAGGGCATCGGCGATATCTCCCACCTGTGCATCGGATGCATCGATGGTGGTGGATTCAGCCTTTTCATCCTTGAGCTGTGCCTGCAGCCTGGCAAGAGCGCGATCTGCGAGTGCACCTTCGGGGCCAAGCAGCAGGTAGAAAGCGTTCACTGCGTGCTCCTTACTAACTCCAGAAGAATAAACGGAACCAACGTTTGCTGCGCTGTACAGATAACCGGTGGCGCTCCGCCCGGATAGCAACAGCGCCATCGATATCTGTACGCAATACCTTAGCGTGTAACTGGGTCAAGGCTGAGATGGTGCTTGCCGCTGGATGGCCATAACTATTTGTGGCACCCACGCTGATAACAGCAACCTGAGGCGAAAGTTCGCGCATTAAATCAAGGTCTTGATAGCGCGAACCATGATGTGCAACTTTATAGATGTCCACTTTTCCGATGCGCGATATCAACTGTGCCTGCACAGGAGGTTCGATATCACCTGATGCAAAAAGTGTGAAATCAGCAGTTCTAAAGATGGCAGCAATACTGGAGTTGTTGGGGTTGCCATCGAAGTCACCTTGCCCAGGCCAGATCACTTCAATAGTGATGCCATCTATATGCGCCTTGGCACCTGCGTTGATATTGCCAAACCAAGTCGTACCTATCTTTCTATTCTTCTTCACACCCTGAAGTCCTCCCACGTGATCGGCATGCACATGGGTAAGGATGAGAAGTGGAATCTCTGTGATTCCTAGCTGATGTAAACATCTATCCATCAACTGTGGGTCAGGACCAACATCTATCACGATGCCCCGGTGGTTTTTTAGATTAATCACCATCGCATCGCCTTGCCCAATATCGCAGTTGGCAACCTGCCAATCTCCTGCTGGAAATCTCTGCACCCATGAGAAGGTGATAATGAAAATCAAAAGGCCAATCGCAAACTTTGTCCGACCAAAATAGATGCAGATAACTATGAGCGCTGCTGCAATAAATCCATAGAGTCCCGTCTTGAGGGTGAAGACTGGAAATTGCGCGCTCCACTGCGCAACCCAGGCGATCCATGCTGCCAGCGGCTTTATACAGAAGATCAGCAGATGTGAAATAGGGGATGCAATCGGTGAGATTAGAGCTGCAATAAAGCCAACAATGGTGATGGGCATGACAGCAGGTGCGGCAAGCAGGTTTGCGAGAACACTTATTGGGCTGATGTATCCCGAGATTGCCACAATGACAGGTGCGCAGAAGATCATCGCAGCAATCGGTGGCGCCAATATCTTCGGCTTTATCTTCGGTGCTAGAAGTAAGAGCCCAGCAGTTGCAAGAACCGAGAGGGCAAAACCTGGATCGCGTGCTTGAAATGGATCGGCGATAACAACTGCACCGATAGCAAAGCCAAGTGCCGGAAGTGAATCTCTCCCTTGGCGCATGCCATGAGCCACGAGCAAGACCGCAGCCATTGCAGCGGCGCGCAGAACTGAGGGAGATGGACGAACTAGTGCGATAAATGCAGTCAGTGATATCGCCGTTGCCACGAGGCGGTAATTCAATCTGCGAAAGAAGAATTGCATCCCCCATAAGACAAAGCTAGAAACGATGGCAAAGTTTGCGCCACTGACTGCAACTAGGTGGGTAAGTCCAGACCTGCGCATCTCGTTCTTAAAATCAGCGCTCTGTTTGCTGACATCACCAATGACCATTCCGGGAATGAGGGCTCCCGCGTCTCCTGCACCAGTTGCCTCGCGCAAGCCCAATCGAATTCGGGCAAGAGAGTTGGCCCAATGCGATGCCGGAGTGAGTACTTCAACTTTTTGGCTTACGATAAGAAGCGCTGCGACTCGCTTCTCTTTACTCTCTAATACCTTTGCACTTATTCGAATCTTCTGCCCCGGCAACAATCCATCAACGCTCCGCGTAGCTGCAATAACTCGCACCGGTATCCGGAGTGTGAATTCTTTATTGACCTCAAGAGCTTGTCCGATAAAGCTAAATGATGTGGGGGCGAAGGCCGTTCCCATAATTCTTGGTGCAACTTTTGTTGGATCAGTCGTTACCTGTACAACCACATCCGTTGAGGTATTTCGATAGTGATAAATAGCGCTCGATTGCAGCGCGCTGATGCGTATTGACATGACAGATGCACCGACGAGTACGGCGATTACGAGTACGAGAAAACGCTTCTTCTGACGCGCGATGAGCGCAAGAAGGAGCGCCACCGCAGAGATTGCCCACGGTGCGCTCCATCCTTGTACGAGTGCGCCAATCCAGACCGCCGCCCCCAGCGCGAGGGCGCGGCTATCGATTACACGCGCAGCTTCTCTTTGAACTGTGCGAATTTGCTCTGCCCGATACCTGGAACCTTCAAGAGATCTTCAATTGCGCTAAATGGCCCGTTGGTCTTGCGATAGGAAACGATGCGATTGGCCAGTACTGGCCCGATTCCATCGAGGGATTCAAAATCTTTGACTGTTGCCCGGTTAATCAAGATGGGACCGTTCTTGCGAATTGCAGGTCGCGATACTCCCCCGCCGCTACTCGAAGCCGGATAGACATAGATTTGTTCGCCATCTTTTAGGATGCGTGCCTGATTGATATCCGATGTGTCAGCGCCCTTCTTCAGACCACCTGCTGCTTTGATGGCTTCAACGACTCGTGCATTCAGGGGAAGTGAATACACGCCTGGGTTCACGACAGCGCCAGCAACATCGACCATCAAGGTCTGCATCGAGATACTTTCCACTTCAAGGGGCGCAGGAGCTGCAACTACTTCCTGCGAGGAACCGCGCATCACAAAGAGCGCAGTGATAGCAACGACAAGGCCCGCAATAATTGCGAGCCCGCGTTTCTGTAGCGATGAGTAGTGGAGTTCGCCCCACCAATTACTTACTTGTTCTAGATACCTATTTTCCATCCGCGGATGGTGCTGGATGGAGCATCATGTCTATCCGTAAAACGCCTCCCCTGTGTATATCTTGGTGATACTTTCGCGCGATGACTTCAGGGACTTTGAAATGGGAACTTGGCGAGACTGCCTACTCAATTATCGGCGACCTTAAATCAGGGAAGACCCCCCTCGTAACTCTGCACGGAGGTCCCGGCTTTCTTGGTAAGAGCAGTATGACAATTGCTCACTATGCTCAGAAATCTGACCGCTCGGCTGTTATCTACGACCAAATTGGCTGCGGTAAATCATCTGGCCTCAAAGAGAAGCCCTCAGATTTCTGGCAGGTCGATATCTTCGTGAAAGAGTTCTATGAACTCATCGACCATTTAGGTATCGCAGATAACTTTGCGATTAACGGCCACTCATGGGGTGGGTTACTGGCGGCTGAAATTGCAATTACGCAGCCGAAAGGGTTGAAGGCGCTCATTCTTTCAAGCCCTCTTGGCGATTCAGATACCTGGGTTGCTGGAGTGAAGCAACTCCTCGCTGGAATGCCCGAAGAGGTTTCATCTGTGATTATCAAGAACGAAGAGGCCGGAACGACCACGACAGATGAGTACATGGCTGCAGCCTTCAAGTTCTATGACAAGCACGTAATTCGGGTACCTATGCCTCAGGAAGTTATAGAGGTTTTCGATGAAGCCCTTGCAGATCAAAATGTGTACAACGCGATGTGGGGACCTTCAGAGCTAATGTGTAACGGCACACTTGCCGGACACGTCGTCACAGATCGGCTCGATCGCATCATCGCCCCGACTTTGATCATGTCCGGAAAATATGATGAGTGCATGGCCACAACAGCGAGTGCTTATCTATCTGGAATTAAAGGATCTCGCTGGGAACTCTTCGAAGAATCTAGCCATCTGTCCTACGTTGAGGAAGCAGCAAAATACCAGCGCGTCATGAATGAATTTCTAGATTCGAACTGCTAATTACAGAACGATATTGACGAGCTTTGGGGCTCGAGCAATAACCTTCTTAGGTGTTGCTCCGTTTAATTCCGCAACAATCGAAGGAAGAGCCAGGGCTGCTGCTTCGAAATCAGCCTCTGAAATAGATGGTGAAACATTGATACGGCCAACAATTTTGCCGTTGATCTGAATAACTGCTTCAACTTCGTCATCGACAAGCAGGGCCGGATCTACTGCAGGCCATCCAGCGAGTGCGATTGCAGGCTTATGGCCGAGGCGCTCCCACATCTCTTCAGCGGTAAATGGCGCAACAAGTGACAACATGATGGCTGTTGCTTCCACTGCTTCGCGAACGGCAGGATCTGCAGCGCCACACCCTGAATCAATCGCCTTACGTGTGGCGTTAACGAGTTCCATCACGCGGGCAATAGCAACATTGAAACGGAAAGATTCGACGGCAAAGGATGCATCGTGCAGCGCCTTATGGGTTGCCTTACGTAGAGATAGTTCGCCCTTGCTGAAATCTGCACCAGGGGCCGATGTGACATCTCCTGATAAGCGCCAGGCGCGGCTTAAGAATTTAACGGAACCTGAAGGTGAAACATCTGACCAATCAACGTCATCTTCAGGTGGTCCTGAGAAGACCATCGAGAGGCGAATTGCATCGACGCCATGATTTTCGAGCTCATCAGAGAGGCGGATTAAGTTACCGCGAGATTTCGACATCGCAGAGCCATCCATGACAACCATTCCTTGGTTGAGCAGGCGGGTAAATGGTTCGGTGAATGACAACATATCCATGTCATGCAAGACCTTGGTGAAGAAACGTGAATACAACAAGTGCAAGATTGCGTGGGTTACACCACCGACATATTGATCAACTGGCAACCAGGTATCAATCTCTGCGCGGTTAAATGGTTCGGTTGCATTTGTCGAAGATGGGTAACGTAAGTAGTACCAAGAAGAATCAACGAATGTATCCATGGTGTCGGTATCGCGGAGCGCAAGGCCTGAACACTTAGGACACTTGGTATTGACCCAATCAGTTGCTGCCGCAAGCGGTGACTGACCCTTTGGCTTGAGGTCGAGACCTTTTGCGTTAGGCAGGAGCAATGGAAGTTCAGAGTCGGGAACGGCTACCTCACCACACTTTTCGCAGTGAACGATTGGAATAGGTGTACCCCAATAACGCTGGCGAGAGACAAGCCAATCGCGCAAGCGATAGTTACGTGCAGATTTTCCGAGTCCATCTGCTTCAAGCTGCTTATTGATAGCAGCAATTGCATCGACTTTATTGAGACCATTAAGCGCACCAGAGTTAATAAGTTTTCCATCACCCGTTGTCGCAATACCAGTATCGCTCGGGTCTTCTTCGCCAGTTTCAACAACAACGCGAACCGCAAGTCCCATCGCTTTGGCAAAGTCGAGGTCGCGCTGATCGTGAGCAGGAACAGCCATGATTGCGCCAGTTCCGTAATCAGCCAATACGTAATCAGATGCCCAGATTGGTAATTTTTCGCCGTTCACTGGGTTGATAGCAAAGCGCCCCAGATCAACGCCTGACTTCGGACGATCTGTTGCAAGGCGATCGATATCAGATGCAGCCTTAATCTTTTCTAGGTATGACTTAAATTCGGCTTCAACTGGTGTGCCTGCGGCAAGTTCTGCAGCGAGTGCTGAGTCAGCAGCTACGACCATAAATGTTGCACCGTACAAAGTATCGGGACGTGTTGTGTAAATCGTTACTGGTTCAGTGCGCCCTTCGATGACGAAGTTGACGTTGGCCCCTTGCGAGCGACCGATCCAGTTGCGCTGCATGAGCAATACTTTTTCCGGCCACTTGCCTTCAAGCTCTGACATATCATCAAGCAAGCGATCTGCGTAATCAGTGATCTTGAAGTACCACTGATTGAGCTTCTTCTTTGTAACAGCAGAATCGCACCGTTCGCAGAGACCCGCTACTACTTGTTCGTTGGCCAATACTGTCTGGCAACCTGGACACCAGTTAACTGCAGAATCTTTGCGGTATGCCAAACCACGGTCATGAAGTTTGGTAAAGAGCCACTGATTCCACTTGTAGTACTCGGGGTCGCAGGTATTAAAGACGCGATCCCAGTCGAAGGAACATGCGTAGCGACGCATTGAAGCTTTCTGCGTTGCAATGTTTTCGTAGGTCCAGATACGCGGATCTTCATTGCGCTTGATTGCAGCGTTCTCTGCTGGAAGTCCAAATGCATCCCAACCAATCGGGTGCATGACGTTAAAACCTTTTTGAATCCAGTACCGAGCAATTACATCACCGAGCGCATATGCCTCAGCATGTCCCATATGAAGATCACCTGATGGATAGGGAAACATATCGAGTACATACTTCTTGGGACGTACATCGTCTGCTCTGCCAGATTTAAATGGCTCGAGCTTGTCCCAAATCGGCAGCCACTTCTCTTGCACGTATGCAAAATCGTAGGCCGCGTGTTCGCGTTCTGTACTCACGTGGAGATAAGGGGAATCGAACCCCTAACCTCTTCCATGCCATGGAAGCGCGCTACCAATTGCGCCATATCCCCATTCCCTCTTCAAGAACGCCACGTAGCCATTGGCTATTGTCGTTCTCACGAGGAATGAAATTGCCTGCGTAAAACTTTTCTTCGAGCGCGCAGTTTAGCGCACAGAGTCGGGAATGACTGCGCCCGATTCTTCACCATAAACAGGCTCTGGGATTGATCCCGCATTATGTTCGACCAAGAGCCAACCTTTTGGTGATTCTTCCAGAATCGACCATTGTGCATTTGATAATCCACCAACGCGAGACCAGTAAGGAATCGGTAGATCGAGCATCGAGCCAATAATGGTGCGAGATGTACCTCCATGGGTTGCCACGATCAAACGTTGATTATCTTTCCCATCGAGCGCCTCAGTAATCGCCGCAACGCCACGAGCTGCAACTTCGCTGCGTCGCTCACCGATTTCACCTGCTGGGTTATCTCCGCCCATCGACCAGGCACGTAAATTATCGAGATCTACTTTACGAATTTCATCTCCAGTCAAACCTTCCCAATTTCCGCAATTTGTCTCACGCAATCGTGGGTCGGTAACGACTTCAAGTCCTGTCAGTTTTACAAGTTCGTGGGCAGTGCTCTGGGCGCGTATTAAATCGCTAGCAATAATCATTGTCGGGCTCATCGCAGCAATCTTGGGAGCTGCATGGGAAGCCTGAAAGATTCCAACATCATTTAAGGGAATATCTGTATGCCCCTGAAATTTATTAGCGACATTCCATTCAGTCTGGCCATGGCGCCAGAGGATGATCTGATTACCCACGTGCCGCCTCTTCTGCAACGATTTCAAGTTCAATCTTAGGGCAGTCATTCCACAGGCGATCGAGCATGTAGTAACGACGGAGTTCTGTTGATTGGATATGAACAACGAGATCTGAGTAATCAATCAATACCCACTCATCAGTGCCTTCACGGCGAAGTGGCTTATCCCCAACCAGGCGTAGTTTCTCTTCTACCTCATCGGCGATACTGCCAATCATCTTGGCGTTAGTTGCAGTAACAATAAGGAAGACCTCACTGAGCACGCTTTGATCGGAGAGATCAAGGGCAACGAGTTCGGTACCGAATTTATCAACTGCGGCGCGAGCTGCAATCTGGGTGCGTTCAACGCAGGCTTTACTTGCTGGCATAGAGATTCTGCTCCTTTATATAGGCGGCGACTGCCGCCGGTACTGCATCAGATTTATGTGCCCGGATATCGGTTGCAGAGACTGCAATCGCACCAACGTCTGTGTTGTGCTCTCCTGGAAATTCGGGGCGATCAATGACAACGAACTCAACCATCTTCTTCAGCTCATCAGCGCGATGCCACTGATCAATCTTCTCGTAGGCATCGGTGCCGACGATGAGAACGATGGTGTCGCCTTCGTAGTTCTGGGCTACAGCTTCAACGGTGTCGATTGTGTAGCTAGGACCTTCGCGCAAGATCTCGATGGGATTTACCTCTACACACTTCTTAGTCTCAGCTGAAAGTTCGTTGACTGCCAACTGGCACATCGCGCGACGCTGCGCACCTGTTGCATGCGGCTCGTTATCGCGTAGACGCGGTTGGCCTGCAGGGAGTACAAGTAAGTGGTCGACAATATTGCGAGAGATCAGCTGTTGAATAACATGGATATGACCGTTGTGAATGGGGTCGAATGTCCCGCCGTAAAGCCCAATACGCAAAGCGGACTACTTGTCGAAGCGGAGAACTACATACAGCAGGAATGCAAAGATGCCGAAGGCGATAAGTCCGAATGTATAAGGCGGGACTGGAAGTTCGCGAGTTGCCTCAGATGCAAGATTGATCATGAGTGAAGATTACTACTTACCTGCGAGAAGTTCTAAATAGCGCGCTTCATCGATGATTGTGACGCCTAACTCTTGCGCCTTTGCCAGCTTTGACCCCGGGTCAGTTCCGACCAATACATAATCTGTCTTCTTTGATACAGAAGATGATGGCTTACCGCCGTGAGATGTGATGCTCTCTGCAATCGAATCGCGCGTGAAACCAACGAGTCCACCGGTAACCACGATAGTTAGTCCTGCCAAAGTCTGTGGAAGATCTGCACCCTTTGCGTTAACCATAGCTACGCCAGTTGCGCTCCATTGCTTAATGATGTTTTGATGCCAATCAATCTCGAACCATTCGATGACAGATTGGGCAATCACATCTCCGACTCCATCGATATCGGCAAGTTCTGCAACCGATGCCTGCGAGATTGCCTCCATACTTCCGAAATGAGTTGCAAGTGCCTGTGCTGCAGTTGGTCCCACATGGCGAATAGAGAGTGCGACGATGGTGCGCCACAAAGGACGCTTCTTCGCCTCTTCTAGCGCTTCGAGTAATTTCTCGAGGTTCTTACCCTGCGTTCCATCTTTCTTAGTGAAGAAGGCTGACTTCATGAGCGCGCTTTCAGTGAGCGAGAAGATATCTGCCTCATCGGTAATGATCTTGTCGGCCAACATGGCAACTGCTGCTTCATAACCCAGTACATCGATATCGAGAGCTGCGCGAGAGCCGATGTAGTAAATACGTTCGCGTAGCTGTGCCGGACAGCTGCGGGAGTTGGGACAGCGGATATCGACATCGCCTTCAGTGATGGCGCGAAGTTCGGCGCCGCATTCAGGACAGTGAGTTGGCATAATAAATGCCTTCTCTTTTCCTGTGCGCTTATCCAGAACTGGTCCTAATACTTCAGGAATCACATCGCCAGCCTTACGGATGATGACGATGTCACCAATCAGAACGCCTTTGCGTTCAATCTCTTCTTGATTATGCAGAGTCGCATTGGTGACAGTAGAACCCGCAACTTTGACTGGCTCCATAAATGCAAAAGGTGTTACGCGTCCTGTGCG
The DNA here is from genome assembly GCA_040402355.1 of Candidatus Planktophila sp. Lineage (GTDB taxonomy): Bacteria > Actinomycetota > Actinomycetes > Nanopelagicales > Nanopelagicaceae > Planktophila. The sequence continues at coordinate 22,073 of JBBAMT010000006.1, read as the reverse complement.
ACCAACGCTGACTCTGATATCAAGTAATTTGGTCGTGACTTCTTCAGGTGGATATTTATAGGCGATGGCCCACTTAGGAGCGCGCGATGTAAAGCCAAGTTTCTTCTGTTCGGCAATGGCATCAACCTTGATGACAACTCCATCAATCTCGTGCTCGACATCGTGGCGATGCAGGTTGTAATTCTCAATGAAATCAAGGACTTCGGCGCGAGTGGTACAGACTTTAAATCGCTGCGAAGTGGGCAGGCCTAACGCTTTTAACTGGGCATAGGCATCGGATTGGGATGAAAATGTAATTCCTTCGCTGGCTCCAACTCCATGTACAACGACATCGAGTGCGCGAGATGCGGTGATACGTGGATCTTTCTGGCGCAGAGAACCTGCGGCGCAGTTACGGGGATTGGCAAAGAGCGGCTTGCCAGCTTCTTCTAACTCTTCATTGAGTTGGTTAAAAGCTGCCACAGGTAAGAAGACTTCACCGCGCACTTCAATCAGCGCAGGAACTTTCTTGCCAGTAAGTGTGTGCGGTAACCCCTTAAGCGTTTTGACGTTGAGAGTGACATCTTCGCCAGTAACGCCGTTGCCACGAGTGAGTGCACGAGTGAGTTGACCATTCTCGTAGAGAAGATTGATGGCGAGTCCATCGACTTTCAGTTCACAGAGATACTCAGGGTTCGGTGAATCCTTTTCTACCCGATCAAACCAGGTCGCGAGTTCATAGCTATCGAATACGTTGTCGAGGCTCATCATCTTCTCGATGTGATCGTGTTGCGCAAAGGTTGTCGCAAATCCCCCACCCACACCGAGTGAAGGTGAATCTGGTTCGAGAAGTTCGGGGTGTTTTGCCTCTAGCGCCTGTAACTCTTTGAGAAGCTTGTCGAATTCGGCATCGGTGATGCTCGGAGCATCAAGAACGTAATATTTAAATTGGTGATCACGAATCTCTTGCGTGAGTTCGGTGACGCGATGACGTGCTGCGTTTGTCATGCCGTCTCGCAGATTGTGGCCGACCCAACGACGCGGTCGCCATCGTAAATCACCATTGCTTGACCAGTTGCGAGCCCTAAGAGCGGTGCATCGAGTTCAGCTACTAACTGGCCGTTATCAACGTAGTAGGTGCAATCGAGCGCCGCGCCATGTGCACGAACCTGCACAAAGCCACGAAGGGGCGCAGCTCCTACTTCTGGGCCGCAGAAGATTGGTCGCTCACCACGCATAGATGTCACTGCGAGATCTTCGCGCGCGCCTACGACAACAGTGTTTGATACTGGTTCAATCTTGAGAACAAAGCGCGGAGAACCATCGGCAGTGGGAACGGTGAGGCCTAACCCTTTGCGCTGTCCGATTGTGTATGTGTATGCGCCCTTATGTTCACCTAACTTATTGCCAGCTTGATCCACGATAGGGCCAACTTCGCTTCCCATACGATCACGCAACCAACCTGCGTTATCACCCGACGGTACAAAACAGATGTCATGGCTATCAGGCTTCTGCGCAACGGCAAGTCCGCGCGCCTCTGCCTCAATTCGGATATCAACTTTCTCGGTGTCGCCTAGTGGAAATATGGCACCGTTGATTTGTTCGCGATTGAGAACTGCAAGAACATAAGATTGATCTTTAAGGGGATCAATTGCCCGATGCAAGGTGCGCCCCATGTCGCTTTCGCGAGTACGCGCATAGTGGCCAGTAACGACGCCATCAAAACCCATCGCCTTTGCGCGATCTAGGACAGCTGCAAATTTAATCTTCTCATTGCAACGCAGGCATGGATTTGGTGTGCGCCCTGCTGCATATTCACTCATAAAGTTTTCAACAACGCCTTCATGAAATTCATCTGCCATATCCCAGATGTAGAAAGGGATGCCGATGACATCTGCGGCACGTCGTGCATCGTGTGAATCTTCGATGGTGCAACAACCGCGAGCACCGCTGCGGTACTTCTGCGGATTCGATGACAACGCTAAATGCACGCCAATGACTTCATGTCCTGCCTCAACTGCGCGCGCTGCGGCAACTGCTGAGTCAACGCCACCGCTCATGGCTGCGATGATCTTCATTTGCGACCCACCGAATGAGCTGCCAGGCCTCGGGTAATGACATCAGGCAATACCGAGAGCGCATAGGCAACATCGGTCTCTGTGCTCGTTGATCCAAATGAGAAGCGGAGAGATGATTGAGAGACAACATCAGTAAGGCCCATCGCCATCAATACATGGCTGGGGCGGTGCACACCTGCTGTACAGGCAGCACCTGTTGAACAGGAGACTTTCTGTGAATCCATGAGCAGTAAGAGTGAATCACTCTGTGTGCCCGGAAAAGTAATATTTGAAATACCTGGAAGGCGTTCTGCGCTCTGCCCATTGATGACCGCATCAGGACGTGCAGCCATCACGCCTACTTCAAATGAATTACGAAGTGCAGCGACTTTTTTAGCATCGAATAAATTGGATTCGACTGCTGCAGCTAGCCCCACAATAGAAGGAGCATTGAGCGTTCCGCTACGGATATCGCGCTCTTGTCCCCCACCATGCAACAACGCTGGAATTTCAACAGCGCGACGAAGAATGAGTGCGCCAATACCGAGTGGACCACCGACTTTATGCCCACTGATAGTCATGGCAAAGAGGCCTAGCTCTTTAAAGGAGAGTGGGACTTTGGTAAAACTCTGTACTGCATCGCAATGCACGGGAATATCGCCTGCGATGGAGACAACATCGGCAATCGGTTGAATGACTCCGGTCTCGTTATTGCTATGCATCACTGAAATGAGCGCAATTTCGTTGCGACGATCAGCTACTACCTTCTGCAAGAATTCAAGATCAATCACACCACCAGTTGTGACGGGAATTTCAATAAGTTCTGCGCCTTCATGTTCTACCAACCAGTGCGCAGGATCTAACACAGCGTGATGTTCAATGCTCGAGACAACGATGACTTTCTTATCCGTGCGCCAGAACAAGCCCTTGATGGCAGCGTTATTAGCTTCGGTACCTGATCCGGTGAAGATGACTTCACTTGCTAAACAGTGGGCGGCCTTTGCAATCTTCTCGCGCGCATCTTCGACATCTTTGCGCGTGGAACGTCCTTCGGTATGGAGCGAGGAAGGGTTACCTAACTTGCGTAGCGAGGAATTCATCGCATCAATAGCGACATCGAACATCGGCGTTGTAGCCGCATGGTCGAGGTAGACGCTCATGGGGCCAGTCTAGTTCGTGCCGGCCTACTAGCTATTGTGAGCGAGTACGCCCTCTGTCGCCTTTGGCAGCACGTTGAAGAGGTCGCCGATAACGCCGAAATCTGCGATATCGAAGAGTGGTGCTTCCGGATCTTTATTGACCACAATGATTGTCTTTGAAGTCTGCATTCCCGCGCGATGTTGAATCGCACCTGAAATTCCGCAGGCGACATAGAGCTGTGGGCTAACAGACTTTCCGGTCTGACCCACCTGATGTGAATGTGGGTACCAACCTGCATCCGTTGCAGCGCGCGATGCGCCTACTGCTGCGCCCAATGAATCTGCAAATGCTTCCACTGCAGTGAAGTTTCCATCAGTTCCGCGACCGCCTGAGACAACGATATTTGCTTCGGTGAGTTCAGGGCGTCCACCCTTTACTGGTGGCTGGGAAGAAGAGATTGTTGATTTCTTTGAGTCGGCGCCGATTGTGACAGAACCATTTTCGATGGCAGGAGTAGATGCTGAGACATCTGCCTCGACGCTATTGGGGCGCACGGTGATGATTGGAACGCCATGAGAAACCTGTGAGTGGACCGTTGTTGATCCACCAAAGACTGATTGCGTTGCGGTGCCATCTGCTGCAACATCAACAGCATCGGTGATGATTCCAGATTCAGTAAGAACTGCAACGCGTGCGGCAACTTCCTTACCGAATGCATGGGATGCGATTAATACAGCAGCTGGTGACTTCTCCTTCACAATCTGGGCAAGTGCATCAGCAGCTGCTGCAACACCGTGGCTAGCAAACTCATCGGATTCAACAACAAGAACGTGTGAAATAGGGCCTTGATTTACGGTGGCAGCAAGGGCAGCGCCCTTACCGGTACCTGCGAGTACTACTGCCGTGACGGAACCAATGCGGCTAGCTGCTGTGGCAAGTTCTGCCGTTGTCTTAGTGGCCTTATCGCCGGAAAAATCAGCAAGGATTAATACGTTGCTCATATCAACTTCTTCTCTGTTAGGAAGTTCACGAGGGATTCTCCGCCGTTACCTTCATCGGTGACTTTGACTCCAGCAGCGCGCGCTGGACGTGGAGTTGCATCGTTGACTTGTGACCACGCGCTCTGCACAGAGACTCCAACGGTTGCTAAATCTTTTTGTTCGATTGTCTTCTTCTTGGCTGCCATAATTCCTTTAAAGGATGGGTAGCGCGGTTCGTTAATCTTTTCAACGACGCTGATAACTACAGGAAACGCAGCAGAAATTTCATCAACACCAGCTTCTGTTACGCGAGTAATCGAAACTTTTCCTGCGGGATCGACCGTGACCTTGGATGCAAAGGTGAGTTGCGCCCAACCAAGGCGAGCGCTGATCATCGCCGGCACAACGCTCATGCGAGCATCAGTTGATTCGGTGCCACAGATAACGATGTCGAATCCACCATCAGCAATTACCTTTGCAAGAACGCTCGATGTTGCCAAGGCATCAGAACCGGCGAGCGCAGGATCAGTTACCAAGATGGCATCGTTAACGCCCATAGAGAGCGCCTTGCGTACTGCCTCAGTTGCACGATCTGGCCCCATAGAAATCACAGTGACTGTATTAGGTGCACCTTCTTCATTGCCGCCATGTGCTTCTGCGATACGCAGCGCTTCTTCAACGGCATATTCATCAAGGTCGTTAAGAACTGCATCAACGCTCTCGCGATCGAGAACTCCATTGACCATCTTCTTCTCAGCCCATGAATCAGGGACCTGCTTGACGCAAACGGCAATCTTCATAGCGCTCATGTTACTGACCAGTAGCCCAATTGTGAAGCGCAAAATTCTCTCTCAGTCCATGTGACCCCATATATTGAAGTCATGCTTGCGATCATCGCTCCGGGTCAAGGGTCACAAACTCCCGGAATGCTGCAGGCCTGGCTCGAAAATCCTGAGGCTCGCACTCTGGCTGACGAAATCTCTGAAGCCATTGGCCTTGATCTAGTACGCCTTGGCACGACAGCGGACGCGGATGAAATTAAAGATACTGCGAATGCCCAACCTCTTATCGTCGCAGCAGGGCTCATCAGTGCGCAGGCACTGAATCTCACCGGGACCTTCTCATACGTTGCCGGTCACTCTGTCGGTGAAATCACCGCAGCAGCTATTGCAGGTGCTATCTCACCAATTGATGCCATGAAGTTAGTGCGCACTCGTGGAGTTGAGATGGCAAAGGCTGCAGCTCTCACGCCATCTGGAATGGCTGCTGTTCTCGGTGGAGATAGAGAAGTAGTTCTTCGGGCAATCAGTGGCTTAGGGCTTATCGCAGCTAATGACAATGGTGGTGGTCAGATTGTTGCAGCCGGTGATCTTGACTCTCTTGCGCAACTTGCACTAGATGGAGCGCGGGTTCGACCACTTGCTGTAGCTGGCGCATTTCACACCTCTTATATGCAAGCGGCGGTAGAGCCACTGCGTTCACTTGCTTCCACAATGTCGACTCTGATGCCAACAGTGGGAGTGCTCTCTAATAAAGATGGCACAGTTCTCACCGATGGCGCAGAAGTTCTCAACCGCATCGTCACTCAGATTTCCAACCCAGTGAGATGGGATTTATGTATGGCCACACTTGTATCGTTAGGTGTAACAGGGGTCATCGAACTCTCACCAGCTGGAACTCTTGTCGGTCTTATTAAGCGAGCCGCCCCAACAATTGAAGGCTTTGCACTCAAGAGCCCCACAGATCTAGATGCAGTGCGTACATTTATGGCACACCACGGAGGTAAGTAGTGAAGAGCATTGCATCAAAGGTAGGGAGTGAGAGCCAGATTCTGGCTGTCGGTTCTTACCGCCCCAAGCGACTAGTTCCTAACTCCGAAATTGTTGACCGTATTGAATCAAGTGATGAATGGATTCAGCAGCGCACCGGCATTGAATCACGGCGCGTAGCTGATGAGACAGAGACTGTTCTTGATATGGCCACATGGGCTGCCGAAGATGCACTGGCGAAAGCAAAGTTAGCAATTACGGATATCGACACCATTATCGTTGCAACTATTACCTTTCCCTTCCAAGCACCATCTGCCGCAACTGCAATCTTGCAGCGCCTCGGACACCCCAAAGCGGCCGCCTTTGACATCAACGCAGCATGTGCTGGTTTCTCTTATGGCGTTGCTATGGCGCATGACTTTATAAAGTCCGGAACTTCTAAGACCGTTCTTGTCATTGGGGCTGAGAAGATCTCAGATTTCACAGATCCCGATGACCGCGCAACCGCCTTTATCTTCGCCGACGGTGCAGGCGCTGTTGTTATTGGCCCATCGCAGGAAGCCGGAATCGGCCCAGTTGAGTGGGGCTCAGATGCCGATAGCCGCGATGCAATCTTGATGAATCCATCATGGATTGAAGTTCGCGATACCGAAACACAATTAACCAAGGCTGGAAGCAAGTGGCCAAACATTTCTCAAGAAGGCCAAAAAGTATTTCGTTGGGCGGTCTTTTCTATGAGCAAGGCAGCTCTCAACGCTCTTGAATCTGCAGGACTCACGGTTAACGACCTTGATGCATTTATTCCGCACCAAGCAAATGTGCGCATTATTGAAACGATGGCGAAAGAGATGAAGATGCCTGACTCGGTGATCATCGCTGATGACATTCGCACTAATGGAAATACATCTGCTGCCTCAATTCCACTTGCGATGGATGCTCTCCTTGATAAGCACCCCGAACTCCATGGAAAGTTGGCTCTTCTCATCGGGTATGGCGCAGGTCTCGTTTATGCGGGCCAAGTTGTCAAATTACCGCCTAAACCGTAAGTTCTCCTCGATTACTCTCCCAATTACTGGGAAGTAAGCCCACTTGTCATACACAATTGCAACCTCACAACATGAAGTACCGGTTACAACAGAGAAGGAAAAACAATGGCGCTTTCACAAGCAGATGTACTTGCAGGAATCAAAGAGATCGTTGAAGAAGTAGCGGGTATCCCAGCTGCATCAATCGAACTCGATAAGAACTTCACTGAAGATCTCGAAGTTGACTCACTCAGCATGGTTGAAGTTGTTGTTGCATGTGAAGAACGCTTTGGCGTGAAGATTCCTGATGAGAAGGTAACTGAGCTCGCCACTGTCGGCGACGCTGTTAACTTCATCGTTACCGCTGCTGCGTAAGTTAAGAATTAATTAGGAATTTCTAGCGGTATGTCACAACGTCGCGTAGTCGTTACCGGCCTTGGAGCCACAACGCCTCTCGGTGGAGATGTTGACTCAACCTGGAAGGCCTTGTTGGCCGGTCAGTCTGGAGTCAGACTTCTTACTGAAGATTGGCGTGAGCTCTTGCCTGTGCACTTCGCTGCGCGCGTTGCGACAGAACCTGCTGATCAGATGGAGCGCGTTGAGATGCGCCGCCTTGATCGCTCAGAACAATTTGCCCTCGTTGCATCCCGTGAAGCTTGGAAAGATGCGGGCTCACCGGATGCGATCGATAAAGAACGCCTTGGCGTCGTAATTGCATCAGGTATCGGTGGAGTCATTACATTGCTCGATCAATTCGATAATCTCAAAGAGAAGGGCGCCCGCGGAGTCAGCCCACACACTGTTCCGATGTTGATGCCTAATGGACCTGCGGCAAATGTAGGGTTGGAATTTCAAGCACAAGCTGGCGTACATACCCCCGTCAGTGCATGTGCATCAGGCGCTGAAGCAATCGGATACGCCTATGAAATGATTAAGAATAATCGCGCCGACATCATCGTCTCTGGTGGAGTTGAAGCTGCGATTCATCAGCTACCTATGGCTGGCTTTGCCGCGATGAAGGCGCTTTCCACTCGTAACGATGCACCAGAGCGTGCATCCCGTCCCTACGATCGCGATCGCGATGGCTTCGTACTTGGTGAAGGTGGCGGAATTCTCATTCTTGAAGAGTACGAGCATGCAAAAGCGCGCGGTGCAAAGATTTACTGCGAAATTGGCGGACAAGGTTTATCGTCAGATGGATATCACATCGCAGCGCCTGACCCTGAAGGCAGCGGAGTACAGCGCGCAATTAAGTTTGCACTAGAGAATTCTGGACTTTCAACAAAGGACATCGTGCACCTCAACGCACATGCCACATCAACTCCGGCGGGCGATGTTGCAGAAGCCAACGCTCTTCGCAAAGCGCTGGGTGCTGATGCTGACCACGTTGCAGTTTCTGCAACAAAGTCGATGACAGGCCACTTACTCGGTGGCGCTGGCGCAATTGAATCTGTCTTTATCGTCAAGGCGCTGCAAGATCGCCTGGCTCCCCCAACTATCAATATTGAAAACTTAGACCCAGCTGTGACCGTTGATGTTGTTCGTGATACTCCCCGCCAACTCCCAGCAGGAGATATTGCAGCGCTCAATGATTCTTTCGGTTTTGGCGGCCACAACGTAGTACTTGCATTTAAATCGCTCTAACCTAGACCTATGGCAACACCTGAAAAAGTGCTCGATCCCGAAGCGCGTATCGCCAAATTAGTTGATAACGGCAGTTACGAACTTCTCCTGCCGCGCACTGATTGTGGAATGGTTGCCGCAAGTGGTTTGGTAAAAGGAAATAAGGTCGTTGTATTTGCATCCGACCCCACTATTAAAGGTGGCGCACTCGGTATTGCTGGATCACAAGTAATTGTTCAGGCATACCGCGCTGCGATGGGAGCACAAGTTCCTGTCATCGGCATCTGGCACTCAGGTGGTGCGCGCTTAAGCGATGGCGTGGCATCCCTCAACGCATTCGGTGAAGTCTTTCAAGCGATGGTCACAGCAAGTGGCCGTATCCCGCAGTTGTCGTTAGTACTGGGACCGACTGCCGGTGGCGGTGCCTACGGCCCAGCACTCACCGATGTTGTTGTGCTCGCCCCTGAAGGTCGCATCTTTGTTACCGGACCTGATGTCGTGAAGTCTGTAACAGGTGATGTCGTTGATATGGCCTTACTTGGAGGACCTGAAGCGCATAGTAAAAATTCAGGCGTCGCTCACGTGATTGCGCCTACTGAAGAGATTGCCTTTGCTGAAATTCAAGATCTCGTCTCGCTCTTTGCAAACCAAGGGCTAATGTCTGCCCAGGTTGAAGATTACGCACTTGCTCACCTAGTTCCAGATTCAACGCAGCGCGTCTATGACGTACATCCTCTGGTCAACGCAATTCTCGATCATGATGCCGAGAAAATCGAACTCCTTGATATGTGGGCTGAGAATATGACCACTGTCATCGGCCGCTTTGGCGGTCGCACAGTGGGAGCTATTGCCAATAACCCACAAGTAATTGGTGGAGTGCTCGACTCTGCCGCGGCAGAAAAAGCCGCACGCTTTGTACGCACCTGCGATGCTTTTGGAATTCCGCTGATTGTGATTGCAGATGTCACTGGCTTTCTTCCTGGCGTCGGCCAAGAATGGGAAGGTGCCGTGCGTCGCGGTGCCAAGTTGCTCCATGCCTTTGCTGAAGCCGTTGTTCCGCGCGTGAGCGTTATTACCCGTAAGGCATACGGCGGGGCCTTTGTAGCCATGAATTCCAAATCACTCGGCGCAACTCGTATCTTTGCTTGGCCACAGGCTGAAGTCTCTGTCATGGGTTCCATTGCTGCGGTGCGCGTATTACATCGCCGCTTACTTGCAGATCTTCCTGAAAATCAGCGTGAGAATATGGAACTGGAACTCGCTGCCGAACATGAAAAAGTCTCTGGTGGCGTTGCTCGTGCGATTGAAATCGGTGCAGTCGACGAGATGATCGACCCGGATAGGACTCGTAGCGCTATCGCCAAGGTTCTTGCAGAGACAGATTACCAGCGTGGTTCACACGGCAATATTCCGCTATAACCAATCCAAAGCGCCCGGAATGAGCGAGATCCATACTCGTGCATTATGTCCACCACTTGGTAACTCTTTATAAGTAATTGCAAGATTAGGATGTCTCTTCGCCAGGAACTTCTTAGTCTCGCGAATTGAGTAGACATCCCCAAGGCTTGCTGTGATGTACAACTTTTGCTGATGTTTAAGCAGAGCCTCTGCTTTATCGAGGTCATACTTCTTAGCCATTTCATTTTGAAGCGCAATCGGATCTGTTAATGGAAGTGCCGGTCTGTAATATCCTGCAATCGATGCAGCAGCTGAGTAAAGATCTGGATGTCGCACTGACAACATTGCAGCACACCATCCACCCGTAGAGACGCCCATAATTCCCCATCGAGAGTCAGGCATGCCTAAGCGAGTGGCGAGGTAAGAGTGCATATCGGTACTGAGCCATATTTCAGCAGGCGGTCTTGTTCCCGGAAGATTCATGCACTCTAAATCGTAATGTCCAGCAAGATTTACCTGAGGAAAAATTCCAATAATCTCTCGGCCGACATGTTTCCGGTTATAGAGAGCAAGATCGTGATCGATTTTTAGCACTTTGACCCACATAAGCGGTTGAGAAGGAAACCCAGAAAGAAATTCGATTACTCGATAGCGCTTGGGATCCAGGGGGGTTTTAGCGTTGATATCGTCCACGACGCTCTTCGGTAGATCTAGGTAGACAACATTGGAAACCTGAGACTGCGAACCAGTAATCACATCGCGCACCAAACGTGATTGCAGGGGAAGTTTGTCAGCTTTGCTCAACTCTTTCCCTGTAATAAGAGCTTTGGAACCAGCAGTTGTTGAACTCTGACTGTAATTAGATGATGTGCCGAAGAGGTCATTCCATGATTCATAGAATCCATTTGCTCGATTTACTTCCAGCCCAATGCTCACCAGCGCAAGTGCCTGGCAGAGAAGAATGATAAGTAAACGCAGGCATATGTTTATCAAGGAGCGCCGGTAAATCTTTCTCCAGTAAATGACGGCGAAGAGCGTCAGGCCCACTGTTGCGAGGGAGGAGATGAAGAGTGTTAATCCATCGGTTAGACCCATTAGGCGACTTCCTGAATCTCGATCTTCTTCCGCTTATTTGGCAGGAATGACTCAGCACGCAAGATGGCAATCGCTACTCGGCCGAGGTGGCCAATATTTGGAAAGAGTATGTAGCGAGGCTCCCAGATTGGTTGGAACTTTGCATTGAAGCGGTAGAGAGATTCCATCTGTACGAAGCGAGATAGGAGAATTAGAATTTTATGGTTCAAGCGAGTAATCGGCCCTGCGCCTAACCGTTCACCCTTCTCAAAAATTGATCGAAAGGTCGCAAAGTTAAGTGAGATCTTTGAAATTCCATTTATGCGTGCATATTCAATTGTTGAGGCGATAAGTAATTCATTGACTCCAGAGACGCTATCGCTGGCCCGACGCATGAGGTCGAGAGATAGACCTTCCTCGCCCCAAGGGACAAATTGCAAAAGGCCTTTCTGGACACCATTGACTGATGCCCAGGAAACAAGTGCATCGGGATCCTGAATATCGCAGAATCGCCCCAAAGCCATAGAGAAACCGCGCTCATCACCACCTCGACGCCACTTTTGTGCAAGTTGCGCGAGAGTTATGCGTTCAGCATTTGTAAGTTCTGAGACCTTCTTAATCTGAGTTTCGTAACCTTCTTTACGTGCCTTATTCGCCATCTGTCTAACACTTTTTTGTTGTGGGGTGTCGATATTGAAATCTTCAACCATCACAATCGCTTCATCACCAATCTCAAGGGCATCGCATTCGGTCTCACGTTGCCAGATATCTCCCGCCTTCTCCGTGCATCCAAAGACCGCAGGAATCCATGCGTGAATTTCAGCTTCCTGTATAAAAGCTTCGATTGCAGCTGGCCAGCATTCGGGGTCACCTAATGGATCCCCTGAAGCGATCATCGTTCCGTTAATAACTGAATATGTAATTGCCGCCTTGCCATTCTTGGCCCAGATCACATCTTTATCATCACGAAGTGCAAAATATGCGAGCGAATCTTCAGATGGATATTTTGAAATCAGTGCGCTTATAGCCTGCTTCTCTTCTAGGTTCATATATGCGATGCGTTCAACCGGACGAAGGGCCCTAAAGATGGTGGTAACGGCAATCAGTAGCCCTAAACCAAGAAGTAGATTTTCAGCGCGTTCTTGGGCCTTCACAAAAGAGAAAGCCACTGGTCCTGATACGCCAATCAGCCCTTTTGAAGCTGTCTCAATGATTTGGAGCCATGTTAACTTTTGGATAAACCTATCGCGATCAAAATAGACAATTACATTTGCGACAATAAAAGAGAGCGCTGATACTTGCAGAAAATAGTAGAGATCGCTCTTACGCGTGTGTGGATCAGTTGCCGTATCGAAAGTCTTTCGAGAAGTAATCAAAATAAGGAGGATTGAGATTTCGAAGAGTAGGTGGGTCAACCCAAAGTTTCCAAAGAGAATATGTGATGTGTGGCGATGAGAAAGGAATCTATGCGCATTATGGAAGAGCGCCATGAGGAGAAGTAGCGATTGCAATGCTGTGGCCAGCTGCCACGCACGACGCCTTCTATCTGATATGCCTCGAGCAATCAGAGCGAGAGCAACTGCAATGATTACAGCAGCCGCCTCAGTTGTCAGCGCTACCGAACTTTGAAGATCTGTTCCAACAGTCCGAATAAAGTGAGGGAATCGATGAGCCGAGAAAAGCCCTACGATGGAGGCAGATTCAAGAAGGAGAAGAATCCAAATCGCTCTTGGTGCGCCTGACTTCTTAGCAAGTACTCGCTTCATGTTTAAAGAATAGGTGTCACAGTTAGCACAAAGTAACTAAAAGGCTTCTTTTGATAAAACTCTCAGCAGATTCGCAGTTGATGAAAGCTACTTAACTGAGAAAGTCACTGAGACTGTTGAGGTCACGGTCTTTTCAATACTTGATGTGTCATAAGCGCCTGTATCTTGCGTCATCGTTGAATCCGGGGTCGTTACTTGGAATACGCCAGAACGAACAGATTGCACGGAGCCAACCTTGCCGCCTACTGCCTTGGTGATTGCCTGAGCACGGATCTTGGCATCTTTCATCGCTTCTTCAAGAAGTTGTGGGCGAAGTTTGGGAAGGGTTGAAAGGTAGTACTGCGGTCCATAATTATTGACGGTCACACCTTGCTGCAAGATGGCGCCGATTCCCTGAGATAACTTGGATACAAGTTGTACATCACTGGAGCGAACTACAACATCGCGAGAAGCGCGGTAATTAAGAATCTTGCCGGTGTTATTGCCATTTATATATTGTTCATTGGCATAGGTTGAAACTGATCCCAGGGTAAGTGCCTCGGCTGGAATTCCGCCGGCGGTGAGGTACTTGCTTACCGTAATCACGTCGTTACCGACTTTGGTAACTGCTTCAGAGACAGTTGGACGAGTGAGTGAAACATTGAGGGTCCAGACAACGTTATCTGCAGTAGCTGATGTCTTGGCAGAACCTGTCACAGTAATTCCATTGGCGTTAGGTGCGGCAAAGCCTGCGCCCACTTTTACGAGTCCACCACCGAGTGCAATCGCCAAAATAACTGCGATAGTAATATAGAGAATTGAGCGGCGACGTTCTGTAGAAGTCATAGGTGATTGAGTTGTCATGGGTAGATTCTATTGGGAAAGTTAAATGGCGTGTAGGCGTTGAACTTCCTGAAGATCGACTCCGCGGAATGGTTCAAGCTCTTCATCCCATTCTTTTCCTAGAGACCTCTCCAGATTCTCACGAATTTCTAATTCATCAAAGTGAGTGAGCGCCTTCCGAATCGCATCCTCGCTCACCACAATTGTTCCTATGGAATCAATAGTCGCTCGATGAATTCCAAGATCGGGAGTGCCGCGGAATATCTCACCACCATGAAGGCCAAGTTCGCTGACTTCAAATCGTAGGTAATGCCAACTCTTGAGCGCCGTTGCAATCTTGGCCGCAGTTCCGACAGGTGCGCGAAATTCGAGAGATGTTCGCACTGTTCCGGCTGCTAGTGGTTGTTCGCGCCAAAAAATATTATGAGGCGCTGCAAGGAGTGAGTTGAGACCCCACTCAATGTGTTGGCGCAGGGCAGATGGCGCGGAGTGGATAACAACCAGACCGTTGAGGTGTTTGTCGTGCATGTGGTGCTCCTAGCCAGGTGCTCTTTGTGCGACCTTCCCCGATCCACAAATTACTTCCAACTGCTAGTGAGTACTCTATTTATACGCCTTTCCTCTGACTTTGTGAATATCTGGCCACTTAGAGCACTGATTTGAGCGTGCTTTCACTTTACTGGGAATAGGCATACGCGCGCGTAGCAGGTACCCTTTTCCTTAGTCGGACGCTTTATCAGTACCCGTTGTTAGATTTACTTCTTTACTCGGTATGGCTGAACGCAAGACGAAGACTGGAAGCTCGAGGAATTCTCGAACTCCTACACATATCGAAGGAATAGTAAAAAATATGGCAACAGGTACAGTCAAGTGGTTCAACTCTGAAAAGGGTTTCGGTTTCATTGCAGTTGATGGTGGCGGACAAGATGTATTCGTTCACTACTCAGCAATTCAGGGAAACGGTTACAAGAGCCTTGAAGAGGGTCAGTCAGTTTCATTCGAGGTTGTCCAGGGTCCTAAGGGTCCTCAGGCAGACGCAGTGAATCCTGCTTAATTGAACTTACGAGTAAGGCCCGTCTGAGAAATCAGGTGGGCCTTATTTTTTTATCTCTACCTATAGTTTTCTAGATCTTACTTCTTAGGCAGCGGTGGAATCTCGCCAACTTTTGCCTTAAGCGCAGCAACAGCTTTCACCGGTGATAAATCTTTTCCGCTCTTCCACGCATCAAGATATTTCCATGGCAGAACTTCGCCTCGTCTTACCCACCAGGTATCTGCAGGTGTCGGCCAGGAAATTCCAAAGTGCAGGTGCGGAGCCGTTCCACGTGCACTTCCCGTTGATCCAATCGCTCCGAGTAATTGGCCAGCCTTAACATCTACTCCAGGTTGAATGCTGGCCGGAATAGAGCGCAGGTGAGATCCGTAATAGCGAACTCCATCGACGCCAATGATTGAGACATACAAGCCTCCGCGATCGATTCCGAGATTGGTCTTGCCGCTCCACATATCTGTGCGATTGACCTCATCGACTACGCCATCGATTGGTGCAATAAATTTACATCCAGCTTTAGCCAAGATATCGGTTGCTGCGTAATCATGATGAGCCCGCGCATAGTTCACTTCACAATTAGCTACTGGAAATATATAGACCGGTGCAGCCTGCGCTGGTGTTACTTGTGCAAGAACAATGAGCGCTACGAATAGCTTCCTAAACATATGGGCGAGCCTACTGAAGAAGAGTTAATTCTTAAGCGCGGCGCGGTCTAACTTTGCTGTGACCATCATGTGAGGAACGGTTAGAGCCCAGACTGTGACCAAGGTAAGCCAGAGAAAGTTATTGCTCAGATTATTCTGTGAGAAACCGGCAAGTAGTGCGACAAAGATGAGAGTTCCAACGAGTGCAGGCAGCCCCGGAATGACTGCGCTCATAAATGCCTTGGCCGGTTTTCTGGCAAGGTAGGCCGATTGGGATGCAGGAAGTAGCGAAGTCAGGCGAGCTGTATGGCGCATGGCGTGCCAGCAGCCAAAGTAGACCGCAAATGCAACAAGTGGCGGAGCAATCGATGCAAGGAGTGCGAGTAGCACAATATCGATTAAGTCTCGCCATCTCTTATCTTTGATAAGAAGCAGAATTGCAAGCGTTGCAACGATTGCTACTGCAATCTGAATTTCGGCAGTAAAACCATGATGCCAATTCACTAAATCAGGATTGATTTTGGTCAGCGCTTCAGTACTGCGACTATTTACTAATGGAATCAAGACAGGAAGTGCTCCACCCGCACTTGCGTAGGCCCAGATTGGAATGGGGGGACCTGTGCGACCCTGCAGATGATCTAGCTCGTTGATAAATGCGCTATCGCCGATTCCAAAGTGAGTTGCGCTCATAAGTACAACAGCGATAAATCCCCATACGTTCCACTGCAAAAACGCCCAGATTGCAGCTAACGCGATTGCAACATAGATGAAAATGAAGAGAACCATCTTGAACGGTTTTGCTTTAGGCAGAGTGACTAGGTGATCGAGTGCGCCATGCGGAATACCAATTGCCAGTGCAAGAGTTGCCATGGCAACCTGCCAATTAAGTGAATCTGCTCCTAAGAATGAAGAGAAGGCAATAGAGAGAACTATGGCGGCGGCCACACAGATACTTGAGAAAGTTCGCACGCGGGAGAAAGTTCGTAACGTGGCCATCTCCATAAACGCCACAGTAGCAATAATCTGCGGGTTCTATGCAAAAATGCTGGCATGAGACAGTGGTCGTACATGGGGATGTTGATCTTCACCCTCATCGGCTCTGGCTGGCTCGAGGTCTTTCTTAAGACCGGAGTACTGCGCAGACTCAAACGCGCCGCCCTCAGCATCTTGCCGATTAGCACCCTCTTTCTTATCTGGGATGCCTACGCAATCGCAAAGGGGCATTGGTTCTTTGACCGCGAACAAATGCTGGGAATTGTAGGTCCACTCAATATTCCACTCGAGGAATATCTCTTCTTCATTGTTGTTCCCCTGGCTGCAATTTTAACTATTGAGGGCGTAACGACGGTAAAACCTCATTGGCGCAAAGGCGAGTTCGGCGAATGATTTATTCTGATATCGCAATTGCCGCATTTAGCGTTGCCGTCATGGTCGACCTCTTTATCTTTAAGAACTCCATGCTTACTCGCGCTGCCTTCTGGACTTCATATGCAATCATCTTGCCCTTCCAACTTTTAACTAATTGGTGGCTGACATCGCGCAATATTGTGATGTACAACCCCGATGCAATTATTGGAGTTCGTATCTGCTCTGCGCCCGTCGAAGATCTACTCTTCGGCTTCGCCTTGGTCTTAAGTGTGATGGGCATGTGGGAATTCTGGGGTCGTCGCGGGATGCAACGCCACTAAATTTCATGGATTTACCTAAGCGTGTGCTGCGGCAACAGCTGAGTAGACAATCTTTCCATCGTGCACATTGAGGCCGGCCGCAAGACCTGAATCGTCATACATCGCTTGCTCCCAACCCTTATTGGCAAGAGCGAGTGAGTACTTAAGCGTTGCATTAGAAAGTGCTGCAGTTGATGTTGCAGGAACTGCGCCTGGCATATTTGCCACACAGTAATAGAGCGAGTTATGAACTTTAAAAGTTGGATCTGTATGCGTTGTGGCATGGGATCCTTCAAAGCATCCGCCCTGATCGATGGCAACATCGACAAGCACTGAACCAGGCTTCATCTTTGCCACCATGGCGTCCGTTACCAACTTCGGAGCCGCTGCTCCTGGAATCAACACTCCACCAATTACAAGATCTGCCTGGATGCAATATTCCTCAATTGCGAAAGCCGATGAAGCAACAGTCTTTACCTGACCATGGAACATCTCATCAATTTCTACAAGTCGCTTGAGGTTGATATCGAGCAGAGTGACATCAGCGCGTAGACCAACAGCCATTGCAGCAGCTGACACACCGACGCTTCCACCACCAAGGATTACAACCTTGCCTGGTGCAACTCCGGGTACTCCCCCGAGCAATATGCCACGTCCTCCATTGGGACGTTGCAGCGCTGCTGCTCCAACTTGAATGGACATACGCCCTGCTACCTCTGACATCGGAGCAAGTAGCGGAAGTGCGCGATTTACTTCAACTGTTTCGTAGGCAATAGCTGTAACTCCAGCTTTCACGAGCGCTTCGGTGCATTCTCGTGATGCTGCAAGGTGAAGGTAAGTAAAGAGAATCTGGCCTTTGCGCATGCGAGGGTATTCCTCAGCAATGGGCTCTTTTACCTTAATGATCATCTCCGACTTTGCCCATACTTCATCGGCCGTATCGAGAATCGTTGCCCCTGCTTTTACATACTCAGCATCGGTAATTGCTGATCCAAGGCCAGCGCTCTTTTCAACGAAGACTGTATGGCCGGCATCGACGAGAGCGTGAACTCCTGCCGGTGTATTTGAGACTCTAAATTCGTTATTTTTAACTTCTTTTGGGATACCGACAAGCACAATTAACTCCTAAGTCGACGCTGACTGAGTGGGACTTAACTGATGCTACTCCTAAAGAGCTTGGATATGGAAAAGAAGCCCCGACTCAGGTTTTAGGACAGGAAGTTGCAATCCGATATGAGCAAGTTGATCTCCTGTTAATTGCAGAGTTGGCCACCAACCTGGATCGCGCTTTTGAATGAATTCTTGCGCGCTCAACTCTTCAATAACTGTGACTTTGTAGAGAGTTTCTTTATCAAGACCATCAAAAGTTGTGAGTAATGGTCCGAAATTATTGAGTGAAGTCAGCTGCATATAAGTAAAGATCGCCTCTTTCTTATCGAGTGCGACTGTGCCATAGAGCTGAGCGTTTCCAACGATTTCATCGCTACGAACAACTGTTCCTGAGTGCAATAAATCGCGGTACTTCTTATAGAAGGCGACGTAAGCCTTGAGGGTTTCGGTCTCTTGCGCATCTGCCTCAGAGATGTTCCACTCGATTCCAGCGTGGCCGAAGAGAGCGTTGAGTGCGCGGAATGAGACAGAGTGCGTGCGATGCATCTGGTGTCCCACAGTTGGTCCAACGTGTGTACCTAAGAACTCTGGTGGAATCACCAAACCTGTCCAGCGCTGAATCTGCTGGCGTTCTAGCGGATCGTTCTGATCTGATGTCCAGAAGCGATCTGCATGTTCAATCATTCCAAGGTCAATACGTCCTCCGCCAGAAGAACATGATTCAATTTCAAGTCCTGGGTGGCGCTTTTTAAGTTCATCAAACATGCGATAGATAGCTTCGGTCTGCTTGCGCACAACCGAGCGGCCATCAGAGATCGGATCTGTCAGGTGACGATTGTGATCCCATTTAATGTAAGCAATATTGTGGGCAGACAACACAGCATCAACTTGGCTGAGCACATGGTTATAGGCGCCCTCTTTTGTCAGGTCGAGCACTTGCTGCCAACGTCCTTCAATCGGCAAACGTCCTGGCTCTTGCAGAATCCAATCAGGGTGGGCGCGATATAGATCTGAGTCGCGATTAACCATCTCGCCCTCAAACCATAAGCCGAACTCAATGCCTTTATCGTTAATGTACTTAATGATGGGATCAAGACCATTAGGCCATGCATCCTTTGAAACGACCCAATCCCCCAGACCTGCGCGGTCATGGCGACGTGAACCAAACCAGCCGTCATCTAAGACCACGCGCTCGACACCGATTTCAGCAGCCTTATCAACCATCTTTCGGATGCCTTCTTCATTGTGATTGAAGTAGACCGCCTCCCACATATTCAACGTAAGCGGACGTGGGCGCACCTTCGTAATGTGATTCGGGCGTGAGCGAATCCATGAGTAATGATTGTTAGTCAGACCATCTAGGCCACGGTCACTAAATGAAGCAATCGCACGGGGGGCTGCGTAGCTCTCGCCCTTCTTCAAAATTACTTCACCCGGGAGTAAGTACTCGCCTGCTCCGATTGATTTATGTCCATCAATCAAACGTTCGACGTGATGGATATTATTTCCAGACCATGCCATCGCAAGAGACCAAGCTTCGCCGTGCCTAAATCCTGTGTTGTGGTTAAGCGCTACTTGGGTGATCGTGTAATCGTGGCCAGAGCGACCTTCAAAGCCTTCACGGGTAATCAGGCCGTAATCAATAGAGCGACGCTGCGGTTGACGCTCTTTAGTCCAATGACCATAGAAGTCGAGAACTTCATCTGCTTGCTCAGCTAGCGGAAGCCAATACAGAAAGTGATCAAGGAAGTAATCACCTTCAGCGGTATTTGTGACCTTTGCATCCATCAACAAGATATCTGATGGTGTGAGTGCGTATGTAATCTCAATTTCGAGCCCAGCGATTGCATCAACAAAAATTGCAACCATTGTTTGATCTTTCTGGACGGCACTCTTTACATTGAATGAATTCGATGCGCCTACTCCCCCGCGGTGACCGCGAAGTGCCGGGTGACCAATCCATCCGCGAGAGTGTTCGCGAAGAATCAGATTGCTGGAAGAGACATCGAGTCCGCCATGAAATGCTGGCTTGGTAAGCGCAGATCGAATCACTTCTGCTGAATTCTCATTGATTGCTAGCAGCTTCTTTCCCCAATAAAGAACGGCAAGAGAGTCGCCATCGTGCTCGAAGATAATTGATGAACGCGCCTGGCTGAGGTGAATCATGGGACAATACTAATCAACCTGAACTACTTGTGGTGTCTACCCAGGACGGAGAGCCTCTGAACCTTACGAGCTTGTGACCGTAAAGGTCTCAGTCGCCACCCATTGATTTGCGGCCGGTGCGCCAACAATCGCTGACTTTAAAACTTTCACAAAGGTATAAATTTTTCCAGAATTTTGTCCGAGAGCACCCACTTTTACGCTGGAATCTCTTACTTGGACCTGGTTCGCATAAGTCAATTGTTGATAGTTAGCCTGAATCGCAGTGGTACAACTCGTTGTCACATTGGATGTATTGCGTACAACATCCATATTTCCACATGGAAGTCCGGAGTACGTACCACCTGATTCGATATTTCCAATATATTGAAGAAAATCTGTTGTATTTGTAGTGGTCTCCGAGAGTGCAACGCTATTGGTTGAAGACATGAAGCGACCCCTGGTTAGGGACACGGTTCCATTCATCTTATTTTCTACACAGGAATTTTGATCCTGAGTGGATCCATAATTGTAATCAGCACCCCAGAGAGCGGTATCTGTCTCTGAAAAATAGGTATATGTGGAGTCATCGCCATTCGCGATAGCGGACGCAGAATCAGCCATAAGTACGACTGAAGCTGCTTTTACGGATGTGAAATCGTAAGATTCCCAACAAGGATTTAGAAGAAGTGTGACTTGTCCGTAATCGGTGTAGATATAGGTAGGGACAGATAGGTATACGCCTCCACTGCCGTGGTCAAGGTTTGCAGCAGCATACATAACTCTTCCATCACGTGAAGAAGTTATTCCTCTCCACATCTGTGATGGAGACTTAGGTTTTACTTCCCAGGTATTTCCCCCGGTGTCACTGGTGATGAGCTTGTACCCGAAACGCGTTAAACCCATAATCGTTCCGTCGTAAGAAACTGTGATGCGACCCCAAGTTTTAATTGCCGGACTAACATCGATTATTGATTCGCTCCAAGACGAACCAGCGTCATGGGAGACCCAAATATTATTGCCATGAGCGGCAGCGACCATGGTATTCCCATCACCAGAAATTCCTGTCGAAACCCACGCTACGTTTGGAAGAGCACCAACTGCGAAAAAGCTTGTTCCAAAATTAGAGGAGATATAAACATTATTGTAATGTGAAGTTGGAACAATAATTCGTTGTCCATCTCCAGAGATTGCAATTACAGGAATCTCGTCACTATTCCCAGGCATCCGACTGTCAATTATTATCTGTATAAATGTTTGACCATAGTCAGTAGATCTGTATAGCAGTCCACTCCTTGTTGTAACAATATATTGACCTGTGTCGGACATTGCAACATTGAGCCAACCACCTAAGCCTGATCCATCAGGAGTCGTCACGTTGGTTCGTTGCTCCCAGGTCACTCCAAAATTGCGAGAAACCCAGATGTTTCCACCATTTTGAACCGCAGTGACAATAGATCCATCTGCGTTTGTAGCGACATCCCAAAATGAGTTTCCGGTGATTCCGCTGTTTCTCTGGGTCCAGGTGGCACCCGAGTCGCCTGAGAAATAAACAGAAATGGACGAAATTGAATAGATAATTTTTCCGTCATCGGATGTAGCAACTGCAAAAGAATTATTTGAATAGCCAGAGCCATTGAGCAAGGTCCAATCACGACCAAAATCCCACTTTTGGCCAAACGCAGAAGCGCTTGCTGGGATCAGGGCAGTCAAGAACATTGCGACTACGCACAGTTTTGCTGCTAACTGCTTATTCATGGCTTCTTTGTACCCTTCTTCGCAGGTGCCTTCTTCGCAGGTGCCTTCTTCGCAGGTGCCTTCTTCGC
>JBBAMT010000005.1:97674-114819 GCA_040402355.1 Candidatus Planktophila sp. | reverse complement strand
CCGCTTGTGACGTAATCCTTCAGCGCTTGGCGCTCAGAATCCAGTTCGCTCACGTAGTTCTTAACGACATCTCCGATAGAAACTATTGAGACCAAATCACCGGATGCATCAACAACAGGAACGTGTCGAATACGTAGTTCGGTCATCATCAGCATAAGTTCTGCAATGGTGGAGTTGGCGGTACAGGTATGGACTCCCACCGTCATAATGTCTCGAACATGCATGCTTACAAGCTGATCGAGCTTTCCGGGCATTGCTCGTACAACATCGCGCTCTGAAACGATTCCGTCAATCTTCTTACCATCACTTGAAACTACAAGAGCTCCAACATGATGAGAATTAAGAGAATTCACCAAGTCATGAACACTGGCACTAGCTGAGATTGTCTCTACGCGCTTTCCAGAAATTACGCTGCTTACCTTCATAACTCACCTCTTTCGCACTGTGGTGCCTACATAGTGCTCTTCAAGGTTGAGTACCGCAATAGTTATGGAGTGGGCTTTTCCTCATTTTTAGTAGCTACGAGACTGGTAATTGCTGTGACTGTGAGGGTCGTGATGATGACAGCAAGACTTAGCTCGAGAGAGATTTCGGGGACATGGACGCCCTGCTCGTGCACGGCATGAAGCACCATCTTGACTCCGATAAATGCCAGGATAAAAGCGAGACCGCGAGATAAGTGAATCAAGCGATCCATTAGCCCTTGAAGTAAGAAGTAGAGCTGGCGAAGACCCATAAGAGCGAAGATATTGGCGGTGATGACCACGTAGCTGCTTGTTGTAAGACCAAGGATAGCCGGAATCGAATCAAGGGCGAAGATGAGATCTGTAACGCCAAGAGCAATGAGGGCGATTCCAAAATTACCAAAGCCCCGTTTCCGCAGCAAGGTAATCAGTTTTGCCTCATCTTTTTCGACTTCACTCTTTTCATTGACGAGCTTGTAAGCGGTGAAGATAAGGAATGCCCCAAAGAAGAAGAAGACCCAGCTGAAACGAGTTACGAGTGCTACTCCAAGGAATATGAGGATGATGCGCAGAACTATTGCAATCATGATTCCAAGCAAGAGAACAAGCTGCTGAGATTCTTTCTTAATCTTCAGAGTTGCCAGCAAGATGATGAAGACAAAGAGGTTATCGACTGAGAGCGAATACTCAGTGAGCCACCCTGCAAAGAACTCTTTGCGGTATGTATCTGGTGCCCAATGAGGAAGTAGGTATCCAAATACCATCGCAGCTAAGACATAGAAGAGGGTCCATCCCAGCGCTTCACGTGGAGAGGTGTCCTTATTCCTTCTCACAATTGCGAGAATCAGGTCGAAGATAATGACCGAGCCAAGAACTGCGATTGTGACAAGCCATTCAGTAGAACTAATCAATGCAGGTGCCCTCTTTCGTTAAATGAGCGCAGTGCGCGCAGGCCATCTGATGGCCAGATAGAGATAGAAGATAGCGAACAAGGTGTCACATCCATATGAAACACGGCGTCACTTGGGCCACCAACTGCAATTTTCGCAGCGGTTTTTACGACTCCGTTGTGTGTGACAACAATGATTGTCTTACCTGGATACTGAGCAACCAACTTTTCCAGCGCCTCTTCGATGCGTACTGCAGCCTCGTCGTAAGACTCTCCCCCGCCAGGTGCGTAAGAAGATGAGTTGAGCCAGGACTGATACCCGTCGGGATCTTCTGCGCGGACCTCTTCAATTGATTTTCCATCCCAAGAACCAAATGAGAGTTCAAGCCACGCTTCATCAAAGATGATTTCAAGGCCTGTTGCCCGCGCAATCGCTTCTGCTGTCTGGCGCGTGCGCTTTAGTGGAGAAGCTACAAGAATCTCTGCACCTAACTTTGCGCACTCCTGCGCAACTGCCTCAGCGTGATCTAAACCTTCTTGCATCAACTCAGGATCAAGTGAGCCAGTACCCGAGAACTTACGTGTGGGGGTAAGGATTGTTTCGCCATGGCGCACAAAGTAGATAAAGGTCGGAATCTCATCGCTGCGTAGCCGGTCGGTGAGAAAGTTCTGCTGAATAACCACGACAGGTTTATGTGCGCTTCCGCCATCAAGTGCCTTATTGGCAAGGCGGTCTGCATGTGAATTCTCATCTCGTGGAATCCATGAATAGGTAACAAGAGCGGCAGGGTGCGCATCACGGCACTGCTTGGCAAGGTCGCGCATGTCAGCATGCTTTATCTGCCAACGCCCAGACATCTGCTCGACAACAAGCTTGGAATCCATGGCTACTTCTACCGTTGCTTGCGCATCCAAGGTATTGATATGGGAAAGCCCGGCAAGTAGCCCGCTGTATTCGGCAACGTTATTTGTTGCAACTCCGATGACATCAAAGAGTTCGGCGACAATTTTACCGTATTCGGTAACGACTGCGCCATATCCGGCTGGTCCTGGATTACCCCTTGAACCACCATCGGCGGTGAGTTTGAAGTGACGAGCCACTAGTGATCACGCACCAATATGCAGCGACACTCCTCGCAGCGAACGACTTCATCCTCGGCAAGACCGGCAATACGTTGAAGTTCAATGGTGTTGAGAGTGAGGTTGCAACCTTTGCACTGATTTCCAGCTAAAGCTGCGGCGCCAATTCCATTACTGGATTCACGGATCTTCTCGTAGAGGGCGAGCATCTCAGTCCCCACAGATTGAGTAGTGGCTTTGCGGTCCGTTTCAATACCTTCAAGTTCTGTTTGAATCGCAGCCAGTGCATTCTCTTTACGGATATTCAGGTCTGCAATAATAAGGGCAAGTTCATTCTCCTCAGTAGAAAGAACTGCGATGCGATCTTTAATGCCGTCAATACGCATCATGATTTCGAGTTCAACTTCCTCAAGCTCTGCCCGCCGTGCACCAAGGGTTCCGAGCTCATGCTGAGTCTGCTCAAGCTCTTTCGGTGTTCCAGTTCCAGATGACAATCTCTTCTCATCGCGTTCAATCCGAGTAACAATCTGCTCAACATCGCCCTCGGCGCGTGAAAGCTCGCGCTTTACATCGCTGAGTTCGGTCTCGGCTGCTATGCGAAGATCGCGCACGTTATTTTGCTTGATGGTGACAGAGCTAAGCTCGGCTAGTTCTGGCAATGACGCTGCCTTATTACGAAGAGTCGATGTCTGGATATCAAACTTCTGAATATCGAGGATAGAACGCTGGTCGCTGACGCTTGATTTCACGGCGTTCTCCTCTAGATATAGATGGCCTGCAGTATGGAATTCTTACGCGAACCTTACTTGATATCCACCTCACTTGTAATATTCACGCATTCTTAAAATTGTCCCCAGTGCAGAGGAGATAGTCACTTACGGAGTGCCCGCATTTAAGGTCAATGATGTAATCGTCGCGGGGAAGCTCATAAAGGCGCCGATCAACCAGTAATTGGTCGGCTATTCTCCTCGGGTGGAAATGACAACTTGCCTATGGTTCAACGGAAATGCTCGCGAAGCAGCTAACTTCTATACAAACATCTTCCCTGCAAGCGAAATTGCAGATGACTGGATTGCTCCAACTGAAACACCGGGTAATGAACAGGGTTCCGAAGTACTCGTGAACTTCACCATTTTCGGTCGCCCATTTATCGCGCTCAATGGCGGCCCACAGTTCCCTCACTCTGAAGCAATTTCTTTCCAAATCCCCTGCGCTGATCAAAATGAAATCGATAGATTCTGGAACATCCTCACAGCAGACGGTGGGCAAGAAAGCCAATGTGGTTGGCTTAAAGATAAATTTGGAGTCTCTTGGCAGGTAATCTCAACTGAAATGGGCAGCTATCTCGGTGGACCCGATGAAGAAGGCAGACAGCGTGCGACTAAGGCAATGCTTGAGATGAAGAAGATCGATCTTGACGCACTGAAGCAAGCATACGAAGGAAAGTAACCAGAGTAATTTCTTATGGCAACCCTCAAAGCACATCTGGAATCGCCCAATCAATCTGTACGTCTAAAGGCAGCGCTAGAGGCAGGCACCTATCCAAAAGCCGAATACATCGATGTCTTAGTAGAGCAATGTGCACATGAAAGCGATTTCTTTGTCAGGGACACACTCACCTGGGCACTAATGCGAAATGAAGTTCCTAAAGTTATTGAGCGCTTAAAGCCTGAGTTAGTTTCAGAAAATACCCAAGCAAAAAGTCAGGCGCTCCACACGCTTACCAAGATTGCCGATAAGCAGTTCTACTCGCTGATCACACATGAACATCTATTTGATTCTCGCGATAAAGTCGCAGTCACCGCCTGGCGCGCTGCATCTGTCTTAGTGCCCGAGGATGAGAAACAAGCCTTGACCAGTATTTTGATGACGCAGCTAGGTCGAGGAGATTCCGATGTGCAATTTGATCTGACGAGGTTTCTCTGCGCCTTGGGCGATTGCATTGTTGAGCCACTTACTGCAGCGGTTAAGTCCGTTAAGGAAGAAGTCAGTCTGCATGCTCAATTTACGCTGATGCGATACCAGGAGATGAAATTAGAGACTACTAAGAAAAGAACTGTGGGCGGTGAGGGTTTCGAACCCCCGACATCCTCGGTGTAAACGAGGCGCTCTACCACTGAGCTAACCACCCGATACCAGCGTTAGCTGGCTTTCGGACACGCGAATACTACTTTACATACGCGAAAGAACGAAAATCGTGCGTGAATTACAGCGCTGCGATAGCAGTTTTGTAATCACCGTTGTTGCGAGCATCTCCGAGGCCATTCACCACAGTCCAGCGGATGATGCCTTCTTTATCAATGATGAAAGTGCCACGCATTGCGCAACCGAGATCTGCATTGAAGATTCCATAGGCGCTTGCAGCCGCGCCGTGTGGCCAGAAGTCTGCGAGCACTGGGAACTTATATCCCTCTTGCTCAGCGAACATCTTCTGGGTAAACGGTGAATCGCAGGAAACGGCAATAACTTGCACATTGTCATTCTGGAATGCTGCTAGGTCATCGCGGATTGCACAAAGTTCGCCAGTGCATGTGCCTGTGAATGCAAATGGGATAAAGAGAAGAACAACGCTTTTCTCGCCCTTAAATGAAGAAAGTTTTACCAGTTCTCCATATTGATTCTTTAATTCAAAATCTGGTGCGGTTTCACCGACACTTAAGCCTGCTAGGAGTTGAGTCATGGCGCAAAATCTATCGTTTGACTGCCTTCCGTGCCACCAGGCGAGTGGCTGTCCAATCTTTTGCAACGGCAATCGTGGATGTCTGGCTCAATCCACATGTGGGAGCAGCATCTTGCACATCGCTGGGTTCCACATGGCCAGCGCGGCCAACCTTTGGAGTAAGTACCCAGATTGGTCCGGTCTCAGAGAGAAAGGCGAGCGCATCCATTAGCTCGTCGACGAGATCACCGTCATCGTCGCGGAACCAGAGAAGCACGGCATCGACAACTTCATTGGTGGAATTTTCAAAGAAATCTGTGGCAACAATCTTCTTGATATCAGCGCGGAGAGAATCATCGCAATCGGCTCCATAGCCAATCTCAAGGATGAGCTCTCCTTTAGCAAAACCCATGCGCGAAGCCATGGGATAAGTCCAATGGATGAGACCGATATTTACAAGGGTTTAGCCTGCCTCACACCCGATTTTTTTGCGCTCATCCCCCTTTGGCGGGAGAATAAGGCCATGACCGAATTCGTGGGATCTCCTGATCAGATAATCAACCAATTAGTGGATACAGATCCTGCTGAAACGGCTGAATGGCAGGCCTCCTTTGATGCAGCTCTTACCGCTGCTGGCCCGGTCCGCGCGCGTTACTTGATGCTCCAACTTCTTAAGCGTGCACACGAAAAGAAGATTGGTCTTCCTGACCTTCGCACCACCGATTACATCAACACAATCTCTCCTGAAAACGAACCAGATTTTCCAGGTGATGAAGATATTGAGCGCCGTATTCGTGCCTTCGTGCGTTGGAACGCTGCAATCTTGGTTCACCGTGCTCAGCGCCCCGGCGTTGGCGTAGGCGGACATATCTCAACCTATGCTTCTTCTGCTTCACTCTATGAAGTCGGCTTCAACCACTTCTTCCGCGGGCAAGACCATGCAGGTGGTGGAGACCAAATTTTCTTCCAAGGACATGCATCTCCCGGAATGTATTCACGAGCATTTCTTGAAGGTCGCTATACCGAAAATCAACTCGATGGTTTCCGCCAAGAACTTTCCCACGAAGGTGGCGGGTTATCGTCATACCCACACCCACGTTTGATGCCTGACTTCTGGCAGTTCCCAACTGTCTCTATGGGTATCGGGCCTATCAACGCAATTTATCAAGCGCGCTTTAATCGCTACCTACACAACCGCAACATCAAGGACACCAGCGATCAGAACGTCTGGGCATTCCTAGGCGATGGCGAGATAGATGAAGTCGATACTTTGGGTGCAATAGGTCTGGCATCACGCGAAAATCTTGATAACTTAACTTTTGTTGTGAACTGTAATTTGCAGCGCCTCGATGGCCCTGTTCGCGGAAACGGCAAGATCATTCAAGAGCTCGAATCCATCTTCGGTGGCGCAGGCTGGAATGTCATCAAGGTTGTCTGGGGCCGCGGTTGGGATCCACTGCTTGCGCAAGACCGCGAAGGCGCACTCGTTAATTTGATGAACACCACTCTCGATGGTGATTACCAGACATTTAAGGCAGAAAGCGGCGCATTTGTTCGCGAGCACTTCTTCAATCGCGATCCACGTACTGCTGCAATGGTCTCTGGATACTCTGATGATCAAATCTGGAACCTCAAGCGTGGTGGCCACGACTATCGCAAACTCTTTGCGGCCTATACAGCTGCCACCGAGAAGAATGGTCGCCCAACAGTAATTTTGGCCAAGACAGTAAAGGGCTGGACTCTTGGTTCGCACTTCGAAGGACGTAACTCAACGCACCAGATGAAGAAGATGACTCTTGAAGACATCATGGAGTTCCGTGATCGCCTTAACATTCCGCTTACTGATGACAAGTTAGATAAGTACACACCTGCTTACTACCGACCAGCCGCTGATTCTCCTGAGATGAAGTACCTCGAAGAACGTCGCCGCAAACTCGGTGGATCTATCCCAAGCCGCCGCAAAGTTTCTCGCCCGCTGCCACAACCAGCCGATTCTGCCTATGAATCTGTCCGCCGCGGTTCAGGTCAGCAAGAAGTAGCTACAACTATGGCATTTGTCCGTATGTTGAAAGATCTCATCAAGGATCCAGGACTCGGCAATCGAATTGTTCCCATCATCCCTGATGAGGCCCGCACCTTTGGTCTTGATTCACTCTTCCCATCGCTGAAGATCTACTCACCACATGGTCAGCAATATCTTGCAGTGGACCGTGAACTCCTCTTGTCTTACAAAGAATCAACCTCGGGCGTCATCCTTCACGAAGGAATCAACGAGGCAGGTTCTGTTGCATCCTTTACTGCGGTGGGTTCTTCATACTCAACGCATAACGAACCAATGATTCCGATCTACATCTTCTACTCAATGTTTGGATTCCAGCGCACAGGAGATGCCTTCTGGGCAGCATCTGACCAGTTGGTTCGTGGCTTTGTACTCGGTGCAACCGCAGGGCGCACAACGCTAAATGGCGAAGGCTTGCAGCATGAAGATGGCCATTCGCACCTACTTGCCGCAACTAACCCAGCAGTTGTTGCCTATGACCCAGCATTTGCCTACGAAGTCGGACACATCTTTAAAGATGGTCTACGTCGTATGTATGGCGAAGATAGCGAAAACATTTACTACTACATGACTGTGTACAACGAGCCATATATGCAGCCAGCTGAACCAGATAACTTAGATCTCGAAGGTCTGCTCAAGGGAATTTATCTCTGCGCAGGCGCTTCCAAGCAGCGTAAGAAGAATGCACAAATTCTTGCATCCGGCGTGGGAGTTAACTGGGCCCTTAAGGCGCAGAAACTCCTCGTAGAAGATTGGGGCGTCGCAGCTTCTGTCTGGTCAGTGACATCATGGAATGAACTTCGTCGCGATGGCCTTGAAGTCGATCGCCACAATATGCTCAACCCAAAGAGCAAGAAGACTGCCTACATTCATGACAAGCTCCAGGGAACGCAAGGTCCAGTCATTGCAGTCTCTGACTTTATGCGCGCTGTGCAAGATCAAATCGCACCGTGGGTACCTAACGCCTTCCACTCACTCGGAACCGATGGCTTTGGTCTTTCCGATACTCGTGGAGCGCTCCGTCGCCACTTTAAAGTTGATGCCGAGTCCATCGTTGTGGCAACTCTCGCCGAGCTAGCTAAGGCTGGTGAAGTAAAAGAGTCTGTCATTCAAGAAGCTATCGACAAGTATCGAATCTTCGATGTGCGTTCTGCGGATGCTGGAAATACTGAAGGTTCGGGCTAACTCTTAGCTTTACTGTCTTCCTTAAGCGCGCCTACGAAGCGCACTGCAATCACAAGAAGCCCTGCTGGAATCATCATGGCTAAGGCAATCGAGCCGGTTAATTGAATAGTCCACGCCACAACCCATTTGAGGCCGAAGGTAAAGACTGAGTTCACTGCTCCGAATTGACCTACAACTACGGCACTTGGCTGCATAGATCTGCGATTAGCAGCAGCGAAAAATGATGGTCCTAGGAATGAAGAGCCAAGACCACCGAGAGTGAAACCAAGTAAGAAGAGCCCATACGAATACCACTGAGCAGTTGCTGGCAAGTGCGTTGCGATGGTGATCGAGACTCCAAAACCAATTCCGGCAAGGAGAGCAGCTCTGCGGACCCAGATGTAGAGCGCATCACGCGCAACCAAACGTTGCACAAGTACGAGTCGACCAAAGATCATGGCAGCGGTGAAGGCAATGTATGGGCCAGCGGCAAGTCCTGGAGAAATATCCAATCGTTCCTTTGTAAAAATTGTGCCCCAGTCGCCCACGGCAAACTCAAGATAAATGACACATGCCATTCCTAGGCTGATTGGCCAGTCGATATGGAAGGAGGTAAAAATCTCTTTGATACTGAAATCTTGCTCTGAATCCTGATTTGCAGTCAGCAGTACTGGATGCAAACTTAAAATGATCCCGATCATCAAGGTGGCCGCAACGATGCATATTGCATCAATCTGGGTAACAAGTGAGACATGGCCAACGAGGAATCCGGAAAGTATCGCTGAAGCTAGGGCGCCAAAACTCCAGAAACCTGCAGAGGATGTAATGAGATTGGTTCCACTTCTTTCCAGAAAATGAAATGCCTGACTATTAATGCTCACATGCACCGCAGTAATGCCGAAGCCAAAGGTGATGTTGAAGATAAGAAAAAGCAAGGTGGAATGTGTATGCACCACAGCTGCAAGTGAGATAAGTAGAATCAAAATAGAAGAAATGGTGACTCGCTTAGCGCCATAGCGATGAATGATGTGGCCGACTGTTAATAGCCCTAAGAATGCGCCAATGGAGCCCGTACTAATAAGTGAACCGAAAGCTCCATTGTTAAGACCCAGTTGCTCCTTCACCTCTGGAAAACGCGGCACCCAGGCCATAATTGAGAAGCCAAAGAGGAAGAAGACTATGTGAAGTGATCTCTGCTCTCGCTTATGTGCAACTGAACCGTGTTTCATTTAGAAGAGCACATTTGCAAGCTGAGTACGGGCCTTAATGACACGAGGATCTGCCGGGTCAACAAGTCCAAAGAGTTCGAGTAGCCGATTTTTAATTCGCTTCTGTTCTTCTCCCTCAAAGACGACCATCAAGCGAAGAAGTCGTTCGAAAGCTGGCTCGAGATAACCGCTCAGTACTTCGATATCAGCGCATTGAATTTGAAGTTCAATATCATCAGGGCTCTTGATGGCATCTTCCATGATCTTCGCTCCATCAAGACCATGCGTGCGCGCAAGGAGTTGTACCTGGGCAAGACCTAACTTTGCATATTCATCATTAGGTTTACGAGCAAGCAGGCGCTTATATGCAGCTTCAGCGGTCACGAAATCCCCCGCATCAAGAGCTGCGAGAGCTTCCTCTTCTTCAGGCTCTGCCTCTTCAACTGGTTCTTCGCCAATTCCTTGTTGCGCAGAGAGCGTCAAAATCTTCTTAATTACTTCATGCAATTGTTCTTCGCTCAATGGTTGTTCTAGGAATGGAACCGCTTGTCCCCCAATAAAGACAACTCCATAAGGAATCGTGCGGGCTTGTAAGGCTTGGGCTACAGGGGCTTGTTTATCAATATTCACTTGAGCCAAAATCCACGATTCTGCGCCTTCAGTCTCAAGTTTTCCAAGGGTGCGCAGTAGTTGTACAGATTCAGCTGAGCGGGGTGACCAACAAAGAACAATGACAGGTTTTGTTTGAGAAAGCGGGAGAATTTCAGCTTGCAAGTTAAGAGGTGTTACCTCAAGACCTGGAAGTGGGGTTGAAGTATCAGGAGCTGGTTTTCCAAGCGAGCTAAGATCTACAGCTTGTGAAAAATTCGGTGGCAAACTCATTACTTATTCCTCGCTCTTTACTTCACTCTTTTTATTGAATCACGCCATCTTTACGAACGTCGACTCCAGAGTCGCGCCGGAAGGGCAGCAACTCTGCAACATAAGACTTCCCGGCAAACTCTAGTCCAACATCGTGCCCTGCTCGTTCGCTCAAATACCAGCGGTGCTCAAGGACTTCATGGAAAAATTGAGCGCGTTCAATGCGACCTTCTAACTCTGGTGGAATCAAATTCACTGTGGGGTGAAAAACTTCCTCAAGCCAACGACGAGCAGAATCTGATACTGGCGGCTTCGGAGATTTTTCGCGGCCTCTAAATCGATCAAAAGATGCGAGCAATCGTTTTGCTTGGAGCTCCTCCGTATCGAGGCCCATCAATTCACGTAAACGGTTCTTGTGATATCCGGCGGCAACAAGTTTTGGTTGGAAGACTAACTTGCCCGCATTCTCGCCTTCCTCCATTGATACTGATACTTCTTCGACCGTGAAGCCAAGATCGTGCAAGGAACGCATCGCGCGTTCGACCGCATGACGATCGGTGGGGTCGAGTACCTGTCGATCTTTGAGAGCAGACCAGAGACGGTGGTAGCGCTTGATGAGCGCAGTACTTGCACGAATCGGATCCATTCCTGGATAGAGAACTCCCGATAGTTGCAGGTCTTCAAGTTCTGCAGCAACGTTAAAGTGCGCAATTTCCAGGTCATGTTCGCGTTGTCCGGTGGTCAGTGATTTCTGGAACTCACCAGTTTCGGCATCAACCAGGTATGCGGCAAAGCCCTCAGCATCTCTGCGAAAGAGCGTGTTTGAAAGTGAACAATCGCCCCACCAGAATCCAAGGAGGTGCAAGCGAACAAGTAAAAGGGCAAGGGCATTTGCCATCAGAGTTACATCTTCGGCAGTTACATTCTTATCGCTCAGAACTACGCGGTATGGAAGTGAGTACGGCAAGAAGCGCGTCACTAAAGCGCAGGGAAGTTCTTCGCTCTTGCCGTCAGTGCGGCCTTCAATTACCGCAATCGATTGCACGCTTGGTGAATCGAGCTGAGTGAGCTCGCGCAGGATTTTATATTCGCGATTAGCAAATTCAGAGACAGTCTCTTTCACTGCATAGACTTCAGATTCAGGGTCATCTGTCGAACGGACGAGGCGCACTACGTGCCTGGAGATTCCTCGCTTCTCAGCAAGGATGGGATCTTCAGGCCACTCTTCCAGAGGGATGCTCCACGGTAGGCCTGTAACAGCTGCGATCTCTTCGCCAAGTCCTGTTATCCGTAGCGCCATGGGAGTTATTCTCTCTTACCTTTACAATAAAGCATGACCATTTCAGACCGCATCAAGAAGAAACCAAAGAAAACAGTTGAAATTCCTGATTTTGGTTCAGCAGGAGCACCCATCGACCGCGGACATCCTTTCTACTTCGGTTTTGTCGCGACAATCGGAGCTCTGAGCGCTTTTGTATTAATGCGGGCCCTCGCAAGTGCAAGTCAAGTATTTGTCCTTATCCTGGTCTCTCTCTTTTTAGCCACTGGACTCAACCCAGCAGTTGAAGCAATTCGCAAACGAGGGCTTTCACGTATTGGTGCAGTCGCAGTGATATTTGCCCTCGTCATCATCTTTGTCACGCTCTTTGCGGCGCTCGTTATTCCTCCCGTTATCAGCCAAGGAACACATCTCATTCAGATAGCTCCAGACTTACTTAATAATCTAAAAAGTAATGCCACCATCGCAACGCTCAATGACAACTACGGAATCATCGACACCTTACAGAAACGTTTAAATTCCATTACCTCTGATGGCACTTTACTTATCTCGGCATTTGGTGGAGTAATCGGTGTTGGAAAGAGCGTGCTCTCAGGAACATTTACTGCACTCACAATCTTGGTCCTTACTCTCTACTTCATCACATCCCTTCCGCAGGCAACTGAGCTCGGACTTAAGTTGGTACCAGCTAGCCGCCGCCCACGCGTTGCAGCGCTTACCAACGCCATCATTTCCAGAGTAGGCGCATTTGTGGGAAGTCAGATTCTCGTTTCATTCTTAGCTGCGGCATTTATGACAATCTTCGGGGTAATTCTCGGACTTCCCTCTGCTATTGCAATCGGAATCATCATCTTTGTCTGCGGCCTAGTACCGCTGATTGGCCACTTCCTTGGAAGCGCAATCTTTACCATCATTGCGCTGACTCAATCAGTATCTACCGGTATCGCAGCTTTCGTTGGGTATGTAGTCTACGTACAGGTTGAGAATTACATCATCACGCCAAAAATTATGAAGCGCAGACTTGCAGTGCCTGGCGCAGTCACAATTATCTCAGCGTTGATTGGAACATCACTTCTCGGTCTTGTCGGTGGACTCTTAGCTGTTCCAGTAGCGGCATCGATTATTTTGATTCTGGAAGAAGTTGCCTTCCCTCGCGCTGAAAAATCTTAAATTTCAGTAGGTAGCGGCAAGCGTTCAGGGGCAACGATGCGAGTGATCTCACTCAAGACTCTGTGTACTGAAGGTTCACCTACCCATAAGTGTTTGGCTCCATCGACCGGAATCAACTCGATCTGCGGAATGACGGCAAAACGCAGCTCTGCTTGATCAGGTTTCAGGTAATCATCATGTTCTGGAATCAATGCAGTAATCGGTCTTCCATCTTCTGCCCAAAATTCCAAATCTCCATCGACAATATCGAGCAAAGTAGGACTTAAGAGAATCAACCCTTTGATACGAGAATCACGTGCATGGCTGATGGCGATGCTGGTTCCAAATGACCAACCAACAACCCATACCTCTTTCAACTGCAACGTCTCAAAGCAGTAACGGATCATCGCTTCAACATCGTATTTTTCCGCGCGGCCATTGTCGTAAGAACCAGTGCTAGTACCTGCTTCACTCGTTGTGCCACGTGTATTAAATCGAACAACGGTAATCCCAGCCATTGCAGGAAGGCGATTGGCTGCCTTCTTATAGATATGGCTATCCATCATGCCGCCACCAGTGGGATTGGGGTGGCAGCACAAGATTGCAGAGGTGGGGTGATCAAGTGGTGCGCTTACTTCACCGATAAGGGTCTGACCATCTTCAGTCGTAACAGTAAAAGGGGTACGTAATCCCGGCAATATTGTGCTCGGGCGGATTGGTTCCGGCATAGTTGCAGTCTAGTCTTTGAGCATGGCGCTCACCGACTTAGCACGATTTGATTCTCATAATCCGGTCACCAATGAAGTACTCGCTTCATACGAGATCTTCAGTGAAGAAGCGGTTAACTCCGCCGTAGACAGAGCGCGCGTTGCATCGCGCGCATGGCGTGAGTTGGGATTCCACGGCCGCCGCAGAATATTGTTGAAGTGGAGCTCTGATCTCCTTACCAACATCGATGCGCTCGTCGAACTAGTCTCACTAGAAACTGGAAAACCATTGAGTGATGCCAAACTCGAGGCATCCCTTGCTGCCGGACACATTGCATGGGCAGCGCGCCACGCAGAATCGATCATGCGTACTTCGCATCGCTCCCCTGGCCTCTTAATGGCAAATATGTCAGCAACGGTCGAACGTTCACCTGTCGGAGTAGTTGGTGTCATTGGTCCCTGGAACTATCCCGTCTTCACTCCACTGGGATCTATTGCCTACGCTCTCGCTGCCGGAAATACCGTTGTCTTTAAACCAAGTGAGTACACACCCGGTGTTGGTGAATTCCTGGCCCAATCATTTCTTGATTCGTGCATCTTGGCCGATATCTTCACCTGCGTCACGGGCTTTGGTGAGACCGGCAAATTCCTCTGCGAAAGTGGAGTAGATAAGTTGGCATTTACTGGCTCAACGCGCACCGCAAAGATTGTTGCAGCTACCTGTGCAACTCGTATGACACCCGTTGTTCTTGAATGCGGAGGCAAAGATGCCGTCATCGTCGCTCACGACGCTGATATCAAGCGCGCCGCTGATGCCACTGTCTGGTCAGCTTTCTCCAATGCCGGACAGACATGTATTGGTGCAGAGCGCGTTTATGTTGATGAACGCGTTGCAGATAAGTTCATCGAGAAGGTCCTAGAAATCGCAAAGGGGATTCATCCAGGGGCACCCGGCGTTGGAAAATATGGGCCAATCACTATGCCCAAGCAGGTACCAATTATTCAATCGCATATCAATGACGCTATTGCGCGAGGTGCAACGCTCTTGATGGGTGGCTCAGATTCAGTCAAGGCGCCATTTGTTGAACCAGTTATCTTCACCAATGTTCCTGAAGATTCCATCGCCATGACGGAAGAAACTTTCGGGCCCACTATTGCCATCAACCGAGTGAAGAGTATGGCTGAGGCAATCGAGCTCTCCAATGCTTCTCGCTACGGACTTGGGGCATCTATCTGGTCCAAGCGACGCGGCAAGCAGATCGCTTCGCAACTTCATACAGGTATGGTCTCTATTAACTCTGTGATTGCCTTCGCATCTGTTGATTCAGTTCCTTTTGGCGGAGTGAAAGATAGTGGTTACGGTCGCATTCACGGACCCGAAGGAATTCTTGAGTTCACCTACCCGCGCACAGTAGTTCGTGCGCGCTTCCAATTACCCATCGCCCTGACTAGCTTTTCTCGCACTGCAAGTAGTGACAAGTTAATCATGCGCGTAACCAAATTGCTGAAGGGTCGTTTTAGCTAAACGCTAGTAACGCGGGGCATTGCGAGTGCGCTCAGTACGAGGTCCTCGGTTATTGCGCTTACTCCAACATGCGTTATGCCAATGCCGGCGATTATCTTCATCGCCATCAAGCCAGGCAACGGTGTGAGGTGTTGCCATAGGAATCACTTGATCGCAACCAGGGCAGCGATACGGTTTATTTGCAGATGACCCTGTTAATTTGCGAACAGTCCAGACGCCATCCTCGTCTTCTTCAAAACTTTGATTCGATGGATTAATCGCGCGCTCTGTATCTAGATCCTTCGGCCTGCGATTTTTGGGATAGTTCTTACGCGGGCTCATAACTCTATTTTCTCGCACTTTTCGACAGTCAGTGACAAGATAGCCATATGAGCAAGGTCATCAGCGTTTCGGGTCTGCGCAAGAGCTACGGCGCAACGCAGGCAGTTGCTGGCCTCGACCTTGAGATCGAGCAGGGAGAGATATTTGCCCTCCTTGGCCCCAATGGCGCAGGAAAGACCACAACGGTTGAGATTCTCGAAGGTTTCCGCAGCCGCGATGCAGGGCAGGTAAGCGTTCTCGGCTTCGACCCTGCCACCAAGGGCCGCGTGGGTCAGGCTTGGCGCGATCGCATCGGCATCGTTCTGCAATCGACCAATGATGCCGGCGATCTCACCGTCTTTGAATCAGTTTCGCACTTCGCGCAGTATTACGAGAACCCAAAAGATGCCCGTGAAGTGATTGAGTTAGTGGGCCTCACGGAGAAATCAGATGCGCTTGGTCGCACTCTCTCGGGTGGTCAGCGACGCAGACTCGATGTGGCACTTGGAATTATTGGTAACCCTGAACTCATCTTCCTTGATGAACCCACCACTGGCTTTGACCCAGAAGCGCGTCGTGCATTCTGGCAATTAATTCGCAAGCTCCGTGATGAGGGAGCAACAATTCTGCTTACTACACATTATCTCGATGAAGCAGAAGCTCTAGCCGATCGCGTAGCTGTCATCAACCGCGGCGTCATTATTGAAATTTCCACTCCAGCGCTGCTGGGTGGGCGAGCTACTTCGCTTGCAACTGTTTCGTGGCGAGATGGCGTTAAGGTTCGCGTAGAGAAAACGAGCAATCCCACAGAACTTGTCACCACATTATCGAATCAATTCGGTGGTGAAGTTCCCGAACTCAACGTCAAACGTGCTTCCCTTGAAGATATCTACCTCGAGATGATTGGGAGCGTTTATGAGTAAGCCAACTGCTCTCTCCATCGGCATTCATCGCGGCGGCCTTGAGATTAAACAATTCTTACGTCAGCGCGAATCCGTGGTTTTCACCATGCTCTTCCCACTGATCTTGCTCGCCATCTTCGGATCGGTATTTTCAAACTCCATCGCTAAGGGCGTCACCTTTAGCCAATACTTTGTGGCAGGAATGATTGCATCAGGAATGGTCAACACCGGTTTCCAACAACTGGCCATCATGATTCCCATGGAACGCGATTTCGGTACTCTCAAACGACTACGTGGTACTCCGATGCCAGCAAGTAGCTACTTCATCGGGAAAGCTATCTTGGTTACCTTAAGTATGTTGGTGCAGGTCTTCTTACTTCTGGCAGCTGGCGTTGCCTTCTTTGGCGTGAATCTTCCAACCACAGCCGATAAATGGCTCTTACTTGCATCGCTCCTTGTTCTCGGAAGTGCTTGTTCTACTGTGCTTGGTATCGCATTCTCAACAGTTCCCAAAAGTGGTCGGGGTGCATCGGCTGTCGTTTCACCTGTTGTCATCGTTCTGCAATTCTTTAGCGGCGTCTTCTTTATCTTCTCTGATCTCCCACAGTGGATGCAACAAGTTGCAGCGATTTTCCCACTCAAGTGGATGACGCAAGGAGCACGTTCCGTCTTCCTGCCAGACTCATTTGCTACGCGTGAAGTTGCTGGTAATTGGGAAACTGGCCGCACCTTTGCCATTATTGCGGCATGGCTCGTCATCGGAATCCTCTGGGCAATTCGCAGATTCAAGTGGGAGCGCGATTGAGAAAGTTCTCACTCTTCCTGGCACTGGCGATGGCCATATCGGGAAGTTCGGCAGTTGCTGCTACAAAGACGCCAACAGCAAAGCCGACAGTGAA
>JBBAMT010000005.1:39153-97574 GCA_040402355.1 Candidatus Planktophila sp. | reverse complement strand
CCGACAGTGAAACCGACAGTGAAACCGACAGTGAAGGCTTCGGTAAAGCCCACTGCCAAGGCAACTGCTAAGCCAACGGCTAACATGACATCAACATCGACTGTCGCGCCGACAGCAAAGGCATCTGTGAAGCCAAAGCCGAAACCAAAGCCACGTAAGAAGATCAAGGTCACGCCATCACCAAAAGCTAAATGGCCACCAGCAGGGTTTGTATTTGAAACCGGAATTTATGCAAAGGTGCCAACAAGTAAAGAGCTAGTCGGTGTTATCTCGGCTAAAGGGAACTTGGCAACTCAAGTTGCAGACTGCAAGAAGTTCGTCTGTGGCGCAGTACAGGTCGCTGCTGAGCAAGGATGCATCTGGTGGGAGATCAATTCGAAGGTGTATGCCCCGAATAAGGAACTCCTCGGAAACCTTCGCACGATTGCAGGGCTTACAACCACCAGAGAAATCAAGACAATTTTGCTCATCTCACCTGAACCCCTGGAATCACTTGAATACATATCGGGTATTGAAGTCGCCTGTCATCAAGAAGCCAAGCCTGAAGGTACTCAGACAGTCACTTTTACGAAGGTAGGATAAGAGATGTTGGGTGGAGTAGATAACAAACTCTTCTTTATGAGTCTCGCGGGATTTCCGGCAGTCCTCTTCCTCATCTTTATGCTCAGATGGACTTCAGCGCGAGGAAAATCTGTAGTGCAGCGCGCGCC
The DNA here is from genome assembly GCA_040402355.1 of Candidatus Planktophila sp. Classification (GTDB taxonomy): domain Bacteria; phylum Actinomycetota; class Actinomycetes; order Nanopelagicales; family Nanopelagicaceae; genus Planktophila. The sequence continues at coordinate 96,864 of JBBAMT010000005.1, read as the reverse complement.
TAAGGCAGGGCGCGAAGATGAGTACGGCACTCTCGTTCCCGTTGCACAACCTAGTAATCACATTGAAGGTGAAATTATCCGCCAGAAATTAATTGCTGTCGGTATTAAGGCAACGCTGACGCAGACCAAAGATGGCCCGCGCATATTTGTCTTTCCCAAGGAAGAGAGCGCAGCTCGCGCCCACCTCAATAGCTTTTAGCGGTTAGCTCCAGGAACCCACAACTGATCGCCGATTTCTTTATTGGCAACGCGGGCAAGTACGAAGAGAAGATCTGAACAACGGTTGAGGTACTTCGCTGTCAGCGGATTAACACCGCCACCAAAGGCGTGAATGGCCGCCCAGGTACAACGCTCTGCGCGGCGCACAACTGTGCGAGCAACGTGCAGGTGTGCAGCTGCTGGTGTTCCTGAAGGTAAGACGAAGGAGCGAAGTGCTTCAAGATCTTTATTATAGAAATCGATCTGCTCTTCCAAATACACAATCTGTGATTCCAGGACGCGAAGAGGTTCAAATGCAGGGGCGTCGACTACCGGCGTACAGAGATCTGCACCGACGTCAAACATATCGTTCTGGATGCGCACCAAGAGGGCGCGAACGCTATCGGCTAACTCATCAGTCGCAAGCACTACTCCGATAGTGGAGTTTGCTTCATCGACAGTTGCATATGCTTCAAGGCGAGGGTCGTTCTTTGAGGTGCGGCTCATATCTCCAAGAGATGTAGTTCCGTCATCGCCTGTCTTCGTGTAAATACGCGTTAAATTAACCATGTGCCTACCCTATAAGTAGTATTCGGATATGGCATCTTCCTCACTCGACCGCTTCCGGATCACCGGTGGCTGCCGCCTTGAGGGCGAAGTAACAGTTACCGGCGCTAAGAATTCAGTCCTCAAGCTGATGGCCGCATCTCTTCTGGCAGTCGGCACCACAACAATTCGCAACGTTCCAGATATCGCCGATGTCGACATCATGGCCGACCTTCTCACCCGCCTTGGTTGCACCGTGAAGCACGATGGATCTGTCGTCACCATCGATGTTCCCGCCGCTCCCCTGCATCGCGCCGATTACGATTTGGTCCGCAAGATGCGCGCATCCATCAATGTTCTCGGTCCACTTGTTGCGCGTATCGGAAAAGCTGAAGTCGCACTCCCTGGCGGAGATGCCATCGGTTCTCGCGGGCTCGATTTCCATATCAAGGGCCTCGAATCACTGGGCGCTACTGCGCACGTTGAACATGGTTACGTCATCGCCGAAGCGCCTAATGGTTTAACCGGAACAGCAATCGAACTCGATTTCCCATCAGTGGGTGCCACCGAGAACTTGATGACCGCAGCAGTTCTTGCCACTGGTGTAACAACTATCGATAACGCAGCTCGCGAACCAGATCTTGTAGACCTTGGTGAATTCCTCATAAGCATGGGCGCACAGATTGAAGGACTTGGCTCTCCCACAATTACCATCACTGGCGTAAAGGAACTCAACCCAACCGATCACACCACGATCACTGATCGCATCATCTCCGGTACATGGGCATTTGCAGCCGCTATGACACAAGGTGACATCACAATCCATGGCGGCCGCGCCGACCACATGGAAGTCATGCTCGAGAAACTTACCCACGCTGGTGCAATTGTTACCTCAACGCAAGATGGCATCCGCGTGCAGATGAACCAGCGCCCACGCGCAATTGATGTTGCAACACTTCCCTATCCAGGATTTGCCACCGACCTACTGCCATTCATTATCGGCATGAATGCCATCGCAGATGGACACTCAATCGTCACAGAAAACGTCTTTGAATCTCGCTTTATGTTCGTCAACGAACTCATGCGCTTAGGTGCTCAAATCACCGTAGATGGCCACCACGCCTCTATCGACGGTATTCCACAGCTATCGGGGGCACCTGTCGAGGCAACTGATATCCGCGCAGGAGCTGGTCTTGTATTAGCGGCGCTTGTTTCCGACGGTGAAACCACAGTCGATGGCGCATTCCATATTGATCGAGGCTACCCAAACTTCGCCGAGCAATTAGTAACCCTCGGCGCAAAAGTCATAAGAGAGTAGAGCTAACTAACGTTCACCGCCTTTTGCCGCCCTACCGGGCGTCTCGCGATGCCTTCGGCTCGCGACAAGAGGGTTCACTTTCTAGTTATCTCTACTCTCAGCAAAAAATAGCGAAGAAACTTCACGGAAGAAGAACCCCTCGTCGCGCGCAAAAGGCGCGCGAGATGCCTGGAAGGCAGCAAGATCGGTTCTTCGTGTGAAGTTACGAGCGAGATTAATTAACAGATTCAGTAAGAATTGAAACACGATCGTTAGAGACTGATAAGAAGCCTCCGCGGACTTGGAATTCCTGTGTTGATCCGTCGACACCTTTAATGCTGACAGCTCCGTCGACTAGCACGCCAAACAAAGGTGAGTGACCTGGGAGAACTCCGAGGTCACCTTCGGTGGTGCGAGCTGAGACAAAAGTTGCCTCGCCCGACCACACCTGTTGTGTTGGCGATACCAGTGCGACGTTAAGAGCCATGGTTACTTCTTAGCCAATGCAGCTGCGTTGCGCTCGACATCGTCGAGACCACCGCACATGAAGAATGCTTGTTCTGGAATGTGATCGTACTTTCCATCAGCAAGTGCTTCGAATGCTGCGATTGTGTCTGCAAGTGGGACGAATGAGCCATCGATACCAGTAAAGACCTTTGCCACGAATGTGTTCTGTGACAAGAAGCGCTGGATACGACGTGCACGACCTACGAGAACGCGGTCATCTTCAGACAATTCGTCGATACCGAGAATTGCGATGATGTCCTGAAGATCCTTGTAGCGCTGCAAAATCTGCTTAATGCGGTTAGCAACACGGAAGTGGTGCTCGCCGATGTAGCGAGGATCAAGGATTCGAGATGAAGAATCGAGCGGATCCACAGCTGGGTAGATACCAAGCTCTGAAATCGGACGAGACAACACGGTTGTGGCATCCAAGTGGGCGAATGTTGTGTGTGGAGCTGGGTCGGTGATGTCATCTGCAGGAACGTAAATTGCCTGCATTGATGTAATCGAGTGACCACGTGTTGAAGTAATACGCTCCTGAAGCTGACCCATTTCATCTGCAAGTGTTGGCTGGTAGCCCACTGCAGATGGCATACGGCCGAGAAGTGTTGATACTTCAGAACCTGCCTGAGTAAAGCGGAAGATGTTATCGATGAAGAGGAGAACGTCCTGCTTCTGAACATCGCGGAAGTACTCAGCCATTGTGAGCGCTGAAAGGGCAACGCGAAGACGCGTGCCAGGTGGTTCATCCATCTGACCGAAGACCAAGGCCGTCTTGTTGATAACGCCCGTCTCAGTCATTTCGAGGAACAAGTCGTTACCTTCACGTGTACGTTCTCCAACGCCAGCGAATACAGATACACCACCGAAGTTTTCAGCTACGCGATAAATCATTTCCTGGATAAGAACAGTCTTACCAACACCTGCACCACCGAAGAGACCGATCTTTCCACCCTTTACATACGGTGTGAGAAGGTCGATAACTTTGATACCTGTTTCGAACATTTCAGTCTTTGACTCAAGCTGATCGAATGCAGGTGCGTTACGGTGAATTGACCAACGCTCCTTGATATCAAGGGAAGAAGTTGGAACGTCGAGGGATTCTCCGAGAGTGTTGAAGACGTGGCCCTTTGTGACATCGCCAACTGGGACAGAGATAGCTGAACCAGTGTCTGTTACTTCAGCACCGCGCACCATTCCATCTGTTGGTTGCATCGAGATTGCGCGCACGAGGTTATCTCCAATGTGCTGCGCTACTTCGAGGGTCAAGGTACGAGTAGTGCCACTCATGGTGGTCTCTACGTGAAGCGCGTTGAAGATCGATGGCATTGAATCTGCGGGGAATTCAATATCCACCACTGGTCCAATAACTCGGGCTACGCGGCCTTTACCTGTTGCTGACATCATTCACTCCCTGCACTAGCTGAGGCCAACGCATCTGCGCCGCCAACAATTTCACTGATTTCCTGGGTAATTTCTGCCTGACGGGCAGCGTTCGCAAGTCGGGTAAGCGACTTGATCAAATCCTCAGCGTTGTCAGTTGCTGATTTCATAGCGCGACGACGAGCTGCATGTTCAGAGGCAGCCGATTGCAACATCGCGTTAAAGATACGTGCTTCGATATAACGAGGAAGAAGGGCGTTAAGAACTTCTCCCGCATTAGGTTCGAATTCATACATGGGAAGCAAGCCTGTTGGAACTGGCGCTGATGACTCGACAACTTCGAGAGGGATCATGCGCTTAGCTGTGGCTTCCTGGGTCAACATTGATTTAAATTGAGTGAAGATGATGTGAATTTCATCGACGCCATTTGAATCAGTTGAATCTGCAAGGAATGCTGACAGAAGTGCATCTGCAATTTCCTTGGCATTTTCATATGTTGGGTTATCTGAGAAACCTGTCCATGTTCCAGCCATCTCGCGGTTACGGAACTTGTAGTAGTTCACTGCCTTGCGGCCCACGAGGAAGTTGGAGACCTGCAAACCACGCTCGCGAAGAAGGGCAGCGAGTTTTTCGCCTTCCTTAATTGCGTTAGTTGAGTACGCACCAGCCATACCGCGGTCTGCAGAGATGATCAAAATCGCTGCGCGACGTGGGTTGTCGTGTTGAGTGGTCAACGGGTGGTTTGTTGAAGAGTATGTAGCGACTGCAGATACTGCACGAGTCAACTCATTTGCATAAGGGGTCGACGCTGTTACGCGTTGCTGCGCCTTAACGATACGAGAAGCAGAGATTAACTCCATAGCTTTCGTAATCTTTTTAGTCGCTTTAACGGAACGCATCCGCCTGCGATATATGCGAAGTTGAGCACCCATGAGTTACTTCTTCACCGCCGGTGGGACGTGCTTTGTAATGGCTTCAGCGCCTTCACCATCGAGAGCCTCTGCAGGCGCATCGTTGACTGCAGCAGCGGCAGATGACCTGAACTGCTTCTTAAAGTCAGCAACCGCAGTCTCCATCTTTGCAACAGTGTCATCTTCGAGCTGCTTAGTCTCTGAGATCACTGAGAAGATTTCTTTGCGTTCGCGACCGATGAAGTCGAGAAGTTCTGCTTCGAAGCGACGGATATCAGCAACAGCAACATCATCGAGCTTGCCTGTTGTACCTGCCCAGATTGAAACAACCTGACGTTCGACTGAATATGGTGAGTACTGACCCTGCTTCAAAAGTTCAACCATGCGCGCACCGCGCTCAAGCTGAGCCTTTGATGCAGCATCAAGATCTGAACCGAAGGCAGCGAATGCTTCGAGTTCGCGGTACTGAGCGAGGTCAAGACGCAGGCGACCTGCGATCTTCTTCATCGCCTTTGTCTGTGCAGAGCTACCTACACGTGAAACTGAGATACCTACGTTAATCGCTGGGCGAACGCCTGCGTTAAAGAGATCTGTTTCAAGGAAGCACTGACCATCGGTAATAGAAATTACGTTGGTAGGAATAAAGGCTGAAACGTCATTTCCCTTTGTCTCAATGATTGGCAAGCCCGTCATTGAACCGCCACCGAGTTCATCGGAGAGCTTTGCGCAACGCTCGAGAAGACGTGAGTGTAAGTAGAAAACATCTCCTGGGTACGCTTCGCGGCCCGGTGGACGACGAAGGAGAAGTGAGACTGAACGGTATGCCTCAGCCTGCTTTGAAAGATCATCAAAGACGATAAGAACGTGCTCGCCGTTGTACATCCAGTGCTGGCCAATTGCAGAACCGGTGTAGGGAGCGAGGTACTTAAAGCCTGCTGGGTCTGACGCAGGTGATGCGACGATTGTTGTGTACTCCATTGCGCCAGCTTCTTCGAGTGCGCCCTTAACAGATGCAATCGTTGAACCCTTCTGACCGATAGCGACGTAGATGCATTTAACCTGCTTCTTCTTATCGCCTGTGAGCCAGTTTTCGCGCTGGTTAATAATTGTGTCGATTGCGACTGCAGTCTTACCAGTCTGACGGTCACCAATGATGAGCTGACGCTGTCCACGACCGATTGCTGTCATCGCATCGATTGCCTTGATACCTGTGGCCATTGGCTCTTTCACAGGTTGGCGCTGAACTACTGATGGCGCCTGAAGTTCGAGGGCGCGACGTGCATCGGGCTTGATTTCACCCTTGCCATCGATGGGACGACCAAGTGGGTCAACAACGCGGCCGAGGAATCCATCGCCGACAGGAACAGAGAGAACTTCACCTGTGCGACGCACGGATGTTCCTTCTTCAATGCCTGCGTAATCGCCCAAGATAACAACACCGATTTCGCGCACGTCGAGGTTGAGTGCGAGTCCGAGTGTTCCGTTCTCGAACTGAAGTAGTTCGTTTGCCATTGTTGAAGGAAGTCCTTCAACGCGAGCGATTCCATCGCCTGCCTGGCTTACTGTTCCGACTTCATCACGAGCCGCGGTGCCTGGATCGTATGACTTAACGAAGTTCGCTAAGGCATCCCGAATTTCATTCGGTTGGATCTTGAGCTCTGCCATGAGTTTCCCCTTTATTCCTATTATTTATTTCCAGCTAGTGCGCGTCCGGCGCTAGCAAGTCGATGTGAAACGCTTCCATCTACAAGTTCATCTGCAAATCTGACCGATACGCCACCAAGAATTGCTGGCTCAACCTCAATGTTTACGCGGATTGGCTGACCAACCTGCTTTTCGATTGCTGTTGCAAGGCGTGACTTCTGAGTATCAGAGATCTCAGATGCAACGCGAACTACCGCAATCAAACGATTACGACGGTTAGCAAGACCGAAGAGATAGTCAGCAAATGCTGCTTCGATGCTGCGAGCACGAAGGCTTGTCACTAGTGCGACTGCGAGTCGGACTGTTGAAGAAGATGCCTTCTTAGAAAGTACTTCAGAGATAAGCGCTGACTTGGCTTCAGGTGTTCCAGTACCTACCAAGGCCTTGCGCAGTTCAAAGTTATCCACAACGAGCTGTGATGTTTCAAAGAGTTCATCTTCTACGCGATCGAGTTCATTGTTGATATTTGCCGCAGATGCCTCAGCTTCAATCGCGAGCTGCTCGAGTACATGCACTAGGTCTCCTGCAGCTGACCAACGAAGAGTTGATACACCTGTGAGTATTTCTAGAGCTGGAGCTGCAAGCGTCTTTGCAAAGAGATCCTTAACGAGAGCGCCCTTTGAGGCTGCATCGCGGGAAGGATCGGCAAAGGCGCGGCGGATGGAAGTGTTCTTAGAAAGAACATCTGCTGCGAAGAAGAGTTGAGTTGAGAGCTCGGATGAAGATGCAGCTGTTGTGCCCTTTACGGCAGCATCGAGCTTGCCGCGTGCAACCACGAGTGATTGACGGCTGCTTCCTCCGAGATGGATTCTCATTCTCTTCTTTCTTCTCTACTTACTTACTCTGGTTACTTACTTGGACTTTTCGAGATCTTCAATGAAGCGATCGACGATCCGTGATTGACGGGCCTGGTCATCTAGAGCTTCCCCGACAATCTTTGATGCGAGTTCGACTGCAAGAGCACCTACTTCATTACGAAGGGATGTGATTGCCTGCTGACGCTCTGCCTCAATAGATGCGTGTGCTGCCGCTGTGATGCGCGCTGCTTCATCTTGGGCCTTGGCGCGAAGCTCTTCGAGAATTGCTACGCCTTGAACGCGAGCTTCTTCGCGAAGCTTTGATGCTTCACCTTGGGCTGAGGAAAGTTGTTCGTTGTACTGAACTAGTGCGCGCTGTGCTTCTAGGTGCGCCTTCTCAGCACGTTCGATACCGCCTTCGATGGCTTCGGTGCGAGCTGCAAATGCCTTTTCGAACATTGGCACAACAGTGCGACGAAGCACGAGGAATAGCAGGGTGAAAGCAATAGTGCCGACGACTAGTTCTGCTGTGTGCGGAACTAGTGGGCTTGCTGCTTCTTCCCCACTAAGCAAATTAAATGAGCGCATTTTTACCCTAATTAATCTTTACTAATTAGAGAACGAATGCGAGGACGAGACCGAAGAGTGCAAGAGCTTCAGCGAGCGCGAATCCGAGGAACGCGATTGGCTGGAGAACGCTACGAGCTTCTGGCTGACGAGCTACGCCGTTGATGTAAGCAGCGAAGATCATTCCTGTTGCAATTGCTGGACCAATTGCTGATAGGCCAAAACCGACCAGGTTGAGTGTGCCTGTCATTTTTTCTTACCTTTCGTTAGGTTTTTCTGTTAGTGCTCGTCGGCAAGGGCGCCGGCGATGTAGAGAGCTGTAAGCAGGGTAAAGATGTACGCCTGCAGGCACTGCACCATAAATTCGAAGAATGTAAGGGCAATACCAAATGCAAAAGAGAATGGGCTAAATAACTTCATGATCAGATGTGAATCGTGCATCATGTAATCACCGCCCATAATGAAGACGAGCAACAGCAAGTGGCCCGCGAACATATTTGCAAAGAGACGTAGTGAGAGCGTCAGTGGACGCACGATGAAGAAGGTGGCAATTTCAATCGGGGTCAGTAAGATATAGACAGGCTTTGGCACACCTGGCATAAATGCGATCTCCTTGAGGTACTTGAAGAACCCCTGCTTGCGGATACCTACATAGTGGAAGACAAAGAAAGTGAAGATGGCGAGCACATATGGGAATGCCACATGTGACATCGCGGGAAATTGCAGCAATGGCACGATTCCGAAGATGTTATTTGTTAAGACAAAGGTAAAGAGCGTAAAGAGATACGGAACAAAGCGCATGAAATCGTGGCCAATAACGTCGCGCGCAAGGTCATTACGCACAAAGGCGTAGACGCTTTCTCCAGCGAATTGCAGCTTCGATGGCACCACTGCTGCCTTACGTGAAGCGAGAATAAAGAAGACTGAGACAACAACTACTGAGAGAAATACGAGTAGAACTGGCTTTGTGAACCACGAAACTGACTCAAAAATTGGTGGGAGGTTGAAGTCGTTTGTACTAGGTGGGACGAATCCATCACCTTCAGCACGTAAGTTACTCAACGCGAGCACACACACTCCTTGTTACCGCAAGTTCTTCCCTCAAGGTTCTTACCTCAAGGGGCTTATAGATCATTCGCTGGGGTAAAGCAGGGCAACCTTATGGGGAAAACCGCTCCCCTGTGAAATCCGAAATCAGGGGTTTCTGGTGGGGCTGGTCACTCTCGTCCGCTAGCCGCTTTCTCGGACTCGTTACTCTCGTCCGAATCTCAACCAGACGAGGTAGAGCGCCCCGCCCATGCCGACCAGCAGGCCAATCAGGGTGAAGTAATTGGTATTGAGAAAGTGGTCTGCTGCCCAGCCGACCCCACCCCAGAAGAGGAGGCCAGAGAGGAGGTAGCCGAAGATCGACCAGAGCGCATTCTCTTCGCGGCGGTTAGTTGGTCCGTGGGTCATGCGGCAATGGTAGATGAGTTTTCAACTTTAAATAACTCGCGATTTCTCCGCCTAACCAGGCGAAGGTCAGGGCGATGGCAGTGACCCCAAAGGTGGTGCGGTCGATTGTCGAGCGCGAGGTGTACTGGGTGAGCGCCCACAAGAAGGCTCCCAAAAGTAAGAACTTTGCAAAGTAGGAGAACATCGCAAGAGCCATCGTGCTCATCGGATCTAGATTGCGCGAAAGTTTAGAGATGAAGATGTGCACTAAGAAGTAGATAAGAACGACTGCTTGGGCAAGAAGTGCGCCGAAGAATCCGGGAGTTCCTTTAAGGAAGATAGAGAAACCGATGGCACTGACTCCGACAATGAATGTGGGAGTCAGTGCTCCACGAAGGAGTTGCGCTTCGTTACTTGGTTGCGTCGACACGAGTTAAAACTCCGCTCTTTGAATAATAGAGAGTGAAGGCAAGCATGGCACCTGCCACCATCGCCGCAGCCCACAATGGCGCAAAGGCAGATACCACCACTGGAAATGCAATAGTTGCTGTCCATAAATACATAATCAACGTTGTGCGAAGATGAGAATTTCCGGCGCGCAAAATTCTGTGGTGCATATGATCTTTATCTGAACTAAAGGGCGATTGGCCAGCGCGTAATCTGCGGAAAATGGCAGAGAATAAATCAATCAAAGGAATTGCAAGTACTGCAAAGGGCAGCATCAAAGGAAGGAGCGTTGGCCCTAACTTCTCTGCAGAGATTGCATTGGGATCAATCTGCCCAGTGAGGGTAATTGCAGAAGCTGCTAGTAAGAGCCCCAAGAACATCGACCCAGAGTCGCCCATAAAGATCTTGGCAGGATGTGCGTTATGGGGCAAAAAGCCAATACAGACGCCAATAATCACTGCCGTAATAAGTGAAGGCGCACCTGCCCGGCTAAAGCCGTAGATCACTGCCAAAAGATAAGCGAAGGCAAATAAGGCAGCCCCTGAGATTGCGACGATTCCAGCAGCTAAGCCATCGAGGCCATCGATAAAGTTCACAGCGTTAATGGTGACGAGCACAATCATGACTGTGACGAGTTGTCCGATACTGGGTGGAAGTGTGATGACTCCATTAATCGGTAGCCACAAGACCTGAATACCGAAGATCAACAAGATTCCGGCAGCAAGTGCTTGGCCAGCAAGTTTGGTCAGCGCATCTAATTCAAAACGATCATCAATGAGGCCAATTGCAACCAAAAGTGTTGCAGCTAAGAAGATACCGAGTGATTCACGGCCGAAAGATTTTCCAACAAGAGATAAGTGATTGACCATGGCAAATGTCAGCGCCATTGCAATCCACATCGCCAGCCCTCCCCATCGTGGAGTAGGTGTGGTGTGCACATCGCGCGTACGAATCTGTGCCACAGCGCCGAACTTGATTGCCCAAGATCGAACAACTGGGGTTACGAGATAACAGAGCGCTGCCGCCAAGAGAAGAGTGACGAGGTACTCGCGCATCTGTTAGATGTACTCGTTACGCCTGGTAGATAGGAAAACGTGCAGTAAGTGCATGAACTTCAGATTTGATTGCAGCATGGGCCGCAGCATCATCGGTCTTAATTGCACGAGCAATAAGGGAAGCGATGGTGCCCATCTCGGCAACGCCCATTCCCTGTGTGGTTGTTGCAGGAGTTCCAACGCGAATACCGGAAGTCACTGATGGCGCCTCTGGATCGTATGGAATTGAGTTCTTATTGAGAACAATTCCTGCCGCGCCACAACGTTCGTCAGCAACCTTGCCATTAACACCGGTTGAGCGAATATCGATAAGCGCTAAGTGGGTCTGAGTTCCGCCAGATACCGCGCGCATACCTTCGCCCTCAAGGGCAGCTGCAAGTGCTTGTGCATTGATAATGACATCTTTTGCGTACTTTTGATACGCCGGAGTTGCGCACTCAGCGAGTGCAATCGCTTTACCTGCAACGGCAGACATAATCGGGCCGCCCTGCATTCCAGGAAATACCGCTTTATCAATTGCTGCAGCATGTTCAGCCTTAGCCAAAATCATGCCACCGCGTGGTCCGCGCAGAACTTTATGAGTTGTAAATGAGACAACATCTGCGTAAGGAACAGGTGAAGGAATCGCCTTGCCAGCAACCAAGCCAATGAAGTGTGCTGCATCGACCCACATAATGGCGCCAACTTCGTCGCAGATGGCGCGAACTTTCTCGAAATCAATCAGTGATGGGTATGCAGTTGCACCTGAACAGATCATCTTTGGCTTATTGGCAATCGCTAGATCGCGAAGCTCGTCATAATCAATGAGTTCGTTATCTTGGCGAACTCCATATGAAACGGCATTAAACCACTTACCCGAAAAGTTGACCTTCGAACCATGTGTGAGGTGGCCACCATGTGGAAGTGACATCGCAAGAATTGTGTCACCTGGTTTGGTAAATGCCTGATAGATAGCGATGTTCGCGCTGGCACCTGAGTGTGGCTGAACGTTGGCATGTTCTGCTCCGAATAACGCCTTAGCGCGATCAATTGCAATGACTTCGGCTTTATCAACTTCTTCGCATCCGCCGTAGTAACGCTTACCTGGATATCCCTCGGCATACTTATTAGAAAGCGTCGAACCCAGCGCTGCCAGCACTGCGCGCGATGTGAAATTCTCAGAGGCAATCAGTTGCAGATTGGTCTGCTGACGCTTGAGCTCTGAGAGAAGCACAGCTGCGATAGCAGGGTCCTCCTGCGAGAGAAGGTTGAAATCAGGGCCATAGAAGGTTTCGGACATGGCGACAGCCTAATAGTTAGGGCTGTGAAATGCGCGGCGCGACCTTCGCCATCTCAGCAAAGGAGATGGCACCGATGCGGATTACGTGCACGCCCCCAGCATCAGCTTCGACGATGGTAGAGCGCGGGCCAGATTTGAGAGGGCCGTTATCGAAGACCACTGCAACCTTCCACTCTTTTACCTTGGTGCGATCAATCTTGAGCATCGGTTCTTCTCCAGCCATTGAAGCGCTGGCAACTGCAAGCGGGCCGGATTCCTTTAAGAGCGCCCGAACAAATTTAGATTTTGGAACGCGCACATTAAACCAATCAAGTTCCTTCTCATCTCCCAAATCCCAGTTCAGGACAGAACTTGGTCTGAGCGTTACCGATAAGAGGCCCGGCCAAAACTTATTGCAGAGATTTTGGGTCTCTGCTGAAACATCACGAGAAATTCCTTTCACGGTATCCAAGCTCTGAGCAAGTATTTGTGCAACAACGCCAGTTTGATCTCCACGAAGTACGTGCATCGCGCGCACTGCAAAAGGTGAGAAGGCATCGGCGAGATAGACATAGCCGTGTTCGAGTGGAACTACGATGACATACCCATCACGAATCTCTTTGAGCGCGCGGGCAACATGTTTCTTCTGTTCACCCAACTTGAGGTCGATACGTGGCATCGCTATCTCCTCACTGCTGTCGTAAATCGTGGGCGGCCTGTTAAATCCTGATGCAGAAGAATATCTGTGAAATCAGCGCTAAGTACATCTGCGATTGCAGCGCCTTGATCTTCATGGTGCTCAATCGCCAAGAAGCCACCTTCTTTTAAGAGGCGACTTGCTGCTGAGATGAAGAGTCGCGGGGCTTTCATCCCATCTACTCCCCCAAAGAGAGCAATAGCGGGTTCATTTTCTGCAACATCGCGGGGCAACTCTTGAGAGTCAGGAATATAGGGAGGATTGGCAATGACGACATCACACTTCACGCCAATTAAAGCTGTCGCAACATCGCTTTCCAGAATGCGTACCTTCTCGTCGATAAATGAGACATTCTCTTTCAACCAATAAACCGCTTCGGGGCTCTTCTCAACTGCAATCACATGTGTCTGTGGTGCTTCGGTAGCAATCGCAAGTGCGAGTGCTCCTGAACCAGAACCGAGATCGACAACGCTTACGGCGCCACTGAGCTTTTCAATATGGGTAAGAACGGATTCAACGAGGAGTTCACTTTCTGGACGTGGAACAAGTACTCCTGGCCCCACCTTCAATTCAAGGTGGCGGAAATAAGCAACGCCAGTTAAATACTGCAGAGGTTCGTGGGCACATCGGCGATCAAGTAACTTCCAGAACGTCTCTTCCACAACCGTCATATCGCCAATTGCTGCAAGGGCGTTTTCAACAGTGAGTGGGTTATGCAGATCCATTCGTGTGACTCCGAGAGTGTGTGCAAGTAAGTGCTCAGCATCAACTTCAGCAAAACCTGCTGCCGCTAACTGCTCTTTCCCGCCTCGCAAGAATTCCTTAAAGGTCAGTTCCATAGCGGTTACTTAATTCGTTGAGGAAAGCTTTGCGGCTCGATCGGCATCGAGAAGAGCTTGCACGACTTCATCGAGTTCGCCATTGAGGACAGCATCTAAGTTATTTGCTTTGTAGTTAACGCGGTGATCGCTGAGGCGATTTTCTGGGTAGTTGTAGGTGCGGATGCGCTCTGAGCGATCGACTGTACGCACCTGGCTCTTACGCTCTGCCATAGCAACCGCTTCTGCCTTTTCCTGAGCATCAGCAAGAAGGCGGGCGCGCAAGATACGAAGAGCTGATTCTTTATTCTGCAACTGTGACTTCTCGTTCTGACATGAGACAACGATTCCGGTTGGAACGTGAGTTAATCGCACTGCAGAGTCAGTGGTGTTCACCGACTGTCCGCCAGGGCCAGATGAACGATAGACATCGACGCGCACATCATTCATATTGAGCTCAACATCTACTTCTTCTGCTTCAGGAAGCACCAGTACACCTGCTGCAGATGTATGGATACGTCCTTGGCTCTCTGTTTCAGGAACGCGTTGCACACGGTGCACGCCTCCTTCAAATTTAAGACGCGCATACGGAGTTGTTCCAGGTTCTGGAGTTCCCTTTGATTTGACCGCCATAGAAATATCTTTATAACCGCCGAGTTCGGATTCAGTCATATCGATAATTTCAATCTTCCAACCGCGCTTTTCGGCATAGCGCTGATACATACGAACTAAATCGCCAGCAAAGAGCGCAGATTCGTCGCCACCTGCTCCAGCTTTTACTTCAATAATGACATCGCGATCATCGTTAGGGTCGCGCGGAAGAAGTAACTCTTCCAACTTATCTGCTGCTGCTTCTACGGCAACTTCCATCGCTGGAATCTCTGAGGCAAAGGAGGCATCTTCTGCAGACATCTCTTTGGCAGCTTCTAAATCATCTGCTGCTGTCTTCCAGGCGTTAAAGCCGGCAACAACTGGGCCAAGCTGGGCGTATCGTCGCCCTAATTTGCGGGCGTTACCTTGATCTTCATGGATAGAAGGGTCAGCCATCTTTAACTCAAGCTCTTGATATTCGCGCACCATCTCATGAGCTGATGCAAAACGATCGTTAGCCATATGACTTCATCCCTTCTATGCTAATAAATTTTTCCTTGGAGAAATAAAAAGACCGCGCCGCAACCTTTCGGCTGCGATGCGGTCTCTTCAGAAAGCTAGTTGGCTGCAGGAGTCGCAGAGCTCTTTGATTTAGAATTGTTACCGAAGCGCTCTTCGAACTTAGCGACGCGTCCACCAGTGTCGAGGATGCGCTGCTTACCTGTGTAGAACGGGTGGCAGACTGAGCAAACTTCAACATAGATTGAACCGCTGGCAACTGTTGAGCGGGTAACAAACTTTTCACCGCAACCACAAGTCACTTGAGTATCTTTGTACTCTGGGTGGATATCTTTCTTCATATTCTTCATCCTTTTCTTGAATCTGGGTCCGGCCGCAGCTGGTGAACCAGGTCATCGCCATCAGGTGTGGCAATAGGAGATAAGTCTGTCCTAAAAGCCATCAGCCGCAAAATCCACGCGGGATTCTGCAGCTGATAGCCATCTTTGAAGGAGAGTTACGTAGTTGGCTTTGGAGCAGGTGCTGGCTTTGCAACTTTTACAGGCTTTGCAGGCTTTACGAGGGCAGCAAGGGCTGCAGTGGCAGTTGCATCAGCTGCAGTAACTGCAGCCTTACGGGCATCTTTAGCTGCCTGCAATTGCGCATCTGTTGTCACTGAAGTCAGAGCGCTCTGAAAATCTAGAAGTGCCTTTGCATGTGCAGCACGTCGTGTATCAACGATCGCACGATGCGCAGCGATATACGTTGACATTGAGCTCTGGAACGCTGCCTGTGCTTGTGCTCGTGCCACTGCAGCATCCTTAGTATCTGCAGCAACTGCTGTTCCAGTGCTTGCGATAAGCCCAGCTGCTACGAGTAGCGCGACATTCTTTGGTGATATGAAGTTCATGAGTCTCTCCCTTATTGAGTCTTGCTATTAACCCAAACTATGGAGGTGGACCTTGTGCTTCCTCTGTGGTCGCAGCACGTGTGGGGTGTGAAAGAAGAGAACCCCGCTCATCTCTGAGCGGGGTTCTCTGTGAAGACTGTGTGACTTACTTGCTGTCGTCAGGACCTGACGTTGTCTTCTGAATCTGCATCAAGAATTCGACGTTGGACTTAGTGCCCTTCATCTTCTCAAGTAGTAGCTCAAGAGCAGCTTGTGGTTCGAGCGCATGAAGTACGCGACGAAGCTTCCAGACAATGTTGAGCTCTTCAGCGCCCATAAGGATCTCTTCCTTACGTGTACCTGAAGCAACAACGTTCACTGCTGGGAAGATGCGCTTATCAGCCATGCGGCGATCGAGGATGAGCTCCATATTTCCGGTGCCCTTGAACTCTTCGAAGATAACTTCATCCATACGAGAACCGGTATCAACGAGCGCAGTTGCGAGGATGGTGAGTGATCCGCCATCTTCAATATTACGAGCTGCTCCGAAGAACTTCTTTGGTGGATAGAGAGCTGCTGAATCAACACCACCAGAAAGGATGCGGCCTGATGCAGGAGCTGCAATGTTGTAAGCACGACCCAGACGAGTAATAGAGTCGAGAAGAACAACGACATCGTGGCCCATCTCAACCAGGCGCTTAGCGCGCTCAATAGCAAGCTCTGCGATTGTTGTGTGGTCATCAGCTGGGCGATCGAAGGTAGAAGCAATAACTTCACCCTTCACGCTGCGCTGCATATCGGTAACTTCTTCTGGACGTTCGTCAACGAGAACAACCATCAAGTGACACTCAGGGTTATTAGTGGTGATTGCGTTAGCAATTGCCTGCAAGACCATGGTCTTTCCAGCTTTCGGAGGTGAAACGATAAGTCCGCGCTGACCTTTACCAATGGGTGCAATCAAATCGATAACACGAGTTGTCAGAATATTTGGCTCAGTTTCTAGGCGAAGACGCTCTTGCGGATAGAGAGGAACGAGCTTGCCGAATTCAACGCGGCCACGTGCTTCTTCATATGGAAGTCCGTTGATTGTTTCGAGAGTAATAAGTGGGTTGTACTTCTGGCGAGTTTCGCCCTCACGTAATTGACGAACCTGACCGGTAACAACATCGCCCTTACGAAGACCGTACTTACGTACCTGACCTTGTGAGACATAGACATCGTTAGGACCCGGCAAGTATCCGCCTGTACGAATAAATGAGTAATTATCCATAATGTCTACGAGGCCACCGACTGGTACCAAGACATCATCTTCGCTAACTACAGGTTCACGCTCTTCGCGGTTTCCTCGGTCGCTCCGGTCGCGGTTGCGGTCACGTCCTCGGTTGCGATCGCGGCCGCGGTTACGTCCACCACGGTCATCGCGGTCGCCATTGTTGCGATCGTGCGGAGCTGAATCATCTGATGGAGCATCTTCACTATCGCCATCATCGGATGAGTTATCTGAATTTCCAGACCCTGAATTCTTAGAGTCGCGATTGCCCTTCTTCGCATTGCGAGCTTCGCGGCGAGCTTCGCGCTCAGCCTTCGCTGCTTCGCGGTTGGAAGCTTGGAGATCTGCAATTGCACCAACGAGATCATCCTTCTTAAGCTTTGCTGCGCCTTCGATGCCTAGCTGCGACGCAACTTCCTTTAACTTCGGAAGGGTCATGCTGGAAAGCTCGGGGCTGCTAGAACGAACTGGTTCTGTTGTCATGTATTTCTTTTCACTTTGGGGCTCAACATATGGTTCAAGCCCTGGTTTATTAATCTGGGATTTGTTTTCTTGATTTTTACTTCTGTGGCTAATCAATTCTTACAAAATGTGCCCGTCGCTTACCGGGTCGAACTGATGGCAAAACTATAGCAGGGTGGCTCCGCGGCTAGCAATTTCCAGAGATTTACCCTCAAATGCAGCTCCACCAGCACGAGAAAGTTGAAGAGTCTCATCGCTACCCTCGGTGTGAAGAGCAAGCACAGTAGGACCTGCACCTGAGATAAGTGCGGCAACTCCTGCTGCGCGAAGTTTTGTCATCAAAGCAAATGATTGTGGCATCGCCTCTTGGCGATAACGCTGATGCAAGAAATCTTCTGTTGCTGCAAAGAGTAGGTCAGGTCGGATGGTGATCGCCTGAGTCATGAGCGCTGCATTACTGGAATTGCGCTGTGCATCCGCAAAGGGGATTGTTTCAGGCAACATGGTGCGAGCTTTCTTCGTTGCCAGTGGAGTTGCAGGAATAAATGCCATCACCTGGATGCGTGGATCTACAGGAAGGTGGATTGAGTGCGCAATGGCTTTGCCTTGTACCTGATCTTGCCAAGCAATAGTTGCGCCACCAAATAGCGCCGCTGCCACATTATCTGGATGGCCTTCCATCTCGTTGGCTAAGTTGAGAAGTACTTCATCGCTCATCTTGTCGCTGCCTGTAAGTACCAGAGAACGGGCAAGAACTAGTCCACCAATAATTGCCGATGCCGATGAACCAAGACCGCGCCCGTGTGGAATCACATTGAGCGCACGGACTGCCAGCCCCTTTGGTTTTCCACCTAAGAAATCGAAACCTTTATACATCGCCTTTACCAGCAAGTTTTTATCAGTGAGAGGAACTTCGTCTGCGCCTTCTCCGGTGACATCGATATCGAGGCCACCTTCATCAAGAATCTGTGCGACGTAGCGGTCATACATTCCAAAAGCTAAACCAAATGAATCAAAGCCAGGACCCAGATTGGCAGAGGTTGCTGGAACCTGAACCTGAATCGGATTCGCTTTAAATGTTGGCTTGGCCATGGCGATAATGAACCTTTACTTCTTCACTAAACCAAGAGCTTTGGCTGCGGCATCTGCATTAACCGGAACCACGACAGGATCTTTCGCTCCTTCGAGAGCCCACGGAATATCTTTAAGACCGTTTCCTGTACAGGTAATAACGATTGTCTTATCTTTTGGAAGCCTTCCAGCGTTCTTATATTTAATAAGGCCAGCAAGACCTGCAGCAGATGATGGCTCGCAGAAGATTCCCTCTTTTGACGCGAGCAGATGATAGGCGGCAAGAATTTCTTCATCTGTCACAGAGTCGATCAATCCACCTGATTCATCGCGGGCTGCAATGGCTTGATCCCACGACGCAGGATTTCCAATACGGATTGCTGTCGCAATTGTTTCGGGTTTGGCAACTGGCTTACCTGTGACAAGAGGGGCCGCGCCTGCTGCTTGGAATCCCCACATCTGTGGCAACTTCTTAGAAATCTTATCGTTGCGATATTCGTTGTAGCCCTTCCAATATGCAGTGATATTTCCGGCATTACCAACAGGCATTGTGTGGATGTCTGGAGCATCTCCCAACATATCGACAACTTCAAAGGCTGCTGTCTTCTGACCCTCGATGCGAAATGGATTTATCGAATTCACAAGAGAGACTGGATAGTGCTCAGATAAATCACGGGCGAGAACCAAGCAATCATCGAAGTTTCCATCAACCTGTAACAACTTTGCGCCGTGTACGACAGCTTGAGCGAGCTTTCCCAGAGCAATCTTGCCTTCAGGGATAAGAACTGCAGGAATCATTCCCGCCTTGACTGCATATGCAGCAGCTGCAGCTGATGTATTTCCAGTGGAGGCACAGATTACAGCCTTTGCGCCATCTTCAGCTGCCTTTGAGATTGCCATCGTCATGCCACGATCTTTAAATGAGCCCGTTGGGTTAATTCCTTCAAACTTTACCCAGACATTATTGCCAAGGAGTTCAGAGAGAACGCAGGCATAGATAAGTGGAGTGCCACCTTCACGAAGAGTGACAACAGGAGTTTTAGCGCTGACCGGCAGGCGATCGCGATACTCCTCGATGACTCCACGCCACTGGTGCGCGCCTGTCTTCTTTGTAAAGATTCCCATTAGGAGATTGCTCCTTCAACACGAATAACGCTCGAAATCTTTGTCACCATAGACATCTTCTTCAGCGCTTCAACAGTTGCCTTGAGTTCACCTTCAGTTGCGCGGTGGGTAACGATGATCAGTTCGGCATCCTGGTGGCGGCCGTTCTGATCAACAGTTTGAATAGAGACGCCTTGATCTGCAAAGACTTTAGCGATTGCTGCCAAAACACCTGATTTATCTTGAACTTCGAGGCGGATGAGGAACTTGGTCTTTGTAGTCTCAATCGGCGCAATGTCGCGATCGGCATAATCTGTTTCACGCTGGCCGATTGAGTTAAGAGCGATATGGCGAGAAACCGCAACGATATCTCCGAGGATGGCAGATGCAGTTGGCTGTCCACCTGCGCCACGGCCATAGAACATCAAAGGCCCAGCAGATTCTGCTTCGATAAAGACAGCGTTAAAGGCATCGCGCACAGATGCAAGTGGATGGCTCTTATCAATCATGACAGGGTGCACACGTACTGAAATTTCATCAGCTGGTGTCAACTCTGCGATAGCGAGCAACTTGATGACATGATCCATAGATTTAGCAATTGCTACATCTTCAAGAGTGATCTTTGAAATACCTTCGCGATAAACGTCATCGACTGTCACGCGAGTGTGGAAGGCAAGTCCTGAAAGAATTGCCGCCTTTGCCGCTGCATCAAAACCTTCAATATCTGTAGTGGGATCTGCCTCGGCAAAACCAAGTGCTTGTGCCTCTTGAAGAACATCGGCGAATTCGCGATTATCTTCATGCATCTTCGTCAGAATGTAATTGGTTGTGCCGTTGACGATTCCCATCAGACGGGTGACGAAGTCACCGGCGAGTGAATCACGTAACGGGCGGATAATGGGAATCGCACCAGCTACCGCTGCCTCGTAATAAATATCTTCACCCTTGGCATAAGCGGCAGTAAATAAATCTGCACCATGGCTAGCAAGAAGTGCCTTATTGGCAGTAACGATTGATTTACGGTTGACAATAGCTGTCATGGTGAGTTCACGCGCAGGTTCAATGCCGCCCATGACTTCAACGATGAGATCAATATCAGGGTCGTTAACGATGGAGAATGGATCGGTTGTGAAGAGCGCCGGATTGAGACCTGGGTAATCCTTAAGGGTGCGCACTGCGATGCGAGTGAGTTCAATCTTGACGCCGGCGCGAGTGGAGAGCTCAGCAGTATCTTCGAGGAGTAAGCGGGCTACTTGGCTACCGACAACGCCGCAGCCGAGCATGCCAACGCGAACAGGTTTATCTGCAGGGCTCATATCCCTATTCTTTCACATCAAGTGAGAGCAGGTCTGCCTCATTCTCTCGGCGCACAATTACGCGGGCTTTCCCATCTTTTACTGCAACAACAGGTGGGCGAGGCACATGGTTGTAATTGCTCGCCATGCTGCGGCCATATGCGCCAGTGGCGGGAGTCGCAATCAAATCACCAGGAGCGATATCAGAGGGCAGTTGAATTTCATTGATGATGATGTCACCGGTCTCGCAATGCTTTCCGACTAAACGAGTGAGAGCCAGTGGCGCAGTTGAGGCGCGTTGTGCAATCACGGCGGTGTATTCAGCATCGTAGAGCGCAGTGCGTGCGTTATCGCTCATGCCACCATCGACTGAAACATACTTACGAACTTTTCCACCATCGACGACGACATCTTTGACGGTTCCTACTTCGTACAAGGTAAACATGGTTGGTCCAACAATGTTGCGACCTGGTTCGAGTGATACAAGTGGAATCTGTAGGTTGTGCTGAGCACATGCTTTCTTTACTGCGGCATGAATTTGTGGCATTACATCAGCCGGTTCGACAGTGACATCGCCATCGATATAAGCGATTCCGAATCCGCCACCTAAGTCGAGTTCAGGAAGTTCTGCACCATATGCATCGCGATACTTCGCCATAAATCCAATGAGTCGGTCTGTAGCAACTTCATGCGCCTCGGCTCCAAAGATTTGTGAACCGATATGGCAATGCACTCCCAGAAGTTCGAGTTCCGGATGTGTTGCAACAGCCCCTACCGCTGCCCACGCCGAACCCGATGCAATCGAGAAACCGAACTTCACATCTTCGTGGGCAGTAGAAATCTTTTCGTGGGTATGGGCTTCAATGCCCGGAGTAAGGCGCAACATAACTGCCTGGCGAACTCCGTGCTTGCGCGCTGCTGCTGCAACGCGTTCAATTTCAAAGAGTGAGTCCATCACGATGGTCTTCACACCCACTGATACTGCGCGATCAATTTCGGCTTCAGATTTATTATTTCCATGCACTTCAATCTTGGATGGGCTGATTCCACCATTGAGTGCAACCGCTAGTTCTCCCCCAGTGCAGACATCGATGCCAATGCCCATCTCGGCAATCCATTGCGCAACTGCAGTGCAGATAAAGGACTTTGCTGCGTAATAAATAGTGCCTGCATGTGCTCCGAATTCGCCTTGCAATCCATTATGCCAAGCAAGGGCGCGCGCACGGTAGGCATCTTCATCGAGGAAGAAGGTGGGTGTTCCAAAATCTTTCGCGAGTTGCGATGCCGGAATTCCCGCAAGCGTGAGCGTTCCGCCAGCAAGGGATGCGTTCTTCGACCATATCTGAGATGAAATGTTATCTGTCATCGCTACATCCGATCCGGTGCTGATACGCCAAGGAGATCAAGGCCATTTGCAATCACTTGCATAGTTGCAGCACATAGCGCTGCGCGTGCGGAATGAATAGGTGCAATTGGTTCGTCGCCCAATGGAAGAACACGACAATCTGCATAGAAGCCGTGATAAACGCCGGCAAGTTCTTCGAGATAGCGCGCAACGCGATGTGGTTCGCGGAATTCGGCTGCGCTTGCAACAACCTTTGGATACTCAGCAAGTGCGCCAAGCAATTCATTCTCACGATCATGAGTAAGTTGTGATGGATCGAAAGAGGATAGGTCAGATGCGATTCCAAGTTCTGCTGTATTGCGCAGAACCGCCGCGATTCGTGCGTGTGCGTACTGCACGTAATAAACCGGGTTCTCATTGGTGTTACGACGCAAGATATCGATATCCATCACCATCGGTGTATTTACGGGGTAGCGAATCAAAGTGTAACGAGCAGCGTCGACTCCAACCTTCTCAACAAGTTCTTCCAGAGTAATAATGGTGCCGGCGCGCTTAGAAAGCTTGAGTTCCTCACCGCCTTCCATGATTTTCACAAGCTGACCAATCAATACATGAATGTTGTACTCAGGATTATCACCCGCGCATGCAGCCGTGGCTTTGAGGCGATTGATATATCCATGGTGATCTGCGCCCAACATGTAGATACAGATATCAAATCCACGTTCGCGCTTATTGATGTAATAAGCAGTATCCGAGGCAAAGTATGTGAGGTCGCCATCTTCTTTCAGAATGACGCGATCTTTATCATCACCGAAATCTGTTGTACGTAACCAGACTGCGCCATCTTCTTCAAAGACATGACCTTGCGCACGAAGTTTTTCGAGAGCATGTTCGACGGCTCCTGATGCATGAAGCGAGCGCTCAGAGAACCAGACATCAAAGTTGGTGTGAAAAGTTGAGAGCACTTTCTGCTGCTGTGCCAACTGAACTTTGTAGGCAGCTTCGCGAAACTCTTCACTTGTAGCAAGTAATGGATTCGCTGCGACAACTTCCTTCGCCAGATCTGCAATGTAATTTCCTTGGTAGCCATCTTCAGGGACGGGCTTGCCGTGTGCCGCTGCCTGCACTGATTGTCCAAAGAGATCCATCTGGCGACCACGGTCGTTGATGTAGAACTCGCGGGTTACGTGGGCACCAGCAGCGCTTAAGACGCGACCGAGTGAATCACCGACTGCAGCCCAACGGGTGTGGCCCAAGTGCAGAGGCCCTGTTGGATTTGCGCTAATAAATTCCAGGTTGATCTTTACTCCTGCGAGCGCGATTCCACGACCGTATTCATACTTCTTAACGAGAATGGTGCGCACGAGTTCTGCTTGGCTTGCCCGATTAAGGGTGATGTTGATAAATCCAGGACCTGCAATATCGACCTTGGTCACTCCCGCGATAGATGAGATTGCGCTCTGCAGGATCGCTGCAATATCGCGCGGGTTCTTGCCGGCCGCCTTGGCTAATTGCAGCGCAATCGAGGTTGCGTAATCGCCATGGTCGCGATTTTTGGGGCGCTCGAGGGTGATGCTCTCGGGGGCGACCCCATCAATCAAACCTTGGGTAAATGCCGCTGCAATGACAGCCTGAATGTCGGCTGAGAGCTGGTCGGCGAGGCTGGGCATGAGGCAAGGTTACCCGCTCGCACGCAGCAGCCGGCGCCTAAATAGCTGCCAAGAGTTACCAAATCGTTAGCAACCGGGCTGGCTTTTTTATGGGGGGTACCAATACCTTTCTATCACCCGTCGCAGACCAAAAACAGATGAGAAAAATATTCTCTCTGGGTCCACGACTTTTCGAAAGGTCTACATACATATGACAAAGCGTCGTAACGCAGTAGCAGCGGTCATCGCATCAGCTGCTCTTGCACTCACAGGCTTCGTTTCAGCGTCATCAGCATCAGCTGCTGGCGTACAGGTTGGCGTAATCCTTCCTGATGCAGCTTCATCAGCTCGCTGGGAAACAGCAGATCGTCCATTCCTTCAGGCAGCATTTAAGAAGGCTGGCGTATCAGTCGACATCCAGAATGCAAATGGCGATAAGGCTAAGTTTGCAACAATCGCAGATCAGATGCTTGCAAAGGGCGTCAAGGTCTTGATCATGGCTGGACTTGATTCACCATCAACAGCTGCAATCCAGGCAAAGGCTGCAAAGGCTGGCGTTAAGACAATCGATTACGATCGTCTAACACTTGCAGGATCAGCTTCATACTACGTTTCATTCGATAACGTTGCAGTTGGTAAGCTACAAGGACAGGGCATCAAGGCATGTCTCGATGCTGCTGGTAAAAAGTCAGCTTCAATCGTTTACCTAAACGGTTCACCAACAGATAACAACGCAACACTCTTCAAGCAGGGTTACGACTCTATTCTTCGCCCTTCAATCAAGTCAGGTGCTTACAAGCTCGTTGATGATCAGTCAGTTCCAGAGTGGGACAACGCTAAGGGTGGAGTTATCTTCGAGCAGCAGCTCACAAAGGCAGGCGGAAAGCTTGATGCAGTTGTATCAGCTAACGAAGGTCTTGGACTTGCAGCAGTAGCAGTTCTTAAGAAGAACGGTCTTAACGGCAAGGTGTGCGTATCAGGTCAGGATGCAACAGCAGACGGACTTGCAGCGATCCTTACAGGTGACCTTTCAAACACTGTTTACAAGGCTGTAAAGCAGGAAGCAAACGGAGCTGCAGATCTCGCGATCGCATTGATCAAGGGAACTAAGGTTACAAATGCAACAGGAAAGACAAATGATGGAAAGCGTGATGTTCCTTCAGTTCTTCTTGTTCCAGTTGGAATCACAAAGGCAAACGTCAAGGTAGTCATCGCTGATGGCTTCCAGACACGTGCAGCTGTTTGTAAGATTGCAACAGAGGCAGTTTGTAAGGCAAACAAGATCTAATTTATTAGGTCCTATTTAGCTGTAAAAGCTAGTGCTTAAGAATCCGGTCCGGGAATTTCCCCGGACCGGATTCGCATTAGTAAGATAAGAAAATAATTTCATCCGTTACTCGAGAGGCGCTCATGAGCACACCGTTGCTATCGCTCAAGGGAATCAATAAATCCTTTGGCCCTGTTCACGTTTTAAAAGATGTCGACCTGGATGTCTACCCAGGGCAAGTCACCGCCCTCGTCGGTGATAACGGAGCTGGAAAATCGACTCTCATCAAATGCATCGCAGGTATCTACACACCTGAAAGCGGTGAAGTAATCTTTGCAGGCCAGAAAGTCACCATCGATGGACCACGAGCTGCCACTGCGCTTGGTATCGAAATTGTGTATCAAGATTTAGCGCTCTGCGACAACCTCGACATTGTTCACAATATGTTCTTAGGTCGCGAAGAGAAGAAGGGCGTTACCCTTAATGAAACTTCGATGGAGTCGCTGGCTCGCAAGACTCTCGATGGTCTCAACGTTCGTACCGTGAAATCAATTCGCCAAACAGTTTCATCACTTTCTGGTGGACAACGTCAGACTGTTGCCATTGCCCGCGCTGTTCTCTGGAATTCCAAGGTAGTTGTTCTCGATGAACCAACTGCCGCTCTTGGCGTTGCCCAGACTGAACAAGTTCTCAACCTTGTCCGTCGCCTTGCCGATAAAGGCCTTGCAGTTGTACTCATCAGCCACAACCTCAATGACATCTTCCAAGTAGCAGATAACATCGCCGCTCTCTATCTCGGAAAGATGGCCGGACAAGTGAAGAAGAGCGATGTGACGACGAACCAAGTTATTGAATTAATCACCACCGGAAAATCTGAAGGGGTGACAAAGTAATGACTACTCAACCAGTATTAGAGAAAGAGACTCTCAAGGGAGCTGGCGCTAACTACCTTTCCCGCGTCAAGGCCGGAGATATCGGCTCGCTTCCCGCAGTTCTTGGGCTCGTCTCTCTCATCGCAGTATTTGGTGCGATGTCTGAGTACTTCCTCACCAATCGCAACTTTGCCAACTTAATTACCCAAGCTGCCCCTGTCATGGTGATTGCTATGGGCCTTGTCTTTGTTCTTCTTCTCGGAGAAATCGATCTCTCTGCAGGCTATGCCTCAGGTGTATGCGGAGCAGTACTCGTCCTTCTCGTAACCAATCACGGGTGGAGTTGGTACTCAGCGCTCGGCGCAAGTATCGTCATTGGCGCTCTTCTTGGAACTCTGATCGGTACCTTGGTTTCGCGACTCGGAATTCCTTCCTTCGTCGTAACTCTCGCCGCATTCTTAGCTTTCCAGGGAGTGCTTCTTCTCCTTGCCGGTGAAGGCGGAACAATTCCCATCGCAGATAAGACAATTCTTGCGGTAGAAAATAGCAACCTCACGCCGACTCAAGGTTGGATTTTATGGGCGGTAACGTCTGCGCTCTATGTTGTCGGCGGACTGAACCGCATCAACTCACGTCGCAGAGCTGGGCTTGTCGTTGAATTGACACAACTCTGGGCGATGAAAACTGTAGCTCTCCTCATCATCACTGGTGGCGCAGTCTTCGAACTCAATCAAGAGCGTGGCTTGTCGGCAACAAATAGCACCAAGGGTGTTCCGATTGTTGCTCCATTGATTCTTGTCATCCTAGTTGCAGGAACATTCTTGCTCTCTAAGACAGCTTTTGGTCGACATATCTATGCAGTCGGTGGTAACGCCGAAGCTGCGCGTCGTGCCGGCATAAACGTGAAGCGAGTTCGCACCATCGCCTTCGTTCTCTGCTCTTCCCTTGCTGCAGTTGCCGGAATGCTCTTTGCATCCCGTATGAACTCAATCTCTCCATCAACTGGTGGATCATCAACGCTTCTCTATGCAGTTGGCGCCGCTGTTATCGGTGGAGTCTCCCTCTTCGGCGGAAAAGGTCGGATGCGCGATGCCATCCTCGGCGGTCTTGTTGTAGCTGTTATTGATAACGGTATGGGGCTTCTTGGATATGGCGCAGGCATTCAGTTCTTGGTCACCGGAGCAGTCCTTCTGGTTTCAGCAGGGGTCGATGCGGTATCGCGTCGTGGAGCGTTAACAAACTAAGAGATGCGCGAAAGAAGTTGTAAATAGGCATGGATTTGTTGCATCAGCGAAAGGCGCGTAGCCTTTGGCCTTGCAACTCCAGCGGGAGTGGTGAAATGGCAGACACGCAAGTCTTAGGAACTTGTGCTCCGGCGTGCGGGTTCAAGTCCCGCCTCCCGCACCAGAAGTAATCAGATCTAGAAGGTATAGATATGGCAAAGCAATCTCCAGCGAAGGCTAAGAAGCTCCGCGGCGAAGCTATGCGCGCAGCAGCTTTGCGTAAGGCAGAGCGTGCAGCGCATGGTTCATCTAGCCCCCAGAACAAAATCGATCTCGATGCCTACTCGGGCGTAGATGGTGCGTGGCGTGAACTTGGCTTAGCAGCCCCCGCCCGAAGAGCGCTCATTGATGATGGCTATTACAAGCTCAGCGATCTCCGAAAAACCTCGCTCGATGCCATCAAGGATTTACATGGCATGGGTCCAAACGCGATTCGCATACTTACGACAGCCATGAAGAAGGCTGATCTATCCTTCCGAAAGTGATCATGCAAGCCATTTGCAAGGGAGAGATAACTGCAATTTCTCTTTTATTTTCTCTTCAGTTAATATTTGCCTCGTTCACGAGTTCTACGTATCAGCCCCGGCTCAGTAGACGGCAACCCTCCACCGCGGTGGGGTGCTCCGGGTGACGAACAGGTCAGATTCCTGACAAGCGCGTAGTTGGTCTACAACCACATCTCGCAACGTTGGAATCGACATCTACTGCGATGGAGAAGATATGTCTAACAATTGGTCATTTGAAACCCTGCAGATTCATGCAGGACAAACAGCAGATCCGACAACAGGTGCGCGCGCACTTCCGTTGTATCAGACAACTGCTTATGAATTCCGCGATACAACACATGCCGCCAACCTCTTTGGTTTGGCTGAGCTTGGAAATATCTACACCCGCATCATGAACCCGACACAGGATGCGGTTGAACAGCGTCTTGCAGCTCTTGAAGGCGGCGTAGCTGCGCTTCTCCTTGCATCTGGTTCTGCTGCAACGACTTTCGCTGTTCTCAACGTTGCAGAAGCTGGCGATCACATCGTCTCTAGCCCAAGTCTCTATGGCGGCACATACAACCTATTCCACTACACGCTACCTAAATTCGGCATTGAAGTGACATTTGTCGATGATGCAAGTGACCCAGAGTCATGGAAGAAAGCTGTAAAGCCAAATACCAAGGCCTTCTTCGGCGAGACGATTGCCAATCCCAAGAATGAAATTCTCGATATCAAGGCTGTTGCAGATGTAGCTCACTCTGTCGGAGTTCCACTGATTGTCGATAACACAGTTGCAACACCATACTTAATTAAGCCAATTGATTTCGGCGCAGATGTTGTTGTCCACTCTGCAACGAAGTTCCTTGCCGGACATGGAAATGCTGTCGTTGGAGCAATCATCGATGCTGGCAAGTTTGATTATGCACAACACCAAGATCGCTTCCCCGGCTTTAATAAGCCAGACCCTAGCTATCACGGCTTGGTCTTCTCGCAGGCGCTCGGAGTTGGCTCTGCCTTTGGTGCCAACTTGTCATATATCTTCAAGATTCGCCTGCAATTACTCCGCGATATGGGAGCTGCCGTTTCACCATTTAATGCGTGGTTACTCGCGCAAGGTCTGGAAACACTCTCACTGCGCATGGAGCGTCATATCGAAAATGCAAAAGCTGTTGCCACCTGGCTGGAAGCTCATCCTGATGTAGAGAAAGTTAACTATGCAGCGCTTAAGTCATCTCCATGGAACGCACTTGCAACCAAGTACGCACCTAAGGGTCCCGGCGCCGTGTTGTCATTTGAACTCAAGGGTGGAATCGAAGCAGGCAAGAAGTTTGTCGAATCCCTTGAACTCTTCAGCCACGTTGCAAATATTGGTGATGTGCGTTCGCTCGTGATTCACCCTGCAACAACTACCCACTCTCAACTCTCGCCAGAAGAACAGCTTGAGGCAGGAGTAACGCCAGGTTTGGTACGACTAAGCCTTGGCCTAGAAAATATTATTGATATCAAGGCAGATCTCGAAGCAGGATTTAAAACTGCCCGAGGCTAAATTCAATAAATATTAATTAATAAAACTGTAGAGAACGAGAAGGCCGCCCAGCGTGATAACAATCGTTGCGGCGGCTTTTTTCTGCAGTAAATTTCTACCTGCACCTGTAAATGTAGTTATCAGTAAGAGCGCCCCAGGAATAACGAGGGTCAGGCTCTTCACGAGATTATTATCTTGCCCTGTTTGGTAACGGAGATTAATCAATCCGATTGCTAGTAGTAGATAGCCACCCATACGAAAGTTGTTAATTCTCTGCATATTCATAGTGCGATAGTAAAGCAGAAGGGCGCCGGTTTCCCGACGCCCTTCCGTTAATTACTTATTAACTATTGAAAGTTAATTAGTGATCTGCTGGCATGCCTTCAGCATGTGACTTCATGCGTGCGATCTTTAAGATTGTCAGACCGAATACACACTTCGCAAGAACGTCTGCGATTGTGTAACCAAGCTGAATTGTTACGAATGATGATGCTGAAGCGTCACCAACGATGTTGAAGATGTATGTGATTGGGTAAACGCCCCATGTAGCAATGAGAAGAAGACGTAGACGTCCTACTGTCTCTGCGACGCCAGCTGGCTGACGTTCCAATGACTTTCCTAGTTCTACGAATAGAACGTAAAGGATGTAAAGGAATGGGATTGTTGAAAGAACACCGTAGAGAACCTGTGTGTTCTGGTCAGCTGAAATTTCACCTGGGTAACCAAGAGCGATCATTGCAGCTGATGCTGGAACAAGGCGCATGATAAGTGACTTTGAAACTTCCTTAGCAAGTGCAAGTACTGCAATTACCTCAACGAGAAGTAGTGGAACAGTTAGTAGCCAGTCAACGTAGCGGTATGCCTCGTTGAATGAACCCTGCTCACCTGAAACGTTTACTGTCATCATGTCTGATGACTCAACGAATGAGTTGAAGATACGGAAGTAGTGGTACGCAGCAATGAATGTAACCATTGATGAAAGAACTAGGGCGTTGCGGTACTTAGGAAGAACGCGTGACTGTGACACGAGGGTGTAGACAGTGCATGCGATCATTGAAATCAAACCAAATGAGAAGACCGAGTAAACGGCGTTCCACTGGTTGCTGTTGAGTGCTGCTGACATGTAGTAAGCCTCCATGAGTGCTATTTCTCTACAGACCATTCGGTCTGTATGGACGGCAAGCTATGAAGTCCTCGAGGAGCCTCATCTATCGCCGACAGAGTCAAGTGTGCGCCAGATGCGAGTCATTTGCACGCGTATCGGAGAAAAAATCTCCACTTTTTTGGGTGATTTACGCCTAATCTGAATAGAGAATTGAGATATCCACCACCCCTGTAGCCTTCACCGATGCTCACCCAAATGCGCGATCTGAGGGGCCATAAGGGCTTCACAAGACTTGCGATCTCGCGCTTCATCTCCAATGTGGGCAATGGCGTCTCTCCTATTGCACTCGCCTATGGAGTACTGAGCCTTCCTAATGCATCAGGTCGCGATCTCTCAATTGTGATGGCAGCTCGCTTTGTTCCACTCCTTGCATTCATGCTCTTTGGTGGAGTCATCGCCGATCGATTCCAACGCAATCGATTAGTGGGTGGCAGCGACATGATTGGAAGCTTTCTTGCCGCAATGAGCGCGATCTCACTGATTGCTGGATTTTCAAGCACTTGGTTACTGGCGATTATGGGTGGCCTCTTTGGAATCCTCAATGCAATCTGGTGGCCTGCGATGTCAGGTGTTCTTCCCGAGATACTGCCTAAAGAGAAGTTACAGAGCGGTAATGCAGTCATTGGGTTGATGACAAATTTCGGTTACATCTTCGGAACTCTTGGTGGCGGAATTCTCGTTTCAACTGTAGGCGCTGGCTGGGGCTTACTTGTTGATGCAATTTCATTCTTTATCGCCGGAGCTATCGTGTGGTTTCTTCCCATCATCGGCAAGGTCAAAGAAAAGAGTCCCGGAATCATCCATGATCTCGTTGTGGGCTGGCGAGAATTTATTTCGCGCTCGTGGGTTATTGCCATGGTCATCTCTTTTGCACTCATTAATATGGCATTTGAGTCGATGCTCTCCGTTTTGGGCCCTTTAAATTTCAGCGATCCGGTCTCAGGTCCTAGGCAGTGGTCATATAACTTGGCTGGTCTATCTATCGGAATGTTGATCGGTGGGATCTGGATTCTGAAGGTAAAGATTGGCAGACCGCTCTTTCTGGCCATGGTTCTTATCGCGCTCTCAGCAGTATGGGATTTCGCACTGGCCTTTGATCTACCCATTCTCTTCTCTGTCGGCGCCTCAGTCATATCTGGCATTAGCGTTGAAGTCTTTATGGTCAGCTGGAATACCTCGCTCCAAAGCCATGTTCCGGAAGAGTCATATTCACGGGTGAGTTCTTACGACACCTTGGGCTCATTTGGAATCGCACCTTTAGGCATCGTCATTGCCGGACCTCTTGCCATGCACTTCGGGGTCAACACAATTCTGCTCATCACAGGTATCACCACATTTATCGCTGCCGCAGCATCACTGCTTGTGCCTTCCGTTCGAAATCTGAGAAACGATTAGGCTTAACGTATGAGCGCAGAGATTAATCAAAATCCACCCAAGTTACGTGGTTGGTTTCACCTTGCCGCAACCCCTGTTGTCATTGTTGCCTCACTCGTTCTCTTTATTCTTAGTGGTGAATCTTTCAAATGGGCAGTTGCGCTTTACTCAATAACAGCGATTATGCTCTTTAGCGTCTCTGCTGTGTATCACCGCGTTCCGTGGATTCCGCGCAAGAAAAAGATTTGGCGACGTTGGGATCATGCAAATATTAATTTATTGATTGCCGGTTCTTACACACCTTTCGCAGTCGCACTCCTTGATAACCACGATCGCAATATTTTGCTTGCCGTTGTGTGGACAGGAGCGCTCATTGGAGTTGCACTGCGCGTCTTCTGGGTAGGTGCTCCGCGCTGGCTCTATGTCGCCAATTACCTCCTCCTTGGTTGGGTTGCAGTTATCTACACACCGCAGCTTTATAAGGAGGGTGGTCTATGGGTGATTTTGCCGATCTTGATTGGTGGCCTTCTCTATTCAATTGGAGCCATCTTCTATGCGCTCAAATTGCCAGGGCGTAACGCTAAATACTTTGGATTCCATGAGCTCTTCCATATCTTCGTGCTGGCAGCATGGATTTCGCAGTATCTAGCAGTCTCTTTCGCCATTTACCGAAAGTAGCCTGATGCCCTAATCTTGGGCTCTGACAGCGAGATCCCCCGAACACTTGATGGAGCGTACGAAGATGGCCGAGAAGAACTTCCGCAACTGGGTTGGTTTCCGCGACGAAGCAGAGCGCGCTCCAGTCGCAAACCCTGTCGACCGCATTCGCGAACTCGAATCACAGTTAGCCGATCTTAAATCTCGCCGCGATATCACCGGTTTAAGTCGAGAAGAATTCGAAATCCTCGCAACTGAAACTGCAATGTCAATGATTAAATCTGCTCAGCTGCGCGAAGCTAAGGCGCAAGCTGCCTCAGAGCGACTCGTCAATGAGACCAACCGCAGCGCAAAAGATACCCTCGAGGGTGCTGAGAGTAAGGCGCGAAGCATTCTCTCTGGCGCAGAATCACGCGGACGTAAATACATCACCACTGCCGAAGCAGATGCATCAGAAATTGTCCGTGACGCCGGTCGTCAGGCAAAAGTGATCGCTGATGAAAAGATTCAAGAAGCAGATTCCGTTGTGGACACCAAGCGACGTGAAGCGGCAGCTCTCACGACAGCTGCCCGCCGCGAAGCAGAGCGAGTTATTTCAGAGGCTGCCGAGAACGTTGTTGAATATCGCGCTTGGCTGGCAGATATTCTCGCTGAATCAGAGCGCCTCTATCGCAGCCAAACATCAGCACTTACCGCAGCAGAATCTGCAATCGCGCAATCACGTGAGAAGTTGGATGTAGCTTTTTCTCGCTTAGCCAAGATGCAACAGATTGTAGATAACTCACTTGACCAAGATGGCACTCCCAAGAAGAGTGCGCCTATTCGAGTTGAAAGTAAGCGCACTCGTGCTGCAATCGCTGCTCCTAAGAAGAGTGCAAAGGCTCCCGCTAAGAGCGCAGCTAAGAAGAAGCCCGCAAAGCGTAAGTAATTTTTATGGCTACCACTCGCGGTATCCAATACATCCCTGCAATCGATGGCCTTCGTGCCGTCGCTGTTATTGCAGTCATGCTCTACCACTTGGGCTTCTCCTGGATTCCTGGTGGCTTTCTCGGAGTAGATCTCTTCTTTGTCATCTCTGGCTATGTCATCACTCGCTTACTGTTGGATTCCATCGCTCAAAGCGGTGGGCTCGTCCTGCGCAGCTTCTATATCGCTAGAGCAAGACGACTGCTTCCCGCACTTATCTTTATGCTGCTTTCGACAACTATTGCAATCGGTATCTGGGCTCCTGACACCATCAAACGTTTACTGATCGATACGCCGTTTTCGCTGACTGGCACGATGAATTGGTGGCTCGTTGCTCATCACCAGGATTACTTTGAAAGTATCGGTCGCCCCCCACTCTTGCAGCACACCTGGTCACTGGCGGTAGAAGCCCAGTTTTATCTCATCTGGCCACTCATTCTCTACTTCATTCTCAAGAAATTTGGCAAGAAGGTAATCCCTGCAGCTTCTCTAGCAATCGCAGCTGCATCGGGAGTCGCACTTCTCTTAGTCTCATTCTCACTCGATGCCTCGAACGCATCGAAGGTGAGCCATGTGTACTTCGGAACAGATACACATAGCATCGGCCTCTTCTTAGGTGCAGCACTTGCTGTGAACTGGATTCCTCAAAACTTCACCACGACGGTTTCAAAGAAGGCGCAAGACTTTATCGACGGCGTTGGATTTGTGGGTTTCATCGGAATACTTGCAGCCTTTGCTCTCATTGATGAGACTCAACCAACTCTCTACAAAATTGCATTCCCACTTGTTGGGCTTTGTGGCGCCGCAATAGTGATGTCAGTAGTTCATCCCGCCTCACGATTTGCACCAGTTCTTCAGAACCCAGTCTTTCTCTGGATTGGTGAGCGTTCCTATGCAATCTACTTGTGGCATTGGGTTATCTTTCAAGTGACGCGTCCTAGCGTTGATCTGGCCGGAGAAGAGTGGGCTCTCTACGCGCTGCGCATTCTGATTGTCTTGGCGCTCAGCGATATCTCATTGCGCTACGTGGAACTTCCCATACGTCGCGGCGTGATCCAGTATTGGTTTAAGGGTCTGAAGTACCGCACCAAGAAGGAGCGCACGCAGCAGACCCGTTCTCTTGCTCTCATCACGGTAGTAGTTCTGATTCTGGCTTCTATCGTGAGCGTTCGCGCAATTGGAATTGCCCATGACCAGCGTGAAAAGTTGAAGGCCTCACTGACTGCACAGCCCGCTATCAGCGAGAGTACTCCCGACGGTTTATGGGTCACAGGAGACTCTGTCATCTTGGGAATTCGCTCACTCCTTGGAGAAAGTCAGCCAATCTCCATTATGAATGCGCGCATTGGTCGCCAGGCTCCAGAGCTGCTCTCAGTGATGCTGCGAGATAGAGATGCAGCAAGCAACTCACCAGTGATTTTTGACCTGGGAAATAACAACTCTTTAACACGCGACCAGGTCACTGCAATCTTTGAGGTTGTAAAGGATCAACCCAAGATAATCGTGGTTAACACTGCAGTCCCGCGCCCGTGGCGAGATTCCAACAATGCGCTCATTGCTGCGGTTGCAGCTTTATATCCACGAACTATCGTCATTGACTGGAACGCAATCTCAGAAGGACACCCGGAATACTTCGCACCTGATGGCGTGCACTTAGTTCCAACCGGCGTTGCCATCTACGTTGCAGAAATTCTTAAGCACCTCAATTAATTGAGGGCAAGAAGAAACCCCGCTCAGTAAATGAACGGGGTCTCGTCTAACTACTTATTTAATTTATTCAAACTGGCCTGCGAATCCGAATGCCTTAGCAACTCCCATTGCACCATCTGCATAGACAGCAGTGACGCGGAATGAGGTTGATCCATCTTCAGACTTCTTGGCAAACTCTGCTGAAAGTGTTGTCGCTGAAACTTCAGAGACCATATTCCAGCTTCCTGTATTTGAGCGAGTCTCTACTTTGTAGCCCTTCACATCTCCCATTGGAGCCTTCCATGTGATGACCATGACAGCCTTTGAGCTATCTTTCCAATTTCCGATAAAGCGTGATGGCGCTTCTCCTGTTGCTGCATCTGTAGCAGCTGGTGCATCTGGAGCAGCTGTTTCAGTTGCCATTGGCGCTGCAGATTCAGAGATTGAAGGCTCTACAGCAGGGGCTGCGTCATCGTTCTCTTTACTTGAATTTGAGATAACGATTGCACCAAGGAGAACAACACCAAGGAGAACTGCAAGAAGTGTCTTACTTGAAGAACCTTGACGAGGTGCTGCAGATGGCTTTGCGGCGCTCTTTGCAGGTGCTGGCTTAACAGCTGGAGTTGTGGAAACGTTGACGCGAGCAGAACCTGTTGCAGGCACTGGTGGGATGACAACCTTTGATGCAGTTGACTTCTTAGCAGCTGACTTCTTCGTCGCCTTCTTAATAGTGGTCTTCTTCTTCGCAACAGCCTTCTTTGTAGTTGACTTCTTGGCAACGGCCTTCTTGGCTACAGACTTCTTTGCAGTTGTCTTCTTAGCTGCCGACTTCTTCTTCGCTACAGTCTTCTTAGCTGGAGACTTCTTCGCAGTTGTCTTCTTCGCAGCTGACTTCTTGGCAACCTTCTTTGGAGCAGCTTTCTTAGCTGCGGTCTTCTTCTTTACTGCCACGGTATATCTCCTAGAGTCATGAAACGATGGAATCGGGGAAAGTTTAACCTAGGGTTTTGAGCAAAGCGATCACATGAGGCGCTATTGCACGGAGTGATTTCCCGCGATGGCTAATCTCATCCTTAGCTTCTGCGCTCATTTGTGCGCTGGAGAGCTCTAACCCCTCAGGTTTAAATATCGGGTCATAGCCAAAACCATAGGTTCCTACTGGTGCTCGCAAAATCCATCCATCGAAATGAGCCTCTTCGCAGTGGCTGCGTCCATCTGGAAGGTAGAGCGCAGCAACACAAGTGAAATGGGCGCTTCTTTCACTATCGGCAACGTTCTCTAATTGGTGAAGAACTTTGGCGGTATTGGCTGCATCATCACCATGGTGTCCGGCCCATCGTGCAGAGTAAATTCCTGGATCTCCACCAAGAGCATCGACACAGAGTCCGCTGTCATCTGCGATGGCAGGAATACCAGTTGCAAGCGACATTTCTCGCGCTTTCTTCAGCGCATTCTCTTCAAAGGTAGCGCCATCTTCAACAACATCGTGAAGATCAGGGAATTGATCCAGTCCAACAAGATCGATCTCTCCAGGTGCAACTGCATCGAGGATGCGACGGAACTCTTCAATCTTTCCTTTATTACGAGTGGCAAGTAAAAGCTTATGAGACATTACTTCGAAAGTGCTTGCTTCTGGAGATCTGTCAGCGTTGCGCATCCTGCGACTGCTAAATCAAGGAGTGAATCAAGAAGTGCGCGATCAAATGGTGCACCTTCGGCAGTTCCTTGTACTTCGATGAAGCGACCGTCACCTGAGCAGACAACATTCATATCTGTCTCAGCGCGCACATCTTCTTCGTAACAGAGATCGAGCATAGGAACTCCATCAATGATTCCAACACTTACTGCAGCAACTGAATCTGCAAGTGGTTTTGCGCCAGCTTTGATAAGTCCCTGCTTCTGCGCCCAAGTAATTGCATCGGCGAGAGCAACGTAAGCCCCGGTAATTGCAGCGGTACGTGTTCCACCATCTGCTTGAAGAACATCGCAGTCGATAACAATTGTGTTCTCGCCCAGTTCTTTCATATCAACGATGCCACGGAGTGAGCGACCGATCAGGCGTGAAATTTCTTGAGTACGTCCACCAAGCTTTCCCTTCACGCTTTCCCGATCAGAGCGGGTATGAGTTGCACGTGGAAGCATTGAATACTCTGACGTTACCCACCCATTACCTGAATCTTTAAGCCAACGTGGAACACCAGGAGTAAAGGATGCGACGCAGAGAACGCGAGTCTTGCCGAATTCAACAAGCACGGAACCTTCTGCATGATCGAGCCATCCACGAGTAATCTTGATATCGCGAAGTTGATCTACCGTACGTCCATCATTGCGTGCCATCTCGTGCCCCATTTTCTTCAGTTGGAAATACCTTAATAATGAATGAATTTACAGCTTTTGGTGTTGTACAGAACCTACTTCAGGCCCTAAGAAGCGACGGGCCAAGAGTTCAAATTCGTGGGCATCACCGGTAGCCAAGAATTTGTGCGTTGCAGGTGTTGGTGAAGGAGCGCGCAGAAGTGAATTTTGGACGAGGACGCGATACAAGTCTTTTGCAGTCTCTTCAGCGCTGGAGACGAGTGAGACACCGTTTCCCATGACGTAGGAGATAACGCCGGTTAGAAGTGGGTAGTGAGTACATCCAAGAACGAGGGTATCGATTTCGGCATCAATCATTGGCTGCAGGTAGCCCCGCGCAACCTGGGTGATTGCCTCACCTGACGTTTCACCGCGTTCTACATATTCAACGAAGAGAGGACAGGCGATTGATTCG
This sequence comes from Candidatus Planktophila sp., assembly GCA_040402355.1. GTDB lineage: Bacteria > Actinomycetota > Actinomycetes > Nanopelagicales > Nanopelagicaceae > Planktophila. Next base: position 59,018 of record JBBAMT010000005.1, on the reverse strand, counting down.
ATAGAAAGTTGTGGCGCTGCTGCAAAGGCATCGAGATAAGCCTTTGACTCGATGGTCGCACGAGTTCCGATAACACCAACTTTTCCGGTGCGGGTTGCTGCGACTGCTCGTCGCACCGCCGGTTGAATCACTTCAATGACAGGAACTGAATAACGTTCGCGCGCATCGCGCAACATGGCAGCGCTAGCTGTATTGCAGGCAATCACCAGCGCTTTCACACCTTGATCAACAAGGAAGTCGAGGGTTTCAAGTGCAAAGTCACGTACTTCAGCTAAGGGGCGAGGACCATACGGGCCGCGCGCTGTATCTCCAATATAGAGAGTTGGCTCATTGGGTAGTTGATCAAGAATTGCGCGAGCTACGGTGAGTCCACCAACGCCAGAATCGAAGATACCGATCGGCGCGTTACTCATGAGCTAAGTCTAACCGTGGGGAGGCGTTAAGCCCAAAGAGTACCGTCGAGTCCTTCAGTTGCATCTTCGATATGTGAGCCATAAACCCCAGTAGATAAGTATTTCCAACCAGCGTCGCAGACGATAAATGCAATATTTGCATCAAGGCCATCGCGCAGGGCCTCTTTACCCATAGCGATAGCGGCATGAAGGATTGCACCTGTTGAAATACCGGCGAAGATTCCTTCTACTTCAAGGAGTTCGCGGACGCGCTTTACTGAATCTTCTGCGCCGACAGAGAAGCGGCGAGTTAATACCGTTGCATCATAAAGTTCTGGAACAAAGCCTTCATCGATATTACGAAGTCCATAGACGAGTTCGCCGTAACGAGGTTCGGCCGCAATGATGTGAATATTGGGGTTCTTCTCTCGCAGGTACTGGCCTGCTCCCATCAGAGTTCCAGTGGTTCCAAGGCCTGCTACAAAGTGGGTAATGGTTGGAAGATCTTTAAAGATTTCTGGCCCTGTGCCGTTGTAATGCGCTGCTGTATTTGCCGGATTCCCATATTGATAGAGAAAGACATAATCAGGATTCTTCGCGGCAATCTCTTTCGCTACGCGAACAGCCTCATTGGAACCACCGGCCGCAGGTGATGAAATAATTTGCGCGCCCCACATCTCAAGAAGTTGGCGACGTTCTGGGCTGGTGTTCTCGGGCATGACGCAGATGAGTTTGTATCCGCGCACCTTCGAAGCCATGGCGAGTGAGATTCCGGTATTGCCACTGGTTGGTTCCAGGATGGTGGATCCAGGTTGTAAAAGTCCATCGCGTTCTGCAGCTTCAATCATGGATAACGCTGCGCGATCTTTAATTGATCCCGTTGGATTGCGATCTTCCATCTTCGCCCAGAGTCGAATGTTGGGTGCAGGAGATAGTCGAGGTAGCCCGATAAGTGGAGTATTGCCTACCGATGCTTCGAGAGAGTCGTAACGTGCCAACGTTATCCGCCAGCGACAGCAGGCAAAATTGTTATTGAATCGCCATCTTTAATCTGTGCCTCAAGTCCACCCACGAAGCGAACATCTTCATCATTGAGATAGACATTGATGAAGCGGCGAAGCGCGCCATTTTCTAGGAGTCGCTCACCCAGCCCGGAATACTGTGCATCGAGGTTTGCGATCACTGCAGAGAGAGTTGCACCTTCTGCCTCGACGACCTTCTGCTCTTTTGTATATGGGCGCAAGATGGTGGGGATACGAACTTCAATTGACATGGCTCAATTATGGCGAAAAAACGCTGCGAACTCTAATTGAGAATTCTACGTAAAAAGATTATTCAGTGATAGTGACGCTTTCTTCAGTCACAACGCCATCGATGATGCGATATGAACGAAACTCTGTTGCAGGTGCAATCTCTTTGCGGGTAGAGACCAAGACATAATGCGCCCCAGGTTCGCCCGCGTAGGCGATATCTGTGCGGGAAGGGAAAGCCTCAGTCTCAGTATGAGAGTGATAAATCACGACTATCTCTTCATCATTGTCATCAACCTCGCGATAGAGGGATAAGAGATCTTTCGGATCGAATTCATAGAAAGTCGGTGAGTGAGCTGCATTGAGCATCGGCTTGTGACGCACAGGTGTATCGGAACCTGTTGGCCCAACAATTACACCACAGCATTCATCAGGATATTCGGCGCGAGATTGCTCGAGGATGGCATCAACGAATGCGCGTGAAATCTCAAGTGCCATGGCGCAATCCTACACAATCTAATCAGCTAAGAATTTCCTAATCAGCTAAGAATTTCCTAATCAGCTAAGAATTTCCTAATTGCGATTCTTCATCTTCATCTACATCATCAATCAACGCACTGAGAAGCGTTTCTTGAAGCCACCCTAGCCATGTATAGACGGCATAAACACCACGTAACAGATCATCTGGCGCTAAGAGTTCGAGCTCTTCTTGCGAACTACTGGCAACTTTGAGGCGGACCCCAAGAGCTAATCGAATGTCATTGATTCCGCCAAGCCATGCATTTGCATCGTCATGATCTAAATCAATGACACCATCATCAGAAGATTTAAGGTGAATGCGCATCGAGATAGCGTGGGCCTGCTTCTTCTGGCGCAAGGTAGATTCGGTATAGCGCCGAAATTCAGATGCATCTACTTGATCGGCATATGCATTAGGCAGTAACCGGTGTAGTACCTCATCCTCAGGTGGTGAATCATGCGATGTAATACCGACCATCGCAGCAAGTGGGTCATCATGTCCGTGGTCATGGCGCTCAGCAAGAAGTTCAATGATCTGCTCGCAGAGATTGAGCAAGACCTCTTTCTCGCTATCGGCGAAGGTGGCTAGATAGGAATGATCGCCATGTCGTTTAAATCCCTCTGTGGCTGTCATAGCTGATCGCCGCGTTGCAAGGTTGCCCACAAGCCATACTCATGAAGACGGGCCACATCATGTTCCATCTCTTCGCGGCTGCCAGTTGAGACGATTGCTTTGCCTTCATTGTGAACTTGCAACATCAACTCAGTTGCACGCGCCTTGGGATATCCAAAGAGCTCCATAAATACATAGACGACATATGTTTGTAGATTTACCGGGTCATCCCAGACGATGGTGACCCATGGGGTATCGCTAGAAAAGATTGCCCGAATCTCTTCTTCGATTTTATCTGCAATCTTTACCATCACCGGATAATGATATTGAAGGCTGGGCTGGTCACGATATTCCATAGCGAATCTGCAGCGACGTTGACACGAAGTCCGATAATGCCGCGCATTTCTCCCTGTAAAGTCGCAGTGAAATTGCCTTGCGCATCTGTCAGAACGGGCAACCCTTGCGCTCTCCACTCTTTCCCGACGAGCTTCTCAATCTGTATCGATACTCCTGCAAGGCGGGGACGAATATTTCCAGTGATAGTTAATGGCGATGATGCTTTCGCAGTGCCGGGAGCGCTGAGAGCCAGTAAGCGATTGACGGTGATGGGGAATTCAGTACTTGCACCTTCTGAACGTTCCCACGTCGGTTCTGAGTACAGACGGATTGCGGTTGACTTACCAACCAGCAGAGACTTCTCGACTTTTCCATCAGCGCCCGTTGTAACGGTGGCCAAGGTGCGCCAATTGGAATCCCCTAAAGACTTTCCCTCTATTCGAACCGGAATTCCTGATAGCGGTGATTTATCTTTGATGGTGAAGGTTGCACTTACTGTTATTGGATTTCCGTACTCAATTGTTGAGGTATTGATGGACGAGGTAACACTTACCTGGTCTGGCGCAATCGCCTTAGCGACTTGGCGGATAGATTCCATGGCCAGCGGTTCTTCCATACCGAATGTCCAGGCAGTAATGCCACCGATTCGGTACTTGGTAACGAGCGCTGCGCGCAGCGCCCACCCACGTGCATCTTGATACCACGCGGTGCGATTGGCGGTACATGAGGTAGCAAGCCCTGTTGCGGTGGTTCCGTTGTAGACCTTCTGATACGAGAAGGTCATCTCGCCAAATTTTTCATCATAGGTAGGAACTGCGCCATATGTTGCAGCAAGTGAGACAGCATCACGCATAACAAATGTCGCAGCTTTTGCCCCGGGTTTAATGGTGTTGACGACATTGGCAGGACACACTCCAGCAACTGCTGTTACCCAATCTCGGCCATAACCTGGAACGCCTACAAAGATCTTTGAGGCTGGCATGATGGAGACTGCATATTGCACAGTTCGTTCCGCCCACGTAATAGGACCAAGTGGTCCAACTTTTGAAACCGAGTAGTCATACGTCATGATGCGCAGCTTGTCGATGTAGTCGGCAATAGCAGCCCAGGCATAGACGTAATAGCCCTTTTGTGCATCTTTCGGATTGAGAACATAGGGCGTTGATACGGAAAGCACTTTCTTCTCAACTCGTAACGCTGTGCTCAGCTCTTTCACAAAGGCCACCCACGAAGGTGCGGTACTCGTCCATGTGGTATTTCCATCGACAAAGGCAAAGCCCTCGAAGTCAAGATCGATGCCGTCATAATTATTTGTGCGCACTAGGTTCATGATGGCGGTGACAATTTGAGTTCTTGCCGTTGGATTCTTTAAGAGCCCTGCCAACACCAATTTATCTGTTCCATCTGTGATGGTTGGAATAATTGCTAGCCCGGCATTACGCAACGCGTTAAGTGGTTCAGAGATTGGAACACTGGGGTTGGCAGGCGCATAGAGATCGGTAACGACCGCCTCTTTACTCTTTCCATTAAATTTTAAGGTGTACCAAAATGGCATAACCTCTTTAATAAGATCAATATTGTTGAGTACATCCGGCAGCGCTGTCTTCATTGAATAATAAGGAATCCACCCGGTCATAATTTTGCGGGGTGGGTTATCGGCCAGACCTGATGGGGCGGCAAGTATTGGGAAGATGAGGGCTGCGGCCAGGGTCAGGCCAAGATATTTTCTATTAAGACTTTTCATCATCAGCGTTGTCCTGCCGGGCCATTGGCATCGCCGCGCTTAGTGAAAGATGCGAAGAGGCCGTATTCACGGTTGATGGCCCACAGATGCAGAGCGATGGAGATAAGTGCAACCGCTCGCAGGCCAAATGGGATTCTGGCAAAGAGGAAGAAAATGCTTACTGTGAATCCGAAGGCCCCAGATAGAGCCATCACAAATCTGCGGAGATAAAGCCAGAGTGCGCTCTGTGATGCGGTGCGAATTCGTGGAATGGTGAAGAGAAGTGCGAAGGGAGCTGAAAAGAGAAGTATCAGAAGGAGAATGGAGATGACGAGGGCTAGGGATTCCATCGCGCTCCTCTCGAGAAGTTCTAGGCGGCCTGAGTTAATCAGCCAGTGGTGTCCACGTTGAATCAGTCGTTGCAAAGAGTGCCATATCAATCTGCCGTCCATCATCACGTGTGACCTTGTTGCGCAATATTCCTTCCTTTTCGAAGCCAGCGCTCATGAGAAGTTTCTGTGAAGCTTCATTATCGACATCTGCGAGACCATCGATTCGTCGGAAACCGAGAGTCCTCAATCCGTAATCAGTGATCATCTGTGCCGCAATTGTTCCAACGCCTTTACCGCGCATGGATTTCTCCATCCAGTAGCCGATTTCAGCTGTGTGGTTCTTGATGTTGATTGTGTGTAAAGAGATAACTCCAGCAAATTTCATATCAGCGCCATTGCCATAATCAATCACAAATCGAAGCTCACGACGTTCTGAGAAGCTAAAAGGGTCGGAACGCACAAAGTCGATTGCGTGATCGAGCGTGTAGTTCGCTGGGACTGTTGTGAATGCTGGAATGAAAGGATCTTGGCAGGCATTAAAGATTGGATCGATATCTCTTTCGCCACTAGGGCGTAGCGTGACAAGCCCGTAGCGCAGAGTGGGGATCTCTTTTGGCCACCAAATCATGGACTTATCTTATGGCAGGAAGTTATCCGACGAGTTCAGAATCGTGCGCGCGTGATTGATCATGGGTGCAGCTGTCGTTTGATGGCAAGGAAGCGCAAGGGTCGCAGAGAAGTGTCAGTTGGAAACATGTGTCGGTTTTGCAGTTGCGGAAATCCTTTGTTGGCGCACTGCACTTATCGCATTCGCCAATGACCTTTGCCTTATCGGAGAAATCCATGGAGATGCGGTCATCGAAGATGTAGAGCGATCCCTCCCAATATGCATCATCGCCAAAGCGTTCGCCATATTTCACAATTCCGCCATCAATTTGGTAGACCTCGTTAAAGCCACGTTTTATCATCGCGGCTGACAAAATCTCACAGCGGATTCCACCGGTGCAGTAAGTAACGACTGGCTTATCTTTGATGTAGTCATACTTTCCGCTTTCAATTTCGCGGATAAAGTCTTGGGAAGAGTCGGTGTCAGGGACTAACGCATTCCTAAATTTACCTATTTTTGCTTCATAAGAGTTGCGACCATCAAAGAAGACGACATCATCGCCACGTTCTTTTACTAACTCTTCAACTTGTTCGGGGCGAAGATAAACGCCGCCGCCGACAACACCATTCTTATCTACCTCAATTTCATCAGGGATGCCAAAATTAATGAGTTCATCTTTTACGATAACTCGCATACGAGGAAATTCGTTTCCAGTTCCATCAGACCATTGAAAGACCATCTTCTTAAATCCGTCATAGCGACGAGTTTCGGTCACATATTTCTTTACATCGGCCATCTGGCCGCCCACGGTTCCATTGATTCCGTGCTTTGAAATCAAAATACGGCCCTTGAGATTAAGAGATTGACAGAGGTTCTTCTGCCAGAGCAGCACTGCTTCAGGATCGGTGATGGGGGTAAATGTGTAATACAGAATCACCTTATTGAGCTTCGGCGCATGCTTGTTCACCCGCCTAGTCTAACTCGGCTACTGGTTGTAATAAGACGGCAATTTCGCGCACGCAGAGCAATCATGTAGAAAATACTTTTCCCCAATCACTCATCTCCATGCTGATTTCTGCTCCACCGTGTCAGTCCCCTCATCGAATATCTCCTCTATGACAACAGCGCGCCTTATTGATGTCGAAGAGCTCTCTGCATCCGTTGCAGAACTTCTCTTCGCAGTACCAGGCGCTACAACGTTGGCGCGGCTCTCTGAGATTGATCCCACCTCACTTACCGCAAGTGACCGCATCGATTACCTCACCGCGCTCGACCGTCAGGATGGCTGGCTCTACGCGCTGCGTCAGCGCGCAATCGCTGCAGTCGCAGGTCTCCAACCCAGCGAAGGTGCTGGTCCGCTGGCAGGTGTTGATGAGACTGAACGCGAAGATATTTCAACAGCGCTGCGTTTGGCCCCCGCCACCGCTCAATCGCGCATCGATATTGCCCGCACTCTCGTCAACAACCTACCAAACACCTGTTCTGCACTTGCTACCGGTGAAATTTCTTCAGCGCATGCAACAGTCATTGCGCGCGAGACAGCTGCAGCGATTCGAGATGGTGCACCTGAGTCAGCAATCCTCGAGATCGAACAACGTGCGATTGCTTACGCTGAATTTCACACGCCGGGCCAGGTCGCAAGCCATGTACGAAATACCGTTGCAAAGTTTGCCCCTGAAGAGTTCGAAGAAACAACTGCACGCGCCACCGCACTGCGCCGTGTCAGTTGCTATAACGATGCAGATGGCATGTCGACAGTCGTAGCAATACTGCCGGCAGCCGATGCACAAATAGTTATGAACTCAATCGAGGCCTTCATCCTGCGACAAGAACAGCTAGGTAGCTCTGCCACAAGAACCGGATTACCAAGAACCGAATTACCAAGAACCGGATTACCAAGAACCGGATTACCAAGAACCGGATTACACAGTGGCGAGAACCTCGGCGATAGCGCCGAGAAAGCAACGCTCGATCAAAGGCGCGCTGATGCGCTCTCTGCCATTTGTTCCAACTTCCTCTCTGAAATCTCTGAGACGGTTACTCCGCAACGACGCCCACTCACCGTCAATGTGACTATCGATCTTCCAACGCTCCTAGGGCTTGCCGAAAACCCAGGACAACTTGCCGGTTACGGCCCGATTCCAGCAGCTGTTGCACGCGAACTTGCATCTGATTCCCAGTGGAAGAGATTTATTACCGAACCCCAGACTGGAAATCTCCTCGACTTCGGTCGAGAGAGTTACCACCCTCCACAAAATCTCAAAGATTTTCTTATCGCGCGCGATCGGACATGCCGTTTCCCCGGTTGTCGAAGATCGGCCCTACTCTCTGATCTCGATCATGCCCACAGCTGGGAGAGCGGAGGCTCTACCTCTCCCGACAATATCGGCGCGCTCTGTCGAAGACATCACCGCCTTAAAACTCACGATGGTTGGAGAATCGAGAGCTTTAGCGATGGCTCCTGCACCTGGACCTCCCCACTCGGCAAGCAATTCTTCACCCCCGCACGCTCGATGCACGAGACCATCTGACTCACCTTGCGACTAGTTGAAAGTTCAACTACCTTACGGGCTATCACCAACGATTGGGAGCAACCGTGCCAGCAGTAACCGTCAGCGATATCACCATCCTTCCGCGTATCAGCGATACAACGGGCCTCCGAGCTCGTCGCGTCAAGAGCATCACTACTGCTCCGCAAGGTTTTGAAGGAGAAGGTTTCCCGGTTCGTCGTGCATTTGCTGGTGTTGATTTAGCAGAGCTCGATCCATTTATTCACTTGGACGAAATGGGCGAAGTTGAATATGCGCCAGGTGAACCAAAGGGAACTCCTTGGCACCCCCATCGCGGTTTTGAAACAGTTACTTACATCATCGATGGCATCTTCGATCATAAGGATTCCAATGGCGGTGGTGGATCAATCACAGATGGTGATACACAGTGGATGACAGCTGGTGGTGGAATTCTTCACATTGAAACTCCCCCAGAACATTTAGTGATGTCCGGTGGTTTATTCCACGGATTCCAATTATGGGTAAATCTTCCTGCAGCTAAGAAGTGGTCACCACCTGCCTACCAGGATGTGCGCGCTAACGATGTTTCACTCATCACCTCAACAGATGGTGGTTCTCTTGTTCGCATCATCGCGGGCGAGCTTGATGGACATGTTGGACCTGGAACAACACAGACACCAATTACTTTGATTCACGCAACTGTGGCACCTGGTGCTGAACTTCGCCTTCCATGGCGCTCGGGCTACAACGCACTCGTCTACACAATGTCAGGTAATGGATTTGTCGGCGATGAACAGCGTCCCGTATCAATGGGTCAGCTCACCGTCTTCGGAGATGGCGACACCATCGTCGTACGCGCTGCCAACCAGCAAGAGACACGTTCACCAAACCTCGAACTCTTTATTCTCGGTGGCCAGCCAATCAAAGAACCTGTCGCATGGATGGGTCCATTTGTTATGAATACCAAAGCTGAAGTTATGCAGGCATTTGAAGATTTCCAGAAAGGTCTTCTGGGTTCGATCCCTGCTATCTATAAGGATGATGCCAAGAAGCCACTCAACCGCACTGATAAGTTATCTGGCGACGTTCTGGATGTTCACAACGCTCCGACTGATCTACAACAAGGCTAATAAAGGACTTCATTCGCTAACCTTTGCAGATGGCACTTTCACTGCAATGCATCACTGTGGATGCTCGTGATCCACTAGCACTGGCTCAATTCTGGGCTGAGGCACTCGGCTGGAAATTAGGCATTGATGTCAACGACATAGTGGTCTGGATTGAACGCGAACTAGGAGATCCCAAAAACACTGGCTTCCCAGACATTCTCTTCCTTAAGAACCTTGAAGCGAAGAAGAGTAAAAATAGATTGCACTTAGATCTGCGCCCTGATGATCAAGCTGCAGAAGTTGCCCGTCTTGAAAAGTTAGGCGCAACAAAGATTGATATCGGTCAATCAGCTGAGCCCACCTGCACATGGGTTGTCATGGCAGATCCCGAAGGCAACGAGTTCTGCATTTTGCGAGAAAGAAAACCTTGAGGTGTGAGGCTTAGCCGCAATTGCTAGCGACGCCCTCACTTTCAGATTTTGTTGGATTTAATTAAAGTGATTTAAGCGCTGAGACAACCTTCGTCAGCGATGCCTTGGCATCTCCGAAGAGCAACATTGTCTTAGGGTCATAGAGAAGTTCATTCTCGATACCGGCAAAGCCTGGGCGCATTGAGCGCTTCAAGAAGACGATATTGCCAGCATTGCTGACATCAAGGATAGGCATTCCATAGATTGGACACCCTGGAGTTGTCTGCGCTGCAGGATTCACAACATCGTTTGCACCAATGACAATCGCGACATCGGTCTGACCAAATGTTGGGTTCACTTCATCCATCTCAGCGAGTTGGTCATATGGGACATTCGCTTCTGCGAGAAGAACGTTCATATGTCCTGGCATGCGACCGGCAACAGGGTGGATTCCGTAGGCAACATCGATGCCTTTTGAGATCATCAAATCTGCGAGTTCGCGAACTGTGTGTTGCGCCTGAGCAACCGCAAGACCGAAGCCCGGAACGATGACGACGCGGCGCGCATAGTTGAGAAGGATGGCAACATCTTCAGCAGATCCAGAACGCACTGGACGTTCTTCCGCAGCTCCGGTTGCCTCTTGTGGCTTTGCAGTGAAGGCACCGAAGAGAGTTCCAAAGAGAGAACGTCCCATCGCTTCTGCCATAAGGCGAGTCAAAATTGTGCCTGATGCACCGACAAGAGTTCCGGCGATAATCAATAGCGTTGAGGAGAGTACATATCCACTTGCTGCAACGGTAAGACCGGTGAAGGCGTTGAGAAGTGAGATAACGATAGGCACATCGGCGCCACCGACAGGCAGCACAAAGAGCACACCGAAGAGAAGTGAGAGCAGTGCGAGAACGAGCAGTGGGGTTGTTCCCATTGCTGAGACGACCCAGACTGAAACGCCGAGCACTGCAGCGAGCGTTCCTGCAATAACGAAACGTCCACCAGGGAAGACCACAGGACGAGTTGTCATCAACTCTTGCAGCTTCATAAAGGTGATGATGGAACCGCTGAAGGAGACGCAGCCAACGACCACGGTAAAGACTGTGAAGATTACTTCGGCTGTTGTCGCTTCAGCGCCGAGGTTGAGATATTCAACGATTGCAACGAGAGCAGCAGCGCCACCACCGACACCGTTAAAGAGTGCAACGAGCTGAGGCATCTGAGTCATCTCAACTTTGCGAGCGGCTGGAACACCAATAACAAGACCTACGGCAATCGCACCGATGATCCACCAGAAGTTATGAAGCGGCAGTGAGTGACCAACTTTTTCGCCATGGGTAGGTGTGACGTAGAGAAAGACTGAGAGCGTTGCAACGGTTGCACCAAAGGCGCCGATGAGATTTCCACGCCGAGCAGTCTTCGGATGTGACAAACCTTTGAGAGCTAAGATAAAGGCGACGCCAGCTGCGAGGCCTACCAAGCTATAGAGAGTGCTATTCACTTGTCGCCTCCCTTATTTACAGATTTCTTGGGCTTAAACATCTCAAGCATGCGATCTGTAACGACGAAGCCACCGACCATATTGATTGTTGCAAGAATGATTGCGGCAAGTGATAGACCTAATTCAAGGCTATTTTGGCTGTGATCGGCGACGATGATGGCTCCAACAAGGATGACACCGTGAATCGCGTTAGCACCTGACATCAGTGGTGTGTGAAGAGTGGAAGAGACTTTTGAAACAACTTCAAAGCCCACAAAGACAGCTAGCGTGAAGATGGAGACGATTGCGATTGCATCCATTAGTTCTTACCTTCCTTCTCGCTGGCACCTGGCGTGTGCTTGGCACCGCCATGTGTAGTCGCTGACTTATCGATGATCTCATCGGTGAAATCAATATTGAGAGCAACTGGTGCTCCCTCTTTACTTGGAGTGGTCATGAGGGTCAGCAGATTGACCACGTTACGTGAGTACAAACTTGATGCGTGGAATGGGAGCTGGCTCGGTACATCTTTACCGCCCCAAATCTGAACGCCCTTCGCTGTCGTGACAATCTCACCTGGCTTGGAACCTTCAACGTTTCCACCAGTTTCAGCAGCGAGATCCACGATGATGGTTCCAACTTCCATCGCATCAACCATCTGCGCTGTCATTAAGCGCGGGGCGGTGCGGCCTGGAACAGCTGCTGTTGTAATCACAACGTGTGACTTAGCAATATAAGGAGTGAGAAGTTCGCGCTGCTTGGCAGCTCGCTCTTCTGTCATCTCGCGGGCATATCCGCCTGCTCCTTCTAGCGCTTCAAGTTCAAGGTTGATAAATGTTGCACCCATTGATTTCACTTCATCGGCAGAAGATGGGCGAACGTCGTACGCACTTACGACTCCACCAAGTCTGCGGGCAGTGGCAATCGCTTGAAGTCCGGCAACGCCTGCTCCAAGGACGAGAACCTGGGCTGGAGTTACTGTTCCCGCTGCTGTCATCAACATAGGAAAGAAGCGTGGAGAAAGTTCTGCTCCAACAATTGCTGCGCGATATCCAGCGCAGAGCGCCTGCGATGTGAGCGCATCCATGGACTGTGCGCGCGAAATACGTGGAACTAATTCAAGGGAGAAAGCAGTTACTCCGGCGCTTGCCGCCGCATCGATGGAGTCAACGCCAGTAACTGGTGAAAGGAAGGAGATTGTGACGGCGCCCTTCTTGAGGCTGCCCATCTGCGCTGGAGTAAGTGAGGTAACTGAGAGAACGACATCGGCGCCACTGATGACATCGCCACTCTTAACAGTTGCACCTGCTGCTGTGAAGAGATCATCACTGGCTTGGGAATGAGTTCCGGCACCAGATTCGATGACGACTTCATATCCGAGTCTTGTTAACTTATTGATGACATCTGGAACAAGCGCTACGCGCTTCTCGCCATCTCTGATCTCTTTAGGTACAGCGATTCTCATGCGCGTAAAGGTACATGGTTGAGCGTTCGAAGGCTACGCGAATCAGCCATATTTTGAGATTGAGATTGAGATTGAGGTAGAGATTGAGATAACAATACCGAGCTAATTACCCTGGAGTTCACCGCGAGTTAAATGATAAAGAAGGGCTTGGATTGTTGTACGGCGATGATAGGCCTCGCGCCAGATAACTGACTTGGGGCCATCAATCACTGCCGCTGCAACTTCTTCTCCGCGGTGTGCAGGAAGACAGTGCATAAAGATGGAATCTTTCTCAGTGAGTGACATCAAATTTTCCGTTACTGCATATGGTGAGAGCGCCTTAAATTTCTCTGCGCGTTCATCTTCAGGATCTCCCATAGACATCCAGACATCGGTGTAGAGAACTGATGCGCCCTTTACGGCAGCTTCGGCATCTGTCGTCACTTCAATGGTGGCACCACTCTTTTCGGCAATCGCTCTTGCCTTCGCTACGACTGCGACATCTGGTGCCCACTTGCCATCGGGAGTTGCAGCAACGACATGTGCACCCATGATGGCGCCCATAATTAACCAGGCATGGGTCATATTATTTCCATCGCCCAAGTAGACAAGCTTGCGGCCTTTAATATCGTTTCCAAAGTTCTCGCGGATGGTGACCCAATCTGCAAGTAACTGAGTTGGATGATCATCATCGGTTAGACCATTAATCACTGGAATAGATGATTCTGCGCCAAGTTCGTCGACATCAGATTGCTTAAAGGTTCGGATAATCAGCGCATCACAGAAGCCGCTAATGACTTTCGCGGTATCAGCGATAGTTTCACCACGGCCCAGTTGTAGATCATCTCCGCGGAGAAAGATTGGCGTTCCACCTAAGTGCGCCACTGCAGTTTCAGAGGCAAGGCGGGTGCGCGTTGAAGGCTTGGTCATATAAATCGCAACAGTTTTATTACTCAACGCTGTGTTTGAGCGGAGCGGGTTCTTTGCGAATTCTGCAGCGGTATCGAGCAGTAGGTCGATATCAGCACGGGAAAGGTGCTCTGTGCGCAGTAAGTCTTTCATTGGGAGATTCTACAGGGCGATCTCTGCTCCTTGAAGCGCGATTCTTTCGGTATTGCGATTTAGCGTTGGCATAAATGGCGTTAACTCAGCGATAATCGCTCTATGGGAATTTTCGATCGCGGTCTACCGACGCTTGATTCGCCCGTTACTGGCGCAGATACCAACACACTCACTCGCCCGGTAGAACAAGAAGATGATGGCGGCCATGATCGCTTTGCGCATTACATCAAGAAAGAGAAGATTGTTGAATCAGCAGTAACCGGAAAATCGGTAAAAGCTCTTTGCGGAAAGAAATGGGTTCCTTCGCGAGATCCGCAGAAGTATCCGGTCTGTCCAATCTGCAAAGAGATATACGAAGGCCTTCGCGAAGGCCCGAAAGATGGCGACAGCGAAGAATAGATAGAGCAAGTGACGCTAGTGGAGGTGCCGGGAATCGAACCCGGGTCCTTCAGAATTAAAACAGGGCTTCTACGGGCGTAGTGCGTTTAACGTTTTCTCAGTCCTGAATCTCTTACACACAAGTATTCAACGAACTCAGTTGCGAAACTGTTCTCTCGAGATATTCGCAACGCTATCTCGATGAAGAGCTCTCTAGCGACGCCAGGTTCCGGGACGAGAGCGCGCCCGGGCTGACGGATTCGGTACTAGCTTATGCAGCTAGGGCGAAATCACTGCGACTGTTGTCTGCAGTTATTTTTGCACAGGTTTCATGGTTTACGAGATCATCCCGGCTTCCTCGGCCCGCTTCCCCTGCCCCAACAACTAAAGTCGAGACCGTTCACCCCCAATTTTTCTAGTGTGACTAGAAACTTGGGAACTACGTTGAGAAACGTAATTCACACTATTTAGTTTTGGCAAATTTTTTCGACAACTCACCCACTACAAAATTGAAGTGGATTTGTTTCTTAGAAGGTATGGAGTGAGCATTCTTGTCTGCTAACTCGATCTGTCTAAGCGATGAGGTAAGTATAGAGAACACCCTCGACAAGTGAGAAATTCCCTCAATTCTGCGCTCAGTTTTTTTGAGTTACGAGTCTTTTCCGGATTGGCGGCGAGAGAGTTCGCGGTTGATGTCGCGGGTAGCTTGCTGCTCCATCAAAGTGCCGCGCTTATCGTGGGCTTTCTTACCCTTGGCAATAGCGACTTCAACCTTAGCTTTGCCATCTTTAAAGTAGAGCTGCAAAGGAACGAGGGTGATTCCTGAATCTTTCACACGCACTGCAATCTTGCGTAGCTCGAGTTTATGAACCAATAACTTTCGCTTACGGCGAGGTGTGTGATTGGTCCACGTGCCCTCGGTGTATTCAGGAATATGAACGCCATGTAACCAGAGTTCACCATTTTCAATCATGGCAAAGCCATCGATCAAAGATGCACGACCTGCACGGAGTGATTTCACTTCAGTACCCATCAAGACAATGCCACATTCATAGACATCATCGATAGCAAAATCGTGGCGCGCCTTCTTATTCTGAGCGATGAGCTTCTTGCCTAGTTCCTTAACCACAGAATCTAGACCTTGAGATATCGACGAAGTGTAACCAAGGAAGCAATTGTTGAAACAACGAGGCCGGTAGCTAATAACCATGCTGATGCAGCTGCAACTTCGCCCCACCCAAAGAACTTGGTGAAGGTAAGAAGTGGCGCCACCTTTTCCTGCACAACATATTTCAGCGCCGAGAGGAGTCCAGTGGCCAAGATCCAACCAATAAATGCGGAGAAGACGCCTTCCAAAAGGAAGGGAAGTTGGATAGACCAGGAAGATGCGCCGACAAGTCGCATCACACCAGTTTCACGGCGGCGATTAAATGCTGCGATACGAAGTGTGTTGCTAATCAGAAGCGCTGCTGTGAGAACAGAGAGAAGGCCCACGATGAGCGCTCCATTGCGAAGTACCCCAAGTAAACGGAAAAACTTCTCAAGAATGGTGCGCTGATCTTGAACGATATCCACACCCGGGCGACCACTAAATGCACTCACGACAACATCAAATTGTGTTGGATCTTTTAGTTTCACGCGGAATGATTCGGGGAGCTGATCTGCGCTCACATTCTGCGCAATGGCAGAGTCCTTAAAGCGTTCTTGGAAACGCTTAAATGCTTCTGATTGAGATTCATAGAAGACGCTCTGCACAACGGGAAGAGCTTCCAGGTCTGACTTAATGGAGGTGCGCTGTTCTGGTGAAACTACTCCACCGCCACATGAAGGCGATTCAGAGAGTGATCCACAGAGAAATACAGATACTTCGATCTTGTCATACCAATAATCCTTCATCGCACTGACCTGTGAATTGGAGAGCAGACCAATGCCAAGAAGTGAGAGCGAGATGGCAACGGTAACAATGACGGCAAAGGTCATGGTGAGGTTACGGCGAAGCCCAATTCGGACTTCACTCATTAAGAATCCTGCGCGCATCTATCTACTCCCTATATCTCTTGAAAATTAGCCGGTGTACCCGTAGACGCCACGAACTTGATCGCGGATAACGTGGCCGCCATCGAGTTCGATAACGCGCTTACGCATCTGATCCACAATTCCCGAATCGTGTGTTGCCATTAATACCGTTGTGCCCTCACGGTTGATGCGATCGAGCAACTTCATAATGCCGACAGAGAGTGCTGGGTCAAGGTTTCCGGTTGGTTCATCGGCGATGATGATTGCGGGCTTAGTGACATAGGCGCGAGCAATCGCTACGCGCTGCTGTTCTCCACCTGAAATCTCAGACGGCAGGCGATCGCCCTTATCTTCAAGACCCACAAGTTCGAGCATCTCAGGAACTTCGCGATTAATCTCTTTCTGCGAATATCCAAGGACGTGGAGTGAGAATGCAATGTTCTCTGAAATGGTCTTATTAGGTAGCAAGCGGAAATCTTGGAAGACTGTTCCGACCTGGCGACGAAGTTCGGGAACCTTATGGTTTGCCAGAGTTCCTAGATCTTTTCCAGCGACGTGGATTACTCCCGATGATGGTCGCTCTTCGCGCAGAATCAGACGCAAGAATGTTGACTTACCTGAGCCCGACATTCCTACAAGGAAGACAAACTCGCCCTTGGCAATTTCTAGGCTCACGCTATCGAGGGCCGGGCGATCTTGCCCCGAATACACCTTTGTTACATTTTCAAACTTAATCACGCGCTGCTCCTTTGAGACCTGCCCATAGTTTATGGAGGCGAGCTGCCTTTTCTGGGTTGATTCGCCCCTTTTATGAGAATTCACAGGAGCAAGAAGAATCACATCATGCGTGAAACTGCCGCCTTATCAGGTGAGATTTATTAGGAAGCGCTGCGGCGCCAGCGAATACCCGCCTCGATGAAATCATCAATTTCACCATTCAGAACTGCAGATGTATTGCCTGTCTCATGGTTATTACGGAGATCTTTTACCATTTGATACGGCGCTAATACGTAAGAACGCATCTGATTTCCCCACGAGCCGGCAGTATCGCCCTTGAGCGCATTGATCTTCGCCTGCTCTTCTTGGCGGCGGCGTTCTAATAACTTTGATTGCAAGACAGCCATAGCGGTCGCCTTATTTTGAATCTGCGAACGTTCGTTCTGACATGAGACGACAATTCCTGTTGGGACGTGGGTAAGGCGCACCGCGGAGTCCGTTGTATTGACGCCTTGTCCCCCGGGTCCTGATGAGCGATAAACATCAACGCGAATCTCTTTCTCATCAATCTCAATATGGTCACTCTGTTCCACAACAGGAACAACTTCAACGCCTGCAAAAGATGTGTGGCGTCGTGATTGTGAGTCAAAGGGCGAGATACGCACCAAGCGGTGGGTGCCCTGTTCTACCGAGAGAGTTCCATAGGCATAGGGAGCACTTACTCTGAAGGTTGTCGATTTGATTCCGGCTTCTTCTGCATATGAAGTTTCA
Source organism: Candidatus Planktophila sp. (assembly GCA_040402355.1). Classification (GTDB taxonomy): domain Bacteria; phylum Actinomycetota; class Actinomycetes; order Nanopelagicales; family Nanopelagicaceae; genus Planktophila. The sequence continues at coordinate 41,358 of JBBAMT010000005.1, read as the reverse complement.
AGGACATCGACTTTAAAGACATGGCGTTCGCAGTAACGCAGATACATACGCATCAACATTTCTGCCCAATCAGCAGCCTCTACGCCACCTGCCTCAGAGCGAATCGTAATCAGCGCATCGCGGTCGTCATATTCGCCATTAAGAAGAGTTGTTACCTCAAGTTCGCGAATCGCCTTTACAGTTGTTTCAAGTTCATTCTCGGCATCTGCAAGCCCGGAACCATCAGGTTCGCCCGCTGCCAATTCAAAGAGCAGTGGTAGCTCATCAACCTGACGACGCAGACCAGTTAAGCGATTGATAGTCGATTGCACCCGTGACAACCTACTTGTCACTGCCTGCGCTTTTTCAGGGTCATCCCATAAATTCGGAACGCCCGCCGCAGCTTCTAGCTCAACCGCTTCTGCTTCAAGTTTCGGAAGATCCAAGACCTTCTCAATGGAGGTAAGGGTCGCGCTTATCTCGTTGATTTCGAGGATGTATTCGCGAGCCATGGGTAAAGGATAGCGAGAAGTTAGGCATTGAAAACTTACTGCTGGGTACGGCCACCTATATCAATGCCGTAATAATTGGTCGTGATTTTTCGTTCATCAAAGGTGCCAACTCTTGATGTGATTGAAACTTTCTCTAGGTTGATAAATGGAAGAACGAATGGCAGATGTGCAGTCGAAGAAGCCTGTATCGAGATTTGATATCCATCACATTCAATTGCATCAATTGTCATCTCACCCAAATTTCTGCTGAGAATGATCGCTCTCTTCCTATTGAGCTGATTCATAGTCGCTCTCGCATCAGACTCTCCCTTGGCGCAGTCGATTGGAATTCCCGGATCTCTCTCTCCAGAGCCAAGGAGGTTTACAAGAAAACGAGATGCGTTGTACTCACCTCTGTAATAGGCAGCCAAATCCAGGTTCCTCACACCGCGTTGGGCAGCTGCTTCTACTCCTTGAGTTAACGCCCGCTTTGCAAGATAGACCGATGAGATATCAGTCAAAATAAGAAGAGTTATTACTGTCGTCATGAAGAGGCTCAGAATCAGCACTGAGAGTGAACCTCGATCATCTCTGAAGAAGCGTAAGGAATTTCTCCGCAATGTAGCTATGCCCATGGTGACACATACGCAATCGCTGCCACTTTGATGGTGCTCCCATGTGCACTCAATCGAGTCAGTGAAATTGTGATCTCGGAGTCAGGTGAAATACATGGACGGAGACTGCAGTTGATATCTATCTGGATTTCTCCAGCGTCTAGCGCATCCTGGTACCCGAGAGCTCTTCCACCTTCACTCACAATCTGCTGCGCCACTTCGAAGGCGATTGCATCGCTAGAACTTGTGACGAATCCGCGTGCTGCTTCTCGAGCCAAGGTGCGCAGGCTATCGTGGGTATCGCTCATAGCTGCAAAGTGATTGATAAAGATAAAGAGCGGTATGAAGAGCGGGATCGCCAAGGCAACAAATTCAATGGAGGCGCTGCCGCGATCATCTCTTAATGCTCTCTTCACTGTCTTCATAGTGAGACCGTCACCTCTGGTTCTCAACTATCGCTATTCCACTCACATCGGTGCGCTTATGGGAACCTGTGAGTTGCACTAAACCGGGGATTACTTCTGTTAAAGATTTACTTCGATGGCTGACAACCAGATCCAAATTTTGATTGGGATCTGGTGAATAGATATGTAGGTAAGTATCTGAATCAGCGAACTCGCCGCTAATGGCTCTCACAGACGCACCATCTTGTGCAGCAATCTTCTCCATATTTCTACTATGCAGCGCCACAGTAAGTTGGGCAGCAATCAGAAAGAGCGTGAGAAGAGGGATGAGAACCAAGGAACTTTCTACGCTCCCTCGCTCCTCTTTCAGAAATCTTCTGAGAACTTGAAATTTCAATTACCGAATGCCATTCATTGCGTCGAGAGAGTTCTTCAGGATTGCAGTCAATCGAGGAGCGGCGATAGTCCATAAGGCGGTTACGAGGCCGGTTGTCATCAATACAACCAGCACCCACCCAGGAACATCTCCGCGATCATCACTGAGGGCTTTATAGAATCGAGATCTCTTAAATTCTGAGATGTGGATTGATAGGTATGTAGCTGCAATTGCTACCTTTTCAGAGATTAATTCATTCATTCTATTCCTCTTTCTTGTGGCTAGTTTTGCTTGTGGCTAGTTTTGCTTGTGGCTAGTTTTGCTTGTGGCTAGTTTTGCTT
>JBBAMT010000005.1:0-39053 GCA_040402355.1 Candidatus Planktophila sp. | reverse complement strand
TTTGCTTGTGGCTAGTTTTGCTTGTGGCTAGTTTTGCTTGTGGCTAGTTTTGCTTGTGGCTAGTTTTGCTTATGGTTAGTTTTTGGCTCAGTTTTCTATTGGCTGATATTGGTCTTTGGTTTTCCCAACTTTTCAACCTTGCGCAAAGAGGTTGAGATTTGAGAGTGATGGCCAAAGTGCGAAGAGAATTGATATGGGAAGAATGAGAAAGACGACTGGAATCATCATTGATAGCTCAGCTTTAGAAGCCGCCAAGAGAATGTGATTTCGCTGATTGTCACGAGCTTCCCGAGCGTGACCATGGAGAACATCTATCAACGGAGCTCCTCGTGTAATTGCAATGACTATAGAGTCCACAAATCTTCGAACCGCGACAGATTTAACGCTCCGTCCCATGGAATCAAGAGCGACAACGAATGGTTCTCCTTCTGTCACAGAATCAATAACTTTTCCGAATTCTCGAGATAGGGAACCCTTACCCCTAGTCGCAATTCTTTGCATCGCAGTCAACGGTGATTCGCCAGCAGAGAGCGCTAGCGTGAGAGCTTCTACAATGATGGGAAATTCTGACTCAATCCCCTCACGGTGCCTCTTTAACTCCCGAGTCAGACTCTGTTCAGTGAGATAGACGATCAGAAAGATAGATAGGCAGGCCATAAATAAAAGTGTGGCTATCGAAAAATTGAAGAATATTGATAACGTCAGTTCGAGAGCCAAAATGATAAAGATTAGAATCACTTGGCGGTAGCGAAAGTTTTCATAGCTTCTCTCATTCGCATACCCGAGCTCTGTTAATTTGCTCTTCGCGCCAGTCTTATCGCCAATTTTTCTAATGGAGCGAATACTTATCTTCTCCCAGGAGACATCCTCGCTGAGTAATAGAAAAGCAGGAATCAATATAAGTGCGGTAATTGAGAGTGAGGTTCTCACGTTGTTGCACCCCTTACTTCATCGACAAAGATGCGCGCAGGTTGAGGCATCCGACTCAAGGAGTTCATCCAGAGATATGCGATAGCGGTAAGTCCCAAACCAGTGCAGAGGATGGCGATTCCGGTGGCAGTAGAGAATGCCTCCGCTGTCGAGGGTTGGGTTGAGAGAAGGAGAAGGAGGATCCAGGGAGCGGCGGCAGATAGGTGCGCTGAGTTCTTAATCCACCCTTGCTTCACTGCAATCTCTCGACGGAGCGCCAAGTCTTCACGGATAAATCTTCCAAGGAGTCTCAGAATCGTCAGCAGCTCTGCTCCACCTAACTCTTTTGAGATGAGTAGCGCTTCAATAATTTGATCGATACTCGGGTGCGCCAGTGACTCCTTCACCTCAAGTAGGGACCTATTGAAATTCCCTTGGGTGTAAAGGCTCTCGCTAAATCTCTCAAATTCTGGCTGCAAGATTTCGGGGCCTCGTGTAGCAAGCCCTGCAAGAGATTCATTTAAGGAGAGCCCCGATTGCACTCCAGAGATCAAGATATCAATCATCTCTGGACATGCGCTGTGAATTTCTGCTGTTCGCTTCGATTCAGTTCTTCTCTGCGCTATCAATAGAAAGATAGTTGTGAAGAGTGAAAATGCCAATGAGATAAGTGCTGAATGAGAAAAGAGGAAGGCGATAAGAAAGCCTGAGCCAATAATTGAAAGTGGAGTTACTAAATTTTTTGAGGCGCCGGTAGTCAATTTCATAAGGGAGTCCCCAGACCACGTTCATACGCCTCTCCATTCCACCGCCACACTGTCTCGATCTCTGCTCTATCATTTTCAAACCTGCCAGTGACTCTGGCGATTTCAGTTATTCGCCGGCTTCCATCAATTCCAAGTGATACTTGAATGACAAGATCTACGGCTGATGCGACAGTGGGAGCAATAAATTTATGAGAGATATTTTCACCGGCTAAGAGTGGAAGTGTCTGAAGTTTGATAATTGCATCACGGGCTGAATTCGCATGAAGCGTTCCCATTCCGGGTAGTCCAGAGTTGAGTGCCAAGAGAAGATCAAGAGCTTCTGCTTGGCGAACTTCACCGACAATAATTCGCGAGGGTCGCATGCGAAGCGCCTCTTTGATGAGCTGGCGAAGAGATATCTCTCCATCACCTTGCAAATTCTGACCTCGAGTTTGCATTTGGATTAAGTCAGGTACACGCGGCTGAAGTTCAAATACTTCCTCGATGGTAATAACTCGTTGCGTAAGCGGGGTCTCGGAGATCAGTGCATTGAGAAGAGTCGTTTTCCCAGCTTGCGTTCCGCCACTCACGAGAATGTTAAGACCGGTTTTGACTGCTCGAGAGAGGTCAGTCGCAATCTCTTGCGACATAACTCCCATCTGTGCAAGTTCGTTGAGGGATTTCTGTCGCATGAGGTGTTTACGGATATTGACCGCCCAGTGCTCTGCCGTGATTTCAGGTATCGCTACATGTAAACGACTACCGTCGGGAAGACGTGCATCTACAAAGGGTTGGGATAGATCGAGACGCCTTCCACTCCATATAAGAGCACGATCTACCAATTGTTTTACTGACTCTGACGAAAGGACTAAATTCGTGAGTTGGCTCTTTCCTCCACGAGCAATAAAAATTCTCTCAGGAGAATTTATCCAGATCTCTTCAACTGTCGGATCAGCGATGAGGTCTGCAATGGGTCCAAATACGACCTCTGGATCCATGGTTTCCATGTCGCAGAAGTTAGGGTCAGACCGACATCTAAGAAGTAACTTTCGCAACGTATGTGGATGACCGCCACATTCAACTGCTCTCTGTAACTCCTTTTAACTCTTGGTTATCAAGACGGTTGAGAATCTCAAGGGAGCTCTCTCCATGCTTGACCGCAACAGAGGAGGTTTGGCAAGTAAGGAGCTCATTCCTCCACTGCGAAATTACTCTCTGCGAGAGCGAATCGGCGACAGATAATGGAGCTCGTAAAATTAAGGTGAATTCATATCTGCCGAGCCTCGCACAGAGATCCTCTGCACGTATACAACTCTTGAGTAGCTCCGCAAATGAAAGTATCGCTACTTCATAGCGTGAACTCTGGTCATAATCTTCAAGGTTGCGTGGAGTAATTTGAAAGCGAATAAGTGAGAGTTGACTCCTATTTCTCGATGCAGTGTTTAAATCGCGGCGCAGATTTTCATAGAAGTATGGTGGGGCTGCTAGATGTGTGAGGGAGTCTCTTAACCCATCATGGGAGAAGGTCATCGAGTGGAGCCACTCACAGAGTCAGCCACTGATAAAGTCCGTCTTATGTCTAAGGAGTTCATTGGAGGCGATGGTTTCAGCCGCTCACCTCACCGCTCAATCGTGGCAACCCTTCTCTATATTGAAGCTGCCATCGTGCTCGCCCTAGGAGTCTGGCTAGGGGCACTTGGATTTACTCACGATAAGAATGAGATGGTGCCGCTGATTGGCGTAATCGTCTTTGCTCTGTCGGGTGCAGCCGGGTTATTTGCTGCTGGGCGTGGATATAAGAATGGAAAGAGTTACGGAAGATCGCCAGCAATTTTATCTAACCTCATTGCAGTGGGCGTTGCTTACTATCAAATCCAAGGCCACTTCTATTTCGGGGCTGTAGTCATACTGGCCTTGGCTCTTCCAACGCTCTACTTTGCTTTCTCTATCGCTAAGAACGATAACGCTTAATTTTTCGTTGGCAATTGCAATGTAGTCGAGCTTCGCGCTACCAAGGAACTACTTGCTCGTCCTCCCAGAGAACGCCGGTTAACTTCTCCTTATCTGTGCTTCCTGCTGCATCAAATGGTCGGGTGGCAAGCCAGATCGCAGTTGCTGCACCCTCTGCTGCAGTACGTGGTGCATCGGGTCCGCCCATATCAGTCTGTGAATGGTTGGGACATGTTGCATCAACAAGTAATCCGCGAGCGCCGAGCCCTGTTTCGTGGGCAAGGTTGCGAACAAGTGCGTTGACTCCCGCTTTACTAATTCTGTAAGGAGCAAGTCCTCCCGCATTTCCAGGTCCTGACATTCGCCCTAAACATGCAGAGAAGATAATGACGCGACCGTTGCGCGCTTCAGCCATCGCAGGTGCAATACCGTTTACAAGTTGAAATACAGAGTCAAGGTTGATAGCCATCACTCGTCGCCACTCTGCATCATCAGTCTTGAGAGTCTTCGACATCTTTGCACTCATTACTCCGTGAGCAAGAACGAGGACCGTTGGAGTTGCTAGAGATTGCGTCAGTGAGTCAATGAGTTCGCGCACGAGAAGTGGTTGTTCGAGATCGCAGGCAAAAGTTGAGATATGAGCCGTAGTGGCGCCGTTCTGTTGCGTATCTGCATCTCTCAGATGTGCCGCTGCCTTTTCCAGGCGCTCTGCATCTTGGGCAATCAGTGCGATATCAAATCCCTGCAGAGTCAGAGCCTTGGCTACTTCAAAACCAAGGCCGCGGCTGCCTCCACTGATGATGGCTAAGGGGCGCGTGCTCTGCGTTGTCATGGAGGAACTCTCTCAAGAATCCGGGCTCCGCGCCTATCTAGGGCTTGGGGCGAGGGAATGTGCGCAATCTCGCGCGATATTGCGCCTTTCGCCATTTTTTCAGCGCTCTCTTAAGCCGATAGTCTTACCCTCATACGCACGGCGAAATGTGTGTGAGTCTGTAGTAGATATGTAGAAGTCGCAAAGGAGCGCTCAGTGTCGCAATCAGGTCAGGACTTCGGCGCAAATGATTGGCTCGTCGAAGAAATGTTCGAGCGCTACCAAGCAGATCCATCATCAGTCCCTGCTGAGTGGGTCACACACTTTCAGAATAATCCGCAGGCAGGTGCAGCAACGAGCGCGCCAGTTAGTGGTGCTCCTGTCGCTGGCGCACCCCAATCAAATGTACCTAGGGGTGGAACTCCCCCAACTCCTAAAGCTGTAACTCCACCGAATATCACCTACACACAATCTTCACCTTCTGCTGCTACTTCACAACCAGTAGTTCAAACACCTGTCCGAGTTGATAACAATCGTCAGGTGGCAGGGGTTCCTGCTCAACCAGTGACTACGCCAGTTAGTGCTGTAACCCCAGCTCCCACTCCTGTTGCAGCCCCAACCCAACCTGTCGTTCGCAACGTAGCTACAACTCCCGCAACTCCGGCGCAGCCAGTTGCAAAACCAATTCCTACTCTCGCAACACAGAGCGCATCAACTCTTGAACCAATTCGCGGAGTATCTGCACGCGTTGTCCAGAGCATGGAGGCATCTCTTACGGTGCCAACTGCAACATCAGTTCGTGCGATTCCTGCCAAGTTAATGATTGATAACCGCATCGTCATTAATAACCACCTCAAGCGCGCACGTGGTGGAAAAGTTTCCTTTACCCACATCATTGCCTACGCAATGATCAAGGCGCTTCGTGCAATGCCAGAGATGAACGCCTTCTATGGCGAACTCGATGGCAAGCCTGCACTTGGAAAACCAGAACATATCAATTTAGGTATTGCTATCGATCTAGCGAAGCCAGATGGAACGCGTCAACTTCTTGTTCCATCCATTAAGGGCTGCGAAGAGCTCGATTTCGGTCACTTCTGGACGGCCTACGAAGCAATCGTAAAGAAGGCACGTGGCGGGACGCTGACTGTTGAAGATTACGCAGGAACAACTGTTTCACTCACAAATCCAGGAACTATCGGAACTGTTCACTCTGTTCCACGATTGGTCCAAGGCCAAGGACTCATCATGGGAGTAGGCGCACTCGATTACCCAGCTGAATTCCATGGCGCAAATGAAGAGACTCTTTCGCGCATGGCAATCAGTAAAGTCTTAACGCTAACAAGTACCTACGATCACCGCGTTATTCAAGGTGCGCAATCAGGTGATTTCTTACGTCGCATCCACGAACTCTTACTGGGCGCCGACAATTTCTATGATGAAATCTTTACCGCTCTCCGTATTCCCTACGAGCCAATTCGTTGGGCCGTTGACTTTGCAGTAACCAAAGATGAGGAGATTGATAAGACAGCGCGCGTGCAGCAACTCATTCAGGCATATCGCATCTGGGGCCACCTCATGGCTGATATCGATCCGCTCGTTTATGCGCAGCGCACACATCCAGATCTCGATGTTGTCACTCACGGCCTGACTCTGTGGGATCTCGATCGTGAATTTGCAACAGGTGGATTCGGCGGCAAGAAGTTCCTGCCACTTCGTAAAATTCTGGGAATTCTCCGTGACTCCTACTGCCGCTCAATCGGCGTTGAGTACATGCACATCTCAGAGCCTGCAGAACGTAAGTGGATGCAAGAACACATCGAAGTTGGCTTGCCTTCCATCGAACGTGAAGAGCAGCTACGTATCCTTCGCAAACTCAATAGCGCCGAGGCTTTTGAATCCTTCCTGCAGACCAAGTTCGTTGGACAGAAGCGCTTCTCTCTCGAAGGCGGCGAATCTGTGATTCCACTTACCGACGCAATCGTTTCTGCAGCTGCAGAGCGTGGTCTTGATGAAGTCTGTATCGGTATGCCACACCGTGGCCGCCTTAATATGCTGGCAAATATTGCTGGTAAATCAGTCGGACAAATCTTCCAAGAGTTCCAGGGCCACTATGCCGAGAACCAAGTACACGGTTCGGGCGATGTGAAGTACCACCTCGGTACTGAAGGTGTCTTTACTGCGCAATCAGGGGCAACCTCAAAGATTTATCTCGCAGCAAACCCTTCCCACCTGGAAGCAGTAAACCCGGTTCTCGAAGGAATTGTGCGCGCGAAGCAAGATCGCCTCAATACAAAGGGTGCATATTCAGTTCTTCCTATCCTCCTGCACGGAGACGCCTCTTTTGCCGGACAAGGTGTCAACGCAGAAACAATGCAACTTGCTGGACTTCCTGGCTATCGCACAGGCGGAACAATTCACATTGTTGTTAATAACCAAGTTGGATTTACGACATCACCATCTTCTTCCCGCACATCGCGCTACTCAACAGATGTAGCAAAGATCGTTGAAGCGCCCATCTTCCATGTCAATGGCGATGACCCTGAAGCATGTGTGCGCGTTGCCCACCTGGCCTTCGAATATCGCCAAGCATTTAATAAAGATGTCGTCATCGATATGGTCTGCTACCGACGTCGCGGCCACAATGAAGGTGACGAGCCAAGCTTTACTCAGCCACTGATGTACAAGTTGATCGATGAAAAGCGGACTACCCGTACCTTGTATACCGAGGCGCTTGTAGGTCGTGGAGATATCACTCCCGTCGAAGCTGATGAAATCGCTAACGATTATCAGAAGCAACTTGAAGAGGTATTTGCATCTGTTGCCAATTACGAAGAGGAACACGATCCAAACTTCGTGGCACCTATCGTTCCTAATGCTGAAGATGTTCCAACGTTTATCTCTGAAGAACTTGTCCGTGAAATCGCAGCGACGCAGCTTGCCGTCCCTGAAGGATTCCACGTTCATCCCAAGCTCATGCCACAGCTTCAGAAGCGCGCAGAGTCGATCAACGAGGGCACCATCGATTGGTCAACAGGAGAAATGCTCGCCTTTGGTTCACTTCTTAAAGAAGGCCGACCAATTCGCCTGGCAGGACAAGATTCGCGTCGCGGAACTTTCTCTAATCGCCACGCAGTGATCATCGATAAAGAGAATGGCAGCGAGTGGACACCACTTCGCTCCCTGATCTCTGATGCCAATCAATTCTTCGTTATCGACTCGCTGCTGAGTGAATATGCAGCAATGGGCTTTGAATATGGATACTCCGTTGTCCGCGAAGAAGCCCTTGTGCTCTGGGAAGGTCAATTCGGTGACTTCGCCAATGGCGCTCAGACAATCATCGATGAATTTGTATCGTCCGCACTTCAAAAGTGGGGCGAGCGTTCATCTGTAGTGCTCTTACTTCCTCACGGCTATGAAGGCCAAGGCCCCGACCACTCATCAGCTCGTATCGAGCGCTTCCTCGCACTCTGTGCCGAGAAGAATATGACTGTGGCTCAGCCTTCTACCCCAGCTTCCTACTTCCACTTACTCCGCTTCCATGCCGCAAATCCAAAGCGTCGTCCGATGGTTGTCTTTACACCGAAGTCGATGTTGCGCCTTAAGGCTGCAGCGTCATCCATCAGTGATTTCACATCAGGAACATTCCTTCCTGTGATCGGTGATGCAACGGTCAATAACGCAACCCGCGTGATTTTCTGCTCTGGAAAGATTTATCACGATCTTGTGGCAGAGCGCACTCGCCTCAATGACAGCAGCACCGCCATTGTTCGCGTGGAACGTCTCTACCCACTTCCTGTGGCACAGATGGAAGTTGAAGCGAAGAAGCATCCCAACGCTAACTTGCTCTGGGTTCAAGATGAACCAGCAAATCAAGGTCCGTGGCCACACGTTGCACTCAGCACCACAGAGGTCATTGGTGGAACTGCAGTTGATGGTCGCGTGCTCCGCCGAATTTCTCGTCGCGCAGCGGCATCTCCTGCAACCGGTAACCACCACTTGCACGATGATGAAGCAAAAGCTCTATTAGTCGAAGCTTTCACGAGATAAGGAAGAAGCAATGAGCGCTGAAGTTCAAGAGTTGGGTTTAGCTGGAAAAGAGTTCGTCATGTTTAGCACCGATTGGTGTGGATATTGCAAGCGTCTCAAGAGCCAGCTCAATGAAAATGGAATCTCTTTTCGAGAGATCAATGTCGAGCAAGAGATGGACTATGCCGCCTTTGTTGAGAAGGTCAATGGCGGAAATCGCGTCGTGCCTACTCTGCTCTTCTCAGATGGTGCAGCGCTTACCAATCCATCAGTAATTGCAGTAAAAGAGAAGCTCGCAGCTCTTTAAATTATCGTCTCGCTCTTAATTACCTGCCCTACTTCGCGCGCTTCATCCTAAATACAATTTTGGCGCGCACGCTGGTAATCGGAAGCCAACCCCACTGCCGTGAATCTGTCCCAGCCTCGTTATCGCTTAAAACATAGATGGCTGGGCCGCTCTCACTGGAGGTTCGGATCTCGCTGATGCGCTTTACATAGAAGATGCCAGGCTGTTCATCGCGTTCTATCACGATTACCTCACCCGATTTAATTCGATTCCACCCAGTGGTTTTGTACTTTGCCCAGCGCCCCATCAACCAATCGCCTGCGCTATAGGTGGGCTCCATCGAATCGCCTTCAACAATCATCGAAGCATGCTTAGCCATAGCAAGATTCTAAAGCTTGGAGTACTCTCGCGCTTATGAGAAACATTCTTACACCGAAAATAACTGTCCACGCCCACTGCGATCTTCCATGTGGTGTCTACGATCCCGCACAAGCGAAGATTGAAGCGCTCTCTGTAAAGGCCTGCATGGAGAAATATGCAGCAAATACAGATGTAGATTTCCGCTCACGTTCTGTCGCAATTAAAGAAGAGCGTTCACATCAGGTAAAGGAGCACCTCTGGGTTCTCTGGACCGATTACTTTAAGGAGCCACACTTTGAGAAGTTCCCACAGTTGCACTCACTCTTCAACGAGGCGACAAAGCTGGCCGGCGCCGCAGGTACAAAGGGAACACAAGATCTTGCAGTTGCAGATAACTTGATTGCAAAGATCGATGAGATTGCAGCAATCTTCTGGGAGACCAAGAAGGCTTAATTCCCGAAAGGGAATCTAAGCCTGATAGAAAGGCGTAAATTATTACATTTAATTAATGAGAGATTGAGCGGCTGTGCGAGCGAGAAACGATAATCGCTCGACAGTCGCTCTTCTTATCTCTGCTTGAGCTAAGTGGCGCTGGCCGTCATAGACATCGCATTCAAAGGTGAGCTCGCGCCCTTCAATATTGATTACCCGCGCATTGGCTCGAATCTCTACCCCTGCAGTTGCAGAGCCCACTACCTCTAAAGCCAAGTGGGTAAGGAAAGTTGTCTCCCCTGAACCAAGGTATTCAGAGAGAGCGGCAACGCATGCGCTCTCCATTAGAGATAGGTAGATAGACGGAGCAACTACAGGAAGATCAGATACACCCATGGTCACGCAAGTATCACCAGGTCTGACAGAGAGGACTGAGAAGCCAACTGCGCCCAGAACTTCATCTGCCGGTTTCATACTTACGAGATTAGTCCTCGTCGTCGCTAAAGTGCTGGATATGCGTCTGTTCTATCTGGATTTCGCGGTGCTCGACATTTCCAAACTCATCGATTTCGATCGAGATTTCCGTCATGCTGAATTGGGTAACAACTTCCGTTGTGCCAGTACCGGCCATCTGCGCACGAAGTTGCTGGGCGATACTCTGGTGAAGTTCATCCGGAGCCTGCTCATCGCATGATCGACGCAAAGCACTTTGCAGTAACTGATGCATCATCTTCTCGTGTTCCAACTCTGCCGCACATGGGCCGCAGGTGACGATATGTGACTGAATCGCTTCGGCCTGAGGTATCTCGCGAAGTTCACCTTCGATGATAAAGACGACTGATGCAAGAACGTCGCCGCATTGAATTTCAATGAAACTCATTCGCTCGCCTCCGTCTTCACTGGGGCCGCGGTGCTATATCCAAGTTCCTTGGCATAGTCGGCGAGTTTTTCACGTAGCTGCTTACGGCCACGGTGCAGGCGAGACATCACAGTTCCGGCAGGTGCACCGACAATCTCAGCAATCTCTTTATAGGAGAAGCCTTCGACATCAGCTAAGTAGACAACTATGCGAAAATCTTCAGGGATTTCATGGAGCGCGCGTTTGATATCACTATCAGGAAGATTGTCGAGCGCTTCTTGTTCAGCAGACTTTCCTTGATTGCTGGTATGAGTCTGCGCCTCTGCAACCTGCCAATCTTCAAGTTCATTGTGAGCAATCTGTGGTTGGCGCTGACCTTTGCGGTAGGTATTGATAAAAGTTGTTGTGAGCACGCGATATAACCAAGCGCGCAGATTTGTTCCTTCTTCAAATTGATGGAAGGAGGTGAAGGCTTTTAGATATGTATCCTGCACTAAGTCGCGGGCATCTTCAGGGTTTTTTGTATAGCGAAGAGCTGCTGCATATAACTGATTTGTAAACACAAGAGCATCGCGCTCGAACCGACTCGTGCGATCGGAAGCGCTTTCGAGCACTAAATCCTTCGATGCCATTGCCTTTAGGCTATATCAAAAGAGAGTCTCTGGCGCTCCTAGTTCAATGGGAATAATAATCTCAGGGCCGTTGTTAGCAACAACGTTCACTCTCGCAGATACAGGCTGAGCAATGAGCCCAGCATCGGGCTGATCTACCTTCATCATATTTATTAGACGATTGATATCTCGAGAAGCTGGGTCTAACCAATCGTTCCAGCGCTGCGCCGGCATAAAGACCGGCATCCGGCTATGAATCGTTGCAAGTTCTCCCACGGCTTCTTGAGTGATGATCGCAGCGCTCTGAATCACTTGCCCTTTCTCGCTCTGCCATGAACTCCAGATTCCTGCGATAGAGAGTTGGCTGCCATCTTGATTCGAAATGTAGAACGGTTGCTTTGGTGCAAACTTGCCGAGCGATGTCGCCCATTCGTAATATCCCGTTGCCGGAATTAAACAGCGTGAAGTTCTAAAGGCATGTCGAAATGTTGGCTTCTCATGGATGGATTCACTGCGCGCATTGATGGCATGTGATTGTGATGCGCGTGCATCAGCTAGCGACTTCTGCCAAGGAGCGATAATCCCCCACGATGCAGAGTCAAGAATGCGTGATTCGGATTCATTACGGATTATATAAATCTCATTTGTTGGGGCGATATTCCAATTGAGCGGTAGTGATTGATCGAGAGTCGAACCCGCTACATCAAAGGCTTCAACTATCTCTTCGGCGCCAAGTGTTTGCGCATATCTACCGCACATATCCCGAATCCTACGTGCTGCTTGAACCGTTAGACTTCGTATATGACAGATGCTCACGATCGCTGGCCCGCGCCCTTTCGCGGTCGCAAGCCAGTTCACTCCCGTGTCACCATCCCTGGATCAAAGTCGGTAACAAATCGCGCCCTCATCTTGGCAGCCCTTGCACAATCACCTTCAACCTTGCGGCTACCACTCATTTCACGCGACTCTGAATTAATGAAGGCCGGATTGCAGGCGATGGGTATCTCCATCACAGGCACGGATGAAGCGTGGGTTGTCACACCTGCACCACTGCGCGGTCCTGCTCGCATCGATGTCGGTAACGCCGGAACAGTGATGCGCTTTCTTCCACCACTTGCCGCCCTTGCGCAAGGCGATATCTCATTCGATGGCGATCCGCGTTCCTATGAACGCCCACTCGGACCTGTCATTAAAGCTCTTGAAGAGCTCGGCATCGAGATTGAACATGATGGCCGTTACTCACTTCCGCTCGTGATTAAAGCAAAAGCAACTATCCCCGGCGGGCCTCTCACCATTGATGCAAGTGCATCAAGTCAATTCTTATCGGCTCTCCTTCTTATCGCTCCACGTATGCAGAATGGAATTACCGCACACCATCGCGGAACCTCGCTTCCATCAATGCCCCATATCGATATGACTGTACAGATGCTCCGTGATTTCGGCGCCACAGTTCACGTTGATAAGGCCGCCGAGAGTTGGACGGTAGAACCAGGCGCACTCCACGGCCAAGATCTGATTATTGAACCTGATCTCTCCAATGCCTCACCATTCTTATCTATCGCCATGGTTTGCGGTGGCTCGGTCACAATCGCCGATTGGCCGCGCGCGACCACTCAACCCGGTGATCAACTGCGCGAAATCTTTACTCAGATGGGTGCACGCGTTGAATTTACTGAAGATGGCCTCAAGCTGACAGGTGGCGACTCGATCCATGGAATCGATATCGATCTCCATGACGTTGGCGAACTCACGCCATCGATTGCAGCCCTCGCAGCCCTCGCTGATTCACCATCACACTTGCGCGGCATCGGCCACTTACGTCTGCATGAGACAGATCGCCTCGCAGCTCTGACCCGCGAAATTAACTCACTTGGTGGCAACGTTGTTGAAGAAGAGAGCGCACTGCACATTACTCCAGCGCCCCTTCACTGCGGAACTTTTCATACCTACGAAGATCATCGCCTTGCTACGGCCGGTGCAGTCATCGGTTTAGTAGTTCCTGATGTACTCGTCGAAAATGTCGCTACAACACGGAAGACCCTGCCTGATTTCCCAGGGCTTTGGAATAGTTTGGTTCTATGAGTCCACGCGAATATGACGAGTCGGATGCACGTATCCGCCCTTCTCGCACCACGCGTAGACGTACCAAGGATCGGCCAACACACTCGGACTCCATCACCGCATTTGTCACAACCGTAGATCGTGGTCGCACCACCTGCGTTACAGATGATGGTGTTGTCATCACCGCCATGAAGGCGCGCGAATTAGGACCTAAATCGGTCGTCGTGGGAGATCTTGTAGAAATCGTAGGAGATGTCACTGGCACGGAAGGAACGCTGGCGCGCATCGTTACCGTTAACGAGCGCACCAACTCCTTAAGTCGTACTGTCGATGATGCCGCTCGCGTTGAGCGAACCATCGTTGCCAATATCGATCAGTTGCTGATTGTTGTGGCATCGGCAAACCCTGAACCGCGCCGCGGATTGATTGACCGCTTCTTGGTAAGCGCCTTCCATGAATCAATTAAGCCAATCATTGTTGTCACAAAGGTAGATGTCTCACCTGTTCCAGATTTCATCAAAGAGTATGCCGCTCTCGGCGTAGATATCATCACTACTTCTTCCAAGAGTGAAGATCGCAAGAAAGATATCGAAGGAATTCTGGCAATTCTTGATGAGAAGATTTCCGTGCTTGTTGGTCACTCGGGAGTGGGAAAATCAACCTTGATCAATGACCTCGTTCCCGAAGCTGATCGACTCACGGGTGATGTCAACGATGTCACAGGGCGCGGGCGCCACACATCATCGAGCGCAATTGCGCTGCCGCTTATCAACGGCGGGTGGATTATCGATACCCCGGGAATTCGCGCATTTGGTCTCTCGCACCTTAATAAAGAGCGCGTCATCGAATCTTTCCCTGATATTTATCAGGTAATTCAAACGTGTATGCCTAACTGCTCGCACCATGAAGCATCCTGCGCCCTCAATGCCTGGATTGAATCTGACCCCGCGCTACGCAGTGAGCGACTCACGCGAGTCACAAGTCTGCGCTCACTCTTAGAAGTGAAGCCACTTACCGAAGAACAATAAAAGAGAAGCGAGCAGTAGACTTAAAACTATGAGCATGCGCCGCGGTGAAGACCTCACACTCGCACTGCGTTTAGCAGATGCTGCCGATTCCATTACCCTCTCGCGCTACCAAGCAATCGATCTCGCCGTTACAACCAAACCCGATAACACACCTGTCACCGATGCCGATAAATCTGCAGAAGATGCCATTAGATCGTTGCTCCATGCTCATCGCCCAGATGATGGAATCGTCGGCGAAGAGTTTGGTACTGAAGGGATTGAGAAGAACCGCTACTGGGTCATTGATCCCATCGATGGCACAAAGAATTTCCTCCGGGGTGTTCCCACATGGGCAACTCTGATTGGTTTGATAGAGAAGCAGGCAGATGGTCAGGAACGAGTAGTTGTTGGCGTCGTCAGCGCACCTGCGCTCTTCCGTCGCTGGTATGCCTTTGAAGGTGGTGGGGCATTTGTCTCCATCAATAAGGAAGTTCCAAAACGTATCCATGTCTCTGCGGTCTCGCAGATTGAAGATGCATCTATTTCACACTCAGACTTTCTTGGGTGGGGCGCACGACTTGAACCCTTCAACAATCTCCTCAAGAGCGCTTGGCGCACCCGTGCACACGGTGATTTCTGGTCACATATGTTGGTAGCAGAAGGCGCAGTTGAGATAGCTGCCGAACCAACTCTGGCTCTGTGGGATATGGCAGCTCTCGACATCATTGTGCGTGAAGCAGGTGGACGATTTACCAATCTCGATGGCGTCGATGGTTCACTGGGTGGAAACGGACTTTCCACCAATGCAGCCCTCCATGAATTTGCAGTCGATGCGCTCAAGGTTTCGGGTTAGCAATGGAAGATATTCAGATTAACCTCATGAAACATCGTGAGCCAGCAGCTAGAGAAGATAGCTACGCCCCTTCTCAATCTGCCCCGCTTCTTGCCCAGACTTTTTCAGTAGGTGGAATGACCTGTTCTTCCTGCGTCAATACCATCGAACGTGCCCTCAACGAGATGGATGGCGTCTCCGCATCTGTGAACTTTGCATCTGAAACCGTGCACATACTTGCACCGGCAGACCTTCCCAGTGGATTAGTCATTAAGAAGATCAAAGCAGCTGGTTACAGCGCAACGCTCTTGAGTGAGAACTCAGATCCAGCTCTGCACCGCAAAGGTGCAACGCGTGCGCTCATCTTCGCAACTATTTTGGCAGTTCCATCTATTGCAATCTCGATGGTGATGAGTTGGCACCAGCCAATCAATGACTGGCTTATTGAGCTCTTTAATAACTACTCCATTGCACTTCCACCTCATGCAGATCATCTCTTTGCGTCGTGGCTAGTCCTTCTCATTACCGCTCCCCTTATTTTTATTGTGGCCTTCCCGATTCATCGCGCAGCTCTTAGAAATATCTTCCATCCAACCATGGACTCACTAATCTCACTCGGTTCTCTTACGGCCTATATATGGTCAATTTATGCAACATATACAGCGCAAGGTGATCTCTACACTGAGGTTGCTGCCGGAGTTTTGCTCTTTGTCATCCTCGGTCGATTCCTTGAGTCACGCGCCAAGAGAAGTGCTGGAAGTGCGCTCTCTACTCTCCTGGCTCTCGGTGAGAAAGAGGTTGCGGTTCTACGCAACGGGACAGAAGTACTTATTCCCATTAGTCATCTAGTCGTTGGAGATGAATTTGTCGTAAAGCCAGGTACTCGAATTGCCACAGATGGCGTAGTGATATCTGGACAGAGCAGCGTTGATAACTCACTCATTACAGGTGAATCTAAACCTGTTGAAATTCTTCCTGGAATGTCTGTAATTGGCTCAGCTCTTAATAACAATGGGCGCATCATTGTTCGAGTTACCCGAGTCGGTAGCGATACCGAGTTAGCGCGCATCACCGCAATGGTTGTCACAGCCCAAGGTGCAAAAGCGCCGATTCAAGCCCTTGCAGATAAAATTGCCTCGATCTTTGTCCCAATTGTTACCGTACTTGCAATCGCCACCTTTGAAGGTTGGTATTACTTCGGTAATAAATCACTGACATATTCAATCTCTACTGCAATTACAGTTCTTGTGATTGCATGTCCTTGCGCACTGGGCTTGGCAACTCCTGTTGCACTTCTCGTTGCATCTGGGCGTGGGGCGCTGCGCGGCATCGTGATCCGCCAACCGCGGGTACTTGAAGCATCAAAGATGATTGATGTCGCTCTACTCGATAAGACGGGAACGCTCACTGACGGAGCGATGAAGGTGCAACAGATTTCGATTCCTACATCTGCGCAGGAGGTTTTGGGAGCGCAATTCACTCATCTTGTGACCGAGAAGAACGTTCTCTCATCAGCGCTTGCTCTAGTAAGTCAGAGCAACCATCCTGTCTCTCACGCCATTGCCGCTTACTGCACCTCACACAGCGCCGAACAACTTCCTGTCCTCGATTTCACACAGACTCCTGGTGTTGGTCTGGCAGGACGAGTAAACATCGCAGATAAATCACCTGTCGTCATTATTGGATCTCCTGCTTCAGTCGCCCATAGCTCCACTCCATTCGATCAAGGAATTCTTACCGCTATTGCAGATGCGCAAGCACTCTCCTTTGCTGTATCTGTCCTTGCCTGGGATGGCGTTGCCATCGCAGTCTTTGCAGCCGGTGATCTCATTAAGCCAGATGCTGCGGTCACTGTTGCAGAACTTCAGAAGCGTGGCATCGATACCTGGCTTCTGACGGGAGATAACCCAGAGAGCGCAGCAAAAGTTGGCGCACTTGTAGGAATTGCTGAGAACCGAATTATCGCCTCAGCATCTCCAGAAGATAAGTTAAAGAAGATTTCAGCGCTACAAGCAGAGGGCCACCATGTTCTGATGGTCGGTGATGGCGTCAATGATGCAGCGGCACTGACGCAATCAAATCTGAGTATGGCTATGGGAACGGGAACAGATACTGCAATAGCTACTGCAGATATCACCGTCATGCGCCCGCAATTAATGGGCGTTGTCGATGCCATGGATCTATCGAAGCGAACCCTGCGCACCATCAAGGTAAATCTTGGCTGGGCCTTTGCCTACAATGCGATTGGACTGCCTATTGCAGCCCTTGGTCTAATGACACCGATGTATGCCGCAGGCGCGATGGCCCTCAGCAGTTTATTCGTAGTCACTAACTCACTAAGAATTAGGTAGCGCTCTTCTCTGGTTGCACTGTACGCCAGATAGAGATGGTTGCCACGTAGAGCGGAAATATCGTCATCAGAATCTCTGAAGCCAGCTGATGATGAATCCCAGTCTCGTTGGAGTAGCTCCACGAGAGATAGAAGAGATTGGCAATATAGAGAGATCCTAAAGGAAGTGTCAGATATCTAAAATCCTTCACTCTAATAATGTGAGGGAATTTCAAGGTTGTGAGCTGCGAGAAACAGAGAATGAGCGTCACAACTGCGACCGTATTCGGCTTGAGATTGAGTACTAAGTAGGTCGGGACAGCGAGGTTCCACACTGCTGGAAAGCCATTGAACCAATGGTCTTCTGTCTCAATATCAGTGCGCGCAAACCATAGCGCTGACATCAAAAGAATCAGGCCAGCGATGAGAGTTTGAAATTCCTGTGGCAGAAGTTGAAGCCTAATAAGGAGTGCAACGGGAACCACGACACATGTCAGGTAATCAACAACGAGATCAAGGATAAAACCATCTACTCGTGGAGCATGGAGAACGACATCGATTTTCCGAGCGATTGGCCCATCGAGCCCATCGAGAACTTGGCAGATAACCAACCAAATCAAAGCACCACGAATGTTGTTATCAATCACAGCTTGCAGCGCAAGCAGTCCTGCAACAGCGCCACTTGCAGTCATCACATGAAGGGCATATCCCGCTCTCTTGCTGTTCTTCTCTGATGTACGCACACTTTAGAATATCTCGAAAGCGCCTACTGCCCTACCATTGCGGTATGAATCTCCGTGGCGCTCTTCAATTCTTAGAAGATGCTGAATCCCGGCGTAAAGGAATTCGAATTTGGATAGCCGTTGTGTTGCTCTGGTCGATAGGGCGATCAATTATTGTAGGAAGAGTTTTTCAGCAATATGGGCTCAATCCGGCAATCTACTTCTCTATAGATTTTCTCTCATCGATTCCCTATGCCCACGCTTCAGCGCAATCACTTCTCACATATCTCGATAAGAAAGGTGCGCAATCACTGTGGTGGGGGCTACTCACCATTCTCGCGTTCTACACCCCTGATATCTACATCGTGGCGGTATCCAATCGGGTCCCGCCAACTACCTACCTGGGATTCGCAATTATTTTGGCTCTGCTATCTACGCTCGCCTTTGTGCAATGGAAAGCGAAAAGGCGCTGAAATCAGCGCCTTTTCCTGCATTTCTTACATTGGTAGCGGGGGCAGGATTTGAACCTACGACCTCTGGGTTATGAGCCCAGCGAGCTACCGAGCTGCTCCACCCCGCGTCGGAAGGGCAATTGTAGGACGAGGTAGCTACTTCTACCAAATCGCTTACAACGTACTGTTATTACGCGAGGCTACTTACGTGATTGAGCAGATATCGCTGCAGCAATCGCTGCCTTAAGTCGATCTTGTGCTCGACCGTATGCAGCAAAGTCGCCCTTTGCAAGTGCTGCTTGTCCATCGGCAATTGCTTGCTTCGCACTTTGCAACGCACTTGCTAGATCTGCCGAAACATTTGTCGTTGTTGGATTTGCAGCGGATGTATTAGTTCCAGAGTTGCCACCGAATACTTGATCCAGTGCACCCTTGAGCGAACTATCAAATCCAATGACGTCACCGAAGGAGACCAACACCTTCTGCAGTAATGGATATGCAGATGCGTTTCCTGTCGCTCTTACATAGACAGGTTGTACATAGAGCAGACCATTGCCAACTGGAAGTGTGAGTAGGTTTCCGAGCACAACGTCAGATCCACCTTGACGCAAGAGCGAGAGCGCATTAGCGACCTCGGGCTTTGCCTCAAAGTTTGATGCTACCTGTGAAGGACCGGCGATATTTGTGCTTCGCGGAAGTTGTAGAACAGTGATCTTTCCGTAATCTGCACCTGCATTGGAATTTACTGCTGCAAATGCGGAAAGGTTTTCACGTCCACCACGTGGAACAAATGGCGTGGTCAATGAGAATGTCGGAGTAGCAGACCCTGGCATCTGGACAGTCATGTAATACGGAGGCTGTGCACCTGCATTGGCTCCGAATGTCGATGGATCGCGTGGTACGCGCCAGAAATCTTGTCCGCCGTAGAAAGCAGCTGCGCTCTTGACGTGATACGCGCTCAAGATATCGCGCTGCACACGGAACATATCTTCTGGATAACGTACGTGCTCCAGAAGTGCTTTCGACATTGAGCTCTTTGGCTTCACTGTCTTGGGGAAGGCCTTCATCCATGTCTTCAAGACTGGATCTTTGGTATCCCACTGATACAAGGTGACGCTTCCATCGTAGGCATCAACGGTAGCTTTGACTGAGTTACGGATGTAATTCACATCCTTATTTGCCTGCGCTGTAATAGATGTGGAGTTTGCAGTGAGCGCATCATTTGTCGCAGCTGCAAGAGATGTTGATTTGGAGTACGGGAAGCCGGCACTGGTTGTGTAGCCATCAATAATCCAGGTGATTTTGCCATCTACAACTGCTGGATAAGGGTCGCCATCGAGAGTTAACCACGGTGCAACCTTGGCTACACGTTCACGAGGTGAACGGTTGTAAAGAATCTTGGAATCTGCGTTAATTAAATTGGAGAGCAGAATGCGCTGCTCGCCATACTTCACCGCGAAGATCAACTTGTTGAGAGTGCTTCCTACGGGAACGCCACCCTTACCTGTGTAGGTGTAATTCTTCTGACCATTTGCAGATGTGTCATCTGGGTAGTCGAACTCAACAGGAGAGTTTGTCTTCTTGCCACCGATGATGGAGTAATCTGGAACATTCTCACCGAAGTAGACGCGTGGTTCAAAGGCGCCGAGGCCCTTCGTTGGTGGCAGATCGCCTACGAGGAAGCTGGGCTTTCCATCGGCATCAACGGTATTTCCATAGGCGGCTACAAAACCAAAACCATGTGTGTAGACAAGGTGATCGTTGATCCAATTTCGACTTGGGTTTCCTTCAATATTAAGTTCACGGATAGCAACTACCGCATCGCGTGATACGCCATTAACTGTATAGCGATCGACATCGAGTGAATCTGGGAATGAGTAGTAAGGCTTAATCTGCTGCAGCTGACGGAAAGTTGCTGAGAGGACATTTGGATCCATCAAGCGGATATTGGCAATGGTGGCTGCATCTTTAGCTAGCTGGCCAGCGCTCGTTGAGAGCGTTGCGTTGTAATCCTGCATCAAGACGCCATTGAGGTCGTAGGCAGCGCGGGTGGCATCAATATTGCGCTGAATGTACGGCGCTTCTTTGGAAGACTCTGATGGCTTTACCTGGAACTGCTGGATTGCACCTGGATAGATACCAGCAATCAAGACAGATGAAACAACGAGGAGCGCAGTTCCTGCAGCTGGAAGTAACCAGGAACGGCGGATGATATTTGCGAAGAAGAGAAGTGCACAGATCACGGCAATCGCAGAGAGAATCGCCTTTGCCGGAAGTGTTGCGTTGACATCGGTATAACTCAAACCGGTAATGAGCTTGCCCTCTCTGAGAGCGAGTGCATAACGATCGAACCAATATGCAACTGCCTTGAGGAGAACAACAAGACCGAGGAGCACAGAAATCTGAACGCGAGCGGCAACCGTCGTGCGATCGCTCTGCACCGCGGTACGAATTCCGCCGTACATGTAGTGGATAAATGCGGAAGCCAGAGTTGCAAGTATGAGGGTTGAGATTCCCCAACCAATAATTGCCTGCCACATAGGAAGACGGAAGGCGAAGAATGAGATATCTAAACCAAATTGCGGATCTTTCATACCGAAATCAGTGGAGTTTTTAAAGAGCATCCACTCGCGCCAAAAGACCATTCCTGATGAACCAGCGAAGTAGGTGAGCGCAACGACAACTGCCAGAAATACCCAACGGCGGATAGGTTCGATTTGTGCGCGCAGACGCTCGAGTCCGCTGACTTCAATACTTGTTGGAACATACAGTGGGCGGCGCTTATAGGCGAGATAGATATTGAGAGAGATTGTTAGCGAAGTAATGAGTCCGACTATGAGGAAGAGTTCAATCTTGGTAGCAAGAACTGTCGACCAGACGCTGGTGAAGTCAACTGATTTAAACCAGAGCCAATCTACGTAGTAACCGCTGATGTAAGCCGAGAGCGCACCAAGTGCGACGAGGATTGCTGCGGTGATAACGAGCGGACTGCGATTTCTATTCATGCCCCAAGGTTAGTGCAACCGCGCAGGCCTTGAGAATTGGGTTCTGGCTGCTTAAGAAGGTAGTCGAGCGCTTCATCGAGCGTAGAAACCGCGATAACAGAGATTCCGCGGATCTTCACAGGAATCTCATCGCAATTCTCACGAGATGCAAAGAGAATTGTCGCTCCCGCCTTCTTCGCTGCGATGATCTTTTCTGATATGCCTCCGATAGCTCCGACCTTGCCACTCCCTGAAATGGTTCCCGAGCCAGCAACCTTTCGCCCTTGCAAAATATCTTGCGGAGTTAAGAGGTCAATGAGCCCTAATGAAAAAATCAATCCCCCACTGGGGCCACCCACATTAGGAAGTGAAACTTTGAGAGAGCTATCGGTAAGTTGGGATAGGTCGATAGATGGAAAACGTTCTGCAATAGCTCGCTTCGTTGCAGTCAGGGCATCGCTCTGAGAGCTCTTCATCTCCTTCTGTGATTTCTCATTCTCAATCTTGGTATTTGTCTCTTTCTTATAAATCACCGATCGTGGGAAGAGAACGCAATCTGCCCGCGCCCAGCAACCCAGCGCTTCTGCTCCAAGAACTTTGGCATCGGGATTGGAAACCCAGATGGAGAGTAGATAGACCTGCCCGTGCGGGGTGTAACTGCGTGCATCGCTTGCTTTAACAGTGAGAACTTTGGGAAATAGGGCGGTGCCTTCTCCAGGTTGGATGACAACAAAGTTAACGGGGGTAGCGAGGGCGCCGATAATCAGAAGCGCAAAGAAAACCTTGAGTAGCCGCGGGGTATGTGAGAAACGTGGCGACATATGATGCGAAAGGCGGTCTTACCGAAAGAGATCTTCAGGGCGGGGGTCAGGGTTCTCAGGAGGAGTGACAGAAGGCTCTTGTCTTACCTCTTCGCGAAATGAATCTTGGAAGCGTTGGAATTGGCCCACCGAGCGAGATGTCTCGCTCTCGAATTTCGATTTAAATTTAGAGACCCAGATGACATATCCAAGGCCTCCAATGAGGCCAGCAGCGGGAACTACCCACCAGATGAGCGCGGCAAATGCGCTGCTGCCGGCAAGTAATTCGGTGTGGGACATAAGAAAAATCTTAGTGCTTTCGGGAAGAAAGCGCTCACTGCACTCGTTACACCTCATAGATAGAATTCAGCCAATACGAATTGGCCTAGTCTAATCGCCACCCTTGAAGGAGTTACCGATGTCACCTTTTGGATTTACACCCGATGACGGTAACTCTGAGGATTCCAGCCCTGAAGACTTAAACGCGATGATGCGTCAGATGCAGGAACAGATTGCGAAACAATTTGAGCAACTAGGAATTAGTCCAGCAGGATTTACCAATCCCTTTGCCGCCATGGCGCAAGGATCACAGGATGCTCTTCCTCTGGCAGTTGTCCGCGATACTGCAAAGAAATTTATCCAGACACAAGGATCAGAACCTGTCGGCACAAAAGATGTCACCGTCGTAGATAACGCATGTGAAATTGCAGATATGTGGCTTAACGAAGCAACTGTCTTTCCAGCAACTTCTGGCAGCTCAACGCTACGTTCAGTCAGTCGCCTCGACTGGGTGGATGAGACTCTTAACGGTTGGCAGGCCACTATGGAGCCACTTGCAACCGGGCTCTCGCAAGCGATTTCCAATCTTCTCGATGATGCGATGGCGCAACAGTCGCAGGATGCTGATTCAGGCGAAGCGATGGCTGGCCCCATGGGCTCTATCGCAGGTCTCCTGCGCACCTTTATCGGATCTCTCATTGCAACTCAGCTAGGGCAAGCGATCGGTGGAATATCTGCGACAGCAACCGGTGCACATGATGTGGGGCTACCTCTTCTCGACCCGGCCCGCCCGCTCCTTATCCCTGAAAATATTGAGAAGTGGAGCCAAGATCTTGAGATTCCAAAGCCTGAGATTTATATCTTCCATGCACTTCGCGAAGCAGCAACTGCGCGCCTCTTTGAATCAAATCCATGGTTAGTGTCATATATCCGCAGCGCCATTGTTGATTACGGTCGCGGAATCCATATCGATATGGAAGCAATCGCGCGCCAAGCAGAAGATGCGATGAGCAACTTTGATCCTTCGCAGATGAACCCTGATTCTGGAGAGAACTCATTTACCATCGCACTCAATAATGGAATCTTTACACCCGAAGAGACGCCAGCACAGCGAGCAGCGCTCTCCAAGTTAGAGACAGCGCTCGCACTTGTCGATGGTTGGGCTGATGAAGTCACAACTTTGGCCGCAGGTGATCGTCTTCCTGCACTCGCCCAACTTCGCGAGATGTATCGCCGGCAACGCGCAACACAAGCACCATCACAACAACTCTTTAAAACGCTTCTTGGTTTAGAAGTAACACCAAAACTTGCCCGGGAAGCGAGCGCCTTCTGGCAGAAGATTAGAGAGACGAAAGATATTGCAGCTCGCGATCAGATTTGGAGCGGAATTCTGCCGAGCGCCGAAGAGTTACTCGAACCTGAGAAGTTCTTAACGTCGACTGAGATTCCAGATGACCTCAGTGGCCTTCTCTAAAAGCACATATTGAGGATTTGCCAGGGGAAAAGAAAAGCGAAGTCCCCGGGCGCACATTTTGATATCAACCTTCCCCTTGTTGATATCAAACGGTTATCCGAGGACTTCGTATGCGCAAAGTACGAGGAATAGTGACGAGAATCAACTAGAAACGGCGCAGACACAGAAAGAATTTTCTGTCAAAAATAATCTGTAACTCCATAAATAGTTGTCTTATCTAATACATTTCCTCAATGCCAACTGGAGACTTTGCTGGAGACTTTGCTGGAGACTTTACGGGCGACTTTGAAGAGGTAACTCTGCCGGGGGTTGATGAAGGCGAAATACTCGTCATCCGGTCAGCTCGACGGAAAAAAAGTATCTCGGCATATCGACAAGGTGGACGAATCGTCATCTCTATCCCGGCAAGCCTGAGTAAGGCCGACGAACGCGCCATCGTGCCCGAGATGATTGCCAAGATTCGCAGCCAAGAGAGCGCCAAGACCCCTGGTGAAGAGGCGCTCATCGCCCGCATCGACCAACTTCTGACTGAGTTAGCCCCAGAAATTACCGAACGCCCCGTCTCGGTAGCCTGGCGCGCGATGCGTGAGCGTTGGGGTTCCTGCACCAGCGTCGATCGCTCTATCCGAATCTCTGATCGCCTCAAGATGGCACCTGACTTCGCCCTGGATTACGTCCTCTTCCATGAGGCGATCCACCTTCAACACTTCGACCATGGCCCCGAATTCACCGAAGTTCTGAGCAGATTCGAGGATTCAGAGCTGGCCAGCGCCTATCTCGATGGCTATGAGGCAGCCGAAAGAGCCTTGCTCGCACCCACAGAGCTCGGGAAAATCTAGGGAAATCTGCGCCCACATTCCCCGCGTAGAAGCGGCAATTTGAGCGTAAGCGGGGGTATTGTTTCAACCAGTACACATGAGCGCCAAGCACATGGGTCGAACGGAGGCAAAAATGACAGAGGTAGAGACATACAAGGGTGACGCTTACTGCGTTAAGTGCAAAGAGAAGCGTGACTTCGAGGGAACTGTAAAGATCTCTGAATCAGGTCGCCGCATGGCACAGGGCATCTGCCCAGTGTGTGGCACCAAGGTCAATCGCATTCTCGGCAAGAAGCCAGAATAAGTCTTTCGTCACCAGACGTAGTCATAACCCTCGCCCACTTGGGCGGGGGTTATTTCTTTTATTCATAGCTGCACTCACTCCGCGTGAATTGGAATCACCCCTGCGTAGATAGGAAGGGCAGCTTCACACAGAAAGTCAGATGCGCTCGTTCGCTTAGCCCTTGAAATACCCAGAATGCGCAGCTATGAGAACTATCAAGCGTGGAGCATCGCTCTTTGAAACAAATACCCCTGGTGAGTACTTCCTCGGAACGCGGGAGCGAGCCATCCGTATCTATACAGGCGAACAGAGAATCATTGCCGAGCATCTGGCTCGTGGTGTGAGCGAAGATGAGATTGCCACTGTAACCGGGGTCTCACCGATTGCGATTCATAATCTGATGACCGAACTTGCGCAGCATTCGCTACTCGATACATCGCAAGGAACCTTCACACTTTCGCATCGTTTTATCTCTAAAGTCGATGCTCGTGCCAAGAAAAATAGTAGGCCAATGCAAGATGCCGCCTACATCCAACTGCAGAACAGAGTTGCACCAGAACTCGAGCAGACAACCTGGATTCCAGGAGTGAGCGATGGTGGCGTTGCTGTACTCAATAAGCGACAAGAATTTCTCGTCGAGATTTCGGGAGGTAATCGGGTAGCAACGCTGCTCTATCCGCTTCTTTTGGCCAGTGGCGTTACACAGGTGCGTTACTCCGTAACCGCTCGCGGATCCAGGCCGCTCATAGGAGATCTCGATATCGCAGTCGATGGAATCTCTGCATCAGAATTCGGTATGCCATTTCTAAAGAGGCAAGAGGAACTTCGCCGCGATTACACACTCTTTCCTTTAGATAAAAGCGCCAATTACGGCGATGAAGCTTCGACTCCTGAACTTGCAGTTCATTGTGGAGATATCGACCCAGAGAAGTTATCGAGTTGGATGTGTTCTGGCCAACCCTTTATACATATTCCTCATCCACGCGCAGGTCGCGCCGACATTGGCCCGATTGTCATTCCCGGCAAGACGCCGTGTCTGCGGTGCGCCCAACTTTCTGAACAAGATCAGAGTGGAGTAATTACTTCTCGCAAACTCAATGACAATGGGCTAGATGAATATCCCATCGTTGCGGCACACTCTGTTGCAGCTCTTGCCGCAGCTGCAATCCTCGCCTTCTGCGATGGCCACGGAAGTTTCGGCACAATCACTGCGGTGGATTATCAATCTCTTGCCCAGCCGCAGGTGGTAGCGATTACTCGCCATCCACTCTGCGGATGTGCTTTCTCATCGTGAGCTCGTTTGTCCGTCCTCAGATCTCGCCATCAATTAGACGCGCAGCTGCAATCACCTGACGTGGTGGGCGGCCGGCGCGACGCTTACGTTCGATGATGACGCCATCTTCAATCAATTGGCCGCCCCAGACACCACATGGCTCTTGGCGCGATAGCGCGCCATCGAGACACTTGTTACGTACGGGACATGTGCCGCAAAGCGCCTTCGCTTCAGCAATTCCTTGATCTGTCTCAGAGTAGAAGAGCTCAGGATCTGCTACATGGCAGGGCAAGGTGAAGGCCTTGGCGTTGTCATAGGAGTACGTGACATCGTTTAAGCCAATCTTCTCGCCGCTATCTGCCCAGCCTGGTACCTGTAGTTCGCTGAAGAGAACTGTCATAGCTCTCACCTCTTCTCTCGTTTTCTAGACCTCTTGGTCTATCTCGTTTCTTTCTTTCGGTTATTTGGCTTGTTGTTATGGAATTAAAAAAGGACCTACAAATCCTTTGTGGATTTGAGGCCCTTGTGGGTTCTGTTCGACGTTACTCGACTAGAGCTCCTGTGGCCTCAACCACTGCATAAAAGTTGGCGTAGAACGCTGACTTTGTTGCGGTGGGCCAAGCTGCGCGCTTATGAGTGCGCTTAGCTGTGGCTGTTGAGGTTGTATAAGCAGCAGAAGGAACAGACGCACGAGCGCCTGCTGTTGTTGAAGTGAATCCTGAATTCATCTCAACTCCTTCTCTTATCGATGCATCGTTTATTCGATGAAGCCCTAAGGGTACGCGAGGCTATAGCGCTCTGGCAACCCAATTAAATCCCTTACAACCCAGCGAGTAACCCGGATTCACGCAGGAATGGGCTGGGGCTCTTGCGGTATGAGATATGCAGATCAGCCTTGGCGCGGGTGATTCCCACGTAAAACAAGCGGCGTTCTTCATCAATGGATGCATCCATTACAGGCAATTGCCCTTCGGATGCGCCGATAAGGAAGACGCGCTCCCATTCGAGCCCCTTGGCCGCATGCAACGTTGCCAAGGTGACCACAGGCATTGTCGGCGGATTGTTCTGTTGCACTCGATCTTCTACTTCACGTAAGTATCCGCGCAGAGTCTTGGGTGTGAAATTCTCATCGCTATCGAGTTCGCGCGCTAAATGCAGAAGCGCTGCAATGCCATCGATTGCTTCACCTGTTAAATATGGCTGGGCCAATGTGCGCAGCTCATCTATCCACCCTTGCCCTTCGGCAGGTATGACAGATGCTTTGCGAACTTCACTTAAGAAATCACGGACCTCTCTGCGATCAAAGAATCGTTCGGTGCTGCGCACTTGATACGGCAGATTTACTTTCAGCATCGCGCGCTCGACACTTTTCAGCTGCGCATTGGTACGAGCAAGGATGGCGACTTCATGTGGTGGTGTTCCGGAATTGAGAAGTTCGGTAATTTCAGAGAGGACGCCAGTTACTTCAGCGGCCTCATCAGGATAGCCAATGACACTCGGTTGAGAGCCATGATCATTTTGCGCAACGAGCTCTTGTCCCATCGCGCCGTGGCGCAATAAAGCATTGGCGGCAAAGGTGATTTCTGGAGTGGAGCGATAACCAGTGCTGAGGCGGATGACATCAGCATCAGGAAAGCGTTGCGTAAAGGTATTGAGAAATACCGGAGTAGCGCCAGCAAAAGAGTAAATAGTTTGGGCAGGATCTCCGACAACGCAGATATCGTTACGTTTTCCGAGCCATGCGTTAATAAGTCGTTGTTGTACTGGTGAGATATCTTGATACTCATCAATCGTGAAGTAACGATATTGATCTTGCACGCGTTCGCGCACCTCGGGCTCTTGCTCCAACATGGCAGCACAGAGCAACAAGACATCTTCAAAATCGATTGCCAGCTCTTGTTTCTTAACAGATTCGTATGCGGTGTAAATCTGCACCATCTGCTCCGGCAATACACGTGGCTTCTGCATCCGTTTGCTGATTTCATCGATGTAATCACTCGGTGCGACCTGTGACACCTTTGCCCATTCAATCTCCGAGGCGATATCGCGCATGAGTTCACGGTTAGTTGTGCGCATTGACTCGCTCAATCCAGCGCGGTTAATAGCTTCGGTCAAAAAGCCTGTCTTCGTTGTCATTAAATCAGGGGTGCGACCGCCAAATACGGATGGCCAGAAGTAGAGAAGTTGCTTCATGGCAGCTGAGTGCACTGTGCGCGCTGCTACCTGCGGAACACCGAGTGAGCGAAGACGAGCGCGCATTTCACCGGCAGCTTTTGCAGTAAAGGTGAGCGCAAGTACCTTCTGCGGATCCATGGTGCCAATTGCTGCGGCATAAGCGATGCGATGAGTAATGGCACGAGTCTTTCCGGTGCCAGCACCTGCAATAACACAGATGGGGCCACGTGTTGCTAGCGCTACTGCGCGCTGGTCTGGGTCAAGGGCTGCAAGGATTTCATCCTCTATAGCCATGTGATGTCACCATCTAAATGGCTAGAAACTATCGCCACGGAGTTATCTCCACGTTTCGCCACCGATTGCAGCTTCACCGAGCCAGCCTTCAATCATCTTTCGCGCGACAGAGATCGACGGTGGAAGAAGCAGAGAACCGTCGGCAGCTGCGGCTTTCAATTCTGCCCGGCTAAACCACTTCACTTCTGTAATCTCTTCGCCATCACCTTTAGCAACTTCTGGATTATCTGTTACCGCTTCAAAGGCAATCATGATGCTTGCTGGAAATGGCCAAGGCTGTGAACCTAAGTACTTAATTTCACTGACCTTAATATTGGACTCTTCAAAGACTTCGCGCGAGACACATTGTTCAAATGTTTCACCAGGTTCGAGAAATCCTGCAAAAGTCGAGAAGCGACCTTCAGGCCACACTGGTTGATGTCCAAGCAAGATGCGATCTGCACGATCTTTTATGAGAACGATGACTGCTGAATCTGTGCGCGGATGATGATGGCTCTGATCTGCATCACAGAAACGAGATGCTCCCCCGAGGTCAACACGCGTTTCGCCGCCACAATGTGGGCAGCGCGGATGCGCGCGATGCCAATTACCAAGTGCGACTGCATGGAGAGCAAGTTCGGATTCAAGTGGTGAAAGTTGCGCACCAATCTCGCGAAGAGAGGAGAAGCCCTCGCTCTTTACTTCATCAGTGACATCGCCAACCCATTGGGTATCCCACGCGAAGTAGGGAGACCGGGTCTCAAGATCGAGCCCTAAGAAGTAGCGAAATCCTGTCGTGAACTTTCCACTCTCAATAGCCTGCGCAATCTCTTGCGGGCGGGAAAATTTCAAGGTAGCGCCATCGGCGGCGATACGACCATCGATTAATTGCGCAATCTTCGCTCTCTGCCATAAATCTTCGAGAGTGGCTGGATTGGTACGCAGCTCTGAAGACCGATCTATCTCGGAAGGGTGCTGATGTATCGCGCTCACGGGTGCAGGTTACTAGTCTGAGGGGGTGCGCCTCACCTCATGGAATCTCCTGCATGGAATGGCCATTCCCCCGCAGGCTGTCACTGAGCCAGCGGCTCTAACCAGGGCAATTCAATCTCTGGATTCAGATATCTATGCCATGCAAGAAGTCGATCACTTCTTACCGCGTTCGCAGTCACGTCCGCAGATGCGCGATATCGCCGAAGGTATCGGGGCGCGTGATTGGGCGATGGGGGCAAGTGTTATCGGAACGCCCGGAGAAAGTTGGCGCAAGAAACACGAACACGAACCTGAAATTATTACCAATGCATCAACGCACTCAGAACTCATGCACGAATGTTATGGAATCGGAATCGTCTCAAAGATTCCTGTCGTAAGTTGGCATCGGCTTAACTTAGGAAATTCTCCTTTGGGGCTACCACTCATTGTTCCCGGAGATGAAAGTGGAAAAGGTAGGCCTCGCTTTATCTATGTCAAAGATGAACCGCGTTTAGCACTTGCTGCAGTATTAGAAAATGGATTTACCGTTGTAAATACCCATCTCTCATTTGTTCCTGGCTTTAATCTTGCGCAATTACGTCGTGTTAAGAAATGGGCGCTCTCCATTGCAGAGTCCACCGGAACTCGCGCCATAGTTGTGGGAGATCTCAACCTTCCTAAAAATCTGCCGGTCGCTGCCTCGCAGTGGAAGAGCCTGGTTACCCAGAACACCTACCCCAGCTGGGGTGGCAAAATTCAATTTGATTACATCCTCTCTCAAGACTTCGCTTTCGGAGAATATTCTGTGAGGAACTTTGCCCCGACAGGAGTGAGTGACCACTTGCCGTTAGGCGTAGAAATCTTCGGTTAGTAATTCGCCTCAAACTCATTAGACTCACGGTATGACTACAGAAGCCACAGCAGCCCAATCAGCAGCAGCACAGTGTCCCTATACAGGTAGCAAGCTCAACACAGCAGGCACCTACATCGACGATTGGTGGCCAAACCGTCTCGACCTCACAATTTTGCGCCAACACTCACACATTTCAAACCCAATGGGTGAAGACTTCGATTACGCAAAAGAATTTTCTAAGCTCAATATCAAAGCGGTGAAGAAAGATATTGAAGCAATGATGACAACATCACAAGAGTGGTGGCCAGCAGATTACGGACATTACGGTCCATTCTTTATCCGTTTGGCGTGGCATAGCGCTGGTACATATCGCGTCCACGATGGTCGTGGTGGTGCAGGTGCTGGCATGCAACGTTTTGCTCCTATTGGCAGTTGGCCCGATAACGGAAACCTAGATAAGGGCCGTCGCTTGTTATGGCCTATCAAGCAGAAGTACGGCAGGAGCCTTTCTTGGGCAGATCTCATGATTCTTGTTGGTAACTGTGCAATCGAATCTATGGGCCTTAAGACTTTTGGTTTCGGTGGAGGGCGTGCCGATGTTTGGGAACCAGATGAAACATACTGGGGTAAGGAAAAGGTATGGCTCGCCAATGAACGCTACACAGGTGATCGCGTATTAGAGAAGCCACTTGCTGCAGTGCAGATGGGCTTAATCTATGTGAATCCACAAGGTCCTGATGGAAACCCAGATCCGCTTAAGGCAGCCATTGATATCCGCGAAACATTTTTACGCATGGCGATGAATGATGAAGAGACAGTTGCTCTTATTGCTGGTGGACATACCTTTGGTAAGGCACATGGCGCAGCTGATCCTGATAAATATGTTGGTCCTTCTCCTGAAGGAGCTCCTATCGATGAGATGGGACTTGGCTGGAAGAACTCTTTCGGTACCGGAAAAGGTGCAGACACAATCACAAGTGGTCTCGAAGGTGCCTGGACTCCATCACCAACAAGATGGGATAACGATTACTTTAAGGTGCTTTTCAAGTATGAGTGGAAGCAGACAAAGTCACCAGGTGGAGCATTCCAATGGATTCCTACAGATGAATCAGCTGCCAAGGCAGTGCCTGATGCTCATATTGCTGGCAAGACACATGCACCAGTCATGCAGACAACAGACCTTGCTCTACGCATGGATCCTGCATACGAGAAGATTTCACGTCGCTACGCACAAGATTTCGATGCCTTTGCAGATGCATTTGCGCGCGCTTGGTACAAACTCACACACCGCGATATGGGTCCAGCAGTTCGCTACCTCGGATCACTTGTTCCGGCAGAAGAGTTGATTTGGCAAGATCCCATTCCTACCCGTCCAAAGAAGGTCATTGGTAAGGCAGAGATTGAAGATCTGAAGAAGAGAATTCGCAAGAGTGACCTCACTATTGCACAGTTGGTAACGACCGCGTGGGCATCGGCATCATCATTCCGTGCATCCGACAAGCGTGGTGGTGCAAATGGTGCGCGTATTCGCCTCGAACCACAACGCAGTTGGGAAGCTAACAATCCGAAGGAGCTCAAGAAAGTTCTTGCTGCTCTGGAAAAGATTCAAACTGCTTTCAATAAGAAATCAGCGAAGAAGGTCTCTCTCGCTGACCTTATTGCCTTAGGCGGAAATGTCGCCATTGAAGATGCCGCACACAATGCCGGCATCAAGGCGAAGGTTCGCTTTACACCGGGCCGCACCGATGCAACCCAGGCGCAGACCGATGTTGCATCCTTTGCTTACCTTGAACCTACTGCAGATGGTTTCCGTAACTACAAGGCTTCATTTGATGCACGTCCTGCAGAAGAGCCACTTGTTGATAAGGCCTCTTTACTCAACCTCACTGCTCCTGAAATGACAGTTCTTGTTGGTGGTCTACGAGTCTTGGGCGCTAACTTCGATGGCGCAAAGACAGGTGTGCTCACACATAAGAAAGAGACGCTCAGCACCGACTTCTTTATCAATATCCTCGATATCAAGTACGAGTGGGCTCCGCAAGCACGCAATCCAGAGCTCTTTGAGGCACGCGATCGCAAGACCGGTAAGTCAAAGTGGGTTGCATCCCGCGCAGATTTGGTCTTCGGATCAAACTCTGAACTTCGTGCAGTCTCTGAGGTCTATGCAAGTAGCGATGCTGAGAAGAAGTTCGTCCACGACTTTGCTTCCGCTTGGAGCAAGGTAATGGAGCTCGACCGCTTTGATATCTAGTAGTTAATTACTTAAGTAGTAACAGATCGGTCAGTTGGCCTTCACTCAGAAGGTTAACTCGCCGATCTGTTCTATTTACGGGCACATAATGAAAAGCTGCCGATACTTGATCGACTGGGATTGCCTGCAACTTCGCCCACGCTATACGATAGATCGCTAGCTGCACCGCAGAAGATTCACCTAGAGTTTTAGAGCCAGTCTTCCAATCGACAACTTCAAATCCTGCATCTGTCTTATAGACAGCATCGATACGACCACGGACCAAGATTCCTGCAATAACTGTTTCGAAGGGAACTTCGACTGCATAAGGTTGGCGGGCTGCCCAGCTTGATGCCAGCCATTGGCTTTTCAGATCCTCAAGTTTCTGATCCTCTTCAAATGGGGTGAGAAGATCGAAATCTTCATCATCGAAGAGGGTCTTGGCGTTGAAGTGGTTTTCGATCCAGAGGTGGAATGCAGTTCCGCGATGTGAGTACTCATCCATCGCGCGCGGCATCGGGCGGCGAATAGTGCGGGCGAGCCCAGATGGATCTTCGTGCAGTGCAATCAACGTTGAAGTAGAAAGGCGGGGAGGAAGCGCAACGCTCAATGAACCCATCTTGTACTCTTCAAATTCAGCGATGATGGCGCGAGCATCATCGATCCATTCACCAGTTGCAGTCGAAGCAAGATCTGTGGGTTTGGCCGATTGCACCAATGCAACGGTGCGATCAAAATCAGCGCGGCGATCGCCCAATGGATCCTGTGGCCATTGCACTGTGATCTCAATATCTTTTGCTGGGTTTCGATCGGAGCTAACAGGTGCAATAGGGGCCGAATGCACTGTTCCTAGCGCAGTTGCGACCTGTTGCACCTTTTCGTAGAGCACTGAAGGCTGCACCGGCTTTGCCCCATCTCGCCAGAAAGAAGTTGAGCAGAAGAGATGAGTACGGGCACGAGTCATGGCGACATAACCCAGGCGAATCTCTTCTCGCTGCTTAAAGTCGGTGCACTCCTGTGCAAAGGCATCGATCGCTTTCTTTGCCTGGGCATTAGTAGTTGCTGCATTCCACGAGAAGTGAGGCAAAATATCTTTATCTCCACGGAGAACAAATGGGATATGGCGTTCGTTGGTAATCCAATTATCAGGGTCTGATGCATTAGCACCAGGGAATATTCCTTCAGCGAGTCCTGGAACTGCCACAACATCCCACTCGGCGCCCTTTGACATATGAATTGTCAGAATCTGCACGACAGTTGCATCGATATCGGGTGCTCCTGCTTTGAGCCCGCCTTCTTCTTCACTTGCAACGTCGAGCCACTGTAAAAATGCGGAAAGTGATCCGCCGCTACGTGCAAACTTTGCCGCTTCATCCATAAAGCGATCGAGGTGTCGGCGGCCTCGAGTACCACCATCGCGCAACATCACTTCACTCTCCAGATTGAGATAGCGCTCAATATCGACAATCAAATCTGTAATAGGTCCTGATGCGCGTGAACGAAGTCGACGTAGATCCGATGCAAATTCCGTAAGACGCTTTAGCCCTTCAGCGCTGAACTTAGACTTATCGCACTTATCAATCTCATCGAGTGCATCAATGACGCTACCGATAAATTGATCATCGGCTTCAGCAGATAGCGGGTTACCGGCAACAATATTTTTAACGATGCTACGGCTATCGACTGCAAGGGTTTGAGAACGCGAACGAGCAAAGCGGCCAAGAGCTGCGATATCGCGCGGACCAAGATTGATTCGCGGCCCAGTCAGATGGCGCATCAACGATGCTCCTGCATCCGGGTTATTGATTACCTTGAGCATGGCAACGAGATCGGCAATCTCTGGAACGTGGACAAGTCCGCCTAAACCAAGGACTTCAGAAGGTATTCCAGCCTTGGCCAGAGCCTCTTGGATCACTGCAATCTGGGCGCGTTTACGGACCAATACTGCAAAGGTCTTAGGAACTTTTGCACCAATCTTGAGGCGTTCTGGGTTATTCCATAGCGGGGTGAAGTATTCAGCGATTGCGTTGCTTTCGGCCTCTGGATTTTCGAATACACCACATGTGAGATCACCTTTACCTGCACCCTTGCGCGCCTTAAGGGCTGCAACGGTAATGCTTTCATCTTTACGGACATCGGATGAGATCTCATTGGCAAGAGCGAGAATTACTTGGTCATTGCGATAAGTAGTAAGAAGTTCATAACTATCTTGGCCAGTGGAACCTGATGCTTTAGGGAAGTTTGTATTGAATGCGCTGATGGTGCCCGATGATGCACCGCGCCAGGTGTAGATAGATTGGCAGGGATCACCGACAGCAGTGACCGGGTGTCCACCACCAAAGAGCGCCGATAGTAAGCGCACCTGTGATTGCGAAGTATCTTGATATTCATCCAAGAGAACGATTGGGTATTTAGCTCGCTCGAGTACGCCCACATCTGGGAAATTAACTGCGATATCTGCAGCAAGTGCAATCTGATCATCGAACGAGAGCTCACCCGATTGGCGACGCGCTTCAAGGAATGCCTCCATCATCGGCAACATCGCAATGCGTTGATTAAGTACCTTGGCAACTTTTCGAGTCTCATCATTGGTAGGTCCTGTCATCTCAATCACTTGCTGCAGTAGCTCATCATCTGCGCTGCGGATTTGTTCCACTGTGACGCGATGTTCAAGCACCATGGAGGTAAGCCCCAAGAGATCTTTGACTACCGTGCTCGCCGCATCAGAACTTGCAAATATTCCGTCATCCCATTCGCGCACCAACTTATTGGCGCTCATCCACAAGGCTGCTTCACCGAGTGGCTGTACATCGGCATCGATGCCGTAGCGGATGGCATGTTCGCTTAATAAGCGACCGGCATAGGAGTGATAGGTAGTAACTGCTGTATCGAGGCTGGTGAAGGTACGTGCAATACCGCGGGCATCTTGGGCCTGCTGAAATTGGCGTAAACGCTTACGAATTCGGGTGTTGAGCTCACCCGCTGCCTTGCGGGTAAAGGTAAGTCCCAAGATCTGATCGGGGCGGGCGATCTCGTTGGCAACGAGATAGACAACGCGTGCTGCCATCGTCTCGGTCTTTCCAGAACCTGCACCTGCAATAACGACTGCAGGCTCAAGCGGATTATCGAGAATAGAGATGATGGGGCGCTGTTCATCCGATGGAAGGTGGAAGGTCGGATCAATCGAGATGACCATCTCGGCTACTTGATCTGGTGTGTACTTTTCGATCATTGGTGGACCGCCTTACCTTCGAAGTAGAGCGGACATGATGGTTTGACCTTGCACTGCTTACACATATCGTTCTTGCGCGCAGTAAATGTTGCCCCACCCATACCCACAGCAATCTCTTCGAGGATGGCAGTCGTTGCTGCTACATCGCCCAGTGGATCTTGTTCGCGGGTGCTGTAGCTCTTATTCTTACTTGCTAGATAAACGAGTTGCGCACCAGTGACATGAGTGGAATTTAACTTCTCTTCAAAACCATCGAGCACAACACCCAGTTGGTAGCAGGCAAGCTGCAGATTTGTCTTGGCATCTTCGCCCGTAATCTCTTTCTTACCTGTCTTGAAGTCGATGATGAAGTGTTTGCCAGCGCTATCGACTTCGATTCGATCGACATTGCCGCGAATCAGTGCGCGGCCCACAGTGATTTCAAAGCTCTTCTCAACACCTGCAACTGTGCGGTTATTGTCAGCAAGTGACTTGGTATGAAAAATCGCAAAGCGTTCGAGCATCTTCTTGGCACGGGCAAGGGCGGCTTGGCTGATCCAGCCTTGGCTATCATCAATCAACGGCCAGGCATCAAGGAGTTTGCTCTGCAACTGCTCATCGGTAATACCTAGTTCTTCTACCTTTAAACGAGCGAATTCGTGAATAACCGAACCCAATAGCTGCGCAGTTGAATCACCATCGGTACCACCGCTCTTTTCGAGGAACCATTTCAGGCCACACTCTGTGAAGTTTTCGGCACCCGATGGTGACACGGGCACGAGAGCATCAGCATCAATAACAGGTGAATCAGTAGTGATGGGCGCTGTTCCCAGCCACTCTGCGGGATCTGCCAGATGGATGCCGTGAGTACTTAAACTTTTGAGCAATGAGGCAGCTTCAAGGCTGCCAGTCAGATTTACTTCACGGCGCAGTGTGGCAACGAGAGCAGAGGCAGTGAGTGGAAGTGGAACTTCGACTTCAGAGCCAGCAGTTCCTAGTGCACTTGCGAAATCTTCAAAGAAGATAGAGGGCGCTTGATCTTCTGCCGAAATGGCGGTGATGAGAAGTGATTGGCGAGCACGCGACGTTGCCACAT
Organism: Candidatus Planktophila sp.; assembly: GCA_040402355.1. Taxonomy (GTDB): domain Bacteria; phylum Actinomycetota; class Actinomycetes; order Nanopelagicales; family Nanopelagicaceae; genus Planktophila. The sequence goes on along the minus strand of JBBAMT010000005.1, from coordinate 1,939 downwards.
GAAAGAGTCGGGCTTCATCTTCAGCCAAAGAAGAGGCAGCAATCATGTCGAGTGCAACTTGTGCAAGTTCATCTCCGTGGCGAACGCGTTCAACTAAACGTTCTGCACCTAAGAGCGAGCTACGTTGTTTGAGATTTGGCCAGGTTCCTTCTTGAACACCTGCGACTGAGACGTACTGCCATTGTCGCCCCTTGGCAGAGTGCACAGTAAGAATTTCAACGACATCAGGGCGAACTCCGCGAGCTGTAATGAGGTCGGTAACAATTGTCTCTTTGGCAATCTCTGTCAGGAATGAATCTGGTTTACTGCCAGGGAATCGTTCGATATGTCGTGCTGCCGAGTCGAAGAGTTGGATCATCGCATCGAGATCGCGGTCTGCCGATGCTCCGCGAGAACCACCGCGAAGTGCGGCAGCCCGCCACGTATCGGCCAGCTTCTCGTTATCACTCGTTGTTGCGTTGCTCCAGATAGCCCACAGAAGGTCGTGAATCGTTGCGCTCTTCTTGGCAATCGCTTTCTTTGCACTAGCTAACAGGTTGTGGATGCGCATGAGTTCGGATGAATCTTCGATGGCAATATCACCAGTGAGGATGGCATCGATAATCAGTTGTGTACCTGTTCGTTTATCAGCAGCTTCATCGCGCGCCGCCAAGAGCGCAGCTCGTGTGCGACGCAGCGAGACCGATGTTGCTCCCCCGAATTCAGATGTCAGTAACTTTTCGGCTGTATCTAAGTTGAGCGGTTGAGCTCCTGTTGCTACCCGTGCCAGAAGTAAAAATGGCGCAATAGCAGCGTTATTAGCTAGCGCTTCAACATCGCCGGCGGTGGGGATGCCGACTTGAGCAAAGGCGCGCCGGATAGCTGAGGCTATCTGCCCATGCGATCGCAAGATAACGGCCATCTGCGAGTAAGGAATACCGTGCATCAGATGTGCTCGTTTAAAAAGGTATGCGATGTATTGCGCTTCTTCGGATTCAGAATGAAGGCGTGCGGTCTGTGCCACAGGTGCGCCACGGTAATTGGTAGTGAGTTCAATCTTCTTTGCGCCCTGTGAAATATAGGAATCATTGACTGCAGCGACGCCTTCGGGATCTGCGCCACGGAATCGGCCAACTGCACTGGCGCTATCTGCGACGATGATGAGATCACTGCCGGCAAGTAGGGATAATAAGCTGCGTTGGGCTGGATCACTCTCTTGGAATTCATCGACAATAATGGTGGCAAATCGCTTGCGGAGTTCTGCTAATAGTTCGGGGTTACTGCGCAGATAGTTGATTGCAGTATTGATGATTTCAGAGGGATCGATACGAACCTTGGCATCTCCTGCCGAAATTTCCTGCAGCACCATCGAACCTAAATAGCGCTTCCAGAAATCTGCCGCTCCTGGCCAATACTTCTCACCCAATTGTTTTCCACGAAGGGCTAAGTCATCAGGTGTAATACCTCGTTCATTGGCACGCATGATGAGGTCACGCAGCTCGCGGATAAATCCTTGGGTTTCGAGTGGTTCACCGAGTGATTGTTCAGTGCGACGTAAATCCTGATGCCACTGCCTATAACCATCTGCAATATCGCCTTGTAGTAAATCGGAAATATAAGTCTCTTGTTCGGCGCCCGATAATAAGACAATCTCGCGGTAGGCATCGCCTGTGCGCATCTTAAGAATGGAATATGCAAGTGAGTGAAATGTTCGCGCCAAGGGTTCGAACGCTGTCTTATCAGAGCGAGTAACAATCGCATCACGCATTTCAGAGGCGCGTTCTCGGCCATAGGTAAGCAGCAAGATGGAGTCAGGAGACTGCCCCGCAGCGATGCGCGCTAACGCCGCTTCAATCAGAACGGTGGTCTTACCTGTGCCTGTTGAGCCAGTCAGAATGAGTGGGGATCCGCGATGAGCCACCGCGGCCAGCTGTTCTTCGCTGAGCGTGATTTCAGTGGG
>JBBAMT010000004.1:0-122488 GCA_040402355.1 Candidatus Planktophila sp. | reverse complement strand
ATCCGCGATGAGCCACCGCGGCCAGCTGTTCTTCGCTGAGCGTGATTTCAGTGGGATCAGGCGCAGCACGTACAAGACGTAATGGCTGTGCCGGCTGCTTACTCACAGTTCGTATTCAACCGTAAGGCGCTGACAAAAAAGCTACAGCGAGTATGAAGAGCTATCCGCGTCCAACAAATGGCATTTTCGTCGCCATGATTGTCATATTTGCCACATTTGCTTCCAACGGCAGACTCGCCATGTATAGAACTGCACGGGCAACCTCTGCAGGATCGATAAGAGGTTCAGACCTGACTGAACCATCTGCCTGCAACGCTCCTTGCCCTGCGGCACTTCCTATTTCAGTAGCAGCGTTTCCGACATCAATCTGACTGCAGGCTATATTAAATTTTCGCCCATCAAGCTGGGTTGTCTTAGTGAGACCGCTGATTGCATGCTTTGTTGCTGTGTATGCAATAGACAATGGACGAGGCATATATGCAGAAATTGATCCATTATTGATAATTCTTCCACCTTGAGGATCTTGATTCCGCATCATGCCAAAAGCTTCTCTCGTACAGAGAAAAACTCCAGTGAGATTTACTGCAACAACTCGATTCCAGTCATCTAGAGAAAGCTGGTCGATTTCCACTGCAGGAGCACCTGTGCCAGCATTATTAAAGAGTAAATCAAGGCGACCGTATTTGTCCTTAACTTCTGAAAATAGACTCTCAACGCTCTTCTCATCTGTTACATCGGCAGTAATGGCAATTAGTTCTCCAGAAGATTTCTTGCTCTTTGAAATGACAGATTCGAGAGCTTCCTGACGGCGTCCTGTAATTATTACCTCCCATCCATCGTTAGCTAGCGCCTGTGCAACTTCTGCTCCGATGCCGCTGCCTCCTCCTGTAACGAGGGCGATGCGTGAATGGGTTCCGCTCATTGACCGATTATGTCATTCGACAGTTAATTTACATAGAACGAACAGTAAGGTCTTTACCGTCTCGCTGGCTGGGCGATGGATTAATTCGTCGAATAAATCTCATATCTTTAGATACTTAATTTCGCACTGAGATGAAAGGTAAAGGCTAAGTTATGGCCATGAAGGCTCTTTATATTAATGAGAAGCTTGATATCTCCGTGGTCGAAAAACCAATCCCCGAACCTGGAGATGCCGAAGTCAGAGTAAAGATTTCACACTTTGGGATTTGTGGTTCAGATTTACATTATTACTATGAAGGAGCCAATGGCGCATTTGTGGTCAAGGAGCCACTTATGCCAGGACATGAAGTCGCTGGATATATTGATCTCGATCCGTCTGGAGAATTTGAAAAGGGTTTAGCAGTCACGATTCATCCAGCGACCTTTGGAAAATCGGAAGCAGGTATAGAAGATCAACCACATTTGTGGCCAGGGGGTGCATACCTTGGAAGTGCATCTACATGGCCACACACACAAGGTGCTGCTGCTGAGTATGTGATCTTCCGAAAAGAAATGGTTCGAGTTCTACCCGCTAACCTGACTACGAAAGTAGGTGCACTTGCTGAACCATTAGCTGTTGGACTTCATGCCATAAATGTGGCTGGTGGAGTTTCGGGTAAGAAGATATTTGTGTCAGGGTCAGGCCCGATAGGCCTTCTACTCATTGCAGCAGCAAAGTCACTCGGTGCTTCTGCAATTGCATCATCAGATGTTCTTGATGGGCCACTTGCTCGAGCAAAGATTCTTGGCGCAGACACTTCAATCAAGATTGGCACTGATGTACTTCCAGAAAATCACTTTGACATTGTCTTTGAATGTTCTGGCGTAGCTCGTGCAATCAGTAGCGCCCTTACAACAGTGCGCAGAGGTGGAGTAGTAGTCCAGGTGGGCATGCTTGGTGCCGGAGGCCATGAAATTGCAATAGCACCGCTTGTTTCTAAAGAAATTCAACTTCGTGGAACATTTAGATTTAAAGATGAAATAGATGTGGCAATAAAAATGCTCGCAGACAATCCTTGGATTGCATCAACAATTACACATACTTACGGCTTACATGATGCAGTTGAAGCATTTGCCATGGCGAAGAACTCAGAGGAATCCGGAAAGGTTCTGATCGAACTTATTTAGCGAAACTTCTCTATCTTCGCTTTGAACTGCGGTGTATCCAAAACCTCTTTATTGACGACAAATTGAGGAATTTCTCCGCGGCTGACTGCCTTAATTGAGCCAAATGCAGACTTGCCCATTCCGAGCGCCAATTCATCAGTCCACGCAATATTGTGTGGCGCCAGAGTTACATTGCTTAGAGAAAAAAGTGGATTGTCGATTGCTGGCGGTTCAGTCTCGAAAACATCGAGACCAGCAGCCGCAATTTTCTGAGTTGTGAGGGCTTCAATCAGCGCAGCTTCATCAACAATCGGTCCACGAGAGACGTTGATGAGAATTGAAGTTTCTTTCATTTGATTAAAACGTACTGTATTTACTAGGTGATTTGTCTCTGGAGCTAAGATGGCCATCACGACTACCGCATCGGCTTCGGAAAAGAGCTGATCCAAATCAACGAGCTGAACGCCATGTTGATCTGCCTCTGCCTGTGTCTTCCAAGGGTCATAACTGATTCTCTTCACATCAAAAGGGGTAAGCAGCCTAAAGAACTCAGTTGCAACATTGCCTAGACCTACCGTTGCAATGGTCTTGCCATTGATTCCACGCCCTAAGCCTTCAAGACGTTCAGACCATCCATGGCGACGAGCTAACTGATCTTTTGCGATGAGATTGTGCATTGTTGACAGAAGGAGTGTCAGTGCTGCGGTAGCAACTGGTTTCTGGGATCCATCAGGAGTTATTGTCAAAATCGTTCCAGCACGAGTACAACTATCAAGATCGATGTTGTCATATCCAACACCGAATCGAGCCAAGATAAGTGGAGATTCCTGAGGAGTTGCAAATGATTCAGCATCAACTCCGGGGCCAGCAAAGGCAACGGCATTTACCCCTTGAAAAATTTCAGGTCGAAAATTCTTTCCTGCTTGAGGAAGGAACTCCCATGACAAAGGATCAAGTGTTTCAATCGAAATTTCACCCCAGCTAAATTTGCTCTTATCCCCTGCTAGGTCATTTGTTAGGCCGACTTTGAAGAACATTAGAAGATTGCAATCGGGTTAACAGGTGAGCCTGTTCCGCGTGGAATGTTAAGCGGTGCAATAACAATGTTAAATATCCATCGGTTAAGTTCGGCACATTTTTGAGCAACTGCCTCAAGTTGGAGGTTATCGAGAAGTGGAATTCCCAGACCTGGGAGAGCGAGCACGTGAATTGGAGATCCAACTCCAGCCACTGGTGAAGGGCGCACATCACTATCGCCATCTGCGCCAATGACACTAATTTTGCGTTCTTTAAACAGTTGCATCACATCGACATGAAAGCCTGCAGAAAAGTCAGAGGGGTCCCAAACGCCCAGCTTTTCGCGACGAGCAAAGTGGCCGCTACGTAGGAGAACACAATCTCCTTGTCCAATCATAAATCCAAATTTCTTTTCGTACGCCAGAATGTCATCTGCATGAATAGCGGTTCCCGGTTCAATCCACTCCTTTTTCGCAAAACGAGCTGCATCAAGAATGACTCCGCGTGTAACGATTGGGCCAAGCTTGTCGACTGTTGCCCATGCTGAACCCGTTGAATTTACAACTTCACTTGATTTCTTACCACCAAATAATGTGTCCTGAAATGCAATATGTGTCATCGCATCTAAGTGACTGACTGCCTTTCCGTGATAATCAACGCCGATAAAGTCTTTATTGCATGTTGGTTCTTCGTTTGGCGTATCGCCTAATTCTGACATGTAATGAAGAGCTGGCTTGTGGTTATCGGGGCCAACCACGGTATTCCAAGCAAGTCCCATAATGACAACTTCACCAGTAGTGACAAGTTGCGTTGCTGATTTAGTGACTTCAGGAGTTATGTAATTAAGAGCACCACGTTCAATAGTGGCCGGCGTATAGTCATTCCAGCTCTTTATTGATTGAAAGAGTGATGAAAAATCATTAAATGTTACGGCTGGGCCATTATTCATTTTCTGATCTGTCATGGCCGCTTCATCGCAATCTTCTTATCGAAAATACTTGTTGGCACTCTGCCAAACCTGATACCGTCGGACAATAGCAGGATGCTGAGTAGCGTCCAGAGGATTGGATGCCCATGAGCGAGAAGGATGATGCATATCCCTCACCTCAACTTGTACCGGCAGTCGCACGCGCTACCGCAATCCTCGAACTACTTGGTGAAGCCGGAGTGGCCATCGCATCAAATGAAATTGCACGTCGCCTCGCCTTCCCAAAATCTTCTACAGCAAATATCTGTCTTGAACTTGAAGCAGCTGGCCTCGTAGTCAGACGTGACTCGGGCTATGCGCTTGGAAGAAAACTAGTCGAGCTAGGTGGGCAGTACCTCGGAAGTATCGATGCGCTTCGTGAGTACTACGACCTATGCGCAAGTCTTCCTGTGATGTCTCGAGAAGGTTCTCGAATAGCCATTCTTGATGGAACAGATGTTCTTTACTTAGGCCGATACGAAGGTCGCCAACAGATCAGGCTTACAGCAAATATCGGTGATCGTTTTCCCGCGATCTGTACTGCCACAGGTAAAGCGCTACTCGCAAATTTGCCTCGAGGAGAGGCAGAAGAGCGCTATAGGGAGAAACCAAGCGCCTTCATCCAATTAACAGATAAATCACTAAAGAACGTTGCCGAACTCAGTAAAGATCTTGAGGCCACCCGCGAGCACGGCTATGCAACTGATGATGAAGAGACCACCCCTGGTGTTATCTGCTTCGCAAAGGCTGTCACTGGTTTTCGTGGCGATCAATCTGCAATTGCAGTATCTGTCACAGTGCTAGCCCAACGTCTGACTCCGACTTTTAAGTCACTTCTCCTCAATGACCTGGCTGCAATGGCTAAAGGGTTATCCAATCCCCTTGCGGGGACTGGGCGTGCGCTTCCACATTAGAATTTCTGCTTCTGGGTAACGTTTCCATAACGGCGCCCAGCCAACTGGACGGCATATCACTCTCTGGCTCTTTCTTAGTTAGCGTCATCGCCATGTCAAAGCAGCAGCGTTCAATCATTTCAATAAGAAATGTATCTAAACGTTTTGGTGCAACGCAGGCACTCTCTAATGTCACTTTTGATATCAATACTCACGAAGTTCTCGCACTTCTTGGCGCAAACGGCGCAGGGAAATCTACGATTATCAAAATCTTGGCAAAGATTTATGCAGCTGATACCGGCGAAATTACAGGGCCAAATAATTCCCCCATTGACGAGATGAAGTTTGCATTTATTCACCAAGATTTAGGTCTTGTTGAATGGATGACAGTCGGCGAATCTGTAGCACTTGGCTCTGAATATCCTCAGAAGAATGGCCTTATCAGCTGGAGTGGCGTTCGAACAATGGCGGAAGAGGCATTGAAAAACGTCGCGCCCCACATAAACGTTCACGAATTAATCTCAGGACTTTCTCGTGCAGACCGATCTCTTGTTGCGATTGCACGTGCGTTATATGCCAAATCAGATGTCTTAGTACTTGATGAACCCACAGCATCTCTACCTGCCGAAGATTGCAAACAACTCTTTGCGGTGCTTAGAAGATTGCGCGAAGAAGGCGTTGCGATTGTTTACGTATCGCACCGATTGGATGAGATATTCAAAGTCGCTGATCGAGTCATAGTTCTTCGTGATGGTTTTGTAGTCGAGGATGGGGCCATCTCAGCCTTTGATCCATCGAGTTTGGTTCGTGCAATTGTCGGGAGAGAAACCGCATCTTTTGACCTCGGTGAATTCACATCCGGTAGCGCACTCCTGGAAGTTAATGCGCTATCTGGTGAAAATGTTCGAACAGCGTCTTTTACGATGAGAGAAGGCGAAGTCCTTGGGCTTATTGGGCTAAATGGTGCGGGTCAGCGCGAAGTAGGGCGAATGATCGCAGGTGCAATGCCGCACTTTGGGGGCTCGGTTCATCTCAAAGGTAGGCAAGTGCGTGGAACGATTGCAGAAATCGTTTTACAAGGAATCTCACTCATCACAAGTTCTCGCACTGAAGAAGGATTGGCGATGGGACTGACTATTCGCGAAAATATCCTTCCCAATCTTCGAGTTCGTGGCTTCAAGGCCTTCAAATGGGTAAGACCAAATAGTGAACTAACTGAAGCACAACTCCTGACAGAGCAATTTAACATAAAGCCTCGAGATACTGAACTCACTATCGCCACTCTCTCAGGCGGCAATCAGCAGAAAGTAATTCTCTCTCGCTGGCTCTCAATACCTCGCTCTCTGATTGTTTTAGAAGAACCAACTGCTGGCGTAGATGTTGGTGCAAAGGGCGACATTTATAGATTAATTCATGAAACTACACAGAATAATCTCTCTGTTCTTCTGGTTTCAACGGATTTTGAAGAAGTCGCCTTGATGGCACATCGTGCACTGGTCTTCTCCGATGGAGAGATTGTTGCCGAATTGCAGCGAAATGAAATTACTGTTGAAAACCTAGTTACCTATGCATCTCGAGCGAATGTGAGCAACCACTAAATGGCAAAAAGTAAGTCAAGTCTGAGTACGAAAATCGGTACCTATGGTCTACCTGCACTTGCAGTTGGATTGTTCGCGCTCTTCTCTTTCTTGCTTCCTAATACTTATCCAACTTCTTCAAACTTGCGAGCAATTCTCTCCAATCAATCAATTCCAGCTCTATTGGCTCTTGGTGCGATGATTCCCATTGTCACTGCAAAGTTTGATCTCTCTATGGGCTACACCCTTGGCCTCTCACATATTGTTGTTATGTATCTCCTAGTAAATTCAACACTTCCATGGGTCTTCATCTGTCTGATTGCTATTCTTGGATCTGCAGTTGTCGGTCTGGTCAACGGGCTACTTGTTGAATTCGCTCAGATTGATTCATTTATTGCCACACTCGGAACCGGCAGCGTTCTCTATGCCTTCAGCGGTTGGATTACTCACGGCGGAAGAGTTGTTCCACCGCTTAAGGGCCTTCCTCACGGCTTTACCAATCTAATGAATGCCAAGTTCCTTGGATTACCAATTGGAGCTTTCTACATCATCGCTCTTGTCTTTATTCTGGTCATAGTCCTTGAGTATTTACCTGCAGGTCGCGGTCTCTATGTCATCGGATCTAACCCACGTGCAGCAGAGTTGATCGGAATTCCAAAGCGCCGCTATGTAGTTCTTGCTTTTGTGAGCGCTTCTTCAATTACTGGCTTTGCAGGTTGCTTATTGGCAGCACAACAGCAAATTGGTAACCCAAGTATCGGTGCTGAGTATCTCTTGCCAGCATTTGTTGGCGCACTCTTGGGTTCTACAACAATAAGACTGGGTCGAGCCAATGCGCTTGGAACCCTCGTCGCGGTTGCAATTCTTGCAATCGGAGTCTCAGGTATTCAGCAGCTCGGTGCTGAATTCTGGGCTACACCACTCTTCAACGGTCTAACTCTGTTAGCCGCTGTTGGTCTTGCTGGTTATTCGGCAAGGCGTCGCTTGAAAACTGGAGCAGAAGCATCTCGAAAGAGTATGCAAGCGTCTACGCCAGAAGATCAGTAACACACCACCACCAGGTACGGAAAGGAACTACATTGCGAAATATCAAAAAGAACGTTGTTGTTTTAGTTTCAGCAACTGCACTCGTAGCAGGACCTCTTGCGGGTTTTGCAGCATCATCTGCTAACGCAGCTGTATGTACTGCTGCACTAGCGAAGGCACAAAAGTCGGTAGCAGCATCTGTCGCTGTGAAGGCACCATGGGACGGACCAACGTCTGGCCCCAAGGCAGCGAAGGGAAAGACCCTTATCTACGTTGCGCAGACCATGCAAAATGGTGGAGTAGCGGGCGCAGCAGAAGGCGTTAAGGAAGCAGCAAAGGCAATTGGTTGGAAGGTCCGCGTCATTGACGGTCAAGGAACTCCAGCCGGTATCTCATCAGCTATGAGCCAGGCAGTAACACTCAAGGCTGATGGAATCGTCGTTGGTGGTTTCGATCCCGCAACTACTAAGGCTGAAATTTCAGCTGCAAAGGCTGCAAAGATTCCAGTAATTGGCTGGCATGCAGCCGCGACATCAGGTCCACAACCATCACTTGGTCTCTTCTCAAACGTAACAACTCTTCGCGCAGATGTATCTAAGGTCTCGGCTGACTGGGTTATAGCTGATTCAAAGGGAACTGGCGGAGTTGTGATTTTCACTGACTCTTCTATTCCATTTGCTGAAGGAAAGTCACAGGAAATCAAAGCTGGGGTTGAGGCTTGTAGCTCACTTAAGATTTTGGAATATGCAAATATTCCAATCGGTGACAGTATTTCAACTCTCGTCGCTGCAAAGACAACTGCGCTTGTTGCTCAGTTCGGCGACCAGTGGACACACTCAATTTCAATCAACGGTGGTCTCTACATTACGCCAATGGCTGCGGCACTTCGTGCGGCAGGAAAGTCAGGAACAGGATTCCCACATAACGTTGGCGCCGGCGACGGATCAGCTGATGAATATGCCCGAATTGCTGCTGGAGATTTCCAGTCAGTAACTGTTCCAGAGCCATTAACAATGCAGGGATGGCAAATTGTTGATGAATTCAACCGCGCTTTCTCAAAGCAGAAGGCAAGCGGTTATGTTCCAGTTGTTCACCTTGTGACAAAGGCAAATGCTGGAAACTCAACAGTATGGGATCCACAAAATGGGTACCGCACTGAATACAAGAAGATCTGGGGCAAGAAGTAACCAGCACTTGTAAAAGAAGTACAGGTACACGGCTGGGATATTTCCCAGCCGTGTACCCTTTTAACTACCAATTAAGAAGGATTTCAGATGCGCGCACTTGTAAAGCTTGAAAAGGGACCCGGCCACGTTGAACTCATGAGTGATTGGCCAAAGCCACAAGTAAAACCTGGTTGGGTACTCGTCGAAGTAACAGCCTGTGGAATCTGCGGAACTGATATTCATATTGAAGAAGACACACATAAGAATTGGCCTCCAGTAGTTCTGGGGCATGAATACACGGGTCGCATTGTTGAAATCGGTAGCGAAGTCGAGGGGTGGAAAGTTGGAGATCGCGTTGTATGCGAACAACACCATGGTGCATGTTTGAAATGCGATGCCTGCCGTCGCGGCGCCATTCATCTCTGTCCTTCAAAGCGCAGTCCGGGCTGGGGTATCGATGGGGCTTTCGCTGATTTTGTTTTACTACCAGCCTGGTTACTTCATAAAGTTCCTGATGGAGTTTCTTCACGTGCCGCAACCGTTACTGAACCAACTGCCATTTGTATCACAGGATTAGATCGAGTCAACCTTCAGCCTGGCGAGCGAGTCTTGGTAATTGGCCCAGGCCCAATCGGATTGATTTCTGCACTACTCGCAAAGGCATCAGGAGCGAGTGAAGTGCTTGTAGTTGGTCGCTCATCGAGTCACAAGCGCCTCGAATTAGCAAAATCTTTAGGTTTATCAATTTATGAGTTGAACGAATCGGCCACGATTGCAGCTATCGGGGACACATTCGACGTTGCAATTGATTCAACAGGGGTAGGTGAATCATTTTCACTCGCCTGCAATGCAACTCGTAGACAAGGTCGTGTGCTTGAATTAGGAATTGCAACAACAGATAAGGTCGATTTCAATCTCAACATAGCAATTTTCCGTTCCCTCTCAATCTTTATGTCTATGTCGTCTGAGTATTCAAGTTGGAATCGTGCTCTACAAATGATGGAATCTGGTGCTTACGATCCGACTCCATTGACGACTGTCTTCTCTCTCGATAATTGGAAATCTGCTTTCCATGCGGTCGAAGATCGAAGTGCTCTCAAAGCAATCATTACGCCAAAAGACTTCTCTACTCTTGATGAGGTGAAGTGATTCAGAAAAATAAGGTCGTTCTGCTTGGACCTATGGGCGCAGGTAAGACCACGCTAGGGAATTTATTAGCATCCCAATTCGGGTGGAAATATTTTGATAATGACTTCGAGATGACAGAAAGATATGGATTTAGCCACGAAGAGCTGAGCTCGATGCCTGTAATCGCATTGCATGAAGTTGAATCTAGATACCTGGCAGATGTATTAGCCCAGGACGCACCATTTATTACTGGAGCTGCTGCTTCCGTAGTCGATTACCCTGAAAATCGTGCTCTTCTTAAAGCTAATACTGCTATCTACTTACGCATCCCACTTGAGCAAGTTATTTCGCGTGCTGGCAATACAGGTGTGGGTAGACAAGCGCTGGCCTACGATGCCGAAAAGGTTTTAACTGAACGCTATCTCCGCAGAGATCCACTCTATAGAGCGGTAGCCGCGCTCACGGTTGATCTGACCGATCAACCGCAGAGCGATGCCAAAATACTTTCTGACTTTTTGCAAAGTCAGAGTTAACTATTAGCTCTGGTTGTTCTTCTTCGCGCGTGATGTTGCTCGGGCGCGCTCTGCACCATCGAGAGTCACCTTGCGAATACGGACAACAGCTGGAGTTACTTCTACGCATTCATCTTCGCGACAGAATTCGAGAGCACCTTCCATGTTGAGCTTCTTAGGTGGAATCAACTTTTCAGAATCATCTGTGCCTGATGCACGCATATTGGTGAGCTTCTTTTCGCGAACACAGTTGACATCCATATCATCTGATCGTGAGTTCTCGCCGATAACCATGCCTTCGTAGACTTCGTCCCCTGGTTCAACGAAGATCGAACCGCGCTCTTGAATTCCAGCGAGTGCATAGGAAGTCACTGCGCCAATTCGGTCTGAGACAAGTGAACCTGTCGCACGTGTGCGCAGTTCACCGAACCATGGTTCGTATGAATCAAATACGTGGTGCAGAAGACCTGTTCCACGAGTTTCTGTGAGGAACTCGGTACGGAAACCAATAAGTCCACGGGAAGGAACCTTGTAATCAAGACGGATCCATCCGGTTCCGTGGTTGACCATCTGCTCCATGCGGCCCTTACGTAGCGCCATCAACTGTGTGAGAACACCTAAGTAATCTTCCGGTGCATCGATAGTCAAACGCTCCATTGGCTCGTTGAGCTTTCCATCAATCATCTTGGTAACTACCTGTGGCTTGCCCACTGTGAGTTCAAAGCTTTCACGCTTCATGATTTCAACTAATACTGCGAGCTGGAGTTCACCACGACCTTGAACTTCCCATGTATCAGGACGTTCTGTGTTGAGCACGCGAAGAGAGACGTTACCGATGAGCTCTTTATCAAGACGATCCTTTACCTGGCGCGCAGTAAGCATCTTGCCGCTCTTACCCGCTAGAGGTGAGGTATTGATACCGATAGTCATCGAGATTGATGGCTCATCTACTGTAATAAGTGGAAGCGCATGTGAATTTTCAAGATCTGCCAGGGTTTCACCGAGAGTAATTGTCTCGATTCCAGCGACCGCAATGATGTCGCCCGGGCCTGCTTCAAGTGCAGGAACGCGCTCAAGAGCTTCAGTCATCAGAAGTTCTGAAACCTTTACACGTTCGACAGTTCCATCAGTCTTAATCCAGGAAACTGTCTGGCCCTTCTTAATTGTTCCTTCGTGAACGCGACATAGTGCAAGGCGTCCAAGGAACGGTGAAGAGTCAAGGTTGGTGACGTGCGCCTGTAGAGGTGCACCTTCGTGATAAACAGGTGCTGGAATTGCAGAGAAGATAGTGTCGAACAGTACGTCGAGGTTCTCTTCTTCTGGCATTCCACCATCTGCAGGACGAGTAAGGGATGCACGACCAGCTTTAGCTGATGCATAGACAACTGGGAATTCAATCTGCTCTTCGTTAGCATCGAGATCGAGGAAAAGTGCATATGCCTCATCGACAACTTCTGCGATACGTGAGTCAGGGCGGTCTACCTTATTGATAAGGAGAATGACGGGAAGATTCTTTTGAAGCGCTTTGCGCAAAACGAAACGTGTCTGAGGCAATGGACCTTCAGATGCATCAACGAGAAGGATTACGCCATCGACCATTTCAAGACCACGTTCAACTTCGCCACCGAAATCAGCGTGGCCTGGTGTATCAATGATGTTAATGACGGTGTCACCGCGGTGAACCGATGTGTTCTTGGCAAGAATCGTAATTCCCTTTTCGCGCTCAAGATCCATGGAATCCATCATGCGGTCTTGGCCTTCTTCTTGCTTCTTATGGGCCGCAAAAGCTCCGGATTGCCACAACATCGCATCAACGAGCGTTGTCTTTCCGTGGTCAACGTGCGCGATGATCGCTACGTTGCGCAGGTTATCGCGGGTCTTCCGAGGAAGATCCTTAAGGTGCGCCTGGTTAAGGCGGGCTCGGGCTGTATTAAGCACTGGGGCATTTAAATTTGGGTTATTAGACATTGAATCTGAACTCCACTACGTCTCCGTCTTGCATGATGTATTCCTTGCCTTCCATACGCACTTTGCCCTTTGCTTTCGCATCGACCATCGAGCCCGCTTCTACCAAATCGGCAAAAGAAACGATTTCAGCTTTAATGAAACCCTTTTGGAAATCTGTGTGAATGACGCCCGCTGCCATGGGCGCGGTATCGCCTTTATGAATTGTCCAAGCGCGTGCTTCCTTTGGACCTGCTGTTAAATACGTTTGGAGACCAAGAGTGTCAAAGCCAACGCGAGCAAGTGTTGCAAGCCCTGGTTCAGTAAGACCAATTGCTTGTAAAAGTTCGAGAGCATCTTCATCGCTTAATTCAGCAAGTTCTGCTTCGGTCTTGGCATCGAGGAAGATTGCCTCAGCTGGGGCTACGAGCGCTGATAACTTCGTGCGAAGTTCTTGATCTGCAAGTTCGGCAGCATCGACGTTAAAGACATAGAGGAAAGGCTTGGCAGTAAGTAAGTGAAGTTCGTGCAGAAGTTCGCGATCAATCTTTGATTGTGACAAAGGCTTTCCAGATTGCAGCCACTCATTTGCTTCCTTGACTGCTTCAAGAACTGGCGCCTTCTCTTTAGCAACGCGCGCCTCTTTCTCAAGTCGCGGAATCGCCTTTTCAATAGTCTGTAAATCTGCGAGCGCGAGTTCCATATTAATTGTTTCCATGTCACTCGATGGATCGATACGACCATCAATGTGAACAACGTCACCATCGGTGAAGACGCGGATGACCTGACAGATGGCATCGGTCTCGCGGATATTGGCGAGGAACTTATTGCCAAGGCCGGCGCCTTCTGAAGCACCCTTCACAATTCCTGCGATATCAACAAACGAGAGCGCGGCTGGAAGAAGCTTTTCAGAGGCGAAGATGGTGGCGAGCTTGGCTAGACGCTCATCCGGAACTCCGACCACACCGACATTGGGCTCGATGGTGGCGAAGGGATAGTTCGCGGCCAAGACATTGTTCTTGGTCAGAGCATTAAAAAGGGTCGACTTTCCGACATTCGGAAGACCGACGATTCCAATAGAGAGGCTCATAAGTAGGACAGCCTACGCGGGATTGTCAGTGCCTCCTGCCACGATTGCCCCATGTCCAGCGCACTCGTGACCTTAATAACTCTGATTATCGGCCTCTTTCTTGGGTTAGGCCTCGGTATCTGGATTTCTCGGATAAAAAATACATCTGGTGCTTCTGATTCACTGGCGCAAGAACTCAACGATGTGAAGGTTCTACTCAAAGCATCTGATGATCGCCTCAAAGCTGCTGAGGCAAAGAGTGAGAACGAGACCAAGATTGCAACACAGATGGAAGAGATGAAGACAACTGTCGAACGCATGCGCGCACAATCGCAAGATGCTGCCGAAAAAAGAATTGCATCTGAAACACAACTTGTCAGCACCATCGACGAGATGCGTAAAGCATCCACCACCTTCTTCGATGAAACGAAGAAGATTGCCGGCGCCCTGGCCAGTTCACAGACGCGCGGAAAATTTGGCGAAGCGCAGTTACAACTTCTTCTCGAACAAGCAGGTCTGCGCGAAGGCCACGAATACGATGCGCAGCGCTCCACTACTGACTCTGATTCATCCGGCATCCCCGATATCACCGTGCATATGCCTGGAGGTTCTAAATTATTTATCGACTCGAAGTTTCCCTTCGATCGCTTCCTCGAAGCATTTGGCACTGAAGATCAGGCAGAGCGCGATGAACTCTTAGCTTTGCACACCAAAGATTTGCTCAAGCACGTTGATGCTCTCTCTAAGCGCGGCTATCACAAGTCGCAGGGTTCTCCTGATTTCGTCGTTCTCTTCCTCCCTTTTGAAACCCTGCTGGCAGAGGCTCTCCGCATCGACCCAACCCTTCTGGAAAAGGCATTTAAAGTCGGCGTCACACTCGCTACCCCCACAACCACCATGGCGCTCCTGCGCACCGTGGGCCATATCTTTACCCGTAACCAATTGGCTGAGAACGCAGATGACATCACCAAGGTTGCAGCTACCTTTCTTAAGAACATCACACTTCTTCACTCAAAGATTGTGGCCGTTGGTAAAGCAATCAACTCAACCTCTAAGGCCTACGAAGATTTAGTTCCAACCGCCGAAAAGACTGTCCTTTCGCCTGCTCGCCGTATCCATAAGCTGGGAGTTGCTGGGGATAAAGAGAAGCTCGCTATCGAATACCCTGATGCCCCTGCAGATGTTCGCGCTCTTAATAACCCAGATTTAGACAATCTAGATTTAGACAGTGATGATTTCATCGATGTTGAAGTAGTTGAGGAGTAAGTAATGGCAACAACGCTCAAGAAGCCCGCACTTTCAGGGCCCGGCCTGAAGAAGCAAGGTGTCGTAGTTCTGCAATCACTCTTTATCGCCATCTTTGTCTGGCTCGAACTTCTGATTCGCTCTGGTGCCGGAGCTCTCTCTGGCCTGGTGATCTGTCTCGTTACCTACGGCGGAATTGCTTACGGTCGAAAAGGTACGCGCTATGTATCTGCAGTAACTCCACCACTTGCCTATGCAGCAACAGTCTTTACCTACACACTGGTCAGCGCTGGACTTCGTCCATCACGCATCGGCATTGATTTCATCGCATCCCTTGCCAGCGTTGCACCATTCTTACTTATCAGCGCACTCTATGGCTGGTTTATGTACTTCAACGAAAAAGCAAAGAACCGTCCGTCGCAACGTTTACAGGCGGCTCCAGAAGTTCGTTAAAACTCTTACAGTCTCTTCTGGTTGATCTTCATTGGGGCAATGTCCTGCCTCTTTAATAATGGTGCGCGGCGCAGATAGTTCCTGCGCCATCTGATCCTGCATATCTAGCGGCCAGGCATCATCGTTCTCGCCATAGATAACATGCACAGGAATCTGGGTTGCCACAATCTTCTCAATTAACGATTGTGCGTTCTGTAGATGCAACGCCATCGTGTGCGTTGAACGAGGGTCTGATGCAGTCCAGCGCTTCTTATAGAGCTCATAGCGTGGAAGTGCTTTATCTGTCTCTTCTTTAAATCTATCCCATGACTCTTGCATCGGCATGGTCTTCATAATCTCAATAGTTGCGGCCAAATCTGGTTTATTAGGGATGTAATGCGGTCCGCTACAGAAGATCGTCAGCGATGCAAAGGTCTCAGGTGAATCGACAAGTGCTTGTTGCGAAACTAGGCCGCCAAAAGAGTGGCCAAGTAGGTGGGGCTTTTCAAGTCCAAAGCTCTCTACTAAATCAATGACATCACGTGCCAGAGATTGAACGTGATAAGCGCCTTCGCGATTGCTGTGTGCAGATTCATGTTGGCCACGATTATCAAAGGTGAGTACTCGAAATCCAGCCTCGGCAAGAAGTGGGCCGATGAGATTGAAATCTTCTTTACTGCCGGTAAAACCATGTACCAAAACAACATCTGCAATACGTAGCTTTGGTTCGTAGATTTCAACGGCAAGGTTTTCACCTTGGATATCTACGAAGGTAGCCATTACTTAGCTGCCTTGAGATCTGCGCGGAGCTCTTTCGGAAGAGCAAAGAGAATTGTCTCCTCAGTGGCACGCACCTCTTCGACATCGCCAAAGCCCTGCGTGCTGAGGTACTTGAGGAGATCATTGACAAGAATTTCAGGAACTGATGCGCCACTGGTAACGCCAATAACTTCAACGTTAGCGAGCCACTCAGCTTTCACCTCTGCTGCATAATCAACGAGATAGGCAGCCTTTGCGCCGTATTCGAGTGCAACCTCGACGAGGCGCACTGAGTTGGAAGAGTTTGTCGAACCTACAACTAGAACTAGATCTGCTTGAGGTGCAATCGCCTTAATTGCCTCTTGGCGGTTCTGCGTTGCATAACAAATATCATCACTCGGAGGATTAGCGATTTCAGGAAAGCGCTCTTTGAGAATTGCAACTGATTGCATCGTTTCATCAACAGAGAGAGTTGTCTGGGTAAGCCAGACCAACTTCTTGCCAGGTGTGGGCTCAATGGTGCGGGCCTGATCGAGGCCATCGACGACGCGAACTTTGCCGGGAGCTTCGCCTGCTGTTCCTTCAACTTCTTCGTGGCCTACGTGGCCAATCAGTAAAATTTCAGTCTCTTCATTGGCGAAACGTTTTACCTCGTTGTGAACCTTGGTCACGAGCGGACACGTTGCATCAATTGTCTTTAGGTTTCGGGCTGCGGCCTCGGCATGTACTGCCGGAGATACACCGTGTGCTGAGAAGACAACGGTGGCACCTTCTGGAACCTCATCGGTCTCGTTGACGAAGATGACTCCGCGCGCTTCGAGAGTTGAGACCACATACTTGTTGTGGACAATCTCTTTACGAACGTAGACAGGTGCTCCGTAGAGCTCGAGCGATTTTTCGACCGCCACAACTGCGCGGTCAACGCCTGCACAGTACCCACGTGGCGCGGCTAGAAGAATTCTCTTGCTCATGTGCTGCAGTCTATTAGGCTCTCGCTATGTTCGAAACTTCAAGTGAATCCCCTGCGCCGGTGCGCGTGGTCTCAGAAGCTATCAAGGATTACATCGATCGCTTAGGCCCTATCTGGATTGAGGGCGAGATCTCGGAACTCAATGAACGTAGCGGCGGAATGGCCTTCATGCGCCTGCGCGATACCAGCGCCGATATGAGCATCTCAGTGATGTGTTACAAAACAGTATTGGCGAGCGTTCAACCACTACCTGCAAATGCTCGTGTGGTGATTCACGCCAAGCCATCATGGTTTACTAAAAATGGTTCTCTCACATTGTCAGCTAAAGAGATTCGCCAAGTGGGTGTGGGTGAACTCTTAGCTCGCCTAGAAGCCCTGAAGGAGAAGTTAGCTCTTGAAGGACTCTTTAGCGCAGATCGCAAAGTTGCACTTCCGCGGTTGCCCCGCACAGTGGGTCTCATCTGTGGCCGCAATACTGATGCAGAAAAAGATGTTGTCGAGAACGCCCGCCGTCGTTGGCCATCTGTTCAATTTGAAATCCGTGAAGTTGCGGTGCAAGGTGCTGCCGCAGTTGTAGAAGTATCAGCAGCTCTTGCTGAACTTGAAGCTAATCCCGATGTTGATGTCATCATCATTACGCGCGGTGGTGGATCCTTTGAAGATCTCCTCCCCTTTAGCGATGAATCTCTCGTGCGATTGGCCGCTAGTTGCACAACTCCCATCGTTAGCGCCATCGGCCATGAGAAAGATTCACCACTTCTTGATCTCGTCGCCGATTACAGAGCATCGACTCCCACTGATGCGGCCAAGCGGGTGGTTCCAGATATCGCACAGGAGATCAGTGATATCGAGAAGATGCGCGACCGTATGTATCGCCGCTTAGTCGCAACGATTGATTACGAACTTAACCAGATTGCTCAACTCCGCAATCGCCCCGTGATGAAAGATCCCGCAGTGATGGTCACTACCCGCCGTGATGAAATTAAAGGCTGGCGCGATCGCTCGATCCGAAGTTTTGCCTCCATCCTGGAAATCGAGAAGAAGGAGCTCAAGGGAGTGAAAGATCATCTTCGTTCCCTCTCGCCGCAATCAACGATGGATCGTGGCTATGCCGTTGTGCAGTTAGAAGATGGTGCAATTGTTCGCGATGCCACCAAGGTGAAGGCAGGCGTTCGTTTACGTATTCGCGTGGCCAAGGGCGAGACCCGCGCCACGGTTGACCAATAACACGGAGTAGATTGTCCCCATGGCCACCAAAGATGCAAAACCTTCTTACGCCAGACCTTCATATGAAAGTGCTCGCGATGAACTCGCTGAGATCGTTGAATCACTTGAAGATGGCAGCGCCACCCTTGAAGAATCTCTCAAGCTCTGGGAACGCGGCGAAGAGTTAGCCAAGATCTGCCAAGAGTGGCTTGATGGGGCGAAGAAGAAGCTCGACGCCGCAAAGAAACCTGCCGAATAATGTCGCCAGAATTTATCTACTCGGACCTTCTACCGATTGGTCCAGATACAACCAAGTACCGCCTGATTTCCAAAGAGGGCGTCAGCGTTATCAAGCTGGGCGATAAAGAATTTCTGCAGGTGGAGGAGTCTGCACTCAGGTTGCTGACAGAAACTGCGATGCACGATATTTCACATTACCTGCGCAGCGATCACCTTGCCCAACTGGCCAAAATTTTGCAGGACCCTGAGGCTTCTGCCAATGATCGCTTTGTTGCTCTCGATCTCTTAAAGAATGCCAATATCTCAGCAGGTGGCGTTCTTCCCATGTGCCAAGACACAGGAACTGCGCTCATCATGGGAAAGAAGGGTCAGTATGTACTGACTGCCTCTAAAGATGAGGTCGCACTTTCGCAAGGTGTCTACGACGCATTTACCAAGCTCAACTTACGATATTCGCAGATGGCCCCAGTTACAACATGGGAAGAGAAGAACACCGGCAGCAACTTGCCGGCGCAGATTGAAATCTATGCAGATAGCGATCACCCAGATGAATACAACTTTATCTTTGTGGCAAAAGGTGGCGGTAGCGCCAATAAATCATTCCTCTACCAAGAGACGCGTGCGATTCTTAACCCTGCCTCATTCATCACCTGGCTCGAAGATAAGTTACGTTCCATTGGAACAGCTGCCTGCCCGCCGTATCACCTTGCTATCGTCATCGGCGGCACCAGCGCTGAGTTCGCCGTAAAGACATCGAAGCTTGCCAGCACTCACTACCTCGATAACTTGCCTACCTCAGGAGATGCTGCAACGGGCCATGGATTCCGCGACCTTGCCTTAGAAGAAGAAGTATTTAAGTTAACGCAGAAGCTAGGAATCGGCGCGCAGTTTGGTGGCAAGTACTTCTGCCACGATGTCCGCGTTGTTCGCTTGCCGCGCCATGGCGCTTCTCTGCCCATCGCTATCGCTGTTTCATGTTCTGCCGATCGCCAGGCGATGGCGAAGATCAGCAAAGATGGAATCTTCCTCGAACAGCTTGAGACCGAACCGGCCCATTTCTTGCCTGAGACAACTGATGAGCACCTCAATGACAATATGGTCGCTATCGATCTCAACCAGCCCATGGATGCAATCCGCGCTGAACTTTCGAAGCACCCAGTAAAGACTCGTCTTTCACTGACCGGAACTATCGTTGTTGCGCGCGATATCGCCCATGCCAAGATTAAAGAGCTGTTAGACGCGGGCAAGCCAATGCCTGATTACATGAAGAAGTACGCCGTCTACTACGCAGGCCCAGCAAAGACTCCGACGGGAATGGCATCAGGTTCATTTGGTCCAACAACTGCAGGTCGTATGGATTCTTATGTTGATTACTTCCAAGCCAATGGTGGATCACTCATCATGTTGGCAAAGGGCAATCGCTCTCAGGCTGTTACTGATGCATGTAAGAAGCATGGCGGTTTCTATCTCGGCTCTATCGGCGGCCCAGCTGCGCGCCTAGCGCAAGATTGCATTACCAAAGTTGAAGTCTTAGATTTTGAAGAGCTAGGGATGGAAGCGGTGTGGAAGATTGATGTTGTGAACTTTCCAGCATTTATCGTTGTCGACGATAAGGGCGATGATTTCTTTAAGGAAGTTATGAAGCCTTTAACGATTGGCACAAAGCCAAGTAATTAACTCGATACTAAATTAGCAGTAACGGTTTAGTAGTAACGGCTGCGCTTGAACTTCGACCATGCAGTACATGGAGTGTCATAGCGAATATCGATATAGCGAAGGCCCCAACGGATCTGCGTCACCGGGTTGGTGCGCCAATCGCTGGAGATGACCTCCATCTTGACGGCAGGTAGCGCTTGAGCAATTCCATGTGCTCCAGAACGGTAGTTATGGGCCTTGTAATTCCAATGGCTCTCTTTGGTCCAGAGGCGATTCAGGCATGAATACTCAGCGTCGTCCCAAGAATATTCAGCGCTCATGATCGTCTTGGCAACCTTCTTCGCACCGACGATGCCACGGGCCATCTCGACCTGCTGGCTGATATCGGCGACCAGGGCCATCTCAGAGATCTGAGCAGATAGTGAAGCTGCTGGCGGGTTCGATGAGATTGTCAGATTTTTAGAGTCTGGAAGGGTCAGGCGAGTGGTCATGGGAAAGTCGAGGCCGTAGGCGCTTGGCTGGGCGGATGCAAGGAAGAGGAGTCCGCCCACCGTCACCCAGAGAGCTGGCTTCGTTGCCCAAGAAGAACGCAGGCCAGAGAGAGCGCTAAAGAATTCGCGTACAGCTATCTTCATAACGTCTCCTTCCCTCTTCTCTTGCCCCATGGCGCACTAGCCTCACATCTCTATCCAGACCTGGGAGGTTGGGCCTTGGGGGAATGGGTAAAGGCTGGCAAGGGATGGGGTGAGTCGCAAATTTTGCCCTGCGTGAGTCGCAGATTCACAGGAACGGGGTGAGGTGTGGATAGATAAAAGCGCAGGTCAGTTAGGGTAATGTCCTAAATATCCTATATGTCACTGTGATATTTAAAAGAGGCGATAACGAGGGGTGAATGGCGAGTGAACGGCAGGCTATACCGGCGGCCCTTCCAGCATCTCAGTGACCAACGCCGCGATTGGCGAGCGCTCTGATCGAGTCAGGGTCACATGGGCGAAGAGCGGGTGGCCTTTGAGAGTCTCAACGACTGCGACGACTCCGTCGTGGCGTCCCACCCGCAGATTATCGCGCTGGGCAACATCGTGGGTCATCACTACGCGCGAACCTTGGCCGATACGAGAGAGGACTGTCAGCAGAACTCCGCGTTCTAGCGACTGCGCTTCATCGACGATGACATATGCATCGTGCAGAGAACGGCCGCGGATATGGGTCAGGGGTAGAACTTCAATCAGACCGCGGTCGATGACTTCATCGATCACAGCTTGGCTGACCAAAGCGCCCAAGGTATCGAAGACTGCTTGGGCCCACGGCGACATCTTCTCGCCTTCACTGCCTGGCAGGTATCCGAGTTCTTGTCCGCCGACGGGATAGAGCGGACGGAAGATGACGACCTTCTTATGGAGGCGCTTCTCCATCACCGCTTCAAGCCCTGCGCACAGCGCGAGCGCCGACTTTCCAGTTCCGGCCCGGCCGCCCAATGAGACAATTCCAATGCTGTCATCGAGTAATAAATCGAGGGCGATGCGCTGTTCGGCAGAGCGACCATGCAACCCAAATGCCTGTCGGTCACCGCGCACCAATTGCAACTGCTTATCTGCCGTCACTCGGGCGAGGGCGCTCCCTTTTTCTGAGTGGAGAACGATTCCAGTATGAACTGGGAATTGGTGGGCGGATTCATGATCTGCGCGATCTGATGAATACAACTCATCGATAGTGCTGTGGCCGACAGAGACTTCTTCGATTCCGGTCCAACCACTATTGGACACTAACTCGGCGAGATATTCCTGCGCCTCAACGCCTACGGACGATGCCTTGACGCGAAGCGGAAGGTCTTTGGTAACCAGAACAACGCGCTTTCCATCAGACATCAAGTTCTTTGAAATAGCCAAGATACGCGAATCATTAGTGCCATCGCGAAGGAATCCATGCGGCAAAGTGCTTAAATCAGTGTGGTTTAGCTCTACAGAGAGAGTTCCGCCTTCAGGAGTAATCGTCAGCGGGGCATCAAGACGACCATGTTCCACCCGCAGATCATCGAGGGCGCGCAGAGCAGCTCGGGCAAAGTAGCCGAGTTCAGGATGATCGCGCTTTGTCTCGAGTTCGCCAATTACAGCGATAGGGATGATGACTTCATGCTCTTCAAATCGTTTTATTGCGCCGGGATCTGCCAGAAGTACAGATGTATCTAAAACATAGGTTTTACGCGCCGGATTGCTCTTACTTGTCGCAGCCGATTTCGAAGTAGCCAAGGCTTAACCATTCTCTTTAGTTGTAACTAACCGCACCAAATACTGGGGCGCAGGGGGAAGAGATGGGTGGTGCTTCTGACTCGTAAAAGATAGAACGAATGAATCGGACTTTTAGTGCGACACGCCATTAACTAGAAGGACGTCATCGAAAGTTAACTTAAGGGCGTTAGCTGTATTTCTTGACGATTCGGCGCTCAGCGATAAATGAGGCAAAGGGCAAGGTTCCGGCTGCGATCAGCGCCAAGATTGTCACTAGTGACATCTTCTTCTGCACGCCAATTTGGAGAGCGGTCAGTATGTAGACGATGTAGAGATAGCCATGTGCGATCGGGATAGAGATCAACCAGCCATTTGTTTCAAGGGCATCAAAGAGATATTTCGCTGGCAGGTAGCCGAAGATTAAGAGGAGCAAGTTAACGCCACAGAGGATAGCCATTACTCGAAAGCGGGTCACGGCTGCCGTAGATGCTTGATTCATATGAGAACTCTAAACCCTTTTCGTAGTTTCGCTACTGGCTTCATCGCGCTTATAGAAAGGTAGCCATAAGACGAGTAGCGCCATAAACCACCAGATCACGACATAGGAAATATGTTGCCAGTAATAACCCGGAACTCCTGAGACGAGTTTGGGCGCTGTAATTCTGGTGCGCGCCGCCTCGCCACTGCGAGTTGCCTCCGCAGTTGCCAAGATAAATCCATCGAAGAGTTGGGGATCAGTTGTAGCAACCAGAAGGCTGCTATCAAGGCGGGATAGTTGCTGTGAGGTATTGAGGGCGCGATCTTCATTCTGGTGCGGCATCAAGGTGCCGGTTACTTCAACTCTGGTGGACATCACGATATCTGGGCTAGAAAGTCGCTGGCTCCAAAGTCCGCGAACGACCAAGATGGCGGTATCGGTCTCATTCTGCAGCAGGCCAACTTCCCAATCGGCAACATTGCCAGCACCATCTTTTTGATTCGGGGCTTTATACGTTGCAATGTAATAGCCAGATGTAGTGACAAATTTTCCAATACTTCCACCAGGAATTATCTCGGTGGAAGAAGCTCTCGTTAGTAAGGGATAGAGAGTCGTATCAATCGGCGCACTCTCGGCGCTCTTCATCTCTTGTGCACGTTGTAACTGCCAAATACCGAGGCCGATAAATGAGCCAGCTAAAAGAAGTATGAAGAGAGCCTGCAGAAATTTCTTAATTGTCGTCTTCGTTCTCCTGGACGACTTCTTCACTCTTCTGCATACGTGTGTAGCGCTTGTAGAAACTGCGCAAGAGCAGAGTTACGGCAGAGAAGAGAACAATCATGGTGAGCGAGCCTGCTGCACCTACTTCGTAATCTTTAGCCAGTAATTCAGTCATCATGAGAGGATTCTCCCATGTCACAGGGCAACAACCAATTCGATTTCAGTGATCGCTATGGAGTTACGCCTGCGCGAGGGTGGATTAAGTACGCAGTTGTCCTTGGAATCGTTGGTGGCGGATGGTTGCTCTGGGCTGGACTTCATCACTCAAACCCAGAAATTCGTACCGAGTTAATTTCATTTATTACCGAAGATCCCCGTAATCCAGAAATTCGTTACTCGCTACAACGAGCATCCAGCAGCGATGTAGTTATCTGTACTTTGATTGCACGCGATATCGATAAGAATGTAGTTGGTCAGATCGATGACACGATTCCTGCAGGAAGTACCTATATCGAGCGCACTGTGGCCATTCCTACGCGTGGCAATGCGGTCAATGCCGGTATCGAACGTTGCCGCGTTCTGCCCTAGGATTGCCCACTATGAGTTCACAACTGACCTGGCTTACCCAAGAAGCAGCTGATCGCTTGGGTGCTGAACTCGCACGCCTTGAAGGCGAAGGTCGTAAAGAGATCACCGCCAAGATTGAAGCAGCGCGTGCCGAAGGTGACCTTAAAGAAAATGGCGGCTACCACGCAGCGCGCGATGAGCAAGGCAAGATGGAAGCTCGTATCCGCCAGCTCAAGCAGATGTTGGAAAATGCGCATATCGGAACACCACCAGCAAGTGCCGACGGAAAAGTTGGCGCCGGAATGGTTGTCACTGCAGTCATTGCAGGAGATGAGATGAAGTTCTTACTCGGCTCTCGTGAAATCGCATCAGGTGATCTCGATGTCTACTCTGAAAAATCACCACTAGGTTCAGCTGTGCTCGGCGCAGAGATTGGTGCAACTGTTTCCTATACCGCACCTAATGGCCGCGAAATTAAGGTCGAGATTAAGGCTGCTGAGTTCTACGCTTAACTTTTAATCTGCGTAGTTACGGTATTTACGTAAGCTCAGCGGAATAAAGATCACCATAATTATCAGCATGTAGATAAGTGATGTAGTCAGTGGGTGCTCGCTGGGGAAAGAGCCAGCTGTTGCACCGAATTGGTTTTCAAGTCCAAAAAGTTCGCGGCAGGCCGCAACCATCGTCGATACCGGATTCCACTCAGCAAAGTACTGCAGCGCACGTGGCATTCCCGTTGTTGGCGCAAAGGCATTAGATAAGAAGGTCAGTGGGAATGTCACGATAAAACTGACGTTCTGCACGACTCGTGCATCAGATGCCGAAAGGCCGACAAGCACGCCAACCCACGACAGTGCATAACCAAAGAAGAGTAGGAATAGGAAACCAAGTGCGACATTGGCAAGGCCTGCCGATGGTCGCCAGCCGACGATGTATCCGGCGATACCCATCACTGCCAGAACGACAATATTGAGAAGTGAATCTCCCAGTGTGCGACCAATGACGAGCGCTGATTGCGAAATCGGCAGAGATCTAAAACGATCGATCAGACCTTTCTTCATATCTTCCGCAAGGCCAGAAGCAGTACCTGCCAGCGTAAATGCAACGGTCTGCACAAAGATGCCGGGCATGAGTAGCTGCACATATCCGCCTGGTTGACCGGTGCTAATCGAGCCACCGAATACATAACGGAAGAGAAGTACAAACATCACGGGCTGAATGGTGGAGAAGATAAGGACTTCAGGAACACGAGAGAGTAAGAGAAGCTGTCTGCGGGTAATGATGTAGACATCGTTAACTGCGCTCATTTTCTGCCTCTCTTCTTCTCTGCAATTTCAGCAATTTTTTCTTCGGCTGCATGCCCAGTCAGGGAAAGGAATACATCATCAAGCGATGGTCGCTTCAGGCCAACATCGAGTGCATGAATTCCTGCGCTATCGAGTGATTTCAAAACTTCAAAGAGCGCAGCTGACCCTGTCGATACCGGCGATGAGATGAGGCGAAGTCCTTCATCGAGGGTGGCTTTATTGCCGCTGACCGCAGCAACAATTTCCAACGTTTTGGCAACTTGCAGTTGTTCCACAACAACTTCCAGGCGTTCGCCGCCGACCTGCTTCTTGAGGGCATCGGATGTGCCGCGCGCAATAACTTTTCCAGTATCGATGACTGCAATGTCATCAGCTAATTGATCAGCTTCTTCTAGATATTGGGTTGTAAGTAGAAGTGTGACGCCACCTTTGACGAGCTCTTGGATTACTCCCCACATCTCTTGGCGACCGCGTGGATCAAGGCCTGTTGTGGGTTCATCGAGAAATAAAACTTTTGGTTTCACAATCAGTGATGCCGCTAAATCAAGGCGGCGACGCATTCCACCGGAATAGGTTTTGATGGGACGTTTTGCCGCTTCGGTAAGTGAGAATCGCTCAAGTAATTCATTTGCGCGGACAACTGCTTGCTTCTTTCCTAAGTGGTACAACTCACCAAACATCACGAGATTGTCATAGCCCGTGAGGATTTCATCTACAGCTGCATATTGACCAGATAGTCCAATCACTTCACGGACTTTCTCAGGGCTCTTCATTACATCGATACCTGCAACGCTTGCGCTACCTGAATCTGCTCGTAAAAGCGTCGTGAGGATACGAACACAGGTTGTCTTTCCAGCGCCATTGGGCCCTAAAACACTGAGAACAGTTCCTTCTTCAACATCAAGACTGAGTCCATCGAGTGCGCGAACTCTACCTTTGTCATAGGTCTTAACAAGGTTTTCGGCGATAACTGATTTCACAGAGTA
Source organism: Candidatus Planktophila sp. (assembly GCA_040402355.1). Taxonomy (GTDB): domain Bacteria; phylum Actinomycetota; class Actinomycetes; order Nanopelagicales; family Nanopelagicaceae; genus Planktophila. Next base: position 96,331 of record JBBAMT010000004.1, on the reverse strand, counting down.
AACTTAGCCCCTATGAATACAAACGCGCCATCAAAGCAATTCTCGCATCGCGAGATTATGATAATTCTCAGTGGTCTTATGACTGGCATGCTCCTTGCCGCCCTCGACCAGACGATTGTCTCCACGGCGCTCAAGAGCATCGTCGAAGATTTCAACGGCCTCGACCATTACACCTGGGTCGTCACCGCTTACCTTCTTACTTCAACTGCATCTACCCCGTTATACGGAAAAATCTCGGACCTTTACGGCCGACGTATTGTCTTCCAATTCGCCATCGTAACATTTTTAATCGGTTCACTTGCCGCCGGTGCTTCACAGAACATGTCTCAGCTCATCGCAACCCGCGCCGTGCAAGGACTTGGCGCTGGTGGCTTGATGGCGCTCACCTTCGTCATCATCGGTGACATCGTTCCTCCACGCGAACGCGGTCGTTACCAGGGTTACTTCGGAGCAGTCTGGGGTCTCTCGTCCGTTGCAGGCCCACTGCTTGGTGGCTTCTTCTCAGATCGTTCAACCATCCTCGGAATAACCGGATGGCGCTGGATCTTCTACATCAACATTCCGTTTGCAATTGCCGCTTTGGTTATTACCTCAGCAGTTCTCCACATTCCAAAGGTGAAGCGCGAACATAAGATTGATTACCTCGGCGCAATTCTTCTTGTTGCAGGTGTCACTCTCACCCTTCTTGCCGTCTCTATCTATGGACCACAAGAAGGTTGGACTAACGCAAAGACACTTGCCTATCTCGGTAGTGGCTTACTCACCACAGTCCTATTCCTGAAGTGGGAATCTACCGCCGTCGAACCCATCATTCCGCTTGCTCTCTTTAAGAACCACACCTTCTCACTCACCTCAATTCTCGGCGCAATCATTGGCGCCGGTATGTTCGGGGCGATTGTGATGTTGCCTCTCTACATGCAAGTTGTGAAGGGTTACACAGCAACTGAAGCAGGACTCAAATTGATTCCACTCATGCTTGGAATCGTTTCAACTTCAATCATCAGCGGTAAGTTGATCACAAAACATGGCCACTACAAGCGTTATCCGATTGCAGGAACAGCGTTGATGACTCTTGGGATCTTGGCGATGGTCAGACTCGATATCAACACTCCATATTGGGAGATCTCTATCTACGCCATGATGGTCGGCGCGGGCTTGGGTCTTTCTATGCAGACAATCGTTATCGCCCTGCAAAACTCAGTTGATTTCAGAGATATGGGCGTTGCAACGAGCTCCAATACCTTCTTCCGTTCACTCGGATCTGTATTTGGAACTGCCATCTTCGGAACAATCTTGACCAACCGTTTAGGCCATTACCTACTAACTTCAGGCTTTGATCCTGCACAGGCAGAGTTGGTGCAGAGCAATACTGCAGCTATCGGTGCCCTTCCTCCTGAAGGACGAATCACCGCTCTCAATGCATTCGTTGAATCGTTCCACGTGGTCTTTTTGGTAGCAGCACCTGTTGTTGCAGTGGGATTCGTCTTGGCGCTCTTCCTCCGCGAGACTCCACTGCGCACAAATGCTGACTATGCATCTGCCCGTAAGGAAGCTGCTGGCGAGGCGCTCGGTTAAACCGGGCTTAGCTAACTCACTGTGAAAAACAAGTTCACCAACCCCTTTGCAGAATTTCCGCGGGAAGTTGGCGTCCTTGTCTTCGCATCCTTTTTTGTCGCAGTTGGTTTTGGAATCATCTCCCCTACCTTGCCGCTCTTCGCCCGCTCCTTCGGAGTAAATAATGCTCAGGTGGGCGCCATCCTTGCCACCTTCGCCTTCGCGCGATTTGCGACAGGTTTATTTTCAGGAAAACTCGTTGATCATTTTGGCGAACGCCTGGTGTATTCATTTGGAATTGGTTTCGTTGCACTCACATCATTCGCCGCTGGAATGGCGCAGAACTATGAGCAACTACTAATCTTCCGCGCAGTTGGTGGATTTGGTTCATCGATGTTCTCTGTTGCTGCTGGTTCTATCTTGATTCGCGCAGTCGATGATGATCATCGCGCTCGTGCGCAGTCGCTCTACAACGGATCATTTCTTGTTGGAATGATGGCAGGTCCTGTTGTCGGTGGCATTCTCTCTGGTTTCTCTCTTAGAGCGCCCCTAATTATTTATGGCTTCCTTCTCATTGCAGCAAGTACCTCAGGTGCTGTTCTGCTCCGTAACTCAGTTCTTGCTGCCAAACCGACTGCCCAGCAAGAGCGAGAGACAGTAACCCTTAAGAGCGCACTTGCTCTCAAGCCTTACCGGTATGCACTCATCATCTCTTTCATCACTGCGTGGGTTCTCTTCGGTATGAGCCGTTCAATTCTGCCGCTCTTTATGGTGGAAGAAATCAAGGTAACTCCTAGCTATATGGGACTTGGCTTTACCATTAGCACAATCATCAATGGGGTGCTTCTGCTTAAAGCAGGAAAGCTCTCAGATATTCGAGGACGTAGATTCTCTGCAGTGATTGGCACTTCTTTCCTCACGCTCTTCATCGTTGCCCTCGCCTTTACAACGAAGCCATGGGAATTCCTTGCAGCAAGCGTGATTGTTGGTATTGGTGGGGCGTTTCTTTCAACAACGCCATCAGCCATCGTGGGCGATGTCCTGGAAGGCAAGGGCGGTCAGGTAATTGGTTTATTCCAAATGGCAGGGGACGCTGGCGCAATGGTGGCTCCCATTATTCTGGGCTTTATCTCAGACCATTACGGATATCGACCAGCATTTCTCGCAACCGCCGCTCTGATGTTGGTGGCAGTTCTTGTGGCAACAAAATTGCCCGAGACGCGAGCTTCGCATCTCGGGCAATCTCGCCAATAACTAGTTAGTCATTACTACGCAGGATTGAGATCAGTCTCAAAACCTCCATGTAGAGCCAGACTAAAGTCACCATGAGGCCGAATGCACAGCGCCATGACTCTTCTTGCGGAACGCGAGCTGCAACAGCCTTGTCAATTTGATCAAGGTCCATGACGATAAAGAGTGATGCAAGAACTACGCCACCGACTGCAATGAGGGTTCCAAGACCACCTTGTGGGAAGCCGATGAAAAGCGTTGCGATTCCAAATACGAAGTATCCGATGAGTGAACCCAGCAATACTCGCGTGAACTTAGGTGTGACGCGAATCTTGCCACTACGGTAGGCGATAAGAACTCCACCGAATGCACATCCTGTTGCAACGACGGCTTGTCCAACGATGCCTGGGTAAGACGCTTCGAAGAGCGCGCTAATTGTTCCAAGAGCAAGCCCTTGAAAGGCTGCGTAGGCAATGATGAGAGCAGGTCGGATCTTCTTAGAAAATGAATTGACCATTGCGAGAACAAATCCGCCAAGGAAACCAACAAGGGCAAGGCCTGGGCTATTTGCGCGCCATGCAACCGTTCCTACTGCAACGAGAACTGCAAAGAGCCCTGCTGTCTTGATGACGACATCATCGATAGACATGGGTGCAGATGTAGGGCGGCTCTCGAGGGTAGTGAGATCTGCAGTTGTGGTCGTGCCTTCTTTGATACGAGCGAAACCGCGGCCGGTAAGGACTGGGTTAGAACTGCGCATTAATTTCTCCTTATATATGTGCGAAGAAGGGCTCCCCGCACACTTCATACCGTACGGCAAAGGGGCGTTATTTCCACTTTTGCATAAGCGTGAACTTTGAGAAATTGTTGTGAAAACTACCTCGTAACGACAACTAGGAGCCCTATTGAAAGGAGGAGCAGAGCAATTCCAATACTTCTCTTCCGCCCCACCCGTTGAGGTAGCCCCAGCACTCCTTGAGAGATATCCATATCCAAATCTTTTAAGACATTCATAAAGTGGAAAGCAGATGAGATGAAGATAAATCCCAGCACAAGCCACAGTGGTGGACGCTCACCCGCGCTTAAGTAAATTGCCCACGGAAGCCCACCGAATGAGATGACGTAGGGAAGAACCGAGAGGGTTGTCTTTTTAAGTTGGAAGTTATACATCGTTGCACTCAAGAGGCAGAGTGCGTGAATTAGCGTGCCAACTACTCCCAATGGGCTCATCAGTGAAAGCAGGATTGCCAAGAAGAGTGCGATAAAGATTGCTGGCTTTAATTGTGCGGGCGTAATTTTTCCCGCAACAAGTGGTTTCTTACTTCTTGCAGCAGCCTTATCTAGAGGTAAATCAACTACATCATTGGTCCAACCAACAACACATTGTCCAGCCAGAATGGCTACTGCAATTTGTAGAGAATCCGACACTGAATACTGCAATCGAGATAAGAAGAATGAAATTGTGACAACTAAGACTGTTGGTCCGAAGTGAGTGGCAGTTATAAAGCCGCGTAAAGTTCTACTCAACGAAGATTGCATATGAGAATCTTAGATGTGACTATCAAGAAAATGGTGCCCCCGATCGGACTCGAACCGATACTGGAAGGATTTTAAGTCCTCTGTCTCTGCCATTGGACTACGGGGGCCAATGTGAAAACGCAGTCTACTAGGTGAAAAGTTATGCAATACCCGCGAACTTGGCTGCTTTTTTGAGTACTGAATCCAACATTGGTTTGGTGAGTTTGCCAGTAAAAGTGTTCTGCTGGCTTGGGTGATAGCTACCTAGGATTAAATAGTTGACGCCGTCATGTGAATATTTGATGGTCGAACCATGGCCAAACTTTCCGGCGGGAACTTTATGACCTTGAGCTTTAAGCGATTTGATTAATACCTGCCAACCGAAGTTTCCTAGTGCTACAAAGGAGCGAGCGGTGGGTGCGATCAGCTCTAGCTCATTCTCAAAAAACGGTGCACATGCATCGCGCTCTTCGGTTGTGGGTTTATTTTCAGGAGGCGCGCATCGTACGGCCATAGAGATTCGGGTATCGCGTAACTCTTGTCCATCGTTGCGAGATGTTGACGTGGGAATCTTCGCGATACCAATGCGGTGCAGCGATCCGTAAAGCCAATCGCCAGATGAATCACCAGTAAAGATGCGGCCTGTTCTATTGGCGCCATGTGCACCCGGTGCAAGACCTACGATGAGCATCTTGGGTGTACTGGAGCCGAAGCCTGGTACAGCTTTTCCCCAGTACTTCTCATTCTCATATGACTTACGTTTTACAACAGCTACTTCTTCTCGCCACTCAACAAGTCGTGGACATTTATGGCACTTAACAATCGCCCTGTCGAGAAGTTCAATCGACTTATACAAGCGACCAAGCCATTCCATCGAGGATATCTGATTCAGATGCAACGAATTCTGTGGCACCTGTTGCCAGCATGATGCGTGAAAGAACAAGAGATCCTGCGCCAATGACATCGACGCGACCTGGGTGCATATAGCCAAGTGCTTCGCGATCTTCACGCTTCATGGCCAGCATCTTTTTGGAGATTGCGTGGACCTTCTCTGCTGAAATTCGAGCAAGATGAATCGCATAGCGATCGTAAGTCGGAAGGTCTAAGGCTGCTGCGGCAACTGTTGTGGCAGTACCCGCAACAGCGATGAGCGTCTTTGCCTGAGTGATAGGAACGATCTTGTCAGCTTGTTTGATGGCTTCATCAATATCTTCAATGGCTGCGGCAATCTGACCAAGATCGGCATCACCATTGGTGAAGTGGCGCTCTGACATACGTACGCATCCGATATTTACACTCTTGGCGAATTCCACGTGGTCTGTGCCATAGACGAATTCAGTAGATCCGCCACCGATATCAACAACAAGGAATGGCCCATCTGCTTTATTGAAATCCTTTGTGGCACCTTGAAATGAGAGCGCAGCTTCTATTTCACCCAGAATTACTTCAGGCTCGATTCCTAAACGCTCTTTGACTCCATCGATAAAGAGGTCGCGGTTGGTGGCATCACGGGTAGCACTCGTTGCACAGAAGCGAATCTTCTCCACTCCGCGCTTTGCTATCTCAATAGCGTATTTATCAACAGCGGCAAGTGTGCGAGCAATGGCATCGGGATGAAATTGCCCGGTCTTATCAACGCCTTGGCCTAGTCGAACGACCTCCATCTCACGAACGATTTCGCGGAAATTGGTTCCAGCAACATCGGCAATCAGAAGACGAATGGAGTTGGTACCGCAATCAATGGCTGCTACTCGCATGACATGTGCTTCCACCACTCAGGAAGTTCGGCGAGTGCCTCATCACCCAGTGGATTGACGTCAGGGCCAGCTGAGAGTGAATGAGCAATGAGTGAGTGCAGGCACTTCACACGGTTAGGCATTCCACCTGCAGAGACATTCTCAACTTCAGGTACATCAATCTTCAGAGCAGATCGTGCTGCGATGTAATCATCATGAGCTGCTGCATATGCACCAGCAAGTTCAGCGTCTGTTTCAAGCCGTGCGTTCATCTCACCCATCATCCCGGTTGTTTCCAGGGTTGAAATGGCGGCGGTAAGGCGCGGACAAGTTGCGTAGTAAAAGGTAGGAAAAGGTTCGCCATTGGAAAGTCGGGGTGGTGTTTCAACAACGGCAGGTTTTCCGCATGGACAGCGATAGGCAATCGCATGAACATCGCGCGGTGTGCGACCTAATTGGTTTTCTATCGTCTTGAGATCATCTTCAGTTGCCTTTCGGTCTTGTAAATTCATGCCTTACCCGCCTCTGTAATGGATGCAATCATGCGGGTATACCAAGGCTGTCCTTCGGGAAGATTAGTTACAACATCTGTTTGAGTTGCTTCATCAGTTGAACTGCCATCTGTGCCAGTGACGATGTATTGACGTTCACCTGGCATGACAAAGTGCAGACGTTCACGCGCTTGAGATTTAATGTAATCAGGATCTTGCCAGAGCGTTAACTCTTTGCGCGCTGCATCAAGTGCTGAGTTATCACTCTGAAGTTGAGATTGCAGAGCGCTGATCTGAGCTCGTTGCACGAAGTAATTCTTGATGGGAGGAGCCAGGAAGAGAGCTAACATAAATAAGATTGCCGCGACTGCAAATGTGCGCCCAGAGCCCTGATGACGGTTGAAGTTCAAGTTACGCGAGTGGTAACTCTTCTTCCGTGCCTTAGGTCTGCGCGCCATTGGTAGTTACCCCTTAAAGCGTGGGAATGCCTGGCGGCCTGCATAGACAGCACCATCAGCGAGTTCTTCTTCAATACGAAGAAGTTGGTTGTACTTAGCAACGCGCTCTGTACGAGATGGTGCACCAGTCTTGATCTGGCCACAGTTGGTTGCAACAGCCAAGTCAGCGATTGTGGTGTCTTCTGTTTCACCTGAACGGTGCGACATCATGCTGCGGTAGTTAGCGCGGTGGGCCAGATCTACTGCATCAAGAGTCTCAGTCAAAGTACCGATCTGGTTTACCTTCACAAGAAGCGCATTCGCTGTATCAGTTTCGATGCCCTTGGCAAGACGCACAGGGTTTGTTACAAAGAGGTCATCTCCGACAATCTGAATCTTTGAGCCAAGTGATGTTGTCATTGACTTCCAGCCTGCCCAATCTTCTTCATTGAGTGGATCTTCGATTGAGACGATTGGGTAAGCGCTGACGAGTTCTGCGTAGTAGGCAATCATTTCATCAGATGAGCGAAGGGAACCTTCGAACTTGTACTTACCGTTGTCGTGAAACTCAGTAGCAGCAACATCCATCGCAAGTGCGATATCTGTACCTGGCTTGAAGCCTGCAGTTTGGATTGCTTCGATAATTAAATCAAGGGCAGCACGGTTGCTCTCGAGGTTAGGAGCAAAGCCACCTTCATCGCCAACAGATGTGGCAAGTCCGCGCTTCTTCAAGACAGCTTTCAGTGCGTGATAAATCTCAGCGCCCCAACGAAGTGACTCGCGAAATGTTTCTGCACCAATAGGAGCGATCATAAATTCTTGGATATCAACGTTGGTATCAGCATGTGCGCCACCGTTGAGAATATTCATCATCGGCACTGGCAGCACATGTGCATTGGGGCCACCGAGGTAGCGGAAGAGTGAGAGGTCAGATGAATCAGCTGATGCCTTTGCAACAGCGAGTGAGACGCCGAGAATTGAGTTTGCACCGAGGCGTGACTTATTAGATGTGCCATCGAGTTCAATCATCTCTGAGTCAATCAGGCGCTGATCTTGTGAGTCATAGCCTTCAATTGCTGGAGCAATCTCATCGTTAACAAATGCAACCGCGTTCAGAACGCCCTTACCAAGGTAGCGGTTCTTGTCGCCATCACGGAGTTCGGCAGCTTCAAATGCACCTGTTGATGCACCGCTTGGAACGGCAGCGCGCGCCTGTGTGCCATCTTCGAGAGTAACTTCAACTTCAACAGTTGGATTTCCGCGCGAATCAAGAATTTCACGAGCGTAGATTGCATCGATTATTGCCATGGGATGTCTCCTAGAAACTTGAGATGATGAACGTCAGCGCTCAACTCTGAACGGCAGGTGGCAAGTCTACCGCGACTACTTACCTTGCTGTTCTGCCACCTGAATCTGACGAATCATCTCGCGAGCCTGTGCACGTAGGGCGTTTTCCGGGTCGATATCGTTTTCATGCGCCCATGCGATGACAGATGCAAGTGCCTCACCAACGCTCTTTTCAGTGGCTTTCTCTGATGAGTATTCATCAACGCGAAGATCGACCTTGTACTTCTCTGCGCGATAGAGAATCTTTGCAACAAGTGGAAGTGCCGGTTGCGCCATTGCGATGCCATCGATGGCAGAGGTGCGTCCCTTTTCGCGGGCTTTGATTGCTTCCCAATTTTCAATGATCTCTTCCGTGCCGCTCACTTCAAGGCTGTCGAATACATGCGGGTGGCGGCTGATTAACTTATCGGCGATAGTACCAGCCACATCTTCGATCGAAAATGGATCGGTTGGGTGGTCTTGGGCAATACGTGAGTGGAAGTAGACCTGCAGGAGAACATCACCGAGCTCTTCGCGCATTCCTGCGCGGTCATCGGTCTCGATAGCATCGATAAATTCATATGACTCTTCGAGTAAATATTTGATGAGGGAAGTGTGGGTCTGTTCGGCATCCCAAGCACATCCTCCGGGTGAGCGGAGGCGATCCATGACCTCAACGAGGCGTTGCAGTTGTGAGTCAGCCATACGAACAGGTAGTTACTTAACTGCAGGAACTACAGCAGATCCGGCTGAATCACTTGCGACGATATCGCCGGTTGCTTGATCCCATGTTCCGTAACGTGGGTTGACCTCAACCTTGAGTTCGGCTGCCTTGGCGTTGATCAACTGAGTGATGCGCGCTGAAACTTCTGCCTGGGCTACTCCTGATGCCAAGAGCGCATCTTGAATTTTATTTGAGGTGATGATGGCGCGGATATAACGTTCAAAATTTGACGGTGCAATCTCGGCTGCAACGAGGTTCTTAGCAAGTGCTTCCTGTCCACCACTTTGCGCAATCAGATCAGCTTTAGCCTTCGCCATTTCAGTAGACGAGATTGTTAGCTTCAACTCTTTAGCAATTTCATCGAAGAGAGTGGTAACAATGGTGAAGCGCAGTTGGCTGCGATTGAGTGCTGATCCCGTTTGGATCTGCATCTGCGAGGTGTCGACCTTGGTGCGCTCAGCGAGAACTTCATCAATGATTGTCTGTGCGGATGCCTGTGAGATAGCAATATCGCCAATCGTTGCGGCGCTATCGATTTTTCCGCATCCTGAAAGCGCTAGAACGGAGATAACACCTAAGAGGGCAACAATCTTCTTCACGTCGTGCTCACTTTCGTTAATTCATTGAGGGACTTAGCTGCCCACTCCAGGAGAGAAGTATCCCCCAAAAGTTGAGAGCCTTGTGCAGTTGGGGTCCATGCTGCAGCACGAGGAATCGCGATCATCACCGTATTTGTGGCTGTTTTATAGAGAGAACCTGGAAAGAGGCGATTGAGCCGCAGTTGTTTCGATTCAGGCAAGACCAGCGGTGAAATTCTCAAGAATTTACCGGCGGCAACAACTTCTCGGATATTTAACGATTTAGCAAAAGCTCGTAACTCTGCCACCTGTAAGAGTGATTGTGCTTCAGATGGAAGTTCGCCGAAACGGTCGACGAGTTCTTCCCGGATTGATTCAACTTCTTCGTGGTTACGCACATCGGCCAGACGGCGATATAAATCTAAACGCAGGCGCTCACCTGGAACGTACTGTTCCGATAGATGGGCATTGATGGGAAGTTCCACTTTGCACTCGTGGTTCTTCTCTTCCGTCTCGATGATTCCGGTCTTGTAATCATTGACCGCTTCACCCACCATGCGCATATAAAGATCAAAGCCCACATCTGCAATATGGCCCGACTGTTCGCCGCCCAGTAGATTGCCGGCGCCGCGAATTTCCAGATCCTTAAGAGCAACGCGCATACCTGAACCTAAATCGGTATTTGTTGCGATGGTCTTTAAGCGATCAAGTGCAATCTCTGACAACGGTTGATCTGGCGGATAGAGGAAGTAGGCATAGGCGCGTTCGCGTCCACGACCCACACGACCGCGCAACTGATGTAGCTGCGAGAGTCCAAAGTTATCGGCACGTTCAACAATCAAGGTATTTGCATTGGCGATATCCAGGCCGCTCTCCACAATCGTCGTGCAAACCAAGACATCAAAGTCACGATTCCAAAAGCCTAAGATGACATCTTCTAATTGACCTTCAGACATCTGGCCGTGGGCAATACGGATACGCGCTTCCGGAACTAACTCCTGCAACTTCGATGCAGCGCGGTCAATCGATTCAACCCGGTTATGGATATAGAAAATCTGACCATCACGCAGAAGTTCGCGGTGGATTGCCGCCTTGATCTGCGCATCTTCGGCAGGGCCTACATAGGTAAGGATCGGATGGCGCTCCTCCGGTGGCGTCGTAATCGTCGACATCTCACGAATACCAGTTACTGCCATCTCAAGTGTGCGCGGAATAGGCGTTGCCGACATCGCCAAGACATCGACAGTTGTGCGCATCTTCTTCAGCGACTCTTTCTGCTCAACGCCAAAGCGCTGTTCCTCATCGACAATCACTAGGCCGAGATCCTTAAATTGAACATCTTGCGACAAGATGCGGTGGGTACCGACTACCACATCAACAGCCCCCGATGTCAGTTGAGCCAAAATTTCCTTACTCTCTTTCGCGGTATTAAAGCGAGACAGCCCTGCAACCTTGATAGGAAAGCCGGCATACCTTTCGGCAAAGGTCTTGGAGTGTTGTTGCACCAAGAGTGTTGTAGGAACAAGGACTGCTACCTGCTTGCCATCTTGCACCGCTTTAAAGGCTGCGCGAATTGCAATCTCTGTCTTTCCATAACCCACATCGCCGCAGATGATGCGATCCATTGGGTACGGGCGCTCCATATCGCGCTTGACATCTTCGATTGTCGATAACTGATCAGGTGTTTCAATGTAGGAAAAAGCATCTTCGAGTTCGCGCTGCCACGGAGTATCGGGTGAGAAGGCGTAGCCAGGTGCGCTGGTGCGTGCGGCATACAGGCGAATAAGTTCTCCTGCAATTTGGCGCACAGCTTTACGCGCACGCCCCTTAGCTTTCTGCCACTCACCGCTTCCGATGCGGTGCACCGTAGGAGTTTCCCCACCTACATATTTACTGACCTGTTCCAAGGTATCTGTCGGTACGAAGATGCGATCACTGGGTTGGCCGCGCTTGGCTGGCGCATATTCAATAACGAGGTATTCGCGGGTTACTCCTCCAACAGTGCGCTGAATGAGTTCGACATAACGGCCGATTCCATGTTGTTCATGAACGACAAAATCTCCAGCGCGAAGTTCGAGTGGGTCAATAGCTTGCTTTCGCTTTGAGGGAAGACGGGCGCCATCTTTACTGCTTGTCTTACTGCCTGATAGATCGCGTTCGGTAATAAAGAGAAGCCCTGCATGATCGCTCTGAAATCCATAGCCAATCGATGATTGGGTGATGTGAATCGAGCCCTTTGTTGGGTGGGCGTGGAGTGTTTCCACCATCTGCACTGGCAGATCTGCGCCACGGAAGATTCCGGCATAGCGCTCTGCCATTCCATGTCCTGAGGTGGAGAAAATAACAACATGATGCGCCTCTAAACCACTGCGCAGTAGCTCGCAGAGATCTTCCACATCACCTCGCATCGGATCAATTGCTGAGATAACCAAGAAATGTGCAGAGGTATCAAGGTCGCTACCAAATGCATTGAGCGCTCGAATCGGAAGGGAAAGGCGGGCAATCTCTTCCTGCAACTGTTTCCAATCAAGGTAGGTAACTTGTTCTACTGGAAGTGGTGATGCACCACCGATAGCTGCGTTCGACCATGATGCCTCAAGGAATTCTTGATTGGTATCGATTAAGTCAGAGGTGCGCGAACGGATACGTTCATCATCGATAAAGATGACTTCTGTGCTCGGTGGCATACGATCCAAGATTGTTTCAAAGTCATCAATAAGTAATGGAATGAGAGATTCCATGCCTTCCATAATTGTGCCTTGCGCAATCTTGTCGAGAATTTCTAGGGCTGCGGGGTATCGCTCTTTAATCTCTTCCGCCCTTTCACGAATTACTTCGGTCAGCAATAACTCACGACACGGCAAGATGGCAAGCTTGCCCACCACTGCTTCACTCGTGCGCTGATCAGCAACTTCAAAGTACTGCAGCTCTTCAATCTCATCACCAAAGAAATCGATACGAACTGGATGCATGGCAAGTGGCAAGAAAACATCGACAATGCCACCACGAACCGCAAACTCTCCACGCTTTTCAACGAGGTCGGTGCGAGTAAATGAGAGTTCAACGAGGTGGTTGATTAACTCAGTCAGCCCAATCTCTTGGCCAATTTCGAGGGTCCACAGTGGACTTTTGGCAAGGGATGCAATAAAGCGGTGAATGACTGAACGAACAGGTGCAACGACAATTGGATTGCTCTGTGCTTGCGTTAAGGAGTACAAGGTTGAGAGCCTGCGAGCCACGGTGTCACTGCGGGGGCTGAGGCGCTCGTGCGGCAAGGTTTCCCATGCTGGAAATTCATAGACATTGGAGTGCAAACTCTTGAGATATTCACTCATATCTTCAGCGCCCCGACTCGAACTTGTGACGATGAGCAGTGGTTTCTCTTGCGCGATGAGGGCAATCAGAAATGGATAACTCGAAGCCGGCGCAATGATCTTGGCTGAATCTGTGAGGGCAGCTGAAATCTCAGTATCACTATGTAATACCGAGAGAATTCCTCTCATCGCGAAAGCCTCCAATTACACTCAATAAACGACTTTTGGCCCCACTTCATCAAGGAGGGGGGCTAACAATTACAGTCTATCGGGGTCTGTCCATCTGTGATAATTCTCCAGTGACCGAGACCTCGCAGACGAAACAGATCGTTGAATCAGATGATGCAACGCTACGCAGCGATGTGCGCCGGCTTGGAGATCTACTCGGTGAATCTCTTGTCCGCCAAGAAGGTCAACATCTCCTTGATCTCGTTGAAAAAGTGCGCCACGGAGTTCGCGATGGCGGTGGAGTTGAAATTCTGGAAAACCTTCCTGTTGCAGATGCCACTCAACTAGTACGAGCACTCAGTACTTACTTCCATTTAGCAAATGTGGCAGAACAAGTTCACCGCTCTCGCGTCTTAGCTGAAGTGCGCACCCAAGGTGGTTCATGGATTACTCGCGCAATCGACAAAATCGAAGATGCCATAAAAAATCCCATCACAGGACATGAAATTTCGCATGCCGATTTAACACAGTGGATTAACGATCTCGATATTCGCCCGGTATTTACTGCGCACCCTACTGAAGCTGCCCGCCGATCCATCTTGATTAAGCTCGGTGAGATTGCTGCGCTCCTTGATACTCCTAAGTCAGTTGTGCAAGATGAACGTCTTGCTGAAACCGTTGACTTGTTATGGCAGACAGATGAGCTTCGCCTCAACCGCCCCGAACCTCTTGATGAAGCGATGAACGCCCTGTATTACCTCGATGATTTGGCTGCCAATACAGTTCCAGAAGTTCTCAATGATTTTGCGCGTGAACTCAAGCGCCTGAAGATTGATCTTCCTGTTACCGCGCGCCCACTGACATTTGGAACCTGGATCGGTGGAGACCGCGATGGAAACCCCAACATCACTCCGCAGGTAACTGAGGATGCTGTTGTTCTACAAGTAGCCCATGCCATCCGCTCGACAATGACTGCCATGAATCGCTTGCGCCAGATGCTCTCGGTCTCTACTCGCATCACAGGCGCCACTCCTGAACTGAGCGCATCTGTTGAAGAAGACCTGAAGAACATTCCTGAGTTCGAAGCGCGCTTCTTGCGTCTTAATGCGCAAGAGCCATACCGACTTAAGGCAACTGCAGTCGTGCATCGACTTGCTGCGACCCGCACACGTCATGCCGAACGTTCTGCGCATGTTCCAGGTCGTGACTATAAGAACACAGCAGAACTCCTTGCTGACCTCACGCTGATGCGTGATTCACTCTTTGCCCACCGCGGAGAACTTCTGGCAACTGGCTTACTAGAACGCACAATTCGCACAGTTGCAGCATTTGGTCTTACCGATGCCACTCTCGATATTCGCGAGCATTCGGATGCCCATCACCACGCGCTGAAACAGATGATCGCTGGCGATTACATCGATCTATCGCATACAGATAAATTCCCAATTCTTACCGCCCAGCTAGCTTCGGCTATAAAGCTTGATTCCAGCAACCTTGATGCTGCAGGGCTAAAGACTCTCAATACCTTTGTTGCCATTGAAGATTTGATTGAGCGCTTTGGACCTGAAGTCATTGAGACTTACATCGTCTCTATGACAAAGGGTGCTGACGACCTCATCGCCGCAACTGTTCTCGGTAAGCAGGCCGGCCTTGTTGATATCGATAAGAAGATTGCCAAGATTGGCTTTGCACCTCTTCTTGAAACAGTTGCAGAACTTCGCGCCGCAGGAGAAATCCTCGAGAAGTTGCTCTCTGACCCTACCTATCGCAAACTCGTCGAGCTACGGGAAAATGTGCAAGAGGTGATGCTCGGGTACTCAGATTCCAATAAAGATGCCGGTATTGCAACATCCCAGTGGGAGATTCACCGCGCACAGCGAAACTTGCGTGATGTAGCTATGAAACATGGAGTGAAGCTGCGTTTATTCCATGGTCGCGGTGGCTCTGTCGGTCGCGGTGGCGGACCAACGTATGAAGCTCTCGTTGCTCTGCCGTGGGGTTCGGTTGATGGCCAGATCAAGATGACAGAACAAGGTGAAGTCATCTCGGATAAATACGCACTTCCAGCTCTTGCTCGCGAAAACCTTGAACTCACTTTGGCCGCATCCCTTGAAGCAACTGTTCTCAATCGCGGACCACGTCAGAGCCCTGAAGATTTAGCTAAGTGGAATGAATGTATGAACATTGTGAGTGAGCAATCATTTACTCGTTATCGCTCGCTTATTGATCATCCTGATCTACCTGCATATTTCTACGCCTCAACTCCTGTAGAACAACTTGGAAATCTCTTCCTTGGTTCGCGTCCCTCACGCAGGCCTGATGCAGCTGGCGGCCTTGATTCACTGCGCGCGATTCCTTGGGTATTTGGCTGGACGCAATCACGACAGATTGTTCCCGGTTGGTTCGGCGTTGGTTCGGGCTTAAAGGCTGCACGTGAAGCGGGTCAGACAGAGGTCTTACAGAAGATGCTTAGCGAGTGGCACTTCTTCTCAACATTCATCAGCAATGTCGAAATGACACTTGCCAAGACTGATTTGGAAACCGCAAAGCGCTACGTTGAAACCCTTGTCCCTGCAGAGCTGCACCACTTCTTGGATACCATCAAGGAAGAGTTTGATTTAACGGTCTCTGAGATTCTTACTCTGACCGGTAAGACATCGCTCCTTGGCAATCAAGCAGTTCTGGCCCGCACACTGCAGGTACGCGATACCTACCTTGCGCCACTTCAACTGCTTCAGGTAAATCTCTTGCATCGTGTGCGCTCAGAAGGTGAGAGCGCTGACCCAGCGCTGATTCGCGCTCTGCTGCTGACCATCAACGGCATCGCTGCAGGCTTAAGAAACACTGGCTGATAACTACACCTCGTGGTCGAGTGGATCTGCCAATCTAAATCCAACGCTTCGTACAACAGCAACTACTTCAGGGCCACCGGCTTTACGAATCTTGGTACGTAAACGTGAGGCATGGCTATCAACTGTATGTGCCAGATCTGCACCACGTTGAAATCCTAAAGCTTGAACTACCTGTTCGCGCGAAAATACCCGCTGTGGGCTCTCCATGAGCAATTGCATAAATTGGAACTCAGTATTTGTGAGTTGGACCGGAGTACCTTCAACGGTGAATGAATGGGATCCAAGATTCATTTCAAGAGAACGGTAGTTGAGTATGGCAGCGCGTGGTACGCGTTGTGATTGGCCACGTTTCATCTGTTGCAAGATACGCGAATTAAGAATGCGTACTTCAATCGGCTTAGTGACATAGTCATCAGCGCCAGCATTCATCGCCATCTCTTCATTAACAATTTCAGAGCGAGATGTTATAGCGATAATGGGTACAGTTGAAGCAGCGCGTACAAAGCGTTTAAATTCAAGGCCTCGAAGTGGATCGTGCCCAAGGTGTACTAAGACAAGACTGAAATTATGCATCGGAAATATTTCACGTGCCTCTATAGGTGAAGGTGTATCAAAGACAGTAAATCCCATCATCTCTAAGTGGAGGCAAATCCTCGCTCTATCGAGCGCGTCATCTTCTAGTAAGAGGGCGTTATTTGGTAACTCTGTAGCTTCTAACTTTTCGTTCACTTTCATACCTCCAATACTTGAGGTAAATGTGAGGAACTTGAGAGGTTCGGCATTTACTAATTTATTATTTTTTTTTCACTATAGCCCTATAGGTGAGGAAAGCAAGTGCTCAATAAATTTTAATTTGAGAAGATTAAGATGAAACGAAGACTCTTTCCACTTTAATCTTGTCTACTTCCTTAGGTGGCGCAGTCAAAGGATTGCGAGAAAGCACGACGAAGTCAGCGTCTGCTCCGACCTTAATAATCCCCTTATTAAAAAAGTTAGAGTACGCGGCATCTTCTGTGTAATGAACAAGTGAATCTTCAACCAAGATTGCTTCCTGCGAACTCCATGCAACATCGCTATCAGGGGCAGTGCGATGGGTAGGAACTGCCAGAGCTTCTAGCGGTACATGACTTGTTACGGGCCAATCGCTGCCGTAACTGATACGCGCACCGCTCCTCTGTAAAGAGTTGAGTTGATACTGCTGGTTATTACGTTCTGAACCAATTCGAGGTTCAATGAGTTGAGCGTTCATGGGGTCGAGATAGGTCCAGAGCGGTTGAATATTTGCAATCACTCCAAGTTGTGCAAATCTTGCGAGATCGCCCGGATGAATCAGCTGTGCATGTGCAATCACAGGTCTTCTATCTCTGGCTGGATTAATTCGGATTACTGCTTCAATCGCATCAAGTGCCTGTCTGATTGCGGCGTCCCCTATTGCATGGGCATGAATCTGAAATCCTGCTAAATCAAAATGCACCATTGCATCAAGCAACTCATCATCACTCCAAATAAGGAGCCCCCGAGAATTCGGGTCATCGAGATAGGGATCAAGGAGGGCCGCAGTTCCTGCCGACAGGGCACCATCACAGATGAATTTCACTGTCCTGGCATGCAACTTTGATTCTGGACCTAGGGCTTCAATCTCGCTTCTGAAACGTAAGAAATCTTTACTACGCAACCGCCAGGAATCGGGCTGGGCCAAGAAGAAGAGATTGGTATCGATAGTAAGAGCGCCGCTGCGAGATGCTGCGATGTATGCCTCTGGCATTCCGGGTTCTACCCAGGCATCGGTTGCACTTGTCACTCCTGCTGCTAGATATTGGCTGCAGGCCCACGCGATTGCAGCAACATCTTCTGCAACGCTCTGCGCCGGGGCGTGCGCAAGAATGAGGTCGATAGCCGAGGGTTCTCGCAAGGTTCCTTTAGGTGAACCATCGCCATTGCGCGCGATCGATCCGCCTTCAGGATCTTGCGTCGCAGCTGTTATCCCAGCAATCTCTAGAGCCTTGGAATTAACCCAGACGGTGTGGTGGTCAACTGCATGAAGAACGATGGGAATATCACTTGAAGTTTCATCGAGCCACTGCGCTTCAAAATCTCCACCTGAGATAATTGATGCTTCATAAGCGCCACCAATAATCCAACTCTTATCGGGGTTGGATGCAGCAAAACGTGCGACTTCATTGACGATTTCTGCCACGCTCTGAAGTCCATTGACCTTTGGACCTTGGCTTTCCCGGCCAGCAAAGAGTGGGTGGGCATGTGCATCGATAAAGCCGGGGGCTAAGAACTTTCCTTGCAAATCAATCTTTTGATCATGATCTGCAGTAAGCGCATCATCGCCAAGGGCAAGAATTGTTGATCCATCTGTGAGGACTGCACTTGTATAGACACCGCGAGAACACCAAATTTCAGCATTTGTGAAGAGCGTTCTCATGGAATGGGGTTTAGGAGTTGAACTTTGATTGGGTGAGGTCGAGTCCCTTATCAATCAGGAACTCAACACAATCAGCGCCACAACCGATAAATTCATCGAGTGACTTCTTCTCTTCCTTGCTGAACTGCTTTAAAACAAAATCTGCGGGATCTTGCTTCCCCATCGGCCTGCCGATACCAAGGCGCACCCGGAAGTACTCAGCAGTTCCAAAGGATGATGTCAGTGACTTCAAACCGTTATGGCCATTATCGCCTCCTGCAATCTTGCTGCGGATTGCGGCATAGCCAATATCGAGTTCATCATGAAGAACGATGACATTGGCGGGTTCAATGGAATAAAAAGAGGCGAGAGCCTTAATCGGCCCGCCTGACTCATTCATATAACTCTTAGATTTTGCAAGAATTATTGAATGCGCATCGGCGCCGACGCCCAATTTGTAAGCGG
Organism: Candidatus Planktophila sp.; assembly: GCA_040402355.1. Classification (GTDB taxonomy): domain Bacteria; phylum Actinomycetota; class Actinomycetes; order Nanopelagicales; family Nanopelagicaceae; genus Planktophila. The sequence goes on along the minus strand of JBBAMT010000004.1, from coordinate 77,525 downwards.
CGATATCGGTGCGGGATTTATGTGAAGAGAGTTTTACATTGTGGCGTTTAGCTAGGTGGTCGATAACCATCTGACCTACGTTGTGACGGGTGGCAGCGTATTCATCCCCGGGATTACCGAGACCCACTACCAACCACGTCATAACAAGAAATCGTAGAGGTTATTAGTCCTTCTTCTCTGCATCTGCAGCAGGTGCCGCAGCATCTGCAGCAGGAGCTACAACTGCAACTTCTTCAACCGCTGTTGAACGCTCAGAGAGGTGAACGATGATTGTGTTCTCTGGGCTGACAAGAGTTGTGCCTGCAGGAAGGACAACATCTGAAGCGTGCTTCGATGTTCCAGCGGCCATTCCTTCAATGTTAAGAACAAGGAACTTAGGAATTGCAGTTGCCTCTGCCTCAACTTCGATTGAGTTGTGCTGAGTCTCGAGGATTCCATCTGGATCATGCTTACCTTCGAGGTGAACAGGGACTGAAACAGTTACCTTCTCGCCGCGACGAACGAGTACGAGGTCGATGTGCTCGAGGATCTGCTTGAGTGGGTGGCGAACTACAGACTTAGGAAGTGTGAGTTCAGCCTTTCCATCGATATCGATATTGAGAAGAACGTTTGACTCTTTAAGGGCAACGCCGAGTTCGCGTGCTGGAAGAGTGATGTGAACAGGTTTCTCGCCATGTCCGTAGATAACAGCTGGAACGAGACCGGCAACGCGCGCGCGACGTGAAGCACCCTTACCGAATTCGGTACGTGTTGTTCCCTTGATTGATACTTCTGCCATTTTAAAACTCCCTCGTTGCTGTTATCGAACTTCTTGATGTTGCGAAGTTCCAGCAGGAATTAATACCTACGCCGTCGATCACGGATAAATTTCACCCTCGCCGGAACGAGATGAAGGTTAGCGTGAGTTAGCTATGTCCGTCAAAAAGGCTGGTTACTGAGCCATCTTCGAAGACTTCGCGGATGGCGCGAGCCAGAAGAGGGGCGATCGAGAGCACAGTCAGCTTCTCGAATTTTTGATCTTCAGACAATGGAAGTGAGTCTGTGACTACCACCTCTACGGCGCGCGAATCTCTGAGGCGTTCAACGGCTGGACCAGAGAAGACAGCATGTGTTGCCGCGATGATGACATCTTTAGCGCCACCTTCGAAGAGAGCGTCTACTGCCTTGGTAATTGTTCCGGCTGTATCAATCATGTCATCGATAACAACGCAGGTACGTCCTTCAACATCACCGACGACACGGCCAGTGACAGATTCATTAGGAACAAGTGGATCACGAGTCTTATGGATAAATGCGATGGGGCATCCACCAAGAAGTTCTGACCAGCGTTCGGCAACGCGCACACGACCTGAGTCTGGAGAGACGATGGTCAGCATGGAGCGATCGACTTTGCTGCCTACATAATTTGCCAGCATTGGTAGCGCAAATAAGTGATCAACTGGTCCGTCGAAGAATCCTTGAATCTGTGAAGTGTGCAGATCGACAACCATGAGGCGATCGGCGCCCGCTGTCTTAAAGAGGTCAGCCATAAGACGCGCTGTAATCGGTTCGCGGCCGCGGCTCTTCTTATCTTGGCGAGCATAGGCATAGAAAGGAGCAACAACGGTGATGCGCTTTGCTGATGCGCGCTTGAGCGCATCGATCATGATCAGTTGTTCCATGATCTGCTTATTAATAGGAGTTGAGTGCGACTGAATAACAAAGGCATCGCAACCACGAACCGATTCTTCAAAGCGAACAAAAATTTCACCATTGGCGAAGTCGTAGGCAGATGTTGGAGTAAGTGGAATACCTAACTCACTGGCGACTTGTTCTGATAACTCGGGGAATCCGCGGCCTGAAAAAAGACGAAGTTTTTTCTCTGAGGATAAACGGATTTCGCTCAAGGAAGTCAGCCCTTCTGCTCGTCATTGCTGTGGCGCGATGCCGCCTCAGCAGATTTAGTACCGGGGCGCTTACGCAGAACCCAACCTATTACATTTCGCTGCTTTGCCCTACCGACACCAATTGCACCAGGCGGAACATCTTCGGTAATAACGGACCCGGCCGCTGTATATGCGCCATCTCCGATTGTGACTGGGGCAACTAACATTGAGTCACTTCCGATGCGGACATGGTCACCAACAACGGTGTAATGCTTTTCAACGCCATCGTAATTAACAAAGATTGTGGCAGCGCCAATATTGGTTCCTTCACCGATGACTGCATCTCCGACATAGGAAAGATGTGGAACTTTCGAGCCTTCGCCCAGAGTTGCATTCTTCATCTCAACATATGCGCCGACCTTTGCATCTTTGAGCAACTTGGTGCCAGGGCGCAGATAGGTAAATGGTCCAACCTGAGAACCATCGCCAATAATAGATTCTACGCAGCGAGATTCAATGACGTGAGCACCAACGCCCACTGTGCAATCAAGAAGTGTGGTGCGGGGTCCAATCAGAGCGCCGGTAGCTACTATGGTCTTTCCGCTAATTGCACTGCCCGGCATGATGATGACATCGCGCGCGACAGTGGCGGTGGAATCAACCCAGGTACTGAGTGGATCAACAATGGTGACACCTTCCCGCATCAGGTCTTCATTGATGCGATCGCGCAGCAGAGCTGCAGATTCAGCAAGTTGCACGCGGTCATTAACTCCCAGGATTTCGATAAAATCATCAATCAGAACTGCGGCAATCTTTCCGCCTTCATTACGTAAAATTTCAATAACATCGGTGAGGTAGAGCTCACCCTGTGAATTATCGTTCTTCAGCTTTCCAATAGCGGCCGCAAGTTTGGCTGCATCAAAGGCGTAGACACCAGAATTGACTTCGATGATGTCGCGCTGAATTTCATCGGCATCGCGCTCTTCAATGATGCGAAGCAATGAATCGTCATCGCCACGAATAATGCGGCCATAGCCAGTTGGATCAGGGTGTTCTGCAGTAATTACAGAGGCGGTAAATCCACCTGCATGATGCTCTTCAAGGAGTTGAGTAAGAGAGGTAGCTGTCAGCATTGGGGTATCGCCGGCGAGAACCAGAATGGTTCCTGATGGCTGTAAACCAGCGAGCGCTAGCTGCGTTGCATGTCCTGTGCCGCCGCGCTTTTCTTGAAAGACAGTTGTTACATGTGGAGCAATCTCTGAAAGGTGCACCTCAACTTCCGCGCGGCCTGCGCCGACAACAACGCGCACATGGGTAGCGGCGAGCGCATCGACTGCGTGGAGTACGTGGCCGACAAGTGAGCGACCAGAGATTGAGTGGAGAACCTTCGGGGTACTCGACTTCATGCGAGTACCTTCTCCAGCAGCGAGAATCACTACCGTTTCGAGGCTCATGGAGAGAGTCTACTTCCCTGGGCAGAAAACTTAACTGTGCTCCGCCACCTCTATCGGCTGAGCAATACATTGCTCCGCCACCAGGTATCGATCCTGGACCCTGGGCTTCAAAGGCCCATGTGCTAGCCACTACACAATGGCGGAACCTATATTCTCCCTTATATTCGGTAGTGCTGACGACCACTAAACTCACATCACTATGGGAAATAATCGGGACGAAGTAGACCGCCTCGTAGCGGCCTGGAAGCGCGAGCGTCCAGATCTTGACCTCTCCCCCCTCGCAGTCCTTAGCCTTATTACCCGCATCGCCCGCCACCTCGATATCGCACGTCGCGATGCATTTGGCGATCTTGAAAATTGGGGCTTCGATGTTTTGGCGGCTTTGCGTCGCGCAGGCGCCCCACATCAACTATCTCCGGGTCAATTGATGCAAGAGACGATGGTGACTAGCGGAACAATGACAAATCGCCTTGACCGTCTTGAAGAGTTACAACTCATTACACGCGAACAAGATCCTGATGATGGACGAGGCTCACTTGTAACGCTGACAAAATCAGGGGTTCGCGCAGTCGATGCCGCCCTCGAAAGCTTGCTCGACAATGAGCGCGAACTTCTGGCAACTCTCTCGGCAAAAGATCGGGAAACATTGGCTGAACTCCTAAGCAAACTCGTCACCGAATTCGACGATAATTAAATAACCAAAGTTTAAATTACCTTGGCACCATGTACGGGGCCATGTGCACGAGCAACACTTCCGACAACTCCACTTGCTGTGAGCGCTACCGCTAAATCAAGACCTGAATCTTCATCGGCTACAAGGAATGCAACTGTGGGGCCCGAACCTGAAACGATTGCGCCCAGGGCTCCATAATCTCGTCCAACTTCAAGAACCAAACTCAGCGCAGGTCGCAATGAACATGCCGCGTTCTGCAGATCATTTGTGAGCGCACGCCCTACCGCTTTGGCATCTGCAGCCAAGAGTGATTGCATGAGTTGATCTGAAACATGAGGGGGTGCGAGATCGAGTTCAGCGCGCATACGATCACATTCGGTATAGACAGCAGGAGTTGAAAGACCAACGCTGGAAAGTGCCAATACCCAGTGATAGGTGCCGCGTGATAACGCTGCCGTGAGTTGATCACCGCGCCCTTGGCCAATTGCAGTCCCGCCAGAAATCATAAAAGGAACATCGCTACCAAGCTGTGAACCCAGTGCATGCAGCTCTTCGCGCGACATCTCGAGTTGAAAGAGAGCATCCATGGCGACCAAAGTGCCTGCAGCATCAGCACTTCCACCGGCCATGCCACCTGCTACTGGAATAGATTTCTTGATCTCAATGTGTACATCGATATCAAAATCGAATTTTTCACCAATGAGGTGGGCAGCTTTTACCGCCAAGTTTGAATGATCTTCAGGTACTCCATGTGTGTGCTCACCAGTAATAGAGATTGTTACGCCGCTACCGGGATTGGATTTTGTGACGGTGACGTCGTCAAAGATGGAGATGGCTTGAAAGACAGAGACCAGGTTGTGATACCCATCTGCTTCGCGAGGCCCCACAGATAACTGCAGATTCACCTTAGCAGGTACGCGTACCGTTACTGAACTGTGTGCCACGTTAGGACTCTACCTTCGCGGAAGCGATTGTGCAGAAAGCAGAGATATCGAGGGCTTCACCTCGTAGCGTGGGATCAATACCAACAGATGTAAGAACTGCCTCAGCGGCCGCAGAGCCGCCATACATAGACGACAGTGCTGAACGCAACATCTTGCGCCTTTGTGCAAAAGCTAAATCGATAATCGCAAAGACTTTCTTACGTAACTCTTCATCTCCTGGAGTTGCACGTCGTTTAAAGCCAACGAGTTTAGAATCAACATTAGGTTGGGGCCAGAAGATATTGCGCGATACCGAACCTGCGCCTGTGACATCAGCCCACCAGGCAGCCTTCACGCTAGGTATTCCATACTCTTTTGAATTGGGCTTTGCCGCGAGGCGATCTGCGACCTCTGCCTGCACCATGACAACGCCGCTACGTAATGATGGCAGTATTTCTAGTAGGTGAAGAAAGACCGGAACAGAAACGTTATAGGGCAAGTTGGCAATCAGTACTGTGGGCGCAAGTGGTAACTCTTTCAGGGTCAGTGCATCTTGATTAATGACAGTCAAAATATCTGCGCGCTCTGAGTGCTTGGCAGCGGTAATGGGTAATTGCGTTGCAAGACGTGAATCAATTTCGACTGCGACAACAGCTTGCGCTTCCTCGAGCATGGCAAGGGTGAGCGATCCAAGACCTGGCCCAATTTCGAGGGCGATATCTGTGGCAGTTAGCCCTGCGGTGCGAACAATCTTGCGACAAACGTTTCCATCGTGGACGAAGTTCTGCCCCAGCGATTTTGATGGTTTGAGGTCGAGAGCCTTTGCCAGCTCACGAATCTCTCCTGCTCCAAGCAGGCTCATCCGAAAGATCCGAAGATACGTTCGGCGTTGACCGAGAGCGCTGTGGCAAGTTCTGCGACATCTTCATTACGTTCTGCCGCCATGGCGCGCACAATATTTGCAATCTGCGCAGGTGTATTGAGGGCGCCGCGATGAGGAGTGGGAGCTAAGAATGGTGAATCGGTCTCAACCAATAATTGGTCATGCGGTACAAGCTTGACCGCTTCACGCAGAGCAGGTGCATTCTTAAATGTCATCGTGCCGGCAAAGGAGAGGATGTAACCACGATCGATACAGATCTTTGCCATCTCGACATCGCCTGAGAAACAGTGAAAGAGGGTCTTCTCAGGTGCGCCAACTTCAAGCAAGATGGAGAGAACATCATCATGCGAATCGCGATCATGAATGACAAGCGCCTTATTGGTGCGCTTTGCTAAATCAATATGCCACTTAAATGATTCTTGTTGGCGCTTCTGTAGTGCAGGTTCGGTGCGGAAATAATCAAGACCGGTCTCACCAATCGCGCGCACGCGTGGCTCTTGCGCCAGCTTTTCGATAATTGCCCAATCAGCTTCCATATCTGCAACCACTGGTGCTTCATTTGGATGAAGCGCAACTGCGGCAAGAACTCGGCCCGGAAAGGCATTGGCCATATCAACGCACCATTGTGATTGCTCTGCTGAATATCCCACCTGCACGATGCGATCGACATTGACTAACTTGGCATCATCTAATACCTGTCGCACCGCATCTGAATCTGGTGCGTCGTTGGTGACGATCTCAATATGAGCATGGGCATCTACTGTTGGGACAGGAAGTGGTTCCGGAAGTGGAGCGAGTTGACGGTCGATATCGCGATTGTGGCGATCTGTCATAAGAAAATTACTCTTTAACTTCTAACCGCGGGAATAAGACCGGAGTCTTTGTCACAGTTGCACCTTGTGGCAGCTGACCCCAGGTCGCAACCTTAGAAATCTCTTGCTTGCCAATCTCGCCGAGCGTTGCCTTTGCGCCAAGTGACTCCCACAAAATTTCAGTAGTTGCGGGCATTACTGGGTGAAGAAGGACGGCAAGTGCGCGCAGTGATTCAGCGGTGTTGTATAAAACATCTTCTAGGACTGCTTGATTCGCTGGATCTTTTGCGAGAATCCATGGCTCTTTAATGGTGACGTAGCCATTGACCTGCTTGCAGTAATCCATCACCGCATTGATTCCACCTTGGAAATCGAGTGCCACCATCGCAGCATCAGCTTTTTCCACTGTGACGCGAAGTGATTCAGAGAGGGTGGCATCGTGCGCAACGGCCGGAACTTTGCCACCGCAATACTTTTCAATCATGGCAGCAAGGCGTGATGCCAGGTTTCCAAAATCATTTGCGAGCTCAGATGTATAGCGCGCACTCATATCTTCCCAAGAAAACGAACCATCGCTTCCAAATGGAATGGCACGCAGGAAGTAGTAACGGAAGGCATCGACACCAAAGTGGTCAGTGATATCAGATGGTGCAATGCCGGTGAGTTTTGACTTACTCATCTTTTCACCGCCAACTAACAACCAGCCATGTGCGAATACTTTCTTTGGGATATCAATACCGGCAGCCATCAACATCGCCGGCCAGATAACTGCGTGAAAGCGCAAGATATCTTTTCCAACCAGGTGAACATCGGCAGGCCATGTGGCTGCAAACTTCTTGCCACCTTCAGAATCGGGTGCGTCTGTAAGTCCAACGGCAGTTGCATAATTGAGCAAAGCATCGAACCAGACATAGACAACTTGGTCGGTATCCCAAGGAACCGGAATTCCCCAGTCGAAGGTCGAGCGCGAGATAGATAAATCAGATACGCCACCTTCGAGGAAGGCAACAACTTCATTACGTGCGCTTTCCGGTTGGCATGCCTCTGGGTTATTTTTATAGTGATCAAGGAGGGCTTGCGTGAACTCGGAGAGCTTAAAGAACCAGTTATTTTCGTTGACGAGTTCAATCGGCTTGCTATGAATCGGGCAGAGTTTCTCACCATCTAGATCAATGAGGTCACCTGGTAACTTAAATTCTTCACAGCCAACGCAGTAAGGGCCTTCATATTTTCCTGCGTAGATATGCCCTGAATCCTTCAGGGATTGCAGGAACTTCTGAACTCGCTCTGTGTGGCGTGGTTCAGTGGTGCGAATGAAATCATCGTTGGCGATATTAAGGTCAGTCCATGTTGGTTTCCACGCTTCGGCAACTAACTTATCGACCCATGCTTGAGGAGCAACGTTATTTTGTTCTGCAGTACGCATGACCTTCTGACCATGTTCGTCGGTGCCGGTAAGGAACCAGACAGACTCACCACGCTGGCGATGCCAACGAGTAAGGACATCGCCGGCAACTGTTGTATATGCATGGCCAATATGCGGCGCATCATTTACATAGTAAATAGGCGTAGTCAGGTAGAAAGACTTCATCTGCTCATCTTATTCGCATCGACTACCGCTGCATAAACGATCTTCTTAGGCAGGTCGAATTCATCGGCCACAGTGGCGATCGCACCTTTTCGGTCCATTCCCGCTGCCTCATATTCACGAACTCGCGCCACTGCATCATCAGCAGTCTTAATCTCAGAGCCTTCTTCAATACCGGCAAAGACCAGAGTGATTTCACCGAGGATCTCGCGGCTTTCTGCCCAGATAATGAGTTCAGCAATGGTTCCGCGAATAGTTTCTTCGTACGTCTTTGTCATCTCGCGACAAATTGCGGCTTTACGAGATTCTCCCAATATTGCAGCTGCATCAATAAGGGACTCAAGCAAGCGATGGGGCGCTTCAAAGGTCACCATCGTGCGCTCTTCAAAACGTAACTTCTCGTAGAAGGCGCGCCGTGCACCTTGGGCGCGCGGTGCAAAACCTTCAAAGGTAAAGCGATCTGTGGGAAGTCCAGAAAGTGCAATCGCCATGGTGGGTGCACTCGGTCCAGGAATAACAAGAGTAGGTAAGTTCTCAGCAATAGCATCGCGCATCAATCTAAAACCCGGATCGCTAATAGTTGGCATTCCGGCATCGGTTAGTACAAGTACCTCTTTACCTTCGCGCAGCAGTGACAATATTTCTTGAGTTCGTTCAGTCTCATTTCCCTCAAAGAAAGAGATGACGCGGGCGGTAAAGGTAACTTCTAGATCTGAAGCTAAACGATGAAATCTACGGGAATCTTCGGCAGCGATGATCTGCGCTGATGCGATTGCGTTCTTCAGACGTTGGCTGGCGTCGAGCGGATTTCCAAGTGGAGTCGCTGCAAGAACTAGGGCCATATACGAATCCTCCCATATTCTCTTCTCATGGTTGCAGGTATCGCTCCGGTACTCATCGCACTTCTCTCACTTGCTCTCCGGCTCGTAGATCTGGGAAGAGTGAAGGGATTTATCTTCGATGAGGTCTACTACGTCGACGGTGCGCGCGATTTATTGAAGTATGGGGTTGAAGTATCTGGAGCAAAGCCTGAATTTATTGTCCATCCCCCACTAGGAAAATGGCTCATCGGAGTTGGAATACAACTCTTCGGCGATAGCGGATTCGGTTGGCGATTTACTACTGCCTTAGTTGGATCTCTCATGATTTTACTTATAGCACTGATTGCTCATCGCCTCTTTAGAAGTGCAGCTCTCACAGGGTTAGCAAGTGCCTTGATGGCTATCGATGGCCTGGCCCTTGTTCACTCACGGACCGCACTACTCGATAACTTCCTCGCCTTCTTTATTCTCCTTGCTTCTTATCTCTTCTTAACAAAGAGATATTGGTGGACAGGAATTGCACTGGGGTTAGCCCTTGCAACGAAATGGAGCGCCCTCTACTTCATTATCGCTTTTGGAGTTATCGCTCTCTATCGCGCCTTTACCCACCACTCTGGTCGAGATTTATTAAAGCCAACGGTCTCCCGAATTGGCCAATTTGGTCTTACTCCCCTGGTTGTCTATATCGTTTCGTGGGCTGGGTGGTTTACAAGTAACCGTGGATGGGATCGTAACTACTCCACAAATATCTTCTCTTCATTTATTTACTATCACCAACAGATGTTGGACTTTCATACAGGGCTGACTGATAAACATACCTACCAGGCAAATCCTTGGAGTTGGATGGTGATGGGACGCCCCACTTCATTCTTCTACGAATCCCCTCAAGGCTGCGGTGCTTCTAGTTGTTCGCAAGAAATTCTCGCACTCGGAACTCCCTTCCTCTGGTGGCTAGGAACTATTGCAGTCGCTGTCGTCTTTGGTTTATGGGCGCGCAGTATTGTGATGAAGCGATTAGATCCGGCCCTGACTGTTATCGTCACAGGAATTACAGCGGGATATCTGCCGTGGTTCTTCTTCCAACAACGTACAGTCTTTACCTTTTACGCAATCGTCTTTGAACCATTTGTGATTCTGGCTCTTGTCTATTGTGCGCGATCGATCATGAGTAACTATGGGCGCACCGGCGAGATTGTGGTTGGCGCGATATTTATCGCACTCTTCCTCAACTTTTTATACTTCTTGCCGCTCTATCTGGGCGATCTCATTACCTACGACGCGTGGCATGCACGCATGTGGTTTGCCAGCTGGATTTAAGGAGCTACTCGTTTGCTGCGCGTACATCGCGTAGGCGCTGTACCGCTTCATCTGCAAGTTGCTGATCAAAGACTTGATCGCGTGATGGAGCAGCTGCTGCGAGTGCTTCGCGCTCCAGGCGTTCTTGCTCATCGCTCCACTTACCTGGCTCAGTTAAATCAATAACGCGCTTTGAGGCGACTGCCTTAGGCGCTGTGACATAAGTAGGAACTGGAATCTCATTAGGTTGCCACTCTGCACGTGATTGCGCAGTCCCCTTAGGAAGAAGTGTGACGCCGGTGAGTTCGCGCTCTGCAAGTGGAATCCAATAATCGTGGCTGACTTTAATTTCGGCGGCAGTCTTTGAGGTAAGTACATCAGCAAGGTTGGTATGTGAAAAGGCTTCTGTTGTGCGATGTAGATTATCAACACGGCGGCGTTGAATGCGATCGCCATTTTCTTGGCGACGAACGTGTGCGATATAAATGATGAGTCCTGTGACAGGAATTGCGATGGCGATATATGTGAAGGCCTGCATGATTGCACCTACCGTTGTGAGAGTGAGTGTTGTTGAGATGAGAGCGAAGATAATTCGACGGCGCATCAATTGTTGTGCGACTCGTCCTGCCCGATCGACATCTGTGTAAATAACGCCAGTGCCGATTTGTGCGCCAGGTGTTGCGCTGGCAACTACGCGAAGTGCGCTCTTGTAACGCTCGACGCTCTTGCCTGAGAATTCATTCTTGTTATGTACCCAGCGTGGCAGAAAATAGGCAACCCACATGCCAATAATCGCTAGATAGATGATTCCCGAAGCCATGATAGGTAAAGGTTAGAGGCGAGCGTGCGTAACTCTGTGGATTTCAAGGGGGGTTTACTCGATTAATTCATTGTTCTTCACAAAGCATAAATGGTCTCGCCATGCCCCATCGATATGAAGAAATGCCTTTCTCTCACCTTCAAAGATAAAACCAGCTTTCTCAGCAACTCTGCAGGAAGCTGCATTTTCTGGGCGCACATTTATCTCGATGCGATGCAGCCCTAACTGTGAAAATCCAAAGGTTGATACCAAGGTGACCGCCTGGGTTGTATATCCGCGGTTGGCGTAATTTCGATCAATCCAATAGCCAATATGGGCACCACGTAAGGCTCCGTACATAACCCCACCCATTGTTATCTGTCCGACTAGATTGCCCTCGCGCCAGATAAGAAATGAGTAAGAACGCCCCGCTCTAGCTTCACGGTTGAGAGTGCGGACCATCTCGTAGAAAGAGGGGCGTGCGGAGAGGTAATCCGCAGTTTGTGATTCTTGCGGAACTTGCGGAAGCGTTGCCTCCCACGGGCTAAGCCAATCTTTATTTTCTAGGCGCACCTGATTCCACTTGGCGCGATCGCGAAATCGCCCAGGGCGCAGAGTGATCTCTTCACCGAAAAGAGTTATGGGCCACATAGATGGGTATCGAGTTAGAGGTATCGGCGTTCGAGAACAACAACAGTGACACTATCGCCGGCTGAGAGCGATGTCTCGCCTTCTGGTACTGCAATAAAGGAGTTGGCGTCAGACAAAGTTGCCTGCTCATCTTGCGAGCTCAGTGGGAGAACTGATTTTCCATCTTCACTCAAGATTGCGCGAACATAGGAACGAAATCCGCCAGAAGATGTCAGAGCTTTCTCAAGTTTTGCCTTCACTGATGGACGATGGATATTTGCTGTCCCGAGCATGGTGCGAATCATTGGGCGGACGAGAAGTTCAAAGGAGATATAGGCAGCGATGGGGTCACCGGGCAGAGTGACAACCGGAGTCTTATCGGGGCCGATAGTTCCGAAGTTATGGCGACCACTTGATTCGATGGCAATCTCAACGGTCTTGATCTCACCCATCTTTTCAAGGGTGCGAGTAATAAGGTCAAAGGAATCATCGTGGCGTTCGCCGCTAATAATAATGAGATCGGCACGAACGAGTTGATCTTCAATAACGCTCTGCAGCTGTGACTCATCATCAGGAATCGAGTGGACGCGGTATGCAACCGCTCCTACTTCGCGAACGGCGGTAGTGAGTAGCCATGAATTAGTTTCGTACTCTTCATTCTCTTTCAGGGCCACGCCTGGTTCTACTAAATCAGGACCTGCAGAGATAACAACAACGCGCGGATGTGGTCTGGTGGGAAGGTGATCAAGACCGATAGATGCTGCCAAGCCAATCTGGGTTGAGCGGATTCTGCTGCCGGACTTCATGACAAGTCGTTCTCCAGCAAAGATATCTTCAGCAAGCGTTGCATCATGTGCGTCAAGGAGCGGCATATCGAATGGCTCGAGCGGGCGGCATAGGTCGAGAAGAGAGGTTAGTACTTCATCTACCCGCGCACGTTCTGACATAATCACTAACCTTACTTGCAGAAGAGTAAGTACTAGGGGATTTCCATGGGTATCAGCGAAAAAAAGTCATCACTTCGTACTCAATATCGCCAGGAACGTAATGCACGTTACATCGAACATACTTTTGAATTTCTCGCGACTTCCTCCGAATTCTCACAAGCAAAGATCGTTGCAAGTTATATGTCCTACGGAGATGAACCTGATACACGTCAACTCAATCAGGCGCTGATAGCTGCTGGAAAAATTCTCTTATTGCCGCGAATCAATGGTGATCAGATTGATTGGGTTCAGTGGAACGGTGACAATGAGAATCTGCAAAAGGTAAAGAAGATTCTCGAACCAGTAGGTGAACCATTCACTGATCTGGAAACGATTGATGTAGTCGTTGTTCCAGCGTTACGTATTGATCGAAGTGGGTTCCGATTGGGACAGGGCGCAGGCTTTTATGATCGCGCGCTACCCAAACTACGTGCATGGAGTATTGGGCTAATCCACCCTGATGAGATTTCTAGTGAGGATCTACCGCGCGATGAGTGGGATTACCCGCTTAACGCAGCAGCAACTCCTGCTGTAGTTCTGCGTTTTAAGAAATAGTTCTTAAGGAAGATTGCGGGCGATAACGATTCGCTGAATCTGATTGGTGCCCTCATAAATTTGGGTGAGTTTGGCATCTCGCATCATTCGTTCAACGGGATAGTCAGAGACATATCCATACCCACCAAGGACCTGCACAGCATCTGTTGTTACCTTCATCGCTACATCGGTAGCTAAAGTCTTGCTGGCGGCAGAGAAGAATTTCAGGTCCTTATCACCACGTTCACTCTTTGCCGCAGCTGCATAGGTAAGTTGGCGCGCAGATTCAACAGCGATAGCCATGTCGGCCAACATAAATTGGATCCCTTGGAAATCAAAGATTTCTTTACCAAATTGCTTGCGTTCATGCGAATACTTTTCGGCGATATCAAGTGCACCTTGTGCAATACCAAGAGCTTGCGCTGCAATGGTGATTCGTGTGTGATCTAAGGTATCCATGGCGAGTGAGAAACCTTTTCCTACTTCGCTAATACGGCGCTCATCTCCGATAGTGACGTTATCGAAGTAGACCTCGCGTGTGGGTGAACCGCGAAATCCCATCTTCTTTTCAGGTGCACCAAATGACATACCCGGATCAGATTTTTCTACGATAAACGCAGTAATACCCTTTGATCCCAGAGATGGATCAGTCTGTGCAATAACGGTGTAGAACTCTGATTCTCCGGCGTTGGAGATCCACTTCTTGCTTCCATTAATAACCCAGCCATCGCCTTTACGTTCTGCCTTTGTTGTAAGAGATGATGCATCCGATCCTGCCTCTGACTCGGAGAGGCAGTACGAGAAACCTTTACCTTGCGCGAGGGGGCGGAGCCAACGTTCTTTCTGCCCTTTATTCCCACCGAGAATAAGTGGGAGAGAACCCAACTTATTAACTGCTGGAATAAGGGATGAGGATGCGCAGACACGAGCAACTTCTTCAATGATGATGCAGACTGCAAGGGCATCTGCTCCATCGCCACCAAATTCGGTAGGCACGTGAGCTGCAGAGAGCCCTGACTTCACTAATGCATTGTGAGCTTCTTGCGGATAGCGATGATCTTCATCAACTGCGCGCGCATGCGGTGCAATCTCATTTTCAGAAAGGGCGCGGACGCTGTCACGGAGGTCGTTATATTCAGAGGGAAGGGTAAAGATGTTTTCGAGAGACATTACTTTCCCTTCTTCTCATCGCGGCTCTGCAATGAACTCAAGTACGTATTGTAATGCGCCAGGTCATCTGGCTCACCCATGGCTGCCATGCGCGCTTCATTGCGATCAATGCGCTTTGCCTCGCGTGAATCATCGCGCATCCATTGGATAAAGGTGGCAATCAGCGCGAAGATAATTGGAATCTCGCCCATGCCCCAGGCAATTGCCCCACCTGCATGTTGATCAGCTAATAGATCACCGAGCCAAGGAGTCTGTAGCGAACCGTAATAACCACCATCAATCAACGTGCTTGTCGCAAGAAGTGCGATAGCAAAGAAGGCGTGGATGCTCATTGCAGCAAAGAGAATAACGATGCGCACTAAATGCGGAATCTTGCGGGGATTGGGATCAATTCCAATAATGACGTAGAAGAAGAGGTAACCCGATAAGAGGAAGTGGATATTCATAAAGAGATGACCGGCATGTGATTGCATCAAATCGCCAAATAAATTGGTGAAATAGAGAACAAAGAGTGAGCCATCAAAGAGCGCCAGAGCCGTCAATGGATTTGTCATCACCTTTGAATACCGCGAGTTCAACACCGCAATCAAAGCTCCGCGGACTCCGCGTTCATCAGATGTACGTCCCTGTGGCAGAGTGCGTAGTGCAAGCGTTATTGGGGCACCAAGTACCAAACAGATTGGAACAAGCATCCCGATAACCATGTGAGCAATCATGTGATACTCAAACGAGAAGAGCGCATAAACACCCAGACCACCGCTGGTTGCAAAGTCAAGAAGTGCAATACCGATTGAGAAAACAATGGTGCGTCCTACTGGCCACGAATCGCCACGGCGCTTCAGAATAACAACGCCCTTGATGTAGAGCGCAACCAATGTAATAAGAACGGCAATAATCAGCGCATCTGGGTTGTACGCAGTTAATAAGCGAGTGAAACTCGGAGCTGCCGGTGTAGCAAAGCCAACCGTTGAGAGAGCCGGGTTAAATGCAACCTCCCTACCTTCTGGTGGTTGAACTCCAGATAACCAACTTCCCAGGACAACAACTAATCCCATGATGAGAGCTTCAGCGATGATCACTCGTGAGAGAAGGTTCCAACCAGTTCTCTCTCCCTCTTGCAGGGTTTTGCGATTTCGATAAGCGAGAACGAGAAGAATAAGAGTCAGAAGAGCTTTTGCAATCACAATCCGGGCATAGGAAGAAGACCAGGCTGATGCAAAATTCAAGCGTGCATAGGCATTTGTAACTCCGCTAACAACCACGGCGATAGCTGCCCATAAGGCCAATTGACTAAAGCGAGGGAGTGCGACCCTGCGATCTGATTCGGAAAGTAAGACCAGAGCAAAGATGCCTCCAACCCATAACGAGATTGCAATAACGTGAACAACCAATGAGCCAATCGCTAGCGCGTGTGAACCACTTGCTGCGGCATGGCTTTGAAAGACAGGTGCAATCAGCGCCAGTAATGAGATGGCAAGTAATACCGCGCTCGATAGGGCGCCCCGAATGAAGTTAAGGGCAATGAGAACCGCTGCGACAAGAACTGTTTGGAAGGCGAGATATCTACCCAGATCAATCTGCCCAACAAAAGAGGTGAGCGTGGTCAGATCAAAGGCGTCAGTGAGCGAAGTTCCAAGGATTTCAGCCAAGGTAAGAAATATTTGAAAGAGGCTACTGAGAAACCAAATACCAGCTAGGACTAGTCCAATACCGCGTAAACGCAGCGCGCTCTCTTGCAACTTTCCACCTCTTTCGATGAGGAGAAATGCCAGAGAGATTAAGACGCCAATCAAAGTGAGAGCTGCAAGGAATGAGATTGATTTATTGAGCGTTGTTAGAGCGCTCACCAGTGGATCAACATCAGTCAGATTTCCTGACGCTAAATTCATCGGTCGCGATAGAGCTTTCGTGCATAGAGAGATAAAGCGATGGTGACAACAATTGCGGCAGCAAGAAGGCCGAGAACGAAGATTGTGGTGCCAAGATTATTTCCCGATGGGGTCGGCACCGTTGTTGGTTGTGGCGCTGAGGTTGCAACGATTGTTGGTTCAGCAAAATTAAAGGTGAACCTTCCGACGAGCGGTACATCATTTTCAGCAAGGAGTGAGTAGTTAACTGTGTAGATGCCGGTCTTTACCAACTGTTTCAACCCAACGACAGCGTTGACTCCATCGATGGTCAGGGCGCCATCATCGACTCGAACTCCGGTGGGATCGGTAACTGCTACTTCATTGCCTGCATCCATTAGGGCGAGTTCAGTGGTGATGGTTACCGCACTTGGAGCGCTCTGTAGCGTTGCACCAGAGATAGGCGATGTTGCGACGAGAGTATTTGCGAGCGCACTTGGAAGTGTGAGCAGAAGTAGCCCTGCAACTATTGCAATAACTCCGGTCTTCTTCATGACCCCATACTCCTCTTTTGCTACCGATATCGCTCCGTGAACCCGCTTGGATTCGCGCCTATCGTCTCACTTCTTTAGACTGAGGTACAGACGCCTGAGAAATTTCACGAGAAAGGTCACATTGTGCCTACATATCAATATGCATGTAACGCTTGCGACCATACCTTTGAAGCTTTTCAGCCATTCTCAGATTCACCGCTTACCGAATGCCCACAATGCAAAGGAGAACTTCGTAAAGTTTACTCAACCGTTGGAGTCGTCTTTAAAGGCCCTGGTTTCTATAAGACAGATTCAGCAGTTAAACCAGCCACAACATCCGAGTAAGAGTTAACCGTGGTGCGGGGGTTTATCCCCCTTAATTTCTTCCTCACGCTTACGATCTTCCTTTTGGTCTTCCCGAGGGTCGCGTTCATCGTCAGTTGTTGCAGGAAACACATCACTCACGCTGGGACCTCCGCTCTTTATGATTCGAATCTAATAAAGCCATCCTACATACTTATTCCATGTTTGAGCGCCTGGGTCATGTCTTAGTCAAGTATCGAAAAGTAGCTGTCGCTCTCTTTGTGATTGGAATTCTTCTCGCAGGCGCAATTGGTTCACTCATCTTCAGTCGCCTTGATTCTGGTGGTTACTCAAATCCAAAGAGTGACTCATATAAAGTCTATGAATACCTTCGTGATGAACTTAAAGTTCAAGATCCAGCAGTTGCTGTCGTTGTCGATGCCGGTAGCGCCGATATTACTGATCCTGTCGTAACACAGAAGGCGCTGGCACTTGAAAAGAGAATGTCGCAAGAAGATGGCGTCTTAAAGACTGTCTCCTTCTGGAGTTCTGGTGGAGAAGCAACTCTGAAATCCGCTGACGGCAAGGCGGGTTTCATTCTGGTCTATAGCAGTGGCGATGCCTTTGCCCCCGAAAGCCAGAAGCTCGGCGCTACCTTCCAGAAGAAATACGATGGAAAGATTGATGGCCTGACTCTCTATGCAGGTGGAGTAAGTGTTGTTGGTAATGCCATCACCGAAAAAATCAGCGCAGATCTCAAAATCTCTGAGGCAATCTCAATCCCGCTTACCTTTGTACTTCTCGCCTTTGTCTTTGGTGCACTCGCTGCATCTGCAATGCCGCTTATTGTTGGCGTGGCTGCAATCTTGGGGGCATTCTTTATCCTCTATCTCTTTTCGCTCTTCACCGATGTCAGTGTGTACGCGCTTAACCTCACAACAGGTATGGGTCTTGGACTTGGTATCGATTACGCACTCTTGATGGTCAATCGATTCCGCGAAGAGCTGCACCACGGGAAGAGCGTTGAAGATTCCGTAGTGAACACAATGGCCACTGCCGGAAAGACTGTCTTCTACTCAGGTCTGACCGTTCTTGTCACAATGGTTTCACTGACATTCTTCCCACTTCCCTTCCTTAAATCATTTGGTTATGCCGGAGTCTCAGTTGTTGCGATTGCAGTGGTAGGAGCAATCTTTGGCCTTCCTCCAATCCTTGCTCTGATGGGAAAGAGGATTGATAAGGGTGTCATCAGAAAATCTGCAATCACCCCGAAAGAAGATGGCCGTTGGGCGCAGACAGCTCGTATGGTGATGAAGCGCCCAGCTGCAGTTGTAATTCTCTCTCTGATTGTTCTTGGAATTCTGGCAGCGCCAATTCAAAATATTAAATTTGCCCAAGGTGATTCACGCATGTTGCCAGCTTCAAATAAAGCAGCGATTGCTACCGCACTGCAGTCAGATAGATTCCCTGGCCAAACAGGAACGCCTATCGAGATAGTCATCTTTGATGGCGTTGGTAAGACTGATGAGATTGCGGCATATGCAGCAAAGATAGGAAAAGTTCCCGGTGTAATCGCTGTCGCTCCATTACAAACGATTGGCCAAGATGTTCGTCTCATTGCATACCAATCAATGCTTCCGCGTACACCTGAAGCGCAGAGTTTGATCCATGCGGTGCGCGATATTCCAGCACCCGAAGGCGCCCTCGTTGGTGGCGTTGCAGCTGATTACACAGATTCGCAAGATGGAATCTCATCCACTCTTCCGTGGGCATTGGGGTGGATTGCCCTGAGCGTCTTCGTCTTAGTATTTATCTTTACCGGTTCCATCATCTTGCCCATTAAGGCAGTGCTGCTCAATATTCTTTCACTTGCTGCCACCATGGGTGTACTCACCTGGGTATTTATCGATGGCCATCTGCAATGGTTGGTTGGTTCATTTACTTTGACGGGAACACTGGATACCTCAATTGTCATCTTAATTGCTGTCGTGGTCTTCGGTCTTTCTATGGACTATGAACTCTTCTTGCTATCGCGAATCCGCGAAGAACATTTAGCTGGAAAAGATAATGTTGAAGCGGTCGCAACTGGACTACAACGCTCTGCGCGCATCATTACTGCGGCTGCCGTATTACTTGCAGTGGTCTTCGCAGCCTTCATTGCTAGTGGCGTCACCTCGATTAAATCGATGGGATTTGGTGTGGCTCTTGCAGTTATTCTCGATGCGACTATCGTTCGCGCCCTCTTAGTTCCAGCGTTGATGCGACTCTTCGGTGAGCGCAACTGGTGGGCACCTCGTTGGATGCAGCGATTTACCATTACTCACTAGTTCCCTTTAAACTTCGAGCATGGATCTCATCGCTTCCCTGCAATGCGCCGATCAACCAGGCATTGTCCATGCGATGACTTCGGCTGTGCTGCATTGCGGTGGAAATATCATCGAGAACCAACAGTTCACCGATAACACAACCAATACCTTCGTCATGCGTACTCGCTTCGAGACTACTCAGGGGCAAGAAGCTGCGCAGAAGAGCCTCAACGATGGCCTTGGCAAATTCTCACCTGCATTGCATATTCGCCCCACTGCGACCAAACCTTGCGCACTCGTGCTCGTTACTAAAGAGAGCCACTGTCTTCGTGACTTGATGTATCTGCTGGAACTTGGCGAACTCCCTATTGAGATCCCCTTGGTAATCTCAAACCGTGAAGATTTAAAACCACTTGTGGAATCTCATGGAATTCCCTTTCTCTATCTTGAGATAAATTCTGAGAACAAGGTAGAGCAAGAGAAGGTGATGCTTGCCAAGATTGCAGAACTGAAAATTGATTTTGTAGTTCTTGCCCGCTACATGCAGATTCTCTCGTCAGCTTTCTGCGCCGCAATGCCTGGCAAAATCATTAATATTCACCACTCATTCTTACCTGGCTTTAAAGGCGCTAAGCCTTATCACCAGGCCCATGATCGTGGCGTAAAGATCATTGGCGCAACTGCTCACTTTGTAACAGCGGACCTGGATGAAGGCCCAATCATCGAACAAGATGTTGCTCACGTAAACCATTCGGCAACTCCTGAAGAGATGATCGCACTGGGGCGAGATATCGAACGCCGCGTTTTAGCGCGAGCGGTGAAGTTATTTGCAGAGGATCGAATCTTTATCGTGGGTCATCGCACCGTTGTCTTTGCCTGATTCTCACAGGTGTAAGAGCTAGCAACATCGGTAGCCACAGGCACTTTGGTTAGATTATTAATCACAAAAGGTCGAAGCTCATATGTGATATTCCCACTTGGGTTAATCCGAATCTTCAAAATGCCAGTTGTTCTATTTTCAAGCTGATTTGAGTAGAAGATGAAATTGCCCATTGAGTAAGCAATCAACTTATTTTCTTTCAACTCCACCTGCTGCAACGTGTGAGTATGGCTTCCCACAATGATGTCTGCTCCTAATGATTGCCATTTCTTTGCGCTCGATATTTCAAAACTGCGAGGGCAGAAAGATCCTTCTTCGCCCCAATGCGGAAGCACTATGACAATATCGCTGACTTCCCTGATGGCAGTTATGGCATTTTCAGTAGAAACTGAGTCATATCCATCAGTGGTGCCAGCTTTATTTTTCGTTGCAATAGATAGAGGACCACCATTCACCTTCGCAATACCTAGGATGCCAACTTTCAATCCTTTAATCTTAAAAACTTCGCCTTGGTAGGCGATCTCTCGATTTACACCGCCGCCCACATAAGAAATCTTTGCCTCTTCTAAATTCTGCAAGGTATCGAGAAAACCTTTCACTCCGAAGTCATAACTATGGTTATTGGCAATAGTGGCCACATTAAGACCAATAGATTTCAAGCTTGCGAGAAAAGCAGAGTCGGTCTTGAAGTTATATTGCTTCTCTTCCTTCTTCACTTCATCTGTAATGGCAGTCTCTAAATTAAATATGTTAAGGTCACCGTCAGTAAAATACTTCTTCAATGGTGCTAGCGACTCACGCTTAATTGCACTTTCACCATGAACATCGCCGACGATATTGATAACCACATCGGACGAAGTCTTCTCGTGAATAGACTTTTCAACATATCTTGAAGAACAGGCAGAGAGTGTGATGAGTGTGCAAAGAAGAAGTGAAGTACGCAATTTCATATTGGCAATCCTAGGTGAGTGTCCCCGGCGGGAGTTGAACCTGCGACCTACCGCTTAGGAGGCGGTTGCTCTATCCACTGAGCTACGGGGACGTGAGTACTTCAACAGCGAAGTTACTTGGCAAAGGTTATCGCTACAGCTAACATTCCTGTAACGCGCTTATTTCCAAGCGTGCGTAATAAAGAATGAAAGGCCACCCATGAAAGCGCTCGTTATCGGCGCAGGCGGAGTTGGCAGTGCAATCGTAAATATCGCATCCCGTAGACTATTTATTACATCGATGGTCGTTGCAGATCGCACTCTCGCTCGCTCCCAAGCAGCTGTAACCAAGGTAGATGACCCACGATTCTCTGCGGAGGAGGTGGATGCCTCTGATGTGAACTCGATTCGCGCTCTCATTCGTAAAGCAGCTCCCGATATTGTCGTGAACGCGGTAGATCCGCGTTTTGTAATGCCAATCTTCCTTGCCTGTGAAGAAGAGAAGGTTAATTACATGGATATGGCGATGTCGCTATCCATCGCACACCCCGATGATCCATTTAATAAGCCAGGAACCAAACTTGGTGATGAACAATTTGATCGTGAAGAGATCTGGAAGAGGAACGGTAATTACGCAGTAGTTGGAATGGGCATCGAACCCGGTATGAGCGATATTTTCGCGCGCTATGCCGAAGATGAACTCTTCTCTCGTATCGATTACTTAGCAGTGATGGATGGTTCAAATCTGACAGTTGATGGTTATGACTTCGCTCCATCATTTTCTATCTGGACAACGATTGAAGAGTGTCTTAATCCACCCTTGATCTATGAAGAAGG
The DNA here is from genome assembly GCA_040402355.1 of Candidatus Planktophila sp. Classification (GTDB taxonomy): domain Bacteria; phylum Actinomycetota; class Actinomycetes; order Nanopelagicales; family Nanopelagicaceae; genus Planktophila. Next base: position 55,456 of record JBBAMT010000004.1, on the reverse strand, counting down.
CCGCGGATTCTATACAACTGAACCATTTAGTGAACTTGAGACCTATGACTTTCCTGATGGAATCGGGCCAGTTGAATGCGTCAACGTTGAGCATGAAGAAGTTGTGCTGATTCCCAAGAAGGTAAAGGCAAAGGAAGTTCGCTTTAAATATGGGCTTGGCGCTCAATTTATCGAGACTCTTAAGACCATTCACACACTGGGTCTAGATAAGAAAGAGAAGGTTTCTGTGCAAGGAGTTGAGGTTTCACCTCGTGACCTGCTTGCAGCGTTATTGCCAGATCCAGCAACTATCGGTGACAAGATGCACGGCAAAACCTGTGCCGGAACTCTGGTAAAAGGTTTAGGTAAAGATGGCCAGCCAAAGGCTATCTATATCTATAACGTTGTCGATAACGAGTGGTCGATGAAGAACTACGGTAATCAAGCAGTTGTATGGCAGACCGCTATCAACCCACTGATTGCAATGGAGCTCATCGATAAGGGCACATGGAAACCTGCAGGAATAAGCGGTCCTGAGTGGTTCCCCGCACAACCTTTCCTTGATTTAATTGCCGAGTACGGATCTTCATGGCACATTCGCGAAGAGGAACCTAAGGGAATCGAAATCTAAATGGCTCAATGGGCGCTAGTAACAGGTGCAACAGTTGGAATCGGTGAAAGCTTCGCTCGCTTACTAGCGTCTAAGGGTTATAACGTCGCACTCGTTGCGCGCGATGAGGCTCGTCTTCATGAGCGCGCAGCGGGGCTTCGTGAAAAATATGGTGTGCAGACCTTTGTCTTGCCGGCAGATCTTTCAACAAATGAAGGATGTGCTGCAGTTGAGGAGTACGTAAGCACCTATGAGATTGACGTTCTGATCAACAATGCAGGATTTGGAATCAATAAGGCATTTAGCGCAAGTGCGCTGGATGCGGAACAGCAGATGTTTGATGTCTTGGTCCGCACTCCTATGCGCTTGATGCACACAGCGATTCCAGGAATGAAGCAGCGCAATTCAGGAATTATCATTAACGTTTCATCTGTTGCTAGCTTTATTGCAGGTGGTACCTATAGCGCTGCCAAGTCATATCTGACCGTGCTCTCTGAATCCCTCAACACTGAATTAGCTAGCAGTGGTGTGAAAGTCTCAGCGCTCTGCCCAGGTTTTACCCGCACCGAATTTCACGAGCGCGGGCGAATGAAGATGGGAAGTCTGCCAAGATTTATGTGGCTCAACTCAGATACATTGGTTGAGCAATCATGGATAGATGCTGTGGCCAATAAGCCAGTAAGCATTCCTGGCTGGCAGTACAAACTTCTTGTTGCAGTTATCTCAACTGTTCCAAGAAAATTTGTACGCCAGATCGGAATGAATGTTCGTAAGAAGCAGCGTTAGTTAGCTAATTAGCGGCTGCGGCGGCTATTGCCACCACGGTATCCGCCGGACTTACCTGAACCACCTCGGTATCCGCCGCCTGAACGTGATCCACCTGATGAAGCCTTGCGCTCCATTACTGGTGGAACATATGGAACACCTGATGGCTCTTGCGCCCCGGTAATCACCATAAGTTTTTCATCGAGTGGGCGCACATCGTGGAACTTTGGAGTCACACCTGCGCGTGAGAGAAGACCTGATACTGCGCGCTGATTCTTTGATGATGACAAGGTAACGACAGTTCCTGATTCGCCAGCGCGAGCTGTACGACCTGAGCGGTGGAGGTAATCCTTGTGATCTTGTGGAAGATCGACGTGAACAACGAGTGAGATTCCATCAACGTGGATTCCGCGTGCTGCAACATCAGTTGCGACGAGCGCAGAGTTCTCTTGCTCCTTGAAGAGCGCAAGTGTGCGGGTACGAACTGCCTGTGACTTTCCACCATGTAGTGCGCCAACTGGAACACCGGCGTTGGCAAGCTTGTCAGCAAGACGATCTGCACCGCGCTGAGTCTTTACGAAGAGAATTGTCTTTCCATTACGAGCTGCAATCTGCGATGTGATGTCATCTTTATCGCCTGGGTGCATCTGAAGAACGTGGTGCTCCATTGTTGAAACAGAGGCGCGGTCATTCTGCAATGAGTGAGTCTTTGGGTTCTTGAGATACTGACGAACGAGTGAATCAACACCGCGATCGAGAGTTGCTGAGAACAAGAGACGCTGACCATCAAGATGTGCCTGATCAAGAATTTCCTTAACTACAGGAAGGAAGCCCATATCAGCCATCTGATCTGCTTCATCAAGAACAGTAATTTGAAGTTGATCGAGCTGAACTTCATTCTTGTTGAGAAGGTCGATCAAACGACCAGGGGTAGCAACCAAGATTGCTGTCGCCTTACGCATTGCAGTGATCTGCTTTGCATATGGCATTCCACCTGCGATAACAACTGATTCGTGTCCAACTGCGCGGGCAAGGGGACGAAGAACTTCGTCGATCTGCTGTGCGAGTTCGCGAGTAGGGGTCAAGATAAGTGCCAGTGGCTTATGAGGGCGCGCTGTCTTATTTGAAATATTTGTAAGGAGTGCAAGGCTGAAGGCAAGAGTCTTTCCTGATCCAGTCTGTCCACGTCCCAAGATGTCATGGCCGGCAAGTGCATCGGGCAAAGTTGCAATCTGGATTGGGAATGGATGCATGATTCCTTGTGCACTCAGTGCATTTGCGAGCGCTGGTGCAATACCAAGATCGCGAAATGATGTTGTTACTTCAGTCAGTGGCGTTGCTTCTACGAGATTTGCGTCCGCTAGGTTAACTGAAATGTAATTATCGTCAGCGCCGAAATCGACCGCTGCCTTGTTATGTGTCTTTGAAGCGCGGAAATCATCGCGTGCATACGCTGGTGATTCATTACGTGAATCGTTGCGACGATCGCGTGGTGGCTTTGCAGGTGTGCGTGGAGAATCTCCGCGACGCTGCGCAGCTGACTGCGGTGCTGAAGGATTATATTTTTCGCGCTTCTGAGGAACGAAGTTTGGACGGCCATCATCAGAGTGAGCAACCTTCGCCTTTACCGCTTCGCGACGTGTTGTTGGGCGAACATCAGACTTCGCAGGGCGCTCTAAACGCTCTGGACGAAATGGTCGCTCTGCACGTTCTGTACGATCTGCAATAAATTTTGCAGCGCGTGACTGTGGCTTAGTAGCTGGTCGCTCTCCTGCTGGTTTGAAAGTCTTTGCCGGACGTTCTCCGGATGGCTTAAATGCCTTATTTGGCTTTTCAAAGGTGCGCTCTTCACGACTCTGTCGTGGGTTGCCCTTTGGAGCACCTTCAATGTTCTTCGACTTTGAGGCTGTGCGCTCTTGGAAACGTTGTGCGCGAAGCTTGGAGCGATCTGCGATACGTACTTCTTTCTTTGTACCTGTCTCGCGATCTGAATATCGGGTGGTCTTAGCTGATGTGCGTGCGGCGGCTGAGGCTGCATCCTTTACAGGAGCAGAGCGCTTTTCGCTTCCGCGAGCGGCTGGCTTTGCGACGACTGCCTTGCGGGCGGCCTTCTCAGCAGTTGTATGGCGGGGCTTACCTTTGGCGGCGCGACGAGCTTTTCCGGGCGCAGCAGAACGAGTTTGTAGGGACATGAAAATTCAACACCAATCGAGACGACAAGCGCGTCTCGGTTAGATGGACTTAAGGCTGGTTAATTACTACTAACAAACAGCGCCATCAGGGTCTTGATAAGACTCGCAAGTAAGTGGCCATCTGGCGCACTTTGGGGGGAAGTACATCGATGCGGGGTGCGTCGATGGGATAATCATACAGGACGTCAGACCATGCTAATTCACATGAAATTCAATAGCGATACCGCCGAGTTACGCTCAAATCGCAAGAATCGCTAGATACCATTACGCCGTATCCAATGGAGGACTCTATGTTTCGCAAAGTATCAATCTCACTCGTAGCCGCAATTCTTGTCGCCGGTGGCATCTCTGCAGTTCCAGCATCTGCTGCTGCAAAGATCAGCAACGGCGTTGCCTGTTCTAAGGTCAATGCGACTACATCAGTTTCAGGCTATAAGTACAAGTGTGCAAAGAACCCATTGGTAAAGAATTCAAAGCTCACCTGGCTATCGGCTGAGTGCCTCACAGCAGTAACTCAGTTCCAAGCAGCCACTAAGGCTGTATCAGACCTTGCAAATGTTGCCGATCAAACTGTCGCACTTGATGCTGAATATGTAGCAGCAGCGGCAGCACTTGCCAGTACGACTGCAGCACTTGAAAAAGCTCGCGCTTCTGTAACTCAGTTCCAAGCAACGATGAACGCATCGACAATTCCTGCAGAGAAGCAGAAGTTAGCCACTGCCATCTCAAAGCTTGCTAACGCTGTTCTTGTTCTCAGTGGTTCAAAGACCAAGCTTGCAACACAGGTGAAGGACCTTGAATCTAAGAAGGCGCTACTTTTGAGCGCTCCAGGTCAGCTCAAGACCAATGCCGCAGATGCAAAGGCATCAGCCAACCTGCTCTGCGCAAAGGGCTTCTAACTCAATAAACTCTCACAATTAAGAAGTAAGGCTTCCCCTATTTTATTGGTGGGAGCCTTACTTATTTACTTGGCTCTGTGTACCGAGTACTGCGCTGGCTTCCCATCTATCTTCTGACTTCGCATATCTCTCACAAATTAATTTTCTCAGGCCGGTCTTCCCTGATAGATCTCATTCTCTATAACGCAATCTGGATTGCTGCAGTTATCAGTATCTCCCAATCACCACTGAGCAACGATCCAATCGCACTGGCAGCATCAACTCTGGCAATTATTTTCTGGGGCGTGGGTTCATTCCTCAATAGCTATGGGGATTTCCACTCTCTCCCCGCAAGTTCTGAGCTACTGGCGCAAATCAGCTACACCCTCTTCTATCCATTGGCACTTATCGCTATCCCGAGATCTCTTACGCGAGGACGCCGGCTGAACCCGCTAGAACTACTCGATGCAGCTATCTTCGGCCTAGGAATTTCTTCCATCACTACCGCACTGTTTTTATCGAAAGTATTTCCACAATCGCTCATCGATATCCAAGATCAATTCTTCTCACTCCTCTTCCCCATCTGCGATCTTCTCTTATTGATTATCGCCTCAGTGGCCCTTGTTACCCATCGACTTCACGTTCGGGCAACAGTTCTCTTCCTTGGAGTCGTTCTCTTCTCCGCATCCGACCTGCTCTATCTCTGGCTAGCAGTCAATGGCACATATCGCTTTGGCCAAATTACCGATGATGGCTGGCTCATCGGCATTGTTCTGATTGCATCTTCATTCTGGTTGCCACAGAGTAAGAACGATCGCGATGTCACAATTCATCCGGTCTTTCTCGCACTCTCTGTCTTTATAAGCCCCACACTTCTCGCGCTCATCGCACTGCGACCTGGAATATTTCCGCTCTACATTGTCGCTCCCACCATCGCCACACTCTTCTTAGCCTTTATCCGCATGACAATTGTTATTAGACAGGCGAAGAACTTAGGTGAAGAGAAGGTGCTTGCCCGCACCGATGAGATGACAGGTCTTCCCAATCGCCGCCGGTTGATTGCCGAGCTCTCTTCATTTTCAAAGAGTGAAGGTGCACTGCTCTTACTTGATCTCGACGAATTTAAACCAGTCAACGATCAATTCGGCCACGAGGTTGGCAATCTCGTTCTCCAACACGTTGCCCAGCGGTTTACCCGATCACTTCCTACTGGCTCTGTCCTTGCGCGCCTGGGTGGAGATGAGTTTGGAGTTCTAGTTACTGGAAATTATGAAGAGACCCTTGAAGCTGCCTATGCGCTACAAGCAACATGTAGTTACCCGTTCTTAATTGAAGGCCACTCCATCAAAATCGGGGTAAGCATCGGGCATGTCTACAACGATGGAAAATCAAATCTATTAGAGCGTGCCGATGCTGCGATGTATGAGGCCAAGAGGACTGGCGTGGGAGTTGTTCAGGCTCAGCCCGTCGTGTGAAATTTCAATTTGATTCCGACGTAGCTTCCGAGAAATACAAAGGCGAAGAAGCCCCATCCTGAGATCGCAAATGCTTGCGTTCCGGATAAGAGCACACCGATTGTGCAGCCCAGTGAAATCATAGAACCCCAGCCCAACAAGATCCCGCCGATGAGAGCGGTGCCGGTATTTGTTGGTGTGAGGCGAGAGAACTTAAAGCGACCTCCAGCAAGCGCTGCAGCGAATGAGGTTCCGACAATTCCGAGGACCAACCAACCGTTATTGGTAATAGTCTCGGCAACAACTGCAATACATCCCGCCATGCGATCAAGGCCTACTAGGGTCTCAGTTCCAATTCCGCGGGCATCCATAAATGTTCGAGCAGTAGTGCTGAGTTGGCGCGTGACGCCAAGAGGTTCAACGCGAAGATACGCCACAGTTCCAAGAACTCCGACGATAGCTCCTGTTGCAATGGGGCTCCAGCGATCTGTGATCAGACTCTTGAGCGTTCCTGAAAGAGAGAGCGGTGCGACAGCTGCCTTACGGATGGGATCTGAATTTGTGCCTTTTCGTATAGCTACGAAGGCAAGGAGAAGTAGAGCAGCCAAGGTAATTAGAAGCGCACCTGAATAACCTACGTAATGCGGCAACCAGATTGTTGGCGCATCAGAGATTGCGTTGAGGTAGAGCCAATTCCAAGAAAGGAATGCAAGAACAAAACCAATGAGAGTTCCAATAAGTGCGGGAATTGCTCGAAGATATCCTTGACCGAGTCGATAGAGATGCCCGCTGATGCATGCGCCAGATAACGACATTCCGATTCCAAAGACAAATGCTGCAACTACCAAGACCCAGCTGACTGGTCCGATATGTGCAACAGGGGGAAGTCGATCAGTGCTGGTATCAGGTAAGAACTGTCCAAAAACGAGTGCGTAGCCAATTGAACCTGTTGCGATTGCGACAAGGACTGATAGAAAGGGAGTGGTGTTCTTATCCTCGATGCCATCACGGAAGATGCAGAAGAAACAGAAGCGACCTCGTTCCAGTAATAAACCAAGGCTCATCCCAATCAGAAGTGAGATTGGCGCAGTTGAGTTAGAGGTATTAGAGGAGAGAACAAAAGCTACGAAAAGCAGAGCTGCGATGACTACGAAGGAGATTGCGGTACGAACCTTCTCCTTACGAGTCCACGCAGAAGCAGCGACCCTAGAAATTCCAGGGTCACCGCTCTGTGTAGGAAGGGTAGAAATTATGCAGCTCCCCAAATAGTTCCAGCTGGGTTATCAATTGGTGCACCGACTGAATTTCCGTACTCAGTCCATGATCCATCGTAATTCTTGACCTTCTGGAATCCCAGGATTTCACTCAGAACGAACCATGTAAGAGATGATCGCTCACCGATACGGCAGTAGGTAATGATCTGATCCGTTCCAGTAATTCCCTTATCTGCATAGAGCTTCTTGAGATCTGCAACAGTTTTGAAGGTTCCATCAGCATTGACATTCAGGCCCCATGGAATATTGACAGCACCTGGGATATGTCCAGCACGAACAGCGAGTTCCTGGAATCCTGCTGGAGCAAAGATCTTTCCGCTAAATTCATCGGCAGAACGGATATCAACGAGCGCTGCAACCTTTGCCTTCTTTGCAACTGGAAGAACATCCTTAGTCAGGCTGGCGCGAAGATTCTTATCTGCAGCGTTGGCTACAAAGTTCCCAGCCTTAAATGTTGGTACAGCAGTTGTAAGAGCGCGGCCATCCTTCTCCCACTTCACACGACCACCGTCGAGGACACGAACATCCTTCTGACCGTAGACGTTGAAGATCCATGCGCCCCAGGCAGCGAACCAGTTGTTCTTATCTCCGTAGAGGACGACAGTGGTGTCATCGCTGATGCCGGCCTTCTGAACAAATGCTGTGAAATTAGCTTGGCTAATGATGTCGCGATTGACAGTGTCAACGAGATCTGTATGCCAGACAAACTTCACTGCATTCTTAATATGACCGCGTTCGTAGATACCTGGTTCAGTGCTTACCTCAATGATGCGCACCTTTGGGTTATCGATATTCTGCTCGAGCCAATCAGGTTGTGCCACTGCGCGAGCTAGATTCTTTGGGCGTGCTTCAGCTGGAATAATTCCAACTGTCGAAAGAAGACCAGCGACTGCTACTCCTGCAATTAACTTTCTTAAAATTGACATTCTTTTCCTTTGATTGTGGGTGGACAAATATTCTGTGAAACGCGAAAAGTGAGATAAATCAGCAGCTGGTGCTTGTGATGCGGCAGTAGTCAATAACGCGACGTTTAGTGAAGAACATCGTGGCTACCTCTCGCTAGAAACTAATTAGAGAGAAAGATAAAGAAGAGAAAATAGAAAGTAAAGTTGCGAATATTTTGCAGTTGCTAAAAATAGTAAGTAATAATTACTTTCGTAAAGGTTGTTCAGGTTTGTCGGCTTTGATTTCTTGCAATCGTTCGAGAGATTCAAGGCGCTCCACGGCATGATCGACAATCCGCTCTGGATATCCATGTGAATACCCATCGAGAAATAGCCACGGTTCGTGTATTTCTGCAGCGCTTAAATGGGCAAGTTCAGGAACATATTTACGGATGTAGTCACCATCTTTATCAAAGCGGCGCCCTTGTTCGATGGGGTTAAAGACTCGGTAATACGGGGATGCATCAGTGCCCGTGCCGGCAGTCCACTGCCAACCGTGGGCATTGGATGCGACGTCATAATCAACTAGGTGCTCTGCAAAGAAGCGCTCGCCTAGCTGCCATTCGAGGTGCAGGTCTTTTACGAGAAACGAGGCAACGACCATGCGGGTGCGGTTATGCATCCATCCTTCAAGGAGCATCTGGCGCATTGCAGCATCGACAAATGGGTAGCCAGTCTTACCTTCACACCAGGCTTTAAATTGCGCTCCTGGTTTATCAAAGCGCATCGCAGCAAAACGTGGCGCGTAGTACTCAGTATCAGTATTGGGATTGTTAAAGAGAACATCGGCATAGAACTCGCGCCAAGCAATCTCTTTACGGAATGTGTCATGCGATGTACTTTCGCCCAGACCCTGAAGAAGCGTGCGCGGATGTATCTCACCAAATTTTAGATAAGTGCTCATCCTGGATGTTCCATCTATTGCAGCAAAGTTACGGTTCTCGTCATAGCTATCAAGACCGTTCTTAGTAAATTCTTTAAAGCGTTTAAGTGCTGCAGCTTCGCCTGCTTCAATAACTGTCACGCCATCAGGCATAGGAAAATCTGGGAAGGCGCGGTACTTATCGGCCGGTTGCGGAGCTGTAATCTCTTTAGGAGTCTTGGCAGGAGCACGCCAACCATGAGTACACCAAGCTTTATAGAAAGGTGTGTAGACCTTGTATGGAGTTGCATCACTTGGCTTTACCACCCGGCCAGGGGCTACTGCATAAGGAGAACCAGTGCGCACAAGTGGAATTCCGGCAGCTTCTACTCGCGCATCGCGGTCTGCGCCATATCGTTCGTACTCAGCTGAGATATGAACTTCTTTAACGTCATAGAGTGCGATGAGCTCTTTCAACACAGTTACTTGATCGCCTTCAATAATATGTAAGCGATTACCTAAAGATTCATCAAGTGCTCGCAGAGATTGACCCATATAGGCAAGTAACTTGCTTCCTGCTTCACTAATCTGCTGTTTATCCAGGATAAATACCGGCACGATTTCATCGGCACCTTCCATGGCAGCAATCAGCGCTGGGTGATCACCGATACGTAAATCTCGGCGGAACCAGACAATATTGCGCATAGCCAGAGACTACTTGTGGAGCTGCTCCACAGTTGCATCCCAGCCAAGAACATCTTCTGGCTTACGAGGAGACTTGCCCACGTAGCGCGCTGATGGACGGATCAAGCGGCCGGTGCGCTTCTGCTCGAGGATATGTGCAGACCAACCTGCTGTGCGAGCCGCGGTAAACATCGATGTGAAGAGTGGCGCTGGAACTTCTGCGAAGTCCAAGATGATGGCGGCCCAGAATTCAACGTTTGTTTCAAGTACGCGATCTGGTTGACGCTCATGAAGTTCCTTGAGAGCAGCCTTCTCAAGTGCTTCAGCAACTGCGTAGCGTGGAGCATTAAGTTCCTTTGCCGTGCGACGCAATGTGCGAGCGCGTGGATCTTCTGCGCGATAGACGCGGTGACCAAATCCCATCAGGCGTTCCTTGCGATCAAGAAGGTCCTTGACGTAAGCCTCAGCGTTACCGGTCTTCTCAACTTCTTCGATCATGTGAAGTACACGTGATGGCGCTCCACCGTGAAGTGGACCTGACATCGCACCGATTGCACCCGAAAGTGCCGCACAGACATCGGCGCCAGTGGAAGCGATGACGCGACCGGTAAATGTTGATGCATTCATTCCATGCTCTGCAGCTGATACAAAGTAGGCGTCGATTGCGCGAACGTGAAGCGGATCTGGTTCTCCGCGCCAACGAATCATCATGCGCTCAACAACTGTATGGGCCTTATCAACTTCAGATTCAGGAATCATGGGATTGAAAAGTCCGCGCGCTGCTTGTGCAAGGTAAGAAAGAACCATGACTGAAGTACGTGCCAAGTTGCTACGCGCTTCTTCATCTGAAATATCTAGAATTGGTTTAAAGCCCCATGCTGGAGCGAGCATTGCAATTGCAGATTGAATATCCACGCGAACATCGCCTGAGTGCACTGGCAGTGGGAATGGCTCTGCATTTGGTAAACCTGGGTTGAACTCATCATCGACAAGAAGTCCCCAGACGTTTCCAAACGAAACGCGACCTACGAGATCATCAATATCAACGCCGCGGTAGCGAAGAGCGCTACCTTCTTTATCGGGCTCTGCAATCTCTGATTCAAATGCAATTACGCCCTCAAGACCTGGCTTGAAATCATCTGACACGGTGAGCCCCTTTTGATAATGAATCTGTAATCCTGCGGGCAATTCTGCACCTTGCGAAGGGGTGCTCACCACCACAAGCCATGGGGATGCACTCGCAGCGAAAGTGAGGTTCGATACACCCATGACCGAAAAAGACCCGCAGGCCAAGGGCCAACTTGAGCGCGATGCGATTCGAGCGATGCGTCGCTCGTATGGCGAGGTCGGTCTTGAATCGTTACCCGCCGATCCCTTTGCCGCCTTCCATTCATGGCTCAGTGAAGCTGCCGCCAATGCCTTTATCGTCGAGGCCAATGCGATGGTGCTCTCTACCCTCGGAACTGATGCCAATGGCGCAGATGCGATTACAACCCGCACGGTTTTATTGAAAGATGTTTCGCAAGGTGGGTTTACCTTCTTTACCAATTACGGATCTCGTAAAGGTCAAGCGATTGAATTACATCCACAAGTGACTTTGCTCTTTCCTTGGTATGCCATGGAGCGCCAACTTTCGATTAGTGGATTTGCGGAAAAGATTTCATCTGAAGAATCTGATGAATATTTTGCAACTCGTCCTTGGTCTTCACAGATTGGCGCATGGGCATCTGCGCAGTCGGCACCTCTTGCATCGCGCGAGGAACTTGAACAACGGTTCAAGGGCGCATCTGAAAAATGGCCTGAAGGAACAACTGTTCCGCGTCCTGCGCAGTGGGGTGGATATCGCGTAACTCCGGTCAATATTGAATTCTGGCAGGGGCGTTACTCACGTTTACATGATCGCCTGCGCTATGAGCGGCCTAACATCAGCGCTGATTGGGAAGTACATCGGTACTACCCTTAGACTTGACGTATGAGCTCAGAACCTTTGAATCCAATTGTTATTCCAGATAACCTCAAGCCAAAAGATGGTCGTTTCGGTTGTGGCCCTTCAAAGATTCGCCCGGAAGCGTTAGCTGCACTCACCGCACCTGGAAGCAATTACATCCTTGGAACATCACATCGCCAGAAGCCGGTAAAGAACGTTGTTAAAAGCGTCCGCGAAGGTTTGGCGTCACTCTTCTCTTTGCCTGAAGGCTATGAAGTAATCCTTGGCAACGGTGGATCAACAGCATTCTGGGATATCGCAACATTTGGTCTCATTGAAGATCGTTCCCAGCACTTAGTTTTCGGTGAATTCTCCTCAAAGTTTGCATCTGCTGCCAAGGAAGCACCATTCCTGGGCGAACCAACTGTTATCAAGACTGAGCCAGGCACACACCCCACTGCAGTTGCAGAAGCTGGTATCGATGTTTATGCACTTACCCATAACGAAACATCAACAGGTGTTGCAATGCCAATTAAGCGCCCAGCAGGAACAGATGGCGCACTTGTACTTGTCGATGCCACATCTGCAGCTGGCGGACTCGATGTCGATGCCAAGGAATTTGATACCTATTACTTTGCACCACAGAAATCATTCGCATCCGATGGTGGTCTCTGGCTTGCACTCATGAGCCCAGCTGCCATCGCGCGCGCTGAGAAGATCAAAGCAAGTAACCGCTGGATCCCAGCATTCTTCGATCTTGGAATCGCCATTGAAAATTCCCGCCTCGATCAGACCTACAACACACCAGCTCTTATTACCTTGATGTTGCTCGACGAGCAGATCAAGTGGATGAATGCCAATGGTGGATTGAAGTTTGCCGCAGGACGTAGCGCGGATTCCGCATCTCGCCTCTACGGATGGGCTGAGAAGACCAGCTACACAACTCCCTTTGTGACAGACCCAGCACAACGATCCAAGGTTGTTGCAACTATTAACTTCGATGATGCCATCGATGCAACGCAGATTGCCGCAGCTCTTCGCGCCAATGGAATTGTGGATACAGAGCCATATCGCAAGCTTGGTAAGAACCAGCTTCGTATCGGAATGTTCCCTGCAGTAGACCCAGCTGATATCGATGCCCTAACAGCATCTATCGACTTCGTCGTTTCTAAGCTCTAATGCCGCACGTCGTTACCCGCGATTCCTATTTCTGGACCATCGCTCTACAGACCTTTGCCGTTAACTTCTTTCTCGGTGGATTCGGTCCCGCCCAACCGCTACTGCGCGCAGACCAGCACACCTCACTGACCATTGCAGGTCTGCATGGAACAGCGATGGGCTTTGCCTCCATCATCGCCGGTCTGATGAATCCGCACCTAGCTCACCGCTTTGGTCGCGACAACACCGCTTGGTTGGGGCTTGGAATCTTTAGCATCGGTATTTTTATTATTGTCTTCTCTCCCCCAGTGCAGATAACAATCCTGGGATCCCTCATCGCAGGTTTTGGAACATCCCTTGTAATCAACAACTTTGTCACATCGATCAATAAGCATTACGGCAAGAGCGCTCCCTTTGCTGTGATGCAAGCAAACGGCATCGGTTCGATGGGATATATCTTTGGAACTCTCACCATTGGATCAGTTGCAAATCTCAATCGCACTCATTGGCGCCTTGGATTGTTAGTTATCTTACCCGTTGTTGCCTACCTCTACTTTGTCCGTCGCGATAAATCACTCGATGGCCACGTTCCGAATGAAGAGGGCCCGCAAAAGGGAAAGCTTTCTATTAAATATTGGATTGCTTGGATTGGATTTGTTGCAGTAATTTCTAGCGAATTTGCTACATCGTTCTGGGCGGCAGCTCTTGTGCGCGATAGAACCAATGCCAGCCCGGCAATCTCAACTCTTGCCATTGTTGCACTTGGCACCGGAATGGCTATCGGCCGCTGGTACGGTGCACAAGCACTTCGTAAGTACGAACCAGATACACAGTTAAAGATCTTTGTCGCAACCCAATTTTTCGGCTTTGCAATTTTATGGTTCTCACATAATTTAACGTTGAGTATTGCGGCAATCTTGGTTATCGGTCTTGGAATCTCAAGCCAATTCGCTCTTAGCTCTATCCGCCTCATTGGCCTCAGCGATGGTCGCCCTGATTTAGCTATCGGTAAGAGCTCAATGGCTGCCGGTTTTGCTATTGGTGGCGCCCCATTCGCTCTTGGCGTATTGGGCGATCACCTTGGAATATCACGTGCCTACATCATGGTTCCGGTCTTGATTCTTATCTCATACCTGATCGTTCAATTCATTCCTTCACATGTACATGCAGACGATGAACTTTAAGAGCCGCAGACTTGTTACAGCGCTCACCTTGGTGGGGCTAATCCTTCTCATTCTTCTAGGTAGATAGTTCTTTTAGGACACTAGAGACCCGTAAGTCGCCAGGACATTGCACTTTATCTTTGAAGAAGAACCAGATGAGTGTGCACATCAATAATGAGAAACCGCCACAGAGTGCGATTGTTTCGCGTGTTCCTATCGCTTCAGTCAGATATCCAATGAGAAAAGAACCAAGTGGAGTTCCACCCATGAAGACCAAGAGATAGATACCCATCACACGCCCACGCACAGCCGGATCGCTATTTACCTGCACGTAGGAGTTAGCGCTAATCAACATGGTCAGCGCGGAAATTCCACAGACCGGCAACCAGAACGAGTACCAGGTGTAGGTCGGCATGACCGACAAGATAATAACAATGATGGAGAAGAGAACGCCCAGTTTCATCACCAACTTGGCATCTCTAAATCTCTCTAGGCGCGCGCTTAATAACGCACCAGTGAGCGAACCCACTGCAATAAATGTTCCAAGTAATCCGTAAGAGGCCGGGCCTTTCCCGAACTCTTTTGTTGCCATCAGCGCATTAAAGATTTGGAAGTTAAGTCCGAAGGTGGCTGCAAAGAAGACAAGTGCCATCACGACATAGAGGTCGGGGCGAGTTCGTGCATAACGCAGACCTTCGCGAATCGTTCCAAGCGTTTCCTCTTTCTTCTGTACAAAGAAATCAGAGGGGCGCATGAACAGCAGTGAAATAATGACGAAGAGGTAGGTGGTTGCATTGATAAGAAAGGATGGACCGGTATCAAAGCGCGCGATAAGGAAGCCTGAGAGTGCTGGCCCCACCAATCGCCCCGCATTAAAATTCGCTGAGTTAAGGCTTACTGCGTTTGCTACATCAGAATTTCCTACGATTTCAGCGGTAAAGCTCTGGCGAATGGGTGCATCGAGCGCCGATGAAATACCAAGAACGGCAGCGCATACAAAGACATGCCAGAGCTGGATAACGCCGGTGACAACTAAAATTCCAAGTGCGTAGCAGGTGAGTGCTGCAATGACATTGGTCCAGATCAATAACTTTCGCTTATCTATGCGATCTGCCATCGCGCCACCCTGCAAGCTAAAGAGCAGCACAGGTGCAAATTGAATTGCGGTGACAAGGCCTAAGTAGAGGCCATTGTTATCTGTGAGTTCGAGAACGAGCCAATCTTGGGCGACGCGCTGCGCCCATGTTCCGATATTGGAGGCGGCATTTGCGGGATAGAGGATACGGAAATTGCGATGGCGAAATGAGCGCCAGTTGCCTTTCTCATCGACCTTAATTCGCATTACTCTTCTCTTATGTCGTCAATCAAATCTGTTGTAACTCTAATCGCTATCGGCTCTATCTGCTGGCTTGCCGCAGGAGTAGTTGCGATTGCAGCAGGAGCTGAGTCAAAGATTATTTGGACATGCGTTGTAGGCGCAGTAATGGGTGCAATGGGTATTCGTTACTCGATACGACGCTCGCGCCGTACTGGTATTTAACGAAGGTTTAAGCTTCTAGCTGAGAAGCGATACCGCGCAAGACGCGACCAAGGCGCTCTGCTTCAGCACCTGATGGATGGCGTCCTTGACGGAGGCCATTTCCAACGCGATCTAAAATCTTGATGGTGTCTTCAATCATCGCAGCGAGGTCATCGCTATTCACTCGTGAGTTTTCTGCAAGTGATACCGGTACATCAACGATATGCACTGACATCGCCTGAGGTCCTTTACGTGAATCAATGACAGAGAATTCAAGCTTGGTGCCTGGCTTTACAGTTGAGACGCCCTCAGGGAGTGCTGATGATGCTAAATAAACATCTTCACCTTCATCGGATGCGATAAATCCAAAACCTTTTTCAAGGGAGAACCATTTAACTTTTCCTGTAGGCATCGCAGGTACTCCTTCAAATTTTCGTAGATTAACTATCGAGTATGTAGCCGAGGGGCTCGGGCAGGGGGCTAATTTATCGCACTTGGCGCAGGTGGTGCTACTGGGTTTTTACGCTTAAAGCGTCGCTTCGCTATTCCTTTTGCTCGGCTTCACAAGGTCGCTTCGCTATGCGCACCGCAGCCGTGGTCGACTGAAACCACGCGGGCATCATCAGGTGCAATCGCATTGGCGCATACGCCAAAAGCTGATCGAAGTGAACCTGCGATAGGAATAAAGAAACCACATGATGCACATGGTTTAGGGGCGCCTTGTGCCAGCGGTGTATTTGGTCCGCGGTCGCCTAAATACCAACGCTTACTTGCTTGATCGCGACCCTCGATTGAAAGTACGCGCGGGCGCATCAGACCTAAATCAAAAGTTTCCGTTGCATCGAGATCTTCATCTTGCACAAGTGCGTTGATACCTGGAACGAGACGCGTATCTTCAAGAACGCTTGGAACGATAACGCCTGGCTGAATATCTTCAGGCAAGATGCGATCCAAATAAGGAATGTGATCAGGTGCGATAAGTGAATCAGGACCTGGCAGAAGAACAACATCGCAAATGGTTGGGGTTGCATCTTCATCAACCTTTGCAACGGTGATGCACCAACGCCATCCGCGGTAACCATCGATAGTTGCTATAAATAAATATGTCGCAACGCGGTTTTCGTCGTCAAAATCAACTGAGACAAAGTCGCCAACCTGCGTTGCAAATTCCGCCTCGAGAAGGGCGGCATCGCGAGCAACTTGCTGCGCATCGAATGTCTTCATGTTCTAATCGTAAAGCAGAAGGCCCCCGAGACGTTAATCTCGAGGGCCTTCTCTAACTTTTTACGCGTGACTTAGAAGTCCATGTCTCCGCCGCCTTGTGGCATTGGGTTTGATCCCTTTGGCTCTGGCTTATCTGTAATCACTGCCTCTGTTGTAATAAACAAAGCTGCGATTGATGCTGCATTCTGAAGTGCAGAACGCGTGACCTTAGCTGGATCGATGATGCCAGCCTTAATCATGTCTACATATTCTCCAGTTGCTGCATTGAGACCGAAGCCTGCTTCGAGGTTACGAACCTTCTCGACAACAACTCCGCCTTCAAGACCTGCGTTGACTGCAATCTGCTTCAGTGGCGCTTCGATAGAAACTTCCACAATCTTTGCACCCGTTGCTTCATCGCCCTCGAGCTTGAGCTTCTTAAATGCTGCTGTTGCTGCCTGAAGAAGAGCAACGCCACCGCCGGCGACGATTCCTTCTTCTACTGCAGCCTTTGCATTACGGACTGCATCTTCGATGCGGTGCTTGCGCTCCTTGAGTTCAACTTCTGTTGCAGCTCCTGCCTTGATGACAGCAACTCCTCCAGCAAGCTTGGCAAGGCGCTCTTGCAGCTTTTCTTTGTCGTAATCTGAATCTGAGTTTTCGATCTCAGTGCGGATCTGTGTAACGCGGCCCTTGAGCTGCGCTTCATCTCCGAGGCCTTCGATGATTGTTGTCTCGTCCTTAGAGATAACGACCTTGCGAGCGCGACCAAGAAGTTCGAGCCCTGCTGTTTCAAGCTTGAGACCAACTTCATCGGAGATCACTGTTGCACCTGTAAGGATGGCAATGTCTTGCAGCATCGCCTTGCGACGATCTCCAAAACCTGGCGCCTTAACAGCAGCTGATTTAAATGTTCCCTTGATTTTGTTAACGACGAGAGTTGCAAGGGCTTCGCCTTCAATATCTTCAGCGAGGATGGCAAGTGGCTTACCTGATTGCATGACCTTCTCAAGAATAGGTACAAGCTCCTTGATATTTCCAATCTTGCCGCTTGTGATCAAGATGTAAGCATCTTCCAGAACTGCTTCCATACGATCTGTATCTGTGACGAAATATGGGGAGACATAACCCTTATCGAAGCGCATACCTTCGGTGAGTTCGAGTTCGAGTCCAAATGTGTTTGACTCTTCAACAGTAATAACGCCTTCTTTACCGACCTTATCCATTGCCTCAGCGATCATCTCGCCGATAGTCGCATCTGCTGCAGAGATTGAGGCAGTTGCTGCGATCTGTTCCTTGGAATCGACGCTCTTTGCCATTGCGCCAAGCTCGGCAACGATGGCAGTTACTGCTTTTTCAATTCCGCGCTTGAGTGCCATTGGGTTTGATCCTGCTGCCACGTTGCGAAGACCTTCGCGAACGAGCGCCTGAGCAAGAACGGTTGCAGTCGTTGTTCCATCGCCTGCGACATCATCTGTCTTCTTGGCAACTTCCTTAACGAGCTCTGCGCCGATCTTCTCCCAAGGGTCATCGAGTTCAATTTCCTTAGCGATCGAGACGCCATCGTTGGTAATAGTTGGTGCGCCCCACTTCTTTTCAAGTACGACGTTACGTCCGCGGGGCCCAAGGGTTACCTTGACTGCATCTGCGAGTACGTTCATTCCGCGCTCTAATCCGCGGCGGGCTTCTTCATTAAAGGCAATCTGCTTTGCCATAGTTGTTAGCTCCTATTAATAACTTGTCCGGATGCGCCGTTTGAGTGATTATCACTCTCGACCCCCGAGTGCTAACACTAAATCTAGAGGTAGTTAATCCCAGGTGCAAAACGGAGGGCAGGCCGAATGGGTCCTCCCGTAGAAAATGTGTTTTATCCCCATTTTCGAAGGGAGAGGCCCTTAAGGCCGTTAGTTATCTAGAAGTTCGGGCGGCCATGCGGGCTTCACGCAGGCGGCGCAGGCGCTTGACCAGCATCGGAGAGGCCTCGAGGGCATCATCGCGATCGATGAGGTCGTTGAGAAGTTGGTAGTAACGAGGAGCGGTGAGGTCGAAGAGCTCTTTGATGGCAGTCTCTTTCGCACCAGCAAAGCGCCACCAATTACGTTCGAAGTCGAGGATGCGCGTTTCGAGTTCGGTCAATGAAGAACCAGCCGTCTCATTACTTTCTAGCGCAGACATGTTCCAATCTTAGATTGAAAGAGATAAAAGTGTGGGATTTAAGCGGAGTGCGCTTTTCTCGCAGCTTTCACAATATTGCGACCCATCGTCGGAAAGATAAAGAAGTGAAATGGTGAAACGAGATACCAATACAGCTGGCCACCTAATCCGCGCGGTTCAAAGAGTGCATCTTGTACAAGGAGCGTCTTTCCATCTTTTACCGAAAGGTTAAATTCCAGCCAGGCTTTTCCGGGAAGAATCATTTCGGCATAGAGACGTAAATGTTTTTCAGGTTCATGTGCTTCAACGCGCCAGAAGTCGAGGCTGTCGCCAATGCGCAGATGATGTGGGTCACGTCGGCCGCGACGGATTCCAACTCCACCCAACATGCGATCAATGAGACCACGTAAATACCAGAGCCATCCGGAACCAAACCATCCGCGGTCTCCGCCGATTCCTTCAATCTGTTCCCAGATATATTTCACAGGAACATCCGTGAGAAATTCACGATGGTCTTTCAAAGTTAATTCGCCCGCCCAATCCGGATCGCTCTGCGCCTTCTGCCACGGTGCCATTGGAAAAGCGGCATCAGACCAGCGCGTATCAATCGAATTCTCTGCAGTGCGCGTAAGAGCTAGGTGAATAGCCTGCGAAACAGTAAGTAAGCCTTCTGGAGGCAGCGGAATTATCGGTGTGATGCTCTTCTCGGGATCTGCGACTACTTCGCTAATCAGAGATTCAACCAAGGGGCGCGCAAGCGACGTTGGCACAGGGGTAACAAAGCCAATCCATAAACTAGAAAGTTTTGGAGTAAGTACTGGAATTTTGATAATGATTCTTTTACGCAAGCCCGAAATCTGAGCAAAGCTCTGCATCATTACTGCATAGGAAACAACTTCCGGGCCACCGATATCGCAGACCTGATCTACGGGTTTCGGAAGATCGGCTGCGCTACGTAGGTAGTAGAGAACGTCGCGAATTGCAATCGGTTGAGTGCGGTTCGCAATCCACTTAGGTGTTGTCATGATGGGCAGGCGGTGAGTGAGGTGGCGCAACATCTCAAAGGATGCTGAACCAGAACCGATAATGATGCCGGCACGCATTTCCAGGACCGGAATTGTCGATGATGCTAACTCAATTCCTGTATTCATTCGGGAAGTTAAATGGCGGCTGCGGTTCTTATCATTAGCGATTCCACCTAAATAAATAATCTGCTGTACATGTGCGCGTTCTCCTGCCATTGCAAAGCCGCGCGCCATTGATGCTTCGAGCTTTCCAAAATCATGTGATGTGCCAATAGAGTGCAGTAAGTAATAGGCGGTGTGAACTCCTGCGAGCGCGCGGTCGAGGTCTTGCGAATTGCTCGCATTACCCACGATGATTTCTACATCTTTCGACCAGCTCTGACCCTGTAATTTCTTCGCATCGCGTACCAAGACGCGCACTCGCTTCCCATCGCGGATTAAATCGCGTACGAGCCGCCCACCGACATAACCTGATGCACCAGTAACGAGGTATAAACGGTCAAGATTCTGCGTATCCATACATCAGAGAATAGACTCACCCCATGCCTTCTACTAACCGCCCGCGCGTGGTCATCCTTGGCGCAGGCTTTGGCGGCCTCAATGTGGCCCGCGCCTTGGCAGGTAAAGCTGATGTCACACTCGTTGACCGCCATAACTATCAGACATTTCTTCCCTTGCTTTATCAGGTATCAACGGCCGCCCTTGCTGCCGACCACGTAGCTCACCCAGTGCGCGGTGCTCTGCGCAAATCAGATGTGAAATTCCGCATGGGTTCTGCAATCTCAGTCGATCACAAGAATAGGAATGTAAAGCTCGATTCCTCTGAAGTTCTCGAATTTGACCACCTTGTAATTGCACTCGGTTCTGCAACTGCAGACTTTGGAGTTCCAGGAGTTGTTGAACATGGCCTTGGCATGAAGACCGTTCACGAGGCACTCATGATTCGCGCCGAAGTTCTACGCCGATTTGAAGATCTCTGCCGTTTTGAAGATGACACTCGCCTATCTATTGCTGTTGTAGGTGGCGGACCAACTGGCGTTGAAATGGCCGGAGCACTTGCCGAACTCAAGCGCGGTCCTCTAAAGAACGATATGGCGCATGCTGCCGAACATATGGATATCTATCTCATTGAAGCAGGGCCACGAATCTTGCCAATGTTTAGTAAGAAGTTATCAGATCGCGCCGAATCTGATTTACATAAATTAGGTGTCATCGTGAAGACACACACTGCTGTACGTGAAATTAAACCGCGCCAAATTATTCTTCAAGAGGGCGAACCAATTCCTGCAGAGATCACAATTTGGGCTGCCGGCGTTAAGGGCGAACCAAGTGCGGAGCTATTGAACTTGCCAATCGTTGGATCTCGTATCGATTGTGATGAGAATTTGGAAGTTAGCCATTACCCAAATATCTGGGCTATTGGCGATATCAACGGCACGCGCACTGCTGACGGTCGCTTCTATCCAATGGTTGCACCGGTTGCGCTGCAGCAAGGTAAATGGGTTGCAAAACAGATTCTTCGCAAAGCTGCCGGACAGCCGCTCAAAGCATTTAAATATCGCGATAAGGGATCGATGGCCACGATCGGTCGTCACAAGGCTGTTGTCGAAGTTGGAAAATTTAGAATGGTGGGAGCCCCAGCTTGGTTTGCCTGGCTCTTCCTGCACGTCTTCTATCTCTTAGGTGGGCGTAACAAGATTGGCACAATGGCTGACTGGACCTGGAACTACGTCACCTACGATCGCGGTAACCGCCACATTATGGATTCACTCTAAGTGGCTCAATATCTCGACGTTAATGGACACCAGGTCTATTCATACGAGTGGGATAACAATGGCGAAGCAGTTCTTCTTCTCCACGGCGGCTTAAGTCAAACATCGCATTGGGATACTGAAATCCTTCCAGCAGTTGAAGATCAATTCCATCCATTTGCCTATGACCGCACCGCACATGGCTTTACTGGTGATCGCGTAGGTAGTTTGCACTTTGATTATCAAGTGAATGAAGCGATTGGTTATCTCGAGACTGTCGTGAAAGAACCGGCGCATCTGATTGGCTATAGCGATGGCGGAATCATCGCGCTCTTGCTTGCAATCCAGCGCCCCGAACTCGTGAAATCTGTTGTCACACTTGGTGCAAATTTTCACCACAGCGGAACCCTGCCTCTACCTGACTTTGACGGAGTTGTCTCTGCCGAAGATCAAGAGGAGTACAACAGAACTTCACCTGATGCTCCAGAAACTCTCGCGCAGAAGATAGAGCGAATGATCACTATCTGGCGCACAGAACCAAATTTAATAACGTCAGATTTAGCAAAGATTGAGTGTCCTGTACTGGTAATGGCAGGTGATGATGATGTTATTGCTCATACCCACACCATCGAGCTCTTTGAGAATATTCCGCTAGGGCAGCTCGCCGTTCTTCCTGGCACTTCGCACGGGTTTATCAAAGAGAAACCAGCTCTAGCGCAGTTACATATCCGTGAATTTTTGGAGGATTTAAGTTTTCCGGTAACTCGCATGCCGATGCGCCGGAAAGAGTTTAATTAACCCTCGTACGGGGTAATGGTTCCCGTCTTCACATCGTAAATTGCGCCAGCGACAACAACGCCCTCACGAAGTAGCGGGTATGAGCGAATACGATTTAAATCAGATGCAAGTGCTCCGCGCTGATCTCGCGTTGTGCGGAATTCTAGGCTCGAGGTATTGACGCCATATTGTTCATCAATCAACTTATGGAAATCGGCCTCATCATTTTCAGCCATCTTGCAATCAGTGTGTGGCATCACCAAGATGCGATTGACGTTAAGAAGGTATGTGGCAAGAACTAAGGTACGTAAAACATCTTCGGTAACGCGAGCGCCAGCATTGCGAAGAATCTTCGCGTCCCCTGAGCGCATACCAACTACCGATAAAGGATTGATACGCGAATCCATACAGGTGACAATGGCTAATCCACGAGCTGCAGATCCTGTGAGTTCTGAGTATTTAAATGTCTTCTGGTATTCGCCATTGGCGGCCCACAGATCATCAAATGCGTTTTGAGGCGATGCGTTATCTGACATCTGCACTCCTTATCGCTTGCATTGGAGTAATTCTGGAGCCCCCCATCCGGATTGAACGGATGACCTGCTCATTACAAGTGAGCTGCTCTACCACTGAGCTAGGGAGGCGTATTGCGGGCGTAATTATGGCAGTTATTGGCAGATAGTAAAAATCGGCAATTTCACCTTGGAAATCAACACTTTAGAGGACGCTTTTTACATTCTCTTATTCAACTTCAGGTGAGAGGATTCATGCCATGTTGCCTAACTACTGGATGAGCCCCGAGACCAATTCAATCAATCGTCTAGGGATGCTCAGTATTGAGCACCTGGAAACTATTTCACTCGATGGCACGTGGCGCTTTCAATTACTGAACTCACCTACGGATGATTCACGTAAGCGTTGGACCAAGATTCCTGTTCCAGGTTTATGGACAATGCAACCAACGAGTGATGACTTCTTTGATAAACCTATCTACACCAATGTGCAGATGCCATGGGATCACATTGCGCCAGAAGTTCCTGTACTTAATCCAACCGGTGTCTACGAACGCGACTTCGAGATTCCATCATCATGGGATGAAAAGCGCATCGTGTTGCACTTAGGTGGATATGAGTCCGTTGCACTCGTTACCGTCAACGGCGTCGAAGCAGGTCTAACCAAAGACTCTCGCCTTGCTGCAGAGTTTGATATCACAGGACTTATCAAGCGCGGTAAGAACAACCTGCAGGTCAAGGTCACCAAATGGTCTGATGCTACTTACATTGAGGATCAAGATCAGTGGTGGCACGGCGGTATCACTCGTTCGGTAAAACTCTACGCAACCGAACATGTCTTTATCGAACGCTTCGCAACGACTGCAGGTCTCAAGGCAGATGGCACAACCGGAACACTCAAGGTCGAAGCGATCATCGGTTCCATAAACGGTAAGAGCACTGATGGATACACCTTGCGTACATTTATCGAAGAGCTACCTAAAGTAAAGAGCGCACAGCTTTCACAATCACTTACTAAGCATGTTGCTCCAATCTGGACCGAAATGACAGCAGAGATGATCAACGCCAACCGCAAACACTTTGCGGGCGAATTTTGGGATGGCTCGATTCCAGAGAGTGACCGCCAAGCGCTCGTTGCCCTCAAGCAGCCATGGCCCGGTCGTATCGTTCTTGAAACAGCTATTCCAAAAGTCGCAGCCTGGTCTGCTGAAACCCCTCACCTTTACACACTTCGCATTGAACTCATCAGCCCGACTGGAACAGTGGTTGAAGTTTCACAGCAGAAGATCGGTTTCCGCTCTGTCGTCATTAAGGGACGTGAGCTTCTTATCAACGGTAAGGCTGTCTACATCTACGGTGTAAACCGCCATGACTTCAATCGCCTCACTGGTCGCGTACTAAGCCGTGATGATATGCGCCAAGACTTACTAGAAATGAAACGTTGGAACTTCAACGCTGTGCGCACATCGCACTACCCTAACGATCCTGCCTTCTACGATCTCTGCGACAAACTCGGCTTCTATGTCATTGATGAAGCAAATATTGAATCTCACGCTTTCTACGATTCCATTTCCAATGACCCACGTTACGCGTCCGCTTTCGTTGAACGCGTTGGCCGTATGGTGCAGCGCGATATGCACCACCCATCCGTAATCTTCTGGTCACTTGGCAATGAGTCAGGTCGCGGTCAGAACCACGAGGCAGCAGCTGCCTTTGCCCGCGCACTCGATCCATCACGTCCACTGCACTACGAAGGTGGCATCAACGGAGATTGGCGCGGCGGACATTCACTCACCGATGTTGTCAGCCCGATGTACCCATCTATCAAAGCGATTCTTTCCTACGCTAAATCAGGCAAGCAAGATCGCCCATTGATTATGTGTGAGTACTCGCATGCGATGGGTAACTCCAATGGAACTCTTAAAGAGTATTGGGATGCCATCCACTCAACACCAGGCTTGCAGGGTGGATTTATCTGGGAGTTCTGGGATCACGGAATTGAACAGACAATGCCTGATGGCACCAAGCGCTCTGCCTACGGCGGAGACTTCGGCGAAACCCGCCACGATGGAAACTTTGTCTGCGATGGAATGGTCTTCCCAGATCGCACACCGAAGCCGGCAATGAGTGAGATGAAGGCGATTGCTTCGCCTGTCGTCATCTCAACAACTAAGGCAGCAACAGGATCATTTACTGTCACCAACCGCCAATTCTTCAAGGATCTAGCTGATTTTGAATGCTATTGGAGCATCAACCGTAACGGAGAAGTGATTGATAGCGGCAAGATCACCTTGCCAAAGATTGCCCCACAGAAGAGTGCGAAGATCTCAATTAAATCAAAGGTCTTGCTCAAGCCAGATGGAACCGGCGAAAGATTCATCAACTTCACCGTTGTGCAGAAGAACCGGACCGATTGGTCACCTGCCGGACATGAAGTTGCCTGGAACCAATTCGCTCTTCCATCTCGGAAAGAGACAATCGCAGTTGCCAAGACCAGCGACCTCTTTGCGAAAGCAGTCAATGATGCAGGTGAAATCCAGATTCCATTCGGCGTAGTTGCCCCAGAACTTTCACTCTGGCGCGCACCAACTGATAACGATCGCATCGCACATATTGCAACTAAGTGGGAGCAATATGGAGTCCGCGAACTAGAACGCACCGATTGCATCATTACCGAGACTGCTAAGTCATACAAGGTAACCAGCGAATGGCAGACCAGTACCGGCTATAAGGTCAAGCAGGTTCAACTTGTCACACCTGTTGCCGGTGGCTACTCAGTGAAAGAGACGGTCACTGTTCCTAAGCAATTCACGGATTTAGCTCGTATCGGTATCAACTTCGAAATCGATGGCGCGTTAAGTAACTACACCTACTTCGGTATTGGTTCATACGAGAACTACCCAGATCGCAAGATTGGGCGCGTCCACAAGTGGGAATCAGCTGTTGCCGAGCAATATGTTCCATACGTACGCCCACAAGAAAACGGCGGACATGCAGGTGTTCGTTGGTTCACGCTCACTGATAACGCAGGTAACGGTGTGCGTATCGATCTTGATAAGCCACGTCAGGTATCTGCAACACCGTTTAGAGCAACGCAGCTAGCTGATGCAACCCACGATGTTGAATTGGTTCCAACAGGAAATACGATTGTTCATATCGACGCTGCACACCGCGGCGTTGGAACAGCTTCCTGTGGTCCAGATACGCTGCCTGCATACCTAGTATCTGGCGGTACTTACAGCTTCACCTGGACAGTGAGAGCTCTTTAGAGCCCGAACCGAAAAGCTAGTGAAGTATTTAACGAAGAGGCCACTTCACAGGGGTTGGGTATTTAGCGCTACGCCCATCTCCTGAGGATTTACCCAACAAGCGACGCACCACCCACGGCAGCGCAAAGGTGACGAACCAGGCCACGGTAATTACCTTCTGAATGATTACTGGAGTTTTCTTTGCAGGTGGCAACGGTGTGCGCCATGCAGGATCAAAGGGAAGCCCAATTCTTTCGAGCACTGCATCAGCGCATCTCTTATGACCTTCAGCATTCAGGTGCAAGCGATCAAAGGCTAAGAAGCGGCTATCGCTAAAAAATGTCTCTTGATTGGCATCGATAACAAGCGCGCCAACTTCAGCACCCACTGCTCGCACACCGTTATTAAATTCTGAGAAACGCTTCTGCCAAATTTGAGAACCCTTACCCTTGGCGCCGGTATCTTCCAAAACCGTAAAGAGCATGACGGTGGCACCGGACTTAGCAACCAATCGCACCGCTTCTTGATAAAGCGGAATTGCAATCGAGGCTTGATATCCCGGACGTAGCGCATCATTAGCCCCTGCGTGGAATGAAACTAGTGTGTCAGCACCTGTCACAAAGGCAAGTGCAGTTGGAATCTGATCTTCAACAACTTGACCAATTAATTTTCCGCGCACAGCTAAATTCATATAGGTGAAGTCGGCCTTGGATTGCGCTATGACATCGGCAACGCGATCGGCCCATCCGCGATATTTACCATCAATGATCTCATCGGTCATGCCTTCAGAGTATGAATCTCCACAGACAATGAAACGTTTAAATGCCATAACTACTTAGCCCTTACGGCGTGCCTCATCGACTGCGTACAGCGCGATAGATGTAGCAACAGATGCGTTGAGAGATTCAGTAGATGCGCTGATAGGAATAGAGACAATCAGATCGCACTTTTCACGTGTGAGGCGAGCCAGGCCCTTACCTTCAGAACCCACGATAACCATGATGTTTTCAGTGGCAACCTTCATATCTGCGATGGAGGTATCGGATTCTCCATCAAGGCCCACAACAAAGCAGCCCAACTTCTTTGCTTCATCGATAGTGCGTGCAAGGTTTGTTACCTGTGCGATGGGCAGACGAGCTGCTGCTCCTGCAGAAGATTTCCACGCGGACGCTGTCATTCCTGCAGCGCGACGTTCGGTCATCAAGACACCTGAAGCACCAAAGGCTGCAGCACTACGAACAATGGCACCCAAGTTACGCGGATCAGTTACGCCATCAAGTGCCACAAGCAACATCGGCTTCTTAGCGCGCTGAATAATTTCTTCAAAGGAAGAATATTGGTAAGGCTTAATCGCGAGGATGATTCCTTGGCTGTTGGGTGAAATTCCTTCTACTTCAGCACGGTGTGCTTCGCGGATAGAAAGTCCGTGGTTCAAAGCAATCTGAAGTGACTCTGCAACGCGATCATCGACATCAATGCTGCGTGCAACTAACAACTCAGTTGCCGGAACTGATTCGCGCAGCGCTTCTAGAACTGCGTTGCGACCTGCCACGATTTCACCGCGAGGTGCATCGCCCTTAGAAAACTTACGTGGTGCACCAGCTGGCTTCTTTGCAGCCGTTTTTTCAGCAGCTTTCTTACGTTTTGCAGCTGCGTGATAGGGACGGTCTTCCGCCTTTGGTGTTGGACCCTTACCTTCGAGGCGACGCTTATTATTTCCGCCAGTGCCCGATGTTGGGCCCTTCTTCGATTTCCGAACTGCGCCGCGTGGTTTTGCATTACCGGCCATCGTTATTTACTTCCATTTCCAGTAATCGACCAACGTGGCCCTTGTGCAGTGTCTTCAATAGTAATTCCAAGTGCGGATAACCCATCACGGATTGCATCAGATGCGGCGAAATCTTTACGCTCGCGCGCTGCAGTGCGCTGTTCCAGCGCTAACTTGATGGTGCCATCGAGCGCTGCCGTGAGGTCTTCACTCTCTGTCGCAGAAGAGAAAGCCGGATCAAAGGGATCGCAGCCCAGGATTTCCAGTGCTCCACGAATCTCATTGGCAGATGCTTCAATAACAGCGGTATCTCCCGCAGTAATCGCGGTATTTCCTGCTCGAAGAGCTTCAGAGATTGAGGCAAGGGCTGTAGGAACAGCTAAATCATCATTCATCGCATCGGTAAATGCCTGGCTAATTACAGGAGTTGGCTGAGTGCCAAGAATTTCAACGGAGCGAGTCAAGAAACCTTCGATGCGACGGAACGCTGTTGCAGATTCTGCAAGTGCTTCATGCGAGAACTCGAGCATTGAACGGTAGTGAGCAGAACCTAAATACCAACGAAGTTCGATTCCGCGAACTGTTTTCAAGAGTTCATGAACCTGTAGTGAATTACCCAAAGACTTCGACATCTTTTCGCCAGATGCTGTCACCCACGCGTTATGTAACCAACGCTTGGCAAAGGCGTAACCCGCAGCCTCAGATTGGGCAATCTCGTTCTCGTGGTGCGGGAAGATGAGATCGAGGCCACCACCGTGGATATCAAATTCTTCACCTAAATACTGATGCGCCATTGCAGAACATTCGAGGTGCCAGCCGGGTCGGCCTGGTCCCCACGGAGTTGGCCATGATGGATCTCCGGGCTTGGCAGCTTTCCACAGAGCAAAGTCGCGCGGATCTTTCTTTTTTGAACTAGCAGCTTCAACGTCTGCGGCCGGCAACAAATCATCGAGCTTCTGACGCGAGAGAGTTAAGTAAGAAGATAGTTTGCGGACCTCTAAGTACACATCGCCATTGCCAGGAGCATATGCAGCGCCCTTTTCAATGAGAATCTGCATCAATTCAATCATCTGAGTGACGTGTCCTGTAGCACGTGGCTCATAAGTAGGTGGCAACACATTCAGTGCTGCGTAAGCCTCGGTAAATGCCCGCTCATACTTCATCGCAACTGCCCACCACGGTGCTTCTTCATGTACTGCCTTATGCAAAATCTTGTCATCGATATCGGTGACGTTACGGATAAAGGTAACGTTATAGCCAGACTTGGTTAACCAGCGACGCAGGATGTCGAAGTTAACGCCAGAACGAACATGGCCGATATGAGGAGGTGCTTGCACAGTTGCACCACAGAGATAAATACCAACTTCACCCTCTTTCAGGGGAACAAAGCTAGATGTGGTTCGCGTTAGCGTGTCATATAAAGATAGCGAACTCATTGGGAAATTCTATCTTTACTTAAGCGTTCTTAATAACGAGCGCAGATGCAATCGCTGCAATGCCCTTGCCTTCGCCAGTAAGGCCCATGCCATCGGTGGTTGTCGCAAGGATTGCTACCTCTGCCCCACCTAAAGCCTGCGAAATTGTTGCGATTGCCTCGGCGCGACGTGCACCTATCCGTGGACGATTGCCAATGATCTGGACAGATACATGAGAAATCGAATATCCCGCATTAGCAATCAATAGGTAGGTCTCTTTCAATAGCGTGACACCTGATGCACCCGCGTACTCTGGTCGTGATGTTCCAAAGTTGCTGCCTAAATCACCAAGACCAGTTGCTGCAAAGAGCGCATCACAGATTGCATGGGCTGCCACATCGCCATCAGAGTGGCCTTCCACGCCGACTTCACCCGGCCAGCGAAGACCAGCCAGCCAAAGGTCGCGACCTTCACTCAATGCATGTGCATCAACGCCCACACCAGAACTAAATGTTGTGGAATCTCCTAGGAAGGTAAGTGCTGTTGCTAAGTCAGAGGGAGTCGTGATCTTTAGTGCTCGTTCTTCACCTGCAATAACACGCACCTTATGGCCTGCGTTAAGCGCCAGCGTTGAATCATCAGTTGCATCGTGTGCACCTTGATGAATTTCCTTGAGCACTGAGTAAGAGAAACCTTGGGGAGTTTGGATGCGACGTAGGGAGTCACGGTCAACTGCGCTAACAACATACCCATCTGCGCCGACGTTCTGCAGAGTATCGATAACGGCAAGTGCCGGAACTACGGCAACATCGCCACTCTTAAGGGCCTCGACAACAGAAGCTGCGAGTTCTCGCGTGGCTAGCGCGCGGGCGGCATCGTGGACCAGAACAAAATCTGCGCCATCTATGACTGCCAAACCTGCGCGGACTGAATCAGAGCGGGTTGCCCCACCTGTCACAACTACAACATCGTTCCCAACGAGTGCGCGAATCTGATCTTCAAAACCAGCGGGTGCTGTGACAACAATCTGATCAACGACTGCCGACAGAGACGAGACAGCGTGTTCAAGAAGTGTGCGATCACCTAATTGAATGAGCGCTTTAGGAATAGATGCGCCGAAACGTTCGCCACTACCTGCGGCAGCGACGATTGCGGCGATCATGGCGTATTAGTGACTAAATTAAGAAGCGAGAACCTCGTCAAGGAGAGTTGCAGCCTTCTCTTCATCCGTGCGCTCGGCAAGTGCGAGCTCAGAGACGAGAATCTGCTTCGCCTTGGCGAGCATACGCTTTTCACCGGCAGAGAGGCCACGATCGAGATCGCGACGGTAGAGATCGCGCACAACTTCTGCGACCTTAATGACATCTCCGGATGCAAGCTTTTCGAGGTTTGCCTTATAGCGACGTGACCAGTTTGTTGGCTCTTCGGTATATGGCTGACGAAGTACGTTAAATACGCGATCGAGGCCTGCTGAATCAACGACATCGCGAACGCCGACGAGATCTACATTCTCTGCAGGTACGCGCACAGTGAGATCGCCTTGGGCAACCTTCAATACGAGATAGGTCTTCTCTTCGCCCTTAATTACTCGAGTTTCAATTGCCTCGATAAGAGCTGCTCCGTGATGGGGATAAACAACGGTTTCGCCGACCTTAAATGACATGTATTGCCCTTCGTTAGACGGCCAATTCTACCAGCCATCTCTGACATAGAAAACCCCGCCTAGTAGCCCTAAACCAGCGTTAAATAACGCTTATTTGACATGCGATAATTCCTCCTATGCGCCGTCCACAGATGAAGAAGTTCTCAGCTGCAGTAATTATTTCTGCACTTGCTCTCTCACTTACTGCATGTGGTGGCGCCGGCCCTGACGCTGCAACACGTTTAATCAAGCGCGTCACCGATGGCAATGAAGCACGCATCACTACAGATGGAAACGACCTTTCCATCACCAACTTACTTCTTGTTACAACCGAGGATGGATCAGCAGTTGTCGTCGGAACTATCGTTAACTACGCCAATACAACAGATACGCTCCTCGGAATTTCAGCAGGCGGAACAACTGCAACGCTTTCAGGTGAGCAGAATTTGCGTCCCAATACGCCGATCCGTTTTGAAGGCGATTCCGCAAACGCTAAGGCGGTATTTGCCGGAGTTGGCGCAGCAGCCGGCCGCAATGTTCAACTACAGCTCGCCTTTGCACGCGCAGGCGTTGTGACAGTTACTGCAATCATCCGCGATAAGCGTGATGCTTACGCAAACGTTACGCCATAAAACTCTTCAGATAAAAGGCCTACTTCTTACCCTGATTTGCCACAGCTGTAATCGAGTCGGCCGCAGCCGCAGGATCTAAATACTCGCCGCCTTTTTTCACTGGCTTGAAATCTGCATCTAACTCATAGAGCAACGGAATACCTGTTGGGATATTAAGGCCTGCAATATCTTCATCGGTAATTCCCTCAAGGTGCTTTACCAGAGCACGCAATGAATTTCCGTGGGCAGTCACGAGCACGGTCTTGCCAGCCTTGAGGTCAGGAACGATTGACTCAGTCCAATACGGAACCATGCGGATAACAACATCTTTGAGGCACTCAGTCAGCGGTAGATCTGCACCAAGATCGGCGTAGCGAGCATCAGCATCTTGTGAGTACTCAGAGCCCTTCTCAATCACAGGAGGTGGGGTGTCATACGAACGGCGCCACAACATAAATTGCTCTTCGCCGTATTCAGCCAGTGTCTGCGCCTTGTCCTTACCTTGCAGGGCGCCATAGTGGCGCTCGTTAAGACGCCAGGAACGCTTTACGGGAATCCAGTGGCGATCACATGAATCAAGCGCTAACTGAGATGTGTGAATAGCCCGGCGCAACAATGATGTGTGAACTACATCAGGCAACAACCCACGCTCTGCCAATAACTTTCCACCGCGAGTCGCTTCGGCAATCCCTTTTTCAGAGAGGCGAACATCAACCCATCCGGTAAAGAGATTGAGCGCGTTCCATTGGGATTCGCCATGGCGCAAGAGGATAAGTTTGAAGTTGGACATGTACCTATCTTCTCACATCAGACAAGATGCTTGAATGCTTCTAAATTTGCGAGCGATTCACCACGACTCACGCGCCATGCCCACTCGCGACGAATTGCATCGGCAAATCCCAATTCAAGCAGTGGATTAAATGAAGTATCTGAATATTGCAGCACTGATCCAATCAAGCGATCAAGCTCTTGCGCATTTACTGCGTCAAGTGGCAAGCGCCCCACGAGATAGATATCGCCAAGCTCGTTAATCGCAAAAGCGATTCCATACATCGCAGCATTCTTCGCCATGCACCATTTATGTACCGCATCTTCATGGGTATCTGGCTTGCGAATCACAAAGGCGTTAATGCTTAAAGAATGATCGCCCACAACAAGTGCGCAATGAGTCTGTAACTTGGTTTCCCCGGGAAGTGTGACCATAAAGGTCTTCTCGCCCTGCTTCTCAAAATCTAAATCATGTGATGTAAGAAAGTCTTCAATCACATCTGCAGGGTTCAGCGCCATCTATCCGATGTTCTTCTTTGAATCGACCCGTGCTGAAAGAACACGGTCATAGATATCAAGAGTTCCACGCGATGTGGCATCCCAGCCAAAGTGAGAGGCATGTTCAACTGCTCCCATAGACATCAGCACGCGGCGCTGTGGTTCTTGCAAAAGACGTGCCAATACCGAAGACCAGGCACGTGGATTGTGGCCATCGACTAATACCCCTGAAATACCGTCAGCAACTGCGGTTCTCAGCCCACCAACAGCTGTTGCAACAACGGGTGTGCCACATGCTTGTGCTTCCAGAGCAACTAAACCAAAGCTTTCCGAATAACTTGGCACACAGACTAAATCTGATGCGCGATACCAATTCGGTAGATCTTGGCGCGGAACAGGAGGTGCAAAGTGCACCACATCTGCGATACCCAGCCAGGTTGCAAGTTCTTTCAACCGTTCAACTTCTGACTGGTTGGCACCTGATGCGCCACCAATAATATTGACGATCAACTTGGTACGAAGATGCGGTGAGTGCGAGACAAGTTCAGCGATTGTGCGAATTAAAACTTCCGGGCCTTTATGTGGCTGGATGCGCCCCACAAAGGTGATGATGTGAGCGCTCTTATCAAGGCCAAGAACATCGCGCGCTGCAGCACGACCTGCACCTGGCGTAAAGACCTTCAGGTTCACACCGGGGCTCACTACCGAAACGTTATCTGGACATGCTTCATACATCGAGACCAAGCTGGCAGCCTCTGCATCGGTATTAGCAACAAGCGCTTCTGCGCCTGCAACGATCTGAGTCTCACCCTGCACGCGAATCATTGGTTCAGGTGTTTCACCTTCAGCCAAATTGGAATTCTTTACCCGCGCCATCGTGTGCATCGTGTGCACCAAAGGAATACCAAGTTCTTTCGCAACCGGCATCGCCACCTTGCCGCTAATCCAATAATGCGAATGGATAACGTCGTACTGGCCGTGGCTAAGCGCTTCTTGAAAGGCTGCAGAGAGTTCAGGAATCAACTTCGGCAGCTGCTCTTTAGTCGCGCCACTGACGGGACCAACGTTAAGTTGAATAACGCGTACACCAGGGGCTACTTCAGTAATGTCGGCAACGTCTACGCTATTGCGCCTGGTAAAGATATCTACCTGCACACCTTGCGCCGCCATATTCTGCGCAGCTTCAACAACATAGATATTCATTCCACCGGCATCGCCTGTACCTGCTTGATCAAGAGGCGAGGTGTGCACCATCAAGGTAGCAACGCGACGGGAAGTCATGCGTTAAGGATACGCGAGTATGCCGACCATTGAAATGGCGGGTACACGGGATTAGAAGGTTGCGCGAATATTTCCGATGATGCGATCGCCGCCCAAGACGTTTTCGGCCTCATAGGGGCTATCAATTCCCAAGCGCTTCAAACCTGCATGAACAAGCACTCGGAACGGGCGTAGCGAACCATCAGAGACCTTAAATACCAGCGTGCGTCCATCAGGCATCGATGCAACTTCCACGGCCTCTGCACCATCTTTCATATATAAACCAGGGACTGCTTCCATCATCTGTGTTGTTAGGCGCCCCTTGCCTGCAACCATCTGCGGATACTTACGTGAGGCTTCCAAGACACTTTGGTGAATCGGATCTACAGAGATTGTGATTGCGCGAATCGCACGAGCTAATCCAACAAGTGACATTAAGAAGAGCGGAGCACCACAACCATCAGTTGAAGTCAGAGTGATTTTCTCACCAGCCAACGCTTCAATCTCAGATTTAATCGCAACCTGTAAGGGATGTGCTGGATCTAAATAATTCTCAATCGGCCAACCATTAGTTACACAAGTCAGCAGCATCGCTGCATGCTTGCCGCTGCAGTTCATTGAGATTCGAGTAAGTGGCTTATCTCCCCAGGCACGACGTTCTTCTTCACCCAGTGGCTTATCGAGCATGCACTGCAGAGCGCTTTCATCAAGCTTTGCCATACTTAAGATTTCACGCACAGCCGCTAAATGCTCTTCTGTTCCTGAATGGCTTGAGCAACCGAGTGCCAATAAACGTGGCTCAAGTTTCAAACCACCGCGGACCATCGCAGCGCCCTGAATAGATTTCACACAAGAGCGCGGGAAGATGAGTTGCTCTGATGTACCCAGAGCTAAATTGACTGAGCCGTCAGAGTTAAGAGCAAGTAAAAACCCACGGTGGACAGATTCAACAACGCCATCGCGGACGTATTCAGCTAACACTGCATCGGACATAATTTGCCCCTACTCAGACTGACGTTCGAGAGTTGACCAGATATGTGCCTGAAGTTCTTGTCCTTCAGCAGCCATGTCATAGGCGAAGAACAATTCGCCCTCAACGAGACCATATAAACGCACGCCCGCTGTAACAATCTTTGCAGTCGGTGCTGAATAACCTTGATCCATGACCAATTGAATCTTGGGACCATCAAACTGTCCGACCCAACCTTCAGAGATACCGGTGCTATGTGCAATAACAACTTCTAAAACTTTATTTTCTCGAACGCGCCAGAAACCAACTTCTGATGCAGCAGGGCGAATGATTTCGCCATCTGCATCAATGACCCAGGAACGTGAGTAGTAATTCATAAAGGGGCGACCATCATGGTTGAAGACAACCTCGTGGGCATACTCAAAGGTTTCAATCGTTGGATATTCACCGCGGCCCTTACCGCGCCAAGTTCCAATCATCCACGCAAGGGGATTGAGATCAGGGTGAAGTCCTTCAGGGATTGTGAAGACCACTAGAGCCTGCCTCTCTTATATGTGCGTCCATCGCGTGCTTGAGATTCGCGGGTTCCGCGAACACCATAGATAACAAGCCCCACACCCACAACGAGTGCGACAAGTGCCAGCACCACTGTTGTGAAGAGCTCCATGGGGTTAAGAGTAACTCTTAAATCTTCTTAACGGCCCACATGATTGCAAGTCCTGCAATGAGAGTGATAAATACTTGTCCAAGAAACTTCACTTACGCCTCCACGATGATCTGTTGTGATGCAGCCACACCTTCAACCATCAACTGCGCATCCACTGGAGTATTTCGCTTCACCACAGCCAAGGCAATCGGCCCTAACTCATGATGGCGAGCAACAGTGCCCAAGAAACCAACTTGCACATCGCCATTCATCACAGGTGTGCCTGTTGGTGGCATTACAACTGCATGGCCATCAAGGTGCAACATCACCAAGCGCCGAGGAGGTTTTCCTAAGTTGTAAATCTTTGCCACAGTCTCTTGTCCGCGGTAACAACCCTTATTCATATGGACTGCGCCGTTAAGAACACCGAGTTCATTTGGGATAGATTTAAAGTCAGTATCAATACCGTGGCGCGGGCGCCCTGCAGCAACGCGCTCAGCATCAAGGACCCAAGTACCTACCTGTGTGGCTGTTGAGTTGAAAGCTGTCTTCATCTCTTCCAGTTCTGCTCGAGGAACCAAAGCAAACGGCCCACCGATTTCTGTAACTTCCCCTGGTGCGCGCATAACGGCATATTCGCATGTTGCATCACGAACTTCCACGCGCAACATAAAGCGCATCTTGTTTAAGTAGGAAATCAACCCTTCTGCGAAGTGTGGATCAAGAACCAACCAAGTAGTTGCGCCATCATCAACGAGGTTAAATTGATACTCAACATGTCCTTGCGCATTCAAAATTAGAGCTGATGTCCAACTACCCGCACCAAATTCACTAAGGTGCTGCGTTGTTAAATCATGTAACCACTTGAGGCGATCTACGCCAGATACTGCAACGACGGCTAAGTGAGATAAATCTGCCCAGCCCTTACCTTCTTCGAGTGCGCGTTGTTCTCGCGCCGGTTCGCCAAAATGCCAGATAGCGCCCTTATCGGGGCCTTCCTCAACATGGACAGCGGTCATAACCCTAAGTCTACGAGCGCCGAAGGAATAGGGCTATTTAACGCAGGCCGCACATGTGCCATAGACGGCAAAGTGCGTGACATCGGTCTTAAAGCCGTAATCATCAGAAAGGTTCTGCACAAAGTTCGCTGCAACATCGATAGGAGCGTCTCCTACTGAACCGCACGTGCCGCAGACAAGGTGTAAGTGTGTGAGCTCTTCAGCTGCGTGATAAGTAGCACCACCATGACCGAGGTGCGTATGCATAACGAGGCCGACGTTTTCCAGCGTTTCTAGGTTGCGATAAACAGTGGATAAGTTGATTCCAGGATGTGTCTGGCGCACTTTTTCGGCAACCTCTTCAGGTGTTGCATGTCCAAGGGATCGAACAGCAGAAAGTACTAACTCGCGCTGTGGTGTCAGGCGCAAGCCCTTTTCGTGGAGTTCGTGTTTCTCAGCCATGCGATAAGTCTACTTTCACTAGCTAATTATTGATAAATCAAATATGAATTATGAGGTCAGTAGGCACACCTTGAGCCGCAATCAACGCGCGCTCTACGCGAGCACCCGGTGCTTGGACTACAAGAGTCCAAGAGCCAGGGGCTGCGAAGAAACGGAATTGCCCTTCGAGGTTCGTTGGAACCTCTGCGGTGAACTCCCCGGTGGAGTCAAGCAATCGCACATGGCCGTTGGTGACAGGTGTGCCATTGGGTACTGAGTCATTCTCACCCTCTTTGAAAATAACGCCCTGAATAACAGTCTGCTTCGATAGATCTATTCCATTAAGGGAAGGACCACCAGGAGTTGCACCGCATGTGCGCATCAGCGACTACGCGCCAACTGCAACAGGAACACCGACGAGTGAACCGTATTCAGTCCATGAGCCGTCGTAATTCTTTACATTGTTAACGCCAAGGAGTTCGTGAAGAACGAACCATGAGAACGCTGAGCGCTCTCCGATACGGCAGTAGGCAATTGTGTCTGTCGCAAGATTGACACCAGCTGTCTCGTAAATCTCTTTCAACTCTGCATCTGTCTTAAAGGTGCCGTCTTCATTGGCAGCCTTTGACCAAGGAATGTTCTTCGCAGTTGGAATATGGCCCTTAATCTGCCCACCTTCTTGTGGCAGGTGAGCAGGAGCTGCAAGTTCTCCTGAAAATTCTGCAGGTGAGCGCACATCAACAATGTTCTTTACGCCAATAGCTGCGATTACTTCATCGCGGTAAGCGCGGATTGCGTTATCGCGCTCCTTTGCCACGTAGCGAGTAGCTGTACGTGTTGGAACCTCAGTCACGAATGGGCGAGCATCGAGCTCCCATCTCTTGCGTCCACCATCAAGTAAGCGAACATCTGCGTGTCCATAAACCTTGAAATACCAGAATGCATAGGTAGCAAACCAGTTGTTATTGCCTCCGTAGAGAATAACGGTGGTGTCATTGGCAATGCCACTCTTAGAAAGGAGCGCTTCAAACTTATCTTTTGAAATAAGATCGCGAATCAACCCATCTTGCAGATCATCGCGCCAGTTAAATGTGACTGCGCCTTCGATATGGCCCTGTGCATAGAGAGTTGTATCTTCGTCGACCTCGACGATGACAACCTTTGGATCATTGAGGTGCTCTGACACCCAATCAGCTGAGACGAGTGATGTTTCACGTGACATTTATTTTCTCCCTATTTCTTAGTGAAGCGAACGAGTAGTAGGTACATCTCACAACCAAGACAGTAATTAAATGCAGCGTTAAGAAACGCAGCAGCCAGTGCAAATCCTGTTGCCACGGTAAATACAACATCTACTCCAGCAAATGAACCGATAGATCCAACGAGCGCGAAGCCAAACCCAACAGCTTGTGCAAACTTCGGTGGACGCACATCTTCAGTTGGAGCAATCGCCTTCAAGCGAGGCTTAACGAACTTCTTAAAGAGAAGGCCGTATGGCGTGAACTGTGGCCCACGAGTTGCACCAATAAGAAAGACAAGACCTTGTGCGACAAGTACCCATTTGTTGTGAGTTACTAACGCTGATGCTAAAACAATTGTTGTGGCGCTGGCTGAAAAACGTGGACCACGTGCATCAATGTAAATCTTCTTTACATCTTTATTTTCAAGGACTTCAGACATGAGTGAAGGGTAGAGAACTACCCTGACATAAGCGAGTTGCGAACAATTCGCAATATTTAATTGATGGCAGCCAGCGCTGATAATACCTGCTCACGCTTTGGTGTTCCAGCAGCCCTACCTACTTCAACGCCATCCTTATTGATAAAGAGCGTTGTAGGGGTAGAGCGAATATCTAACTCACGGACCAATTCCAGATGAGACTCAGCATCGATCTGGATGTGCTTCACATCGTTCATTGGAATGACCATCTGAGATAAAAGTGAGTGAGTAGCTCGGCAAGGAGTACAGAATGCGGAGGAGAACTGCACCATGGTGGCCCGAGATCCCAGAGGCTGGCCCAACACATCAGGGCTCAAGCGATGGCCCGGAATAGCTTTATTGGAGCGAATAGCGCCTTGCTTACGCTCCCACCAGAAGCCATATGCTGAAGCAAGTGCCAGCACGATGAGAAGTGGTGCATACGATTTCACACGAGTATTCTCACACAATGGCCAAGGTGTTGCTACTGACTAATTCGCAAGGAGCAAGCGCAGAAGTTCTGCCTGCTCTTGGCTTGTTGCAACACACTTGCAAAGTGGCACCGCTTGAAGCATCGGTTCTCGTTGATACACCCCTTATGGATGTTGTCTTCGTTGATGCTCGTCGCGATTTCCCCACAGCAAAGTCACTCACGCGTCTTCTTGTAACAACCGGAGTCGGTGCACCCATCATTGCCATCACCACCGAAGGTGGCCTCTCCGCATTCACAGCAGAGTGGGGCGTTAACGATGTCATCCTCGATACTGCAGGGCCTGCTGAAGTCGATGCACGTATCCGCATTGCAGTTGGCGCACATGCGGCGCAACTTGAATCACTTGATCCAACGTCTTCTGAAATCCGCCAAGGTGACGTCGTCATTGATGAAAACACCTATACCGCCAAAATCAAGGGCACCTCACTTGATTTAACTTTCAAAGAATTCGAACTTCTCAAATACCTTGCACAACACCCTGGCCGCGTATTTACTCGCGCACAGCTTCTTCAAGAGATCTGGGGCTACGACTACTTCGGTGGTACTCGCACAGTCGACGTACACATCCGTCGCCTTCGTTCAAAGCTCGGCCCTGAATTTGAATCCATCATCGGCACCGTCCGCAATGTCGGTTACCGTTTCACCGTCCAAAATGGCGGCAAGGAAACTGCAATCTCTGAACTCGTTTAACGATGCGCCATATTCTCAAGCTCGACCGTTCTCTTGAAGCGCCTATCGCACCCATCTCTCACAGCTATCAATTTATTACCTTTGACCCTGCAACGCATAAAGAGGAATGGCTCGCCCTCAACAATCTCATCTTCATCAAACACCCCGACCAGGGTAATTGGGCGATGGCAGATCTTGAGAACAGAATGCATGAACCATGGTTTGACCCGCAAGGTTTCTTCCTTTGGCTTTATAACGGCAAGATTGCTGCATTCTGTTGGACGAAGATTCATCACGACTTTGTTAATCAGGACCCAATCGGCGAGCTTTATGTCATTGGTGTCAGCCCCAATGAATCAGGCAAAGGCATAGGCAAAGCAATCTGCACAGAAGGTTTGATCTACCTCAAAGGTAAAGGTATTAAGGAAGCAATCTTGTATGTCGATGACGATAACGAAGCTGGCAAGGGTTTATATAAAGCCCTTGGCTTTAATTAGACGTCAGTTCCGTCCATTGCGTTAATCAACCAGTTCAAGGTTGCTATTTCTTATTCATGATTGCCAGCGTGGATTAGATTGAAGTGAGCGACGCGATTCCTAATGTTATTGGCACGTTTCATTTTTCGGCAAACGACTTTGAAGTTTGCTTTGGTGGTGGGGTATGGCAAGCCTACGAAAACTAAATGCAATGAAGGCACCCAAAGTCCCGCAAAATATTCTCTACGGAAGAGGTGCCTCCAAAATGAGAATGGTAGAAAAGCTTTAACATTTACTCCGGCACTCTCGATCCTTGCGCGAGCCATTGCTTCTCTATTGCGTGGTGTGTCTGGGATGACTTGATACCACTCTCCGTAACTATTTTTCTTGGCAAAGTTACTCAATGTAGTAACAACCTTTGTACGTAGAAGAAATTCTAATTTTCCGACCAAGAAATAGAGCGAGGAGTATCTCTCTAGATAGAAATCATACATTTGCGGGCCAAAAATCATTCCTGAATTATTGACAACGGCACTGACAAGTTAACTAATAGGGATTGCAATTGTGGATTTAGTTCACTAAAATTTTGCACAAGGCCCAAGAGAGATCCCTAGCGCAAGCTATATCGCTTGGGCCACTCAACTTTTTATGAGACTAATTCTGCGCACATAGTTCTAAATGCTGCAGTATGGCCATCAACATCGGCCTCTGTTGTATCCGGGCACATCAGGGCCATGTTGTGGAACGGCGTAATCAAGTAGCCATCATTAAGTAGACGTAAGTGAATGTACTGCTCAAGTTCAAAGTCACCTGATTCGGCTGCCTCTTTACCTGTAACCGGCTGCTTGCCTTTGAAGATGTATTCACCACGTGCACCTAAGCGGTTGCAGTGCCAATCAAGATCGAACTCCTTAATAGCGGCATCAATGCCATCACACCAACGATTTCCCAGAGCAATCATTCGTTCGAAGTTTGCTTCAGTCAGAACGTCAGTCAACGTCGCTTTCATCGCAGCTAACGACAAGGCATTTCCCGCAAGAGTTCCGCCAATTCCACCAAGGTCGATGATTTCAAGTTCAACCATCGTCTTAATTGCATCCGCAATCTCTTGAGTCATTCCAAATGTTCCTGTTGGAATACCAGCAGCAAGAGCCTTACCGATAGTGAGAAAGTCTGGCTTAAGACCAAGGTCCTGTGTCATTCCACCAGGGCCCACAGAGATTGTGTGGGTCTCATCGATAATCAAATAGGTGCCGTACTTCTTCGCAAGTTCCTGCACGCCCACCAAATAACCATCTTGCGGCAGAACAATTCCAATATTGGTCATGGCTGGTTCCATCAGGATTGCTGCAACATCGCCGTGTGCAAGCGCCTTCTCCATCACTGCCAAATCATTAAATTCAACGACGCGAGTTGTCTCAGCCAAATCAACCGGTGCGCCGATATTTCCTTCACGCTTCACCGTGAGACCTGCGCCATCTAAAGTCGCAAAAGTTTCATCAACAGAACCGTGATAACAACGATCGATGACAACAATCTTGCTTCGTCCTGTAATCATGCGTGAGTAGCGAATAACGTGGCGGTTCGCATCTGTTGCCGACACTGTAAATTGCCACAGCGGCAGACCAAAGCGTTCCATCAAGAGCCCAGAGACAATTGCTGCATCCTCTGTAGGCAGCATCGCGGTAATACCTTTACCTACCTGCTCGCGAATCGCAGCTACCGTTGCATCGGGTGAGTGGCCTGTCATCGATCCTGTATCGCCCAAGCAGAAATCAACATAAGTATGGCCATCGACATCAGTAAAGCGCGCGCCCTTAGCTTCTTTCACAAAAACAGGGTGGGCACCTGGCCACTTAGCCATCCAGGACATCGGCACACCTTCGTGCATCACCTTCTTAGAGTCTTCAAAGGCGGCAGCAGATTTCTTATGGGTATCAAGAAAGCGCTGCTCTTCCTTTGCGCGAAGCGCTTTGAGGTGCTGGCGATTAATCT
Source organism: Candidatus Planktophila sp. (assembly GCA_040402355.1). Taxonomy (GTDB): domain Bacteria; phylum Actinomycetota; class Actinomycetes; order Nanopelagicales; family Nanopelagicaceae; genus Planktophila. Next base: position 13,029 of record JBBAMT010000004.1, on the reverse strand, counting down.
GTGTGCTCATAGAGCCGATTCTATTTACCCTTCTGAGAAAACAAAGAGGGCTTCAATGTAGTTCTCACCACTGATTCCAAGGTTTGCCGCATCAGGTGGAGCCGTCTGTGGTTCAAGACAGACCCCATCAGAATCTTCGGTGTAGACAACCCACCATGGCGCATCAGATTCGATATCGATACGGGCAACATCTTCCCAAATAACTGCTGGGGTTCCACGGATCTCAGTAAAGGCATCATCCCAAGGTTCTGGAGTCGGAGAGATAAGTTCGCCAGTAGGCAATCCATCAGAACCACGCTTAAGCATCTTTGTCGCGCTAAATTCAATTTCAGCTGCTCCACCTCGTTCTAGGTCGCGTGCAAACCATGGATGCATGCCAAGCCATACTGGAATATCGCAACCGTTATCGTCATATTCAAGTGACCATCTAATTGCATCATCCAAAACTTCAATTGTCTGTTCGACTGTTGCACCCATATATGGCTTTGGAAGGTGCAAGAGAGAACGCCCTGGACCAATCTCTTGCCATGATGACAAGAAGCCGAAGCCATGAATCGCATTCGGTGGATCGATGTTTGTAGGTAGTTGATGTTCAACACCAGCACTAGAAGTAATCAGACCATCACGAATACGCCCCGCCCACGGAGCCATGGGATACCAACCATTTGTTAAGACACCGCCACGGAATGGCACAGTAAATTCCATCTCACGCCATTTAATAGATGTGATCTTTCCGCCGCCATCGAGATCGATTGCGACCTGGAACTCTGCATCATCGATAAATTGCATTACCCACCCTTTAACTCATGCTTATACGGTGGCTGCGCACCCTTGCGAGAACATGTAATTCCAGCAGCAACAGCTGCCCGATGCAGAGTCGATTTCAATTCTTCGCCGGTCAGATTGAGAATTCCCTTTTCAACCATCGCTTCAACCATGATTGCACCCACTGTGTCTCCGGCACCAACAGTATCCGCCACATCAATCTTCACACCTGGTACTTCAACAGAACCATCAGCAGTAATTCCCAGCAAGCCATCGGCGCCCCGAGTAACCACAACAAGGGTTGTGCCAGCGTTAATCCAGCGCTGTGCAACATCTTGATACTTCTGATCTGGATATAACCAAGTCATATCGTCATCGCTGACTTTGATGACAGAGGAAATAACGGCCCACTTTTCAACCGAGGCTTGATATTTATCGCGATCGCCCATAACAGAGGGGCGAATATTTGGGTCATAGACAATGGGCGCAAACTCAGCCACACGTATAGCCCAGTCATATAAGACATCTGCACCTGGCTCAATAACAGTGACCAGAGTGCCTATGTGAAGCACATTGGGCTTATAGCGAGATGGATCCGGCAACCACGAATGAGAGAAATCAAAGGTCGCTGTGCCATCAATAAGAAATTCGTATGACGCGCCTCCGTTTGCATCAAGTGTCACCGTTGCTAAACATGTTGGCTTATCACTCGTTAGCGCCAGATCTAACTTCACTTCATCATCGAGAAGTTCTTTGCGTGCAGCAATGCCGTATTCATCAGTCGAGATGCCATCAATAAAGTGAGTTTCTAAACCAAGCCTTGCCAGCGCTTTGGCGGTATTTGCCGGCCCACCACCCACATGCGGAACTCGCACGCCACCTGCGCCAGGAATGAGATCAATCAGCACCTCACCACAAACCCAGGTGCTCACAGCTGTTCACCCTTACGCGCCAAATACTCAGTAATGATTTCAACACCTAGTAAGTGATCTTCCACTTGCGGCAGACCACTAATAAGCAAGATGCCAGTTAAACCCAACCCAACGACATTGAGTGCAAGCCCGCCACCGTGAATGGCATACAACTCAACTTCTAAACCTTTTTCAGCATGCCAATCAATCCCTTGTTCTTCTGTAATTACTCGCTCATGAATTGTTGAACGCCCTGTTAAATTCACAACACGGGCTTTGCGAGAAATCCACCAGTCGTTTTCTGTATCGGATCCAGGCAATGATGCGTGAAAGATAATCCACTCTTTCATCCGAACTTCAACTGCAATCGGGAGCTTCCGCTCTAAACCAATCGCCTGTGCAATCCCACCGATTTCAAGTGCCTCTGCTTGCGTCAAAGATGGCAACTGCAAAGCCTTGGCCTCGAGAGCCAGACCAACGCTAGTAAACCCACCAGTTGTTTCCACCACGCAAGTATCATGGCGCAATGCTCACAATTCCAGAAACTGACCTCGTTGTTCACCCACTCTGCCTCGGAGGCAATGTCTTTGGCTGGACCGCAGGACCTGAAGAGTCTCACGATGTCTTAAACGCCTATGCATCCCATGGTGGCAACTTCATTGATACCGCCGATGTCTATAGCGAATGGAAAGAGGGCAATAAGGGCGGCGAATCCGAGACCATCATCGGCACCTGGCTTAAGACAAGAGACCGCAGCAAATTCGTGATTGCCACAAAGGTAGCCAAGCTTTCCACCCGCCCCGGCTTGCGCCCTGAGAACATTATCGCTGCCTGCAATGACAGCCTAAAGCGCCTACAAACCGATTACATCGATATCTACTATTCACATAACGACGACCCTGAAGTACCCATGGCTGAAACCCTCGGCGCATATGCCCAAATCATCAGCGAAGGCAAAGTCCGCCACATCGCAGCGTCACAACATACCGGTGCTCGTCTGCAAGAAGCCCTCAATATTTCTAAAGAACAGGGCTTGCCGCAATACATCGCACTACAAGATCACTACAACCTCATGGAGCGCAACCCCTTTGAATCTGAACAACAAGAAGTTCTCGCAACAAATGGCCTTAGCGCCCTTCCATTCTTCTCACTCGCCCGCGGATTCCTTTCAGGAAAATATCGCAAAGGTGTCGTGGTTGATTCAGTACGTGCAGATGGTGTGAAGGAGTACCAAGACGAGCAAGGATGGGCAATGCTCGCAGCCCTCGATGAAATTGCAAAGGCGCATAACTCATCTGTATCAGCTATTGCACTCGCATGGTTGCGCGCAAACCCACAGGTCAGCACACCAATTGCATCAGCGCGCACTGTCGAACAACTGATTGAAATCATCGAAATTGTTCACTTGTCAGAGTATGAAGTGAAGAAACTGAACGCAGCCAGCGCTTAATGCCCTTTATTAGCTCCATACGACCAAGCAGTTCCATCATGACGATTGATTGTCCAGAAAGAGTAATCACCTAACTCAGGTCGGCCGATCCACTTCTGTGCATCAACGCCATCGACCATCAGCGCCGTAGCTAGTGCATCACAGATAGCCCCATCAGGGCCAGTAACAGTTGCCGAGCGCGCACCAATAGCAATTAGGCCCGTGTGCGGATCAACGATATGCGCACCCTTTTCATAATCCCCACTAGTGGCAACTGACCCGTCAAATACATCGAAGATCTTCACAAACTTTTCGGTGTCATCAGGGCTGGCAATCCCTATATTCCACGGTCCGCCCTCAGGTTTTCCACCGCGTAGAACAATGTCACCGGAGGCGTTAATCAAAACGTTTTCACACCCTGCCTCAACCAGCATCTGTGCACCGACTTCAGCGGCCCACCCTTTAACTAGCCCTGATGGATTAAAGCCGCCTTCAGCTTTCCAGGGATCGAATGCACCCAAAGTTAACTCTCGCGAAAATTCGCATAACGCCCAGACTTGCTGCACATACTCGCTTGCATCGTCAATCTTTAATTCACCACTGCGAATGCGCGAAACTTGTGAAACAGCCTTGTATGTCGAAAAATCTCGATCTACTTGATAAAAAAATTCTTCAACGTCGCTAACAGCCTGGCCCAGTGCAACTTCACTTAACCCCGGAGATGTCGCATCAACGACAATGACCGTTCCCCAGGTTTCAACAAGTCTTTCTAACCTCACAGACCTGCCTTATTAATTGCTGACTTAATCGATGACCAAAATGCCGTTGCAGTATAAGAAGCTTGTGACCGACAGCTATTGGAGATTGCACACGGAAGCGCCTCTGACGCAAATGACTTGATCTGCTCAACAGTAATCTTGCCACTGCTTGCATATGGAATAAGAGTGGGCAATGAGTTCTGGCTCCATGACGATGGGGACTGTGAAGCACTGACTTTAGTAATTTGGCCATTACTAAATGTCACCGTTGCAGAGAGGTCGCCGTAGTTACGCGCAGCAACTGTTGCACCTGTAACAGTGCCTGAATATCCACTTGTTGTAGGCGATGCAGCTGGCGCAGCTGGCGCAGGAGCCGCTGGCTGTGTTGCAGTTGCTGACGCACTCGCTGTTGCACTGGCCTTTGAAGTCGCCTTCGATGTTGGAGCAGCCTTTGTTGCCGCAGGAGTTGCCGCCGTTGTCGCAGCACCACCTGCAGTACCCAACCCCAATGAACCCGATAGAGATCCTGGAGTATTAGTTGTACTAAATTGCGGCGGAGTAATTGCCAAGACCGCACCGAGACCGCCGACTGTGCCACCTGCTATTAACAATGCGCGTTTCATGGGGCAACTATCTCTTTCAATCCTGAGAGGTAACTGAGTGCAAACGGTGGCATATCTACTAATTCCTTACTCTGAGTGGAAGGCAAAGGCTTCATCATGGAAGCGGTTCTTGGGTACTCCTAGGTCCTGCGCAGCCTGTTTCACGGTCTCTACAAGCGGCCCAGGGCCACAGATGTAGATATCAGAGTCTGCAATACGTGGAACCAACTCTTCAAGCGCCTTGGCATCCATCGGATGATCCTTGCGAGATCCAACTAAGTAATGAACCCGAATCGTGCCGCCTGAATTAGCCTCGAGGTAATCGAGCTCTTCCTTCAAAACCAAATCCTCCTTGCGCGATACGCGATAGATAACATCTAGTTGCACGCCATTCTTAAACTCGTCCATCAGTGCACGAATCGGCGTAATACCCACGCCACCACCGACCATCACCACATGTGGCCTTGTTGCGCGCCCTGCCGTGAATGCACCATACGGACCTTCAACAAATACACGTGTTCCGCGCTTTAAGAATGCAAGGGAGCGAGAGTGATCACCTAGATCTTTGACAGTCACACGTAAGAAATTCTCAGTAGGAGCCGCAGACAGTGAATACGGATGTGACATCAAGAAGTGACCCCGCGTTAAGAAGCGCCACCCAAAGAACTGTCCACCCTCAGCTGCAAGCTTTTGCAAGTTGCGGCCCTTCATAATCACCGAGATAACTCCAGGGCCTTCTACAACAACTTTGTCCACAACGAGATTAAGTCGTAGCGAGCGCCATAGCGGAATTCCAAAACGATAAACAATGACGGCCAAGGCCATCAAGATATAGAGAGAGATCCAGTACAATCGATTAAGTGGGTGCCCTACAAACATCTGACCATTAAGCACCTGGTGCATAAATGTAATAGCAATAGCGATGTAGGTATAGATATGGATAATCCACCATGTCTCATAGCTCATCCTCGCTCGCGCCTTCTTATATGAAGTCACTCCCGCCATCACCATCAAGACAAAGCCAGCGAGCGCCGCCCACAACCACGACATCGAATTGAGCATTGTCCACAGCTCAGATCCCAGCATCACTCCATCTTGGCCAGCGGATGACAGAACAATAAAGAAGACATGTACGCCAATCAGATACAAACTCCACGGCCCCAGCTTTCGATGCCAAGTAACCAATCGATCGTGCCCAACCCCGCGTTCAACCCATGGAATACGCGCAATCAAGAAGATGCCCACCACTGCAAAGAAAGTCCCCGTGAGGGCTGCCAACCGCGAAAACGATGCCACCACCGCATAGACCGTCGAGATGTCGCTCTTTCGCATCGTTGTCAGCTGCAGTGCCAGCGTCAACCCCAAGCCAATGCCTAAGAACCACGAAGCCCAATCAACCCCAGCCGATGAGTACTTCCTAAATGTGGCCCCAGTGCTTTTCATACCCAAACCTTCTCCTACTTTCCTGAGAACCACCTGCATGAAACCCGAGCCACCCCTAGTAACACCAGTCTGGACAAACCAACATAAAAGATAGACTCACACCTATGCGTGCTTTCATCACCGGTGGTGCCGGTTTCATCGGCTCTCACCTTGCCGATGCCCTCATTGCCCGAGGCGATAGCGTCACAATCCTCGACAACCTGTCCACTGGCTCGAAGCAGAATATCGCGCACCTGAAAGGCAAGATCACCGTCCACGAAGGCGATATCCGCGATAAAGAACTCGTCGACAAGTTGGTCTCTGAATCAGACACCGTCTTTCACATGGCCGCAGCCCTGGGCGTTAAGAACATCATGGAACACACCATCGAATCCATTGACCGCAACTTCACCGGGTCTGAAGTTGTTCTCAACGCAGCTACTAAGCATGACAAACGCCTTCTTATCGCATCTACCTCTGAGATCTACGGCAAGAACCCCAACCAGCCACTTCACGAAGAATCAGATCGCGTAGTCGGCGCCCCACAAAAGATTCGCTGGACTTACTCTGATGCAAAGGCTCTTGAAGAAGCTGTCGCGCACACACTCCACAAGACCCATGGCCTTAAAGTCACTACTGTGCGCTTTTTTAACACCGTCGGCCCACGTCAAACTGGCCAATACGGAATGGTCGTTCCACGCTTTGTGCAAGCTGCGCTCAAGAATGAGGACATTGTCATCTACGACGATGGAAACCAATCACGCGTCTTCTGTCACGTCGAAGATGCCGTGAAAGCAGTTCTCACTCTTGCCGACACAGATTCCACCATCGGCGATTACTTCAACGTCGGCGGCACTGGTGAAACCACAATCAAGCAATTAGCCGAAAAGATCATCGAGCGCACGAACTCAACATCAACCATCAATTACATCCCCTACACGGATGCTTACCCTGCAGGCTTTGAAGATATGCAACGCAGAGTCCCCGACATCACCAAGATTAAAAACAGTATCGGATGGCAACCAACTCACACACTTGATTCAATTATCGATAGCGTCTCCAAAAATCTTACTTTATAGACTTTTTCTCTGCTCTGCTGTTGACAGCAAGCGCCCAAATTTCTGCAATAAGTGGCACCAACAATAATTCTGAAACTATCTTGAATCTCGTTTCTGTGTAAATTAGAAGTCCAGGAATTATTCCGAAAATAAATGGTACTGCCAGTACTAGTAGTCTGGAGTCTCTCTTGATTCTACCTGCCTGAAAGAACGATGAAGCAAATAGTAGTCCAACTGCCAGCAAACCAGCCACGAGTAAGAGAGATCTATATATCTCGTAGCACAAATTCCCTACTACTAACTGCCACGAAAGCCTTTCATCAACTACTTTGATTGTCATATTGTCTTGATTTAAAACGTATGCACCGGGCAAGTGAGGCACTTTCTGGACATCAAAAAGATAGGAATCGAATTTCTGCATCCACCCCAGCAAAGTTTCTTTCTTATTGGTAAAGGCTGACTCAATCGCAGCGCGTTGATAAATTTCATTGACCCGAGCCGGTGTGCTGCCCTGTGGAATTGCAGGTCCATAGCTCGAAGAAAATGCACCTTTCGGCCCTGAAAGGAATACATCCATATCCATCTTTGGAAGGGCAAGATAGTGATACTTGGTATAGCTAAAGTACGCTGTCATGCCACCTTCAAGAGCAGGACTTATTGAACCATAATTTGCGAAATTAAAGATAGAAGATCCAACCAACAAATACACCGCTGCCAGTTTTCGCCAAGCAAATTTTTTGTGCCGCAAATAGCTCGTAGTAAAGAAGAAAATTGAAGTTCCAAGGAAGAAAACCCAATATCCTGCACGCGTTTCACAGATCAAGAAGCCCATGGCTGTAAACCAGGCAAACCATCTCTTGACTAAGAAATATCCACACCACGTCAAAAGAAAAAATTCAAATACGGTTTCTTGTGAAGAATTGATAAGCCAAAGTAAATAAAAATTTGCAGGAAGTGCTAGTAAGGCCAAGATTCTAAATTTAGAATTACGAATGTATTGAACAAGCTTCCAATAACCTACTGCGCCAAGGCCTAGGTAAAAGAAGTTCGCCAAGTATGCAGTGCTGGCCACGATAGAAAATGGAATCATCATAATTGCTGCACCTGGGCCGTAAAAATTATTAGTTGGTATATGAAGGTGAAGTATTTCTTGGGCTTTTGATACCCAATTGAGAGTCTCGGGTTTGATGTCGCTCAGGATTCTTATCAACTCTAATTCGGTGAATAAAAATAAAATGTAAAGGGTTAAATTCCTATTTGAGACCAAACCTTTAATAAATTTACTTATCACAGTGAAATTGCGCCCAGGACCTTACCTGTTGTGTCAAATACATAGGGGCTACTCGCCAATATTGACTCCGTTTTCACAATATCGTGCTTAGTCAGGACTATCGCTATTTCAGCGCCTGACAGAGGTGCCGAAATCTCGTTCCTCCACTGACCGACAACTTCATCATGCCATTGGACCACGGCACCTCGGAGTCGAAGTTCCTCAATCACGAGTTCAGCTGCTGTTTCTCGCGTATCCGCTACATTCGGTTTATACGCAACTCCAACGACAAGTACTGACTTTCCAGCCAAAGAGTTCCCGCAATCACTTTGCACTCGATCCACTACATACTTGGACATTTCACGGTTGACTTCATTTGCACGGCGGATAAAGGTTGCAGGCGCTCCATTGAGTTCTGCAACTGTGGCCAGATAGCTCGGGTCGACGGGTATGCAGTGGCCTCCAACTCCGGCGCTTGGACTGAATTTCATGAATCCATAGGGTTTTGTCGCTGCAGCATCGATTGTTTCATACACATTAATTCCCAAGGCGTGTGCAATCTGAGCGAACTCATTTACTAAAGCAATATTGACTTGTCGAAATGTGTTTTCGAAGAGTTTCGCTGCTTCCGCAATTTCAGGTGAGCTAACCTCAATGAGTTGATCGCAAAATTTGGAATAAAACTCTCGAGTCAACGTTGTCGCTTCAAGGGTTAATCCAGAAAATAACCGTGGAGTATTTCTCTGGTTGAAGTCAGTGCGGCCGGGATCGACACGTTCTGGAGATATTGCATACAAGTGTGTCAAGCTCTGATAGGAATATTTTTCAATTGCCGGTTTAATAAAATCACGCAAAGTCCCAGGATAAGAGGTCGATTCATTTATCACCAATGTAGGTTTTGTAAGATTTTCTCCAATAGTTCTGCAGGCAGAGTCAATGAATCCTAGATCCGGCTTTCTATCCTCGGTAAGTGGCGTGGGGACAGCAATGACGATAACGTCTGCGTCTGCGAGATCTGAACCCTTTGTCGTCGCCTTATACACATTCTTTCTAATCAACTTGTTAAGGGCAGCACTTTCGACTCCCTCAATATGAGAGATTCCAGTATTTAACTGGTCGACAATTTTTGGATTCAAATCGAAACCAATTACCTCATACTGCTCCCCTGCAAAAAGGGCAATTGTTAGGCCGACATAGCCTTGACCAATTATTCCGACTTTAGTCATCAGGCTAGTTTTTTCCACTCAGGATTTAAGGGGTCTAAGCGGATCATCTCAGATTTCGCCTTAGCCTTTTCCAATGTTGTGGATTTTGTCGCGTAATACAGCATCCTCCAAGCGTCGAGACAGTTGGGGTTAAATGCGACTCCATCGCGTGCATATTTGATCGCTAAATCAGGCAATTTACTATTTTCAAGTAATTGGACTGCGATTGCCAAAGTATAGGAATTTTTCGGGGACATGTAACTGCCCGATAATGCAGATTCGAGCTGGTTTGTCTGTCCCGAAGTTTGCACTTTTCGCCATTTTATATCTGCACTAAGCGGAGGTACAGAAATTAGAAGCCCAATTATCATTCCAATAAAAGCAAGCAACTGGGGCGAGAATGCTTCCGCAGTTACTTTTCTCTTTTTTGGTTGTCCGCTACCCTGAATCACCAATCCACTTTTATCTCTTGATTCAATTTCGTATGCAACTAATAAGCCCGTAAGTAGCCAGCCCCAAATAGCAAGACCAATTTGATTGATACTAATTATTGACTGTGCTAGATAGCAAACCCAAATTATTGCAAGAGTAATGAATATCGGGTCGTAATCCTTATTTCGCGATACAATACGAATGACTGAAAAAAATCCAACCGCAATAAAGGCGATATAAGCAATTAATAATGGGAAGCCACCGAAAGTGAGCACATCGAGAAATACATTGTGTGAAACGTTGGTAACAGTGTCAGGACCTGGCGTTATAAGTGCCTGCGCGCCCCGTGCCCGTCGATACCAGTCTCCGTAGGAATCCATACCAACACCAAAGATTGGGTGCGATTGAGCCATGTGCCAAGCTGCTAACCAATACTGTTCACGTAGAGCAACTGTTGGTTGAGCTAGCGCCTGTTTGAGAGGCCCGTTTCCTAAAGCTCCGAGTATGCCAATACAACCAGTAAAGAGCCCCACACCAAAATAGCTTGCCGAGATCCAATTCTGCGCATACTTTCCACGCAACCAAAAAAAGCCCACTAACCAAGTACCGACGGCCGCAATAACAACTCCTTGAAGTGAATCAGCCTTGATTAATTGCCATGCGATTACAGGCAAGATCAGAACTGCAATCACTTTCGCTTTCCGATTAATCACAACCGTAAGTGCCAATACCGCAGAGAAAGCCATTCCCAGAAAAGAAGAAATAAAGTTTGGGTTACCAAAAGTTCCAAGAATGGCCCCATACTTATTATTCCAGCCTACGAAGTCCCCAAAGATTAAAACCCACAGGCTATAGGCAACATTGATTGCAACTGCTACTAAAAAACCAATCAAAACTTTTTCGAAATTCTTCTTGCCTCTTACTCGTGATGCCGAAAATGCTATGGCGGTCAACATCAGATAAGTAAGCCAACCCGTATTTCTGCCATAAACACCATAGATATTTTGTGAAAGAGGCGAATCACTTTTAAATGCTGCGACCACTCCCCACATTGTGAATACTAAAAGCGCATATTCAAAATAACCTAGCGATTCTCTCGATCTGAAAAAATTTCTCAATGCCACAGCTATTGCAGCTCCGGCGACTCCTCCTAAAAGAAAAAGCTTGGGAGCATTCACTGGGTCAGTCACACTTCCAGCCAGTAAAAAAACTGTTACTAGCGGCGCACCAACAGACAAGGTGCGAACAAGGGTATTTTGAATAGCTAAATCACTCATGGCCCTATCTTAACTTTAAAAAGGCCGTAGCCCGACTCTCCGTAAGGAGAGCCGGGCTACGGCTTGTGATCTTTTCAGTTAAAGGGGGCTAATTAAGCCTTGACCTTCTTCTGGATCTTGATGACTAGGTTAGTCAATGATGTGATCTGAGCCTTGAGGCTTGCGACCAACTTAGCAACAGTTGCTGAAAGTGCTGCAACTGCATCTGATGCATCCTGAGCTGCAGCTGTTGCCGCATCTGCTGCATCTGCTGCTGCAAGAGCTGCATCTGTAGCTGCGTTAGCTGCATCTGTAGCTTCGTTAGCTGCATCTGTAGCTGCATCGACTGATGCATTTACGATTGTAGCTGTAGCTGAAACAGCAACCTGACCTGCTACTGGAAAAGCTGCTCCACCTGTAGCTGAGATCTTTACATCGCCTGATGCCGCTGGCATGTAGACAGTGTATGACTTAGCGCCAGTTAGGAATGATGTAGCGAATGTAGTAGCTGTAAGAGTGTCGCTACCGGCTGAGAATGCATATGTTGAAGTAATTCCGCCAGTTGCGAGGAATGCTGCTGATGCCTGAGCAGAAAGTGCGTTACCTGAAGCATCTAGTGGGGTTACTGTGATTGTTGCCTTCTCGAATGGTGCGTATGTTGTCTTATCAAAAGCAAGCTTCACTGAAGCAACTGCCTTCGCTGAGACTGTAACAGTTACTTCGTTTGAAGTAGCTGTTGCAAGTGCAACTGTCGCTGCATCGATGACCTTGAACTTAGCTGTACCGCCAGCAATAGCTGTAACTGGGCAGTAGTGAACTAGGTCTGTTGTGTCATATGAACATGCGACTGGAGTTGTAGCTGATCCACCAACAAGAGCATCAGCTGCTGCTGAAGCCACGATGTATGCAGCGCCTGTCCATGCAACACCGTTTGCATCAGTAGCTGTTGCAGCTACTGCGTACTGGTTTGCACCAACGCCAAGAACTGGAGTTGCTACTGAAGCTGTGATTGTCTTTGCAGCCTTTGAGAAGAACGTGATTGTCTTCGCTGGGAATGTGACGCTTGGAGTTGAAACATTGATTGTAGATGTTCCAGCTGTTCCATCTGCATAAACGCTAAGCGTCAATGCTGAGGTGTATAGAAGCACAACGCTCTTGCCAATTGATCCGCCTGCAAGGCCGATTGTACCTGGACCTGTGATGGTTGCAGTAACTGATTCCTGTGCAGATGTATCGTTTGATGCATTCTTCAAAGTTACCAACAATGTAGAAGCTGCAGCGTTTGTTGAAGAAACTGTAGCTACCTTAGTTGCAGGTGTTGGATCACCAAGTGTTGAATAGACTGCTGACGCAGTCTTTGAAGTTGATGCAGGTGTTGCGATTACGATGTTAATGTCTTTGACAGTGGTGGTTGTTGTTGATGCTGAACCAACGCGATCAAATGTCTTGACGATTACAGAGTATGTGTATGTTCCGTACTGAGCAGCTGTGACCGAATCAAGCTGAAGCCAGAACTTTGCGCCAACGTATCCGACATCACTGCCTGTAGCAAAAAGGTTAAATGGTACGGTACCAGCTGTGCTTGAATCAGCCACGTTAAAGGATGTAAAAGGGCTTGCCTTACCTCCAGTAGCTGACTTGTTTACGCCAGAGATTGTTGAAGTTGTTGTGTCCAAGTAACTGAATCCAACAGTAGGGTTTTTGTTTGAACCAACGGTTGTTGGACGTGCGCCCTTTTCAACGATCTGGACAGTAATTGAGTCTGATGTGTTATCAACAAGACCTGAAACTGCAACGATTGCAGCTGTAGTTGAATCTGAAGCTCCTGATGCTGATGTTCCATCAGTAACTGTGAAGGTTAGACCTGAAACAGTCGCTGATGAAGGTGCAACAGAGAGAACTCCGAGGCCCAACGCAGCAA
>JBBAMT010000003.1:41161-166331 GCA_040402355.1 Candidatus Planktophila sp. | reverse complement strand
GTTGTGTCCGAGCCAATTGCTCAGGTCCAGGTGGCACAGGTTCCTCCTCAAGTTTCTACTCCAGTCGCAGTGCCTGTAGCTCAAGCTCCTATTTCTCAACCACAAGATGCTTATGTCACTCCAATCGTTCGCAAGCTTGCAAATGATCTTGGAGTAAATCTCGCATCTGTTCGCGGAACAGGTATCGGCGGTCGTATTCGTAAAGAGGATGTCGTGTCCGCACAGACCACAAGCAATGCTGTGGCAGGGGTTCCAGCTCAAGGCGTGACTGCAGGAAATGTGTCCCCAACACCTTCTGCTCCACGCCCTGCAGCACCTGTCGCATCTCCTCTACGCGGCACCACAGTGACGATGTCACGGCTCCGCAAAGTCATTGCAGCGCGAATGGTCGAATCTCTTCAAGTTTCAGCACAGCTCACAACAGTGATTGAAGTAGATGTCACAAAGATTGCTCGCTTGCGCGATCGCTCCAAGCCAACATTTGAAGCACGTGAAGGCGTCAAGCTCTCATTCCTTCCATTCTTTGCAGTTGCAGTATGTGAGGCGCTCAAGCAACACCCAGTTCTTAACTCATCCGTTGAGGGCGATCAGATTATTTACCACGGCGCAGAGCACCTCGGTATTGCAGTCGATACCGAGCGCGGTCTCTTGGTACCAGTTATCCATAACGCTGGTGACCTCAACATGGGTGGCGTTGCACGCAAGATTGCAGATCTCGCCGCTCGCACACGCGATAACAAGGTAACTCCAGATGAACTCGGTGGTGGAACGTTTACTCTCACCAATACAGGTTCACGTGGGGCGCTCTTTGATACTCCGATTATCAATCAGCCACAGGTAGCAATCCTTGGACTCGGCGCAGTTGTAAAGCGTCCGATGGTTGTTAAGGGTGAAGATGGCGGCGAGACAATCGCAATCCGTTCGATGGTCTATCTCGGCCTCTCATACGATCACCGTGTCGTCGACGGCGCAGATGCAGCACGATTCTTAGTCACTCTCAAAGATCGACTTGAAGGCGGAGCATTCGAATCTGATTTGGGGCTCTAGTTTCATGTCAGTGCCACAACGCATCGCAATTACAGGCGCATCAGGACTAATTGGAACAGCGCTTGTCGGTCACTTGAAGAGTGAAGGCCACACCGTTCAGCGCTTCGTGCGTCGCCCGGTTGTTGCACCTGATGAAATTCAGTGGGATCCGAAGACTGGCTATGTAGATATCGAGGCCCTCCGTGGCGTTGATGCAATCATCCACTTAGCTGGCGTAGGAGTCGGCGATAAGCGTTGGACCAAGAAATATAAGTCAGAGATTCTCAACTCACGCTTGTTGGGTACAACTGCAATTGCCAAGGCAGTAAATGAAGTACAGCCACAGGTATTTATCTCAGCCAGTGCAATCGGTTGGTATGGCGAATCAGGTAACCGCGCTGTTATTGAAAGCGATCGTGTTGGAGACGATTTCCTCGCCGCCGTGTGTCGCGAATGGGAAGGCGCAGCTGATCTCGTTACCGGTGCCCGCACTGTAAAGATTCGCACCGGATTAGTTCTCGATCCAACTGGTGGCGCCCTCGGAAGAATGTTGCCACTCTTTCGTTTAGGTCTTGGTGGAAAACTCGGAAATGGAAAACAATGGTGGTCTTGGATCACTCTCCACGATGTGATTCGCGCAATTTCATTTCTTCTCGAACATAAAGTTTCAGGTCCTGTGAATCTCACTTCACCAAATCCTGTAACGAATCAAGAATTTACCTCAGCCCTTGCCCGTGCGATGCATCGCCCAGCTCTATTCCCGGCTCCAGCGATTGCACTCAAAATCGCTCTCGGCGGTTTCTCCTCTGAGATTTTGGGAAGTAAGAAGGTGACTCCTCAGGCGCTTACCGATGCGGGATTTACCTGGGATTACCCACACATCACAAGTGCGCTCACTGCCCTAATTCAGGAGTAGCTCTTGGGCCGCAAGGCGACCTGATAAGAGCGCTCCATTTTGCGAAGGTGCAGTTCGGTAATCTCCGGCGATATAGATTCCTTCTTTAATCTGCGAACCCTCTGCCCGCTGGGTTCCAACCCCGAAGATTGGTAGCGATTTCGGAATCTCGTACTTTGCAATCAGTGACCAATCTGCTGTGGGTACTCCCCACATCAGCGAGAGATGCCTGCGCACCTCGGACTCAGATGATGCTTCGATCGTGGTTGAAGAGAGCAGCGTCTTACCGATAGGCGCGTAGCGCGGAACCATATGAGAAATTGCAATGGAGTTAACTACTGGACCACGTGACTGACCATCGAGGCGAAGCCGGTCTGATTCAGTCATACCTTCAGGGACTTCGTGATACCACGTTGTACTCGAAGCAAGCTTTGGAACGTTGGGGATATCAAGAAGTTGGGCCGCTGTCGTGAGATCTGTGGCGACAATAATGTGATCAGCCTTAACCTGATCGAGAGAATCAATTCGAGCGCCCAGATGAATTTTCTGCACTCTCTTTGCAAGGGCTGCAGATAATTCGCCCACACCATTTTCGGGTAGGCCGGGTTTTCCACTAATAAAGGAGCGAATGATCTCTTTGCCACTTACTGCGTCAACATTGGCTGGCGATGTCAGAAAAACCCCCGTAAGAAAGGGCTTAAGAACGCAGTTATAGAGAGCGCCATATCGTTGTAATTCTTCCTCAACGGAAGAACGTGAATCTGACTTACTCAGCAGATAAGTGAGGAATCCAAGCTTGGAGAAGATGGACCCTGTCACAGGATTGAAAGCAGAGAGAGGATGCGATCGAGGATCCCCCAGCACCATTATCTTGCTATCGATGGAGATATCTATCGCGCGAGATGCCACGATAAAGGAAACTTCCGGAAAAACCTTTAAGCGGATTAATTCGGGGTAGCGAGCATTGATCAGTTGGAAACCACGATCGAGGGTAAATCCATCAATAATGTCGCTGGCAACTCTGCCGCCAGCGCGATCACTTGACTCAAATACTTCCACTTCACATCCTGCTTCTTGCAGTGTGATTGCCGCACTTATTCCAGCTAGCCCTGCTCCGATTATTGCTACTTTCTTATCGGACACTAATTTCACGCGCCTTATCAATCATGGTTGCAACAACAATCATCTGTTCGGGGCTAATTGGCATGGGGTTCTCTCCTTCGAGCGCACTGGCGACCGCTACGTAGAAATGGCCATAATTTCCAGGAACTGCCTCAATCTCCTCGCGATTATCTCCACGTTGAATATAAGCCTTCGAGGAAGTGGGCACCTTCCATGTCCCACCTTCAGGGAAATTACCCGCCCGCAAAAGCGTCTCTTGTGGGTCTAGCTCCTCAATGACAAGTGCACCTTCAGAACCCAGAAGGCGAATGCGTGGTCCAAAGGAACCTGCAATAGCGCTCACCGCGCAATACGAATCAACTCCTGAAGAATGTTTGAGGTTGAGCACAACATCATCTTCGGAATTACTGCGGATATGGCGGATGCTGGCGTGGGTAAGTTCTGCTGGACCAAACCAATCTAGGGCAGTTGAGATGAGATGAGTCTGCAGGTCAAGGAGTAGCCCCCCGCCATCTTCAGCAGACTTCGCTTCGCGCCATGATGCGGGATTGAGTTGAGGACGGAAACGCTCAAATCGAGAGTCGAGTCGGAAAGGTTTGCCAATCAGACCATTGGCGACGACCTTCTTAATGGTGAGCGCATCGCTATCCCACAAACGGTTGAAGAATGCAGTGATGGGCACCTCTGCTTTTTGCGCTGCCTCAATGATGCTCTTGGTCTCACCAAGATTTCGCCCCACCGGTTTATCGATAACAACGGGAATTCCATGTGCGATTGCAGCCAGCGCTTGTTCGGCGTGAGCCATATTTGCCGATGCAATGACTACGAGGTCTAAATCCTGCGCAAGAAATTCGTTGAGATTTTCCACCACCTTTACAAGAGGAAAATCTTCCTTCGCTTGGCGCGCCCGTGTTGGATTGCCAGTAAGAATTGCAGCGACATCAAATCCGCAACCCTTCAGCAGGGGTGCATGAAAGGAACGTCCCGCCAATCCAAATCCGGCAATTCCAACGCGCATTGGTTACTTATTCTGTAACTTAGAAGGCCACCAGATCTTTGGACCAATCTCGTGAACGAGGGCAGGCACCAGAATTGAGCGAACGATGATGGTGTCAAGGAGTACGCCGAAGGCCACCGCAAAACCAAGTTCAGCAAGTGGTACGAGAGGCAACAATCCAAGAACGGCAAAAGTTGCGGCAAGAACAATTCCTGCTGAAGTGATAACTGCACCGGTAACAGTGACTCCCTTAATCACGCCAGCTCGTGTACCAATCTTCTGTGACTCTTCGCGTACGCGAGTCATCAGGAAGATGTTGTAATCGATACCGAGGGCGACGAGGAAGATAAAAGCGAACAGTGGGAATGAGTTATCTCCCCCTGCGAATCCGAATATGTGATTGAAGACCAATGCACAGACGCCGAGGGTTGCAAAGTATGAGAGAACTACCGTTCCAAGAAGTACCGCTGCGCTCACGATGCTGCGAAGGAGCAGACCGAGAATCATGGTGATAACTAACAAGATGATCGGGATGATTGTCTTGTTATCGCGATTATTTGCAGTGCGGACGTCGAAGTAGACGGCGCTTGTTCCGCCCACCAATGAGCTTTCATCAGCGGCATGCGCTAAGCGACGAATTTCAGGGATGTCATTGCCCGCCTCGACGCTATCGGGCGCCTTATCGAGTGTGACATTCAGGATTGCGCGATTGCCAATGACTTTCATGGCCGGAAGCGGCTGACCTGGAATCACAATTCCATCTAGTTGCGGCGCGATTTCCGTAACGCCAGGAGCGCTCTTCAGAGCTGCTGTCACTGCTGCAACTTTATCGACGCTGACAACAACTTGGGTTGGATCGCCTTGCCCCCCTGGGAAGTGCTTGGTGAGGAGCTTCTGCCCCACAACTGATTCAGGCTTTCCTGTAAATGAATCAACTGTTCCGAGGCCATCTGCCTTGAGCGTCGTTGATGCAAAGGCAAAGAGAAGGAGGACAGATCCAGAAATGACCCACGCCTTACGAGGGTTACGCTCAATAGAGCTTCCCACCTTGGACCATGTTCCCGACAACACATGATCATCACCATCATTGTGAGGAATACGTGGCCAGAAGATCCAACGTCCAAAAATCACAAGCAGCGCTGGAAGCAGAGTAAGAATAGTGATCATCGAACAGACAATGCCGATAGCCCCGACAGGACCAAGGCTTGCGGTATTTGTTAATTGGCTAAAGAGCAGAATCAATAATGAAATGGCAACTGTGGAGCCTGAAGCAAGAATTGGCTCCCACACTCCTCTGTATGCAGCGCGCATCGCGTCGAAGCGATCTTCGTGATGATGTAACTCTTCGCGGTAACGCGCAATGAGCAGCAGCGCGTAATCGGTAGCTGCACCGATGACTAGGACAGAGAGAATTCCCTGCGATTGGCCATCAACATCAATGACGTTGTTCTTCGCCAGCAGATAGACGATTCCACCAGCGGTCGATAAGGCAAAGAGAGATGAGAGCAAAGGAATGATCCAGAGAACTGGGGAGCGATAAACAACGATCAGAATGATTGCTACGACAGCAAGAGTTGTGAGAAGAAGGGATGAGTCGAGAGTCGCAAAGGCCCCAAAGAGATCGCCGAGAAGTCCACCCGGACCTGTGACGTAATGCGTCACTCCATTTGCTTCTGCAATCGGTTTAATGTCGGCTCGCAGAGCGTCGATGACTGCCGGAAGTACTGGCTTATCGTTGGGCAGGACCTTCGAGATTGCATTTCCATCGAGTGGAACATTGGCAAGGATTGCCTGTCCATCTTGGGATGGGAATACTGAGATTACTTCTCCAGGAGCGAGGTAATCCGAAATCTTCGCATCAGTACCATCGAGCGTGAGCGCTCCAACTCCAGCCATGTGCGCGTTGATGGCCCCCAGATTTGTTGGGTCTACCTTGCCTTCAAAGAGGATAAGCGTTGGGAAATTAAATGAATCTTTACTCGAAAACTCAGCGATTTCATCGGCGGCAAGTGTCGCTTCTGCGCCCTTCGGCAAGAATGAAGAGTTGTTGTTCTCTTGAACCGATGTGAGCTTGCCGAAGAGTGGCCCAAAGATGCCGGTGATCATGAACCAGACAATGACTACCACCATGGCGATAGCGAAGGGCTTGCGAGACTTTCTTGAACTTTGTAGTGACACGTTAGATAAGGCCTTTCGGACTTAGATATATGCGTAATTCGCGAGAGCCCCAGCCTACCTTTAGGCTGTACCCGTGCCACCCCTTCGCGCCAACTCCATCGAAGAATTAACCTCACATCCGCTCGTGGTTCAAGGTTTGGGCTTGGTTGGCTATGAAGAGGCTCTTGAATTGCAGCGAAAAATTCATGGAGAAGTTGCATCTGGTTTGCGCAGCAACACATTGCTGCTGCTCGAACATCCATCGGTCTACACCGCGGGAAAGAGAACGACCGAACTCGAACGTCCTACCGATGGAACCCCTGTGATTAACGTTGACCGGGGCGGAAAGATCACATGGCATGGACCTGGCCAATTAGTCGGCTATCCCATTGTGAAACTATTTAGACCAACCGAGCTTGTCGGATTTGTACGAGAGATTGAACTAGGCCTCATTGCAGTCTGTGCGGACTTTGGAATAACTACCCATCAGATATCGGGCAGATCTGGCGCCTGGGTACGTGATGCCCAAGGAGATCGCAAGATTGCCGCGATTGGAATCCGCGTGGCGCAAGGAGTCGCGATGCATGGCTTTGCCATCAATGTGAATCCAGAGCTCGCGGCATTCAATAGAATTATCCCCTGCGGTATTAACGATGCTGCAGTTACCTCACTGGCTGAAGAACTCACTCGAGATATTTCAGTTGACGAAGTAATACCCGTCGTCGAAAAGTATCTATCCGAATCCCTTATGAAGGTGAGCGCATGACTATCGCACCAGACGGCCGTAAATTACTTCGCATCGAAGCTCGTAACACTGAAACGCCTATCGAACGTAAACCTGAGTGGATTAAGACTCGCGCCAATATGGGCCCTGAATACACCAGACTTCGCTCACTCGTGAAGAGTGAAGGTCTCCACACTGTCTGCCAAGAAGCAGCTTGTCCCAATATCTTTGAATGCTGGGAAGATAAGGAAGCAACATTTCTTATCGGCGGCGAACGTTGTACCCGCCGCTGCGATTTCTGCAATATCGATACAGGAAAGCCTGAAGAACTCGATCGCGATGAACCGCGCCGCGTTGCCGAATCTGTTCAGTCAATGGGTCTGAAGTACGCAACTATTACAGGTGTTACTCGCGATGATCTCGATGACGAAGGCGCCTGGTTGTATGCCGAGACAATTCGCAAGGTACACGAACTCAATCCAGGTACCGGCGTTGAGATGCTCGCTCCAGATTTCAGCGGAAATCCTGTCTATCTCACCGAAGTCTTTGAGACTCGCCCGGAAGTCTTTGCCCACAACCTTGAAACGGTTCCGCGCATTTTCAAACGGATTCGCCCTGCCTTTACCTACGAGCGTTCGCTCAACGTCATTACACAAGCCCGTGACTTCGGTTTGATTACCAAGTCCAATTTGATTCTCGGCCTCGGAGAAACCCGCGAGGAGATTTCACAAGCGCTCGTTGATCTTCATGCAGCAGGATGTGATTTGATCACGATTACTCAATATCTGCGTCCAACGAATAAGCATCACCCGGTAGAACGTTGGGTTAAGCCCCATGAGTTCGTCGAACTTGCCAAGGAAGCAGAAGATATTGGCTTCAGTGGAGTGATGAGCGGCCCGCTGGTTCGTAGTTCTTACCGCGCCGGTCGTCTCTATAAGCAAGCCCAAGAGAAGCGTGCCCAGATCGGTGGAACACAGCTTGGCTGACCTCGTCTATCCCCCAGTTATTGTTGCTATCAAGGCTTTCTGGAGATACCTGGGTCTGAAGTTTGATTTTGAAGGCGAAGAGAATATTCCGCGCGATGGTGGATCAATCTTGGCAATCAATCACATTGGTTATTTAGATTTTGCGCTTACCGGAACCGCTGCACTTCCCGCAGGTCGCTATGTGCGCTTTATGGCGAAGAAGGAGATCTTCGATAACAAACTTGCTGGCCCGCTGATGCGCGGTATGCACCACATCTGCGTAGATCGTTCCAATGGTTCGGCATCCTTTGTTACAGCTCTTCGCGCCCTGCGCGTTGGTGAAATTATCGGCATCTTTCCAGAAGGAACAATCTCGGTGAGCTTTGAAATCAAAGAGTTGAAATCAGGAGCCGTGCGCCTTGCAATGGGCGCTGGAGTTCCCATAGTCCCAACAATTGTCTGGGGTTCACAGCGCATCTGGACCAAGAAGGTAAAGCGCAATCTGCGCCGCAAGAACGTGCCGATTACCGTGGCCTTCGGTGAACCTCTCTACTTCGATAAGAAGTCAGATGTTGAAGCAGGTGAAAAATTGCTCCGCGAAACAATGCTGAAAATGCTCCATGAGGTGCAGGAAAGGTATCCAGATTCACACGAAGGTCAGCGCTGGGCGCCTGTACGCCTTGGTGGTACAGCCCCGGCTCCCCTAAACTAACGCGCATGTTCAAGAAGAAGAGTAAAGAAGCAAAGATCAAGACTCCGCGTTTTCAGACTTTCCGCGACGCTTACAAGGTCACTCAGAATGTAAAGCCATGGATTGGTGCTGCTCTTGTAGCCATTTTCCTTGTTGTTCTCGTAGTTGGAGTTGTCCTCGGCGTGGTACTTGGACATCCGGTCTATGGAGGCTTTGTCACAATCCCATTAGCTGCTCTTGCAACAATGTTCTTCTTTACTCGTGTCGCAGGTTCTGCTGCATACTCATCCATCGAAGGTCAGATGGGGGCAGGCGCCAGCGTTTTAATGGCTATTCGTAAAGGATGGACAACAACTCCTGCTGTGGCTGTAAACCGCCAGCAAGATATGGTCCATCGCAGCGTTGGCCGTGGTGGAATCGTCCTGACAGGTGAAGGTGGATTCGCAGTTCGCCAGATGATTGCTGATGAGAAGAAGAAGTCTGAGCGTTTTGCACCCGGCGTTCCTATCACCGAAATTTTTGTCGGAGATGGCGAGGGACAAGTTCCTATTCGTAAATTGCAGAAACACCTCACCAAGCTTCCGAAGAAGCTATCTGCTCATCAGATGCGCGAAGTGCGCGCACGCCTGAAGGCAGTAGGCGGAATGTCTATGCAGATTCCAAAGGGACCAATGCCAAAGGGAACAAAGATTCGCTAATTACCGAGTTTTAATTAATACGGTATTGGAAAAGCGTTCATTAATCCCTCGACCATCGTCGTCGAAGGTAATTGCTGTAATCAGTGGCATCAACAACGCACCGCGGATGAGCGCTTGCAACGGCGTTGCCGCGCCCCCATCGGAGAATCGAACAACCTTCAAGCCCACTAGCCGGTGACCAAATGAGGCTCCGCCAAATGCAACCAAGAGGCTGTACTCGGCGAAGAGAAGGAGCAAGGTAGGAACCCGCGCCCCCGGAACTCGATCCGTAAATGAACCGCTCCCCGCAAAGAATCCCAGCGAGATGGCATAACAAGCCAGCCAATCGACGGTAATTCCCAGAAGGCGACGTCCCTGACTCACGCGTGGAAACATGGGATCAGCGTAGCCCCAGGCGCCTTTGACGGCGATGTGAGCCATTCGTCCAGGATGTAACACGGATGTAACACCAAAATTATGACTTTTTTACGTGGGCAAACTAGCCTTCATTCCATCAGCAGTGCTCAATGATGAGGCGGCTGGGCGATACATAGCCTCAATTGGAGTCCAATATATGTTTAAGAATTCTGCAGAAATTTTTGCATACATCAAGAAGGAAGATGTAAAGCTCGTCGACGTACGCTTTACAGACCTTCCAGGAATTCAGCACCACTTCAACGTTCCTGTTGAATCATTTGACGAAGCTGTCTTCACAGACGGTCTCATGTTCGATGGTTCATCCATTCGCGGATTCCAGTCAATCCACGAATCAGATATGAAGTTGCTTCCAGTTCCAGAGTCAGCATTTATCGATCCATTCCGTTTCGAGAAGACTCTCGTCATTATCTTCTCTGTTCATAACCCAACAGATAACACTCCTTACTCACGCGACCCACGTGGCGTTGTGAAGAAGGCAGTCGACTACTTGAAGTCAACTGGAATTGCTGACCAGGCATTCTTTGCTCCAGAAGCAGAGTTCTATGTCTTCGATGCAGTTCGCTTTAAGACAGGTATCAACGAGGCCTACCACCACATCGATTCTTACGAAGGTGCCTGGAACACAGGTATCGTCGCTGACCCAGATGGAACACCTAACCGCGGTTATCGCACACGTATCAAGGGCGGCTACTTCCCTGTTTCACCGACAGATCAATTCGCGGATCTTCGCGATGAAATGGTGATGGAACTCGGTCGCGCTGGCCTCTTGGTCGAGCGTTCACACCACGAAGTTGGTACCGCTGGCCAGATGGAGATCAACTACCGATTCACTGACATTCTCTCTGCAGGCGATGAGTTGATGAAGTTTAAATACATCATCCGTAACGTTGCATGGGAAGGCGGCAAGACCGCCACATTTATGCCAAAGCCACTCTTCGGAGATAACGGATCAGGTATGCACGTTCACCAATCCCTTTGGAAAGATGGCAAGCCACTCTTCTTCGAAGCTGGCACATACGGCGATCTCTCAGATATGGCACGTTGGTATATCGGTGGTCTCTTGAAGCATGCACCATCACTTCTTGCATTCACCAACCCAACAGTGAACTCATACCGTCGCTTGGTTCCAGGTTACGAAGCTCCAGTAAACCTTGTTTACTCAGCCCGTAACCGTTCAGCATGTATCCGTATTCCAATTACTGGTTCATCACCAAAGGCAAAGCGCGTTGAATTCCGTTGCCCAGATCCATCATCAAACCCATACCTCGCATTTGCAGCGATGCTCATGGCAGGTATTGATGGAATCGTGAACAAGATTGAACCGCCTGCACCAGTTGATAAGGATCTCTACGAGCTTGAAGCGTCAGAGGCTGCACTTATTCCACAAGTACCAGGCTCACTTGATGCTGTTCTCGATTCACTCGAGAAGGACCATGAGTTCCTCACAAAGGGTGGCGTCTTCACAGAAGACCTCATCTCTACTTGGATTGAGTGGAAGCGTAAGAACGAAGTGGATTACGTGCGTCTACGTCCGCATCCAGCTGAGTTCGAGCTTTACTACGACATCTAAAAATACTTATCAAGAGAACCCCGTCAGCAATGGCGGGGTTCTTTTTTGACTAAGCAGGCGTTGAAGTCCAGGAACGCGTGACCAATTTATGCATCAAGATTCCGTTGATGAGAAAGATTGTCGCCATGATCAGCCATCCAGCTTGACCTAATGTAATTGCCATAGCTGTAACGAAAGCCGGGCCAATGGTTCCGCCTATCCCCCAACTTAGAGACCACACTCCTTGATACTGCCCTTGATGTTTCTCATCGGCTAATCCAAAGCCAATACTCCAAGAACCTGCTGAGCCAATGAGCTCTCCGTAGGTATGAACTGCCATCGCAAGTATCAAAAGCAGAGAGGCGAGATAGAGATTTACACCATGTGCCATTGCGTAGAGCAGACAGGCTGCAGCAACAGCCACGCTGGCACGTCGATAGGCCTTCGCTCCGCCGAATACAGGGCCTGTGCCTTTGCTTGCTGTCACTTGAAAGAGCGTTACACCGACAGTATTTGTAATCATGATGACCGATACCCACCATCGTGGTGCCTCGGTCTCGAGTACTACCCACAGGGGAATTGCGACGGATTGCAGTACGAAGTGAAGAGAGTTAATCGCATTGGAAGCAGTTGCAGCTAGGAAGCGATGATCTTTAAGGGCGTGGAAGGTGATCGGCTCGCCTCGTTCAACCGCAGGTGGAACCAGTGGGAGTTTGAGGAAGACAAAGGCGGCGATGATAAATGTGAGAGCGTCGCCTAAGAGCAGGACTTGATATCCAGTCTGGGTATTAATTGCCAAACCGATTCCTGCGAAGACTGTGCCGAATGAGATTCCCATATTGGTAATCGCTCGTTGATAGGCACGAATAGTGACTCGCGATTCGCCTTGTCCCATGCTGGCAATCGTTGCCATTCTCATCGTTTGTGAGATGTTATTAAGTATTCCAATGACAATATTGATGAGCAGAAATGGTGCATAGGAGTGCACGAAGACCAACAGCGACATCACGACGCCCTCAAGAGCCATGACAGAGACGGCAATATTGCGAGGTCCAAAGCGATCTGAGATATGCCCTGCAGGGATACTCATTAGAAGTGATATTCCGCCCGCAATCGATAGGGCGAGTGCAACCTTCGCAGGCGACAGTCCAACGATGAGCGTGAAGTAAATTACCTCGACAGTTGCAAAGAGGCCGTTTCCAAAGGTATTGATGAAGGTGGACATGCTCATTGTGCGGTGTACTGGATCTTTTGGCACCACTCGACTAGTTAAACGAGAGAATCGAGTATCCGCATGAGTCACCTCTGGAGTTTAGCCCAACCTATTTCACTCCCAATCATTCTGGCGAGAGATACTCTTTCTTTATGCTCTCAGAAGTCTTGACCTTCATCTTCTTCGTACTCATTGGTCTTGAGATTCGTGAAGGGTTAAATAAGCCAAAGGATGCAATTCTTCCGGCAATTTCCGCCGTAGGCGGCATGCTCTTTCCCGCACTGATCTTTATTACCCTCATCCCTGGCTCACAAGCGTGGGCTGTCGCTATGCCCACAGATGTGGCACTCGCAATCGGTGCGCTCAGCATTCTTGGAAAGCGGGTAAATCCCGCAGTTCGTCTCTTTCTTTTAACTCTTGCAGTTGCCGATGACTTCTTCTCGCTTCTGATTATTGGCATCTTCTTCAGAGAAGATCTCCACTTAGCAAGTGCTATCTACACTCTTGGTGCTGCGGCGATTGGCTTTGTTCTACCAATGCGCCACAGACTCATCGCATTCCTATCCCCTTTAGCTACCTTCCTGATTATCCCTATCTATATATTTATCAATTTGCTGACGAAATTAGATTTCTCGCTCTCCACAGAGAAAATTTCAATCGCAGTTGTAGCAGCACGCATGATTGGCAAAGTCCTGGGAATCTCGTTATTCACGTATCTTGCAATACGTCTGGCTCCTTTGCAGCTTCCCACCGCGTTAGATTTGAAGGAAGTGATTGGGGTTGGATTCCTGGCTGGAATGGGTCTCACGGTCTCTATTGTCATCGCTGAAATCACGCTGCAATCTGAATCTGAGCTCGCTCAAGTTCGGATGGGTCTCTTCTTTGCAGCGATACTCTCTGGACTGTGTGGAGTTCTCTGGCTTAAGCGCTTTCCTGCTTCGCTATAGCTCTGCGCCCAACAAAGAAGTAACCAACGAAACCGATAACGAGCGCGAAGAAGACTCCCAGGTTGGCATAAGCCCACGCACCCTCTTTGCCACCGATTATCGATAAGAAATATCCCTGCCAGGAAAGCCAGCTCGCAAAACCGTTAGTGACAAATCCCCAACCGACGATAGTTCCGATTACCATGACTGCAATTGAGCCAAAATTCCACGAGCCATAGCGACCATTGCTCTTATAGAGATCCGCTTCGTGATAACCCTTACGCAGCAAGACATCTGTGACGAAAATTGCAGACCAGGTAGCGATAGGAACACCGAGTGTGATGAGAAAACCTTGGAATGGGAAGAAGAAGTCATCTGCAATCCAGACAAAGTAAACCGTTCCCACGAGCATGAGGACTGCATCAAAAGATGCAGCAACGTAGCGCTTTACAGGTAGGCCGAGTGAGATCAGAGTCAGACCTGATGAGTAAAGATCAAGAATTGCGCCCCCAACTAAGCCAAGAATTGCTACGAATGCGAAGATGACGAGATACCACGTAGGAAGAATTGTTGTGAGAGCGCCTATGGGATCTGAAGCAATCGCTCCTGCCAACTCCTCGCTACTTCCTGCTAGAGCTGCTCCATAAATCACCAGGATGATTGGGACGATAGATGCACCAAAGACGGTCCATCCAATTACTCCACGACTTGAAACTGAACGTGGAAGATAACGAGAGTAATCGGCAGCTGAGTTAACCCAGCCAAGTCCGATTCCTGTTGCTCCAAAGATAAGCGCGCCAATGAAACCTTGTGCGCCACCTGACTTCATTGAAGTGACGAGGCTCCAGTCAACTTTCGAGATGGTTAATGCAATATAGACAACAGTCATTGCGATGGTGATTGAGGTGAGGTAGCGCTGCAATTTCATGATGACATCAAAACCAAGCACACCGGCTGACACGGTAAGCACTACGGCGATTACGAAGCCAATGATCATCGCAGTGTTATGTTCGAGATGGCCCACACGCATAAAGACAGTGCCTGTTGCAAGAGTTGCGAGTGAAACAAGAACTGTCTCCCACCCAACAAATATGAGGTACGAGAGAGCCCCGGGAATTATGTTTCCCTTAACCCCAAAGGTTGCCCGAGATAAGACCATCGTTGGCGCATTTGATTTCTTGCCAGCAAGTGAGCTCACCCCGACCAATAGAAATGAGAGCACCGTGCCAAGAATGGCTGCGGCCGTCGCCTGCCAGAATGAAATTCCGAAGCCTAAGAAGAATGAGCCATAGGAAAGGGCTAAAAGCGAAACGTTTGCACCGCACCATGGCCAGAATAGGGAGGATGCCTTACCTCGTCGCTCAATCTCGTTGATGACATTGGTTCCGTTGAGTTCAAGGTTCATAGCGGTGAAGGCTACGCGGTTTCAAACTTTCTCGATGCCTTGATAGTCTTCGCGTCGGTCACGAGTATCAAAGAATGCACCGGCACTTTGATCGGCAACCCTCCAAGGCGGCGGGGTGCCTCCCGGCAATACGTTCAATTCGGAAATGCTTCGCTGATCCGGATGGATAAGACCAGGTCTTGAGATTCTCAAGACAAGCGCATAAGAAAGGCGTGGAAAGTTGAATACAAAAATCAAAGTTGCTCTCGTAGCACTCGTTGCAATCGTTGCGATTGCTATTCCAGTTGTAAATGCTCAAAAGAGCTCTGGTTGCGGCCAGATTAAAGAGGGCGTCCTAACTATCGGTACTGACGATCCTGCATATGGTCCATGGTTTGATAACAACACACCATCAAACGGCAAGGGATATGAAGCAGCAGTGGCATATGCAGTTGCCAAAGAGCTTGGTTACTCGGCTGACAAGGTTGAGTGGGTAAAGGTTCCTTTCAATAAGGTAATCCAGCCAGGTTGCAAGGATTTCGACTTCGATATCAATCAGGTCTCCATCACTGATGAACGCAAGAATGCAGTTGATTTCTCATCTGGCTACTACGACGTTTCCCAGACAGTAATCACTGTGAAGGGCTCAAAGATTGCTGGGGCGAAGTCAATCGCTGATCTCAAGGGCGCAAAGCTCGGAGCTCAGGTTGGAACGACTTCATACGCAACTATCACCGATGTCATTGCGCCAACACAGGCACCTGCAGTATTTGATACCAACGATGTCGCGAAGCAAGCTCTCGCTAATGGACAGATTGATGGCCTAGTCGTCGATCTACCTACAGCTTTCTACATCACAGCTGTCGACCTAGAAAATGGTCTGATTGTTGGTCAATTCCCTGCAAAGGCAGGCGGCGAACAATTCGGACTCGTTCTCTCAAAGGGCAGCAAGCTGACAAAAGATGTATCAGCTGCTGTTGATGCCCTTCGCGCAAATGGAACTCTTGCAAAGATTGCAGATGCTTGGCTGGCAAGCACCGTCGGCGCCCCAGTTCTTAAGTAATACCTAACGTGAAGAAGCGAGAGGTCCGATGACTTATCAGCCATCTGCGTTGCAACTGCAACGCGAGGCTGCCAAGCGTCGGGCCTCTCGTCGTTCTACCTTGATCGCACTTTCAAGCACTCTGGCACTTGGATTCCTACTCGTCATACTCATCACTGGCGCGCAGGGTTATGAAATGGTCAAGGACTCATTCTTCAACTGGCACTACGCAAAGCAAGCTATGCCTTCGGTCTTGCACGGCCTTCTTCTCAACTTACGTGTTCTCATCATCGCTGAATTCTTCGTTCTTCTCATCGGCCTCCTTATTGCCATTGCACGTACAAGTACCTCACCAGTTCTTTATCCAGTTCGACTCGTTGCGACAATTTATACAGATCTCTTCCGTGGTCTGCCTCTACTGCTGGTACTACTACTGGTCGGTCTTGGTATCCCAGGGCTACGTATTAGCTGGATACCCAACTCTGCTGTGGTTCTTGGAACCGTGGCTTTGGTCTTGACGTATTCCGCCTACGTTGCCGAAGTCATCCGTGCAGGTATCGAAGGCGTTAACCCCACACAACGACAAGCAGCGAGAGCACTTGGCCTGACTCAAGCTCAAACTCTTGAACATGTTGTGCTCCCTCAAGCATTTCGCAATGTCACTCCCCCGCTCCTGAACGATCTGGTCTCACTACAGAAAGATTCAGGACTCATCTCTGTGCTTGGCGCAGTTGATGCAATCCGAGCCGCAGGTATCCAAACTGCTCAATCCTTTAACTTCACGCCTTATCTCGTTGCCGGAGCGCTCTTTGTGCTTTTAACAATTCCATTGACTCGCTTCACTGATTGGCTCACCCGCAAGCAGGATGCACGTCAACGCGCCCAAGGACAGTGGTGACGATGAACTCTCTTTTTGAAGTGAAGAACCTTCGCAAATCCTTCGGTGACAATCTCGTCCTCGATGATGTCTCCATTAATTTCCCGGCACAATCTGCCACTGTCATGATTGGTGCGAGTGGTTCAGGTAAGAGCACCTTGATGAGATGTATGAATCTCCTTGAAGAACTCAATGACGGTCAGATTAATCTCGATGGCGTCGATATCTCAGTTTATGGAACAGATATTGATTCTGTGCGGAGTCAGATTGGTTCAGTATTCCAAGCATTTAACCTCTTTCCTCATCTTACTGTCGTAGAGAACATAACCTTGGCACCACACCTCGTTCATGGGGTTAAGAAAGAGGCTGCGGATAAGAGCGCCCGTGAATTGCTGACGCGCTTCGGTCTAGCCGATAAGGCAGATGAATTCCCTAACTTGCTCAGTGGCGGACAACAGCAACGCGTAGCAATTATTCGCGCCGTTGCGACCAACCCAAAGATTCTCCTTCTGGATGAAGTGACAAGTGCTCTCGACCCAGTGCTAATCGCAGAAGTACTCAACTTAATTTCAGAGCTCAAGCAGGAAGGCATGACCATGGTCATCGCCACTCACGAGATGGGTTTTGCTAAGAAGATTGCCGATCGTGTCGTCTTCTTGCATAAGGGACGCGTGCATGAGAGCGGAACTCCTGAAGAAATTTTCAGCGCACCTAAGACTCAAGAACTCAAAGATTTCCTAAGCGCACTCCATCAAGCTGGGCGCCTCTAAACTTTTTGACCGTTTAGTCAAGGAAGAAGTCGAGCAAGAAATCTTTCGTTCCCGGAACAACAGAATATTTCTCGAGATCTGTAATCCCTTCAGAAGCGAGAACCTCATCATCAACAAAGAAGTTTCCTGTGCACTCTTTAGAGTTTCGATTCAAGATGATGTAAGCGCTATCTGACAAAATTTCGGGAGTGCGGCAGGCCGCTATATCGACGCCAGGGATCATCGCAAGGGCGGCGGTATCAATCGCCGTACGAGGCCACAAGGCATTGACAGCGATACCGTCGCGCTTAAATTCTTCAGACATGCCCAGTACGCACATGCTCATTCCGTACTTCGCCATTGTGTAGGCAACATGGTTCTTAAACCATTTAGCTTTCATAGATAGCGGTGGTGAGAGCGTGAGGATATGCGGATTGCGTCCAGCTTCTGCTGACTCACGAAGATGAGGAAGGGCTGCCTGTGATGACAAGAATGTGCCTCGCACATTGACATCAAACATGAGGTCGAATCGCTTGGCAGAGGTCTCTTCAGTGCGCGTCAGGTTAATAGCACTTGCGTTATTAATGAGAATATCGATACCACCAAATTCTTGGGCGGCCTGCGCCACCGCAGCTGCAATCTGGTTCTCATCTCTGAGGTCGCATTGGATTGGTAGAGCGGTACCGCCTGCAGCGCGAATTTCTTCAGCCGCTGTGTGAATCGTGCCCGGCAACTTTGGGTTGGGCTCAGATGTCTTTGCCGCAATCGCAACAAGCGCACCGTCTTGAGCTGCACGGAGAGCAATTGCTAGACCAATTCCACGCGACCCGCCTGTAATAAATATGCGCTTACCTTGAAGTGACATTTACTTCCCCCTCGTAGACATAAACTTCATAAATGCTTCGGCTGCTTCTTCAGATTGCAGGGCGAGGGCGAAGAGTTGGAATTCCGCACGCATCACATGAGCCACGGCATCATGCTTGTTAGCCTTCATCAATGCTTTGGTATTCATAATCGCCTTAGGTGGTTGCGCGGCAATCTTTTGGGCAATCTCTAGAGCTTCAGTCTCGGCATCCCCCGCGATACTGGCAATCATTCCCATTTCGAGCGCATCATCGGCGGCAAAGGATTCACCTGTCATAAAGATCTTTGCGGCGCGTTGGTAACCAACAAGCTCTGGGAATAGTTTGGAAGAGCCAGCTTCAGGGACAAGACCTAGCGTTGTAAATGGCATAGAGAAATTTGCATTAGGGGCTGCAACAACAACATCGCAATGCAGCAACATCGTTGTGCCTACTCCGATGGCGTTGCCTTTCACGGCAGCTAGTAGCGGCTTGGGAAATTCCAGGAGTGAGCCGAGAAACTTGGCTACGCCAGAATCCTCTTCAGTTGGTGGGTTTGACATGAAGTCGCGAATATCGTTTCCGGACGTGAAGTGTTCGCCTTCGCTGGTAATAACCACGCATCTAATTGAATCGTCTTCAGCGCAAGCGTTGAGGTGCTGTGCTAAACCCGCATACATATCCCGGGTGATGGCATTCATCTTTTCGGGGCGGTTGAGGCGGATTACGAATACCTGGCCGTGCGTGGAAGTTGTAATTTCCGTCATTTGGGAATCCTAAAGGTTGATTGCACAAAGGCAAACCCCCGACACCAATTATCGGTGCCGGGGGTTAACTCTCTTTGACGATTTCTAACGATCAAGCTTTCCAGAGATGAAATCTTCAACCTTGTTGTGCGCTTGTTCATCTGTGTACTGAACAGGTGGAGTCTTCATAAAGTATGAAGAAGGAGAGAGCAGCGCTCCCCCGACTTTGCGATCTAGACCGATCTTTGCGCAACGGAGTGCGTCGATAATGACGCCCGCTGAGTTCGGTGAATCCCACACTTCGAGCTTGTACTCAAGGTTCAGAGGCACATCGCCAAAGGCGCGACCTTCAAGGCGGACATATGCCCATTTGCGGTCATCGAGCCATGGAATGTAATCAGAAGGTCCGATGTGAACGTTCTTAGCGCCCATGTCATGATCGAGCTGAGAAGTCACTGAGTTGGTCTTGGAAATCTTCTTCGACTCAAGGCGATCGCGCTCGAGCATATTCTTAAAGTCCATATTTCCACCGACATTAAGTTGGTAGGTGCGATCTAGGTGCACTCCGCGATCCTGGAATAACTTAGCCATGATGCGGTGGGTGATTGTTGCTCCCACCTGGCTCTTGATGTCATCGCCAACGATAGGAAGGCCAGCATCTTCAAACTTCTTCGCCCACACTGGATCTGATGCGATAAAGACGGGAAGCGCGTTAACAAAGGCACATCCTGCATCGATGGCACATTGTGCGTAGAACTTAGCAGCCTCTTCAGAGCCCACTGGGAGGTAGCAGATAAGAACATCTACCTGCTCCTCTTTGAGCGCTGTAACAACATCAACAGGAGCAGCTATAGATTCTTGAATAGTCTCCTTGTAATACTTGCCAAGTCCATCGAGTGTGACACCACGCTGAACAGGAATTCCAGTCTTTGCAACATCCGAGAATTTGATTGTGTTATTTTCGCTGGCCCAGATTGCATCTGCCAGATCGAGTCCGACCTTCTTGGCGTCAACATCAAAGGCTGCAACGAATTTCACATTGTTGATGTGGTATCCGCCAACGACAGCGTGCATGAGACCTGGGATCTCTTGGTCGAGCGCAGCATCTTTGTAGTATGTGACGCCTTGGACGAGTGAGTTGGCGCAGTTTCCTACTCCAACGATTGCGACACGGATGTCGCCTTTACCTGTAGTGATATTCACTTAACTTTCCCCTCGGTTGTGATCATCTCTTTCAGCCAGGCGATTTCTCGCTCCAGCGACTCGAGTGAGAAGCGGCGCCACTCCTCGAGGTACTTATCAATGCCTGCTGGCGTGCCGTGAAGCTCTGCCTTGAGAACATCTGCCTTCTCTTCTAAGCGACGTAGCCGTCCCTCTAAAATTCGAACACGATTCATCGTGGTTGTCGGGCTAAAAAATGCGAAGCGAACGCCGAAACCTTCGTCCTCCCAGGCCTGCGATGTCACAGTCCCGTTGAGATCGTCAAAGCGTTGGGCGCCCTTGGCGGTGATGCTGTAGACGATGCGGGTGCGACGCGATGTCACGCCGACTTCTCTCGCCTCAATAACCTGCGAAATAACCATCTTCTTCAACTGCGGATAGAGAACTGAGAAGGAAAGGGCGCGGAATGGGCCAAAGATGGCAGTCAGCCTCTTTCGTAGCTCGTAACCATGGAGAGGCTCTTGGGCGAGTAGGCCCAGAAGGGCGAACTCGAGGGACTCTGAACGTGAGCGCATCTGACCTCCCCTACTCCCTACATATATCTATTCGATATATCGAGTCTGTAGTTAATCCGATATATGGCAGGAGCGCAAATCGACTCGCCCATTGGCTACCGTTCACCCATGTTTACTGGCGCCATTCCGACCCGCCTAGCCGAGTACGTAGTGGCTGCGATGATCATCATCATCGCGCCCGGCCCCAGCGTCCTCTTCGTGGTCGCTCGAGCTGTGGCGTGGGGGCGGAAGATCTCAATCCTGACAGTCGCAGGAAATGTCACAGGTTCCTTTGTCCTCTCCACTCTCGTCGCATTGGGCGTTGGTCCGATTCTCCAGAAGTGGCACTTCACCTACGTTGCGGTGCAATGGGCAGGTGGTCTCTACCTGATGTATCTCGGAGTCGATGCGATTCGCAAACGTGCTGTGCATGCTGCAGATATGACTAACCAGGGACCGGTTGCACCCACTGCGCGCCAATCAATTCGCGATGGCTTTTGGGTTGGAGTATTAAATCCCAAGGCAATCGTCTTCTTCGCAGCTGTACTTCCGCAGTTCGTTGATATCGATGGTGGCCATGTCACGATTCAATTAATCTTCCTTGGACTTGTCTTCTGCATTCTCGCCTTTATCTCTGATGGAAGTTGGGGCCTCTTAGCAGGTACCGCACGAGCATGGCTTGCTACCGATAATCGCCGCTTAGAGCGGCTGCGCGCAACAGGTGGCTCCATCATGATTCTTCTCGGTGTCGCAGTCTTGATACCAGCCGTTGTCACTGGTTAAGGAGAAGATTAGCTATGCAAAAACCTGACGTGCCTGCTAGCAACACTATCGCTCCTTCTGATCTCACCTTTGGACTCTCTACCTGCAAACGCTGTCTCTGGCTCAAGTATTGGTTTAAAATTGATCTCAAGAAAGAGTTCCCGCTCGTTAAGCCACTTGCTGATTCGCAAGAAGAACATTTCCGTCGCGCAGCGATGCAAGATCTCGATTCCTCTCTTAAGCCCGGCGTTGTAAAGCAATGGGGACAATGGGTAAAGAGTGCGCCCATCACCATTAATGGATTTGAAACTCGCTGGAAAATTCTCGGTATCTACGACCTCCTTGGCCATTACACAGATGGAACAGTAGGAATCATCGATTGCAAGGTATCTGACTCTGATCGCGACAATGGGCCGTTCTACGCTCCACAGCTTGAGGCATATGCCCACGCCCTAGAAAACCCTGATCGAGGCAAACCATTTCCTGTCTCAACAATGGGTCTCTTAATCTGGAAATTAGCCGGCGTCACTGAAACATCACCGAGTGAGTTGGCAAGCAGTACACATGGCTTTGGAGTTAACCAGGTTTACGTTCCAGTAGAACGAGATACTGCTCGCTTTACCGCAATCCTCGAAGAATTGATCACAACTATTGAAGGCGGAATGCCGGCCTCTGGCCCAGATTGCAACCTCTGTAACTATCTTATGAAGCGCGTTGAACTACAGATCGATTAGTTATTCTCATCGCTATCTTCAACATTTATTCCAGATTTCTTCGCTTTGACTGCATAAGTATCTACATACTCTTGACCTGATAGCTGCTGGATACGTTTCATAATTTGATCGGTTACTTCACGTAGGTAGAGAAGATCTGTTGAATCTCCCTCAAAGTACATCGGTTCGCCAAAGGTAATCCCAACGCGCATAATCTTTGGAATAACAGTTCCGGTTGGTTGAATCTTGTCGGTGTTAAACATCGCAATGGGAATTACAGGCGCACCTGAATCAATGGCTAAGCGCGCAATTCCGCTACGTCCTTTATAGAGACGTCCATCAGGTGAACGAGTTCCCTCGGGGTAGATGCCAAGTGAGCCACCGCCGGCCAAAACTTCTAAACCAGTAATAAGCGCTGCCTCGCTGCGACGACCCCCTGAACGATCGACCGGAACTTGGCCGAGAGCGATAAAGGTCAATTTCTTCAGCAACCCTTTTGGTCCGGGAGATGTGAAGTACTCACTCTTGGCCAAGAAGGTAACTTTGCGAGGAACAACAAGAGGCATAAAGATGGAATCACTAAATGAGAGATGGTTCGATGCAAGAATGAGTGGACCAGACGCTGGAACATTGCGCAGGCCCTTTACCTTGGGGCGAAAGGCGAGCATTAAGAACGGTGTAAGGAATGCCCGCAAGGTCCCGTAGGGCAGATTGTTCACAGGGGCTAATTTAGCCTGATTCCCCCACTTTGTGCGAACATAAACCATGAGTAAATCCGGCCATGAGGAGAATTTTGAGGAAGAACTCATTAAGGCTGAATTTGAATCCATTGTCGAAGGTCTCTCACTCGACGAATCTTCACCCACTACATATTTAGATGAACTCGATGCCTTCGAAGATCACAATCGATATACACCACCAGCAATTCCTAAGAAGAGTTTTAAAGATGAGATTCGAAGCGCCTGGAGCGCAATAACACGTTGGAAGAATAATTCGCACAATCAACATCCTGAAGATGGAGCAGCGCTATGACCGATCATTACACAGGTTTGGAATTTCGCTGGGGAATTATCAGTACCGGAGGTGTCGCAACAGCATTTGCCCGCGATCTCTCATTCCTTAACAATCATATTGTTGCCGCAGTCGGTTCTCGCTCCCTTCAGTCAGCGCAAGATTGGGCGATTGAATTTCCAGGATGTCGCGCTTACGGAAGTTATGAAGAGTTAGTGAACGATCCCAATATTGATGCGGTTTATGTAGCAACCCCTCACACTTCACATGCTGCCAACACCATTCTTGCCCTCAACGCTGGCAAGCCTGTCCTCTGCGAGAAACCTTTCGCACTCAATGCAATCGAAGCGCAAGCTATGGTCGATGCAGCTCGCAAAAATAACGTCGCACTCATGGAAGCGATGTGGACTCGTTACCTTCCTCATATCTATAAAGTTCGCGAGATTCTCAACTCTGGCGTCATTGGCAAAGTTCTGGCAGTTGAAGCAGATCACGGCCAGCGCCTAGCCGACTATGCAAACCCACGTCATTGGGAGCCCGAACTCGGTGGCGGCGCTCTCCTTGATTTAGGAATCTATCCAGTCTCTTTCGCACATTTGGTCCTCGGAAAACCTGCCAGCATCACGGCTACTGCATCATTTACCGATAAGGGCGTTGATGCACAGACTTCTGCAATATTCGATTACGCAACAGGCGCACAGGCAATTCTCTCCACCACGTTATCTGTGAAAACTTCTAATCGCGCAACAATCTCTGGCGAACTTGGTCGCATTGAGATAGATACAGTCTTCTATACGCCCACTTCACTCCGCCTCGTAATGCACGATGGCAAGGTGGAAGATTTCCCGAGCAACTACCAAGGTGGCGGGCTACGCGAACAAGCCGAGTATTTCTCACAATTGATTCAACGAGGTGAAAAGGATTCAGCACTTCTGCCACTGCAGGAGAGCATCGACATTATGAAGTCACTTGATGAGATAAGAAAACAGATAGGTCTGATTTACCCTGCAGAGCGCTAAAGGCGGGCTAAATCTGCAACGCCCACAAGCCCTGCCTCATTGCCTAATTGTGCAGCGATGATTTCTGGATAGGGGTGCTTGCCTGCAAATGGCATGTAACGGATAAGAGCGGCGCGTGTTGGCTCGAGCAGTACCTCGCCGGCATCGATCACTCCTCCACCGATCACTACACATTCGGGATCTAAAATCACTGAAAGAGATGCGATTCCGGCGCCCAACCACTGAGCAGTTGTATTAAAGGCAGCGAGTGCAACTGCATCGCCTTCGCGAGCCGCATCGGTTATTGCTTTTCCTGTTAAGCCCTCGAGGCTTCCATCACCGCGAGATAAGAGATTGCGGGCAATATCTGGACTTGCCGCAATAGCCTCACGGGCATGACGCAAGAGCGCATTGCCAGAGGCGTATTGCTCGAAACAGCCGCGGGCTCCACAACCACAGAGATGACCTTCTGGCACCACGCGCATATGTCCAATCTCTGCAGCAATTCCAAATGCACCTCGCGAAAGATCTCCGTTAACAACTATGCCACCACCAATACCTGTGCCAACGGTGAGCATCAACATATGCCGTTTTCCGCGTCCGGCACCAAAGCGTGCTTCGCCCCATGCTGCTGCGTTAGCATCATTTTCAATGACAACAGGAAGTCCGATATGGGCTGTCAATTCATCATCAAGGTTGACGCCGTTCCATCCGGCGATATTGGGAGTTGCCAGCATTGTCTTGCGATCTGATGAAACAAAACCTGCTGCAGATACGCCAACTGATTCAATTGCAGAATCGGCCATTAACTCATGTGCCACATCAGCTATTGCTTGAGTGAGAGCGGCCCCACCTTCTCGTGGAGTATCACGGCGGGCAGTTTTGAGAACAGATCCATTTTCATCGACAACGCCACCAAGAACTTTCGTTCCTCCGACATCAACGCCAATCGTGTAACTCATTTATGCGACGCGCACAGCCAATTCTTTGAGAGCGGCATCGATAGTTTGCTGTTGCGCTTTGGTAATCATCATCGCAGGAATAGGCATTCCTACTGCGACAGTGAGATCATAAGTCACTTGGGTTGAATCTTCATCGAGAGCCTTTAGCGTGTACGTGCCATCCATCTGAGTCAGAAGGTCGGCCTCATCCATAGAGAATGTCAGCGTTGCCGGAGTCGCGCTCCAGTCGTAGTCGAGGGTGACTCGATCTTTCATCATTCCGGCATCGATTGTCAGCTTTGCTTTCAGGACGCGATTTTCGGAGTCGCGCTCGATGACATCAACCTTCTTAATGGAGGAGAGCCACTCGGGGTAGGACTCAATCTGGAATAAGGCCGCCTCAACATCTGCGAGAGGTGCATCGATTGTGACTGTTGAAGTGCTTTTCTCTGTCATGGCGCAAGGCTACCAACACTCGCCATATTCATTATGCACTTTCAATCTTCCCTTTTCCCCATATCCCCCGATAGCGTTAGCGTTATGAACGAAGTCACCAGCCCGGCCATCATCCCTACTGCGACAGCAGGCAATCTCACCAACCTCATCTCAGAGCGCGCCTGGTTTGAACCAGACCGCATCACAATGTCGAAACCGCTAGGCGATGGTTGGCAACCCCTCACGGCACGACAAGTTGAGGAAGAGATTCGTGCGACTGCCAAGGGGCTAGTTGCTGCTGGAATACAAATAGGTGATCGCGTTGCGATTATGGCGCGTACTCGTTACGAATGGACCATCCTCGATTTCGCAATTTGGTATGCCGGTGGATGCGTAGTTCCAATCTATGAAACATCTTCTGCCGAGCAAGTTGATTGGATTCTCAACGACTCCGGTTCTGTAGGACTTGTTGTGGAAACCCCCGCACATAAAGAACTCGTTACACCTGTTCTCCCTCACCACACCAAACAAGTGTGGGTGATGACAGAAGATATACTCGCGCACTTGAAGAGCAGCGGCTCTAATATTTCCGACGAAGAGATCGAACGTCGTCGTAACTCTCTCCTCCCGGCAACTCTGGCAACCCTCATTTATACATCCGGAACGACGGGAAGACCGAAGGGCGTTCAACTCACCCACTCAAACTTCTTATCTGAGTGCGGCAATGTGGTTGAAGGTGCAAGTGATTTATTCTTAAAGCCCGGCGGATCTACTCTCCTCTTCCTCCCTGTTGCCCACGTCTTTGGTCGCATGGTTCAGATCGGGGCAATTCACGCAGGACTCCACCTCGCGCACTGCAGCGATCCCGTAGGTCGTCTGCAGCCAGATCTTGCGTCTTTCAAGCCATCATTTGTGCTTGCAGTTCCTCGTATCTTTGAAAAAATCTACAACGGAGCAGAGGCGCGTGCTGATGCAGCCGGCAAGGGAAAGATTTTTAGAAAGGCAGCTGCAGTTGCTATCGCATATAGCGAAGGTAAAGATAAGCGTGGATTTAACCCGCTTCTTACGCTTCAGCATGGTCTCTTCGACAAATTGGTCTACTCCAAGATTCGTGCCGGAATGGGCGGCGCTGTTGAAGCTGCCATCTCTGGTGGCGCACCACTTGGATCTCGCTTAGGACACTTCTATCGTGGCGCTGGAATTACCATCCTCGAAGGTTACGGACTCACTGAGACAACTGCCGGTGCAACCTTGAACCTTACGAAGAATCTACGTATTGGTTCCGTTGGTCGACCAATTTCAGGAACAACAATCAAGATTGCCGACGATGGCGAAGTTCTCATCAAGGGACCGATTGTGATGCGCGGATATTGGCAGAACGACTCTGCTAATCAAGAGGTCTTCGAGGGAGATTGGTTTAAATCTGGCGATCTCGGTCGCCTTGACGACGAAGGTTTCCTCTACATCACAGGTCGCAAGAAGGAACTCATCGTCACCGCAGGTGGAAAGAATGTAGCTCCCGCTGTTCTAGAAGATCGCCTACGTGCGCATCCACTCGTCAGCCAGTGCATGGTCGTGGGAGATAACCAACCTTTCATCGCCTCTCTCATCACAATCGATCAAGATCTTCTTAAGGGTTGGATTGCTGCTAACAATAAGGCTGGCGCAACTATTGAGACGCTCGTCAACGACCCAGACCTCATCGCAGTCATTCAAACTGCAGTAGATGAGGCCAATAAGGCGGTCTCAAAGGCAGAGTCCATTCGCAAATTCGTCATTCTTTCTAAGGATTTCACTATTGCAAGTGGTGAACTCACAGCCAAGCTTTCACTCAAGCGACATGTCATCGCTGAGAACTACTCATCAGAGATCACAGCTCTCTTCGCAAAATAGGGTTATGCCACTGCCGTCGCCTGAGCGTCTTCGCGTTGCTCAGAAACTTCATGACGGGATAGCGCAGGATTTGGTGGGGGTAGGTTACTCACTTGACCTCTTGCTCTCGGATGAATCACTCTCTAATCGTGCGCGATCAGATGTCCGCTCTACGCGGCTCGCAATTGATGAGTTAATCACCAAGGTGCGCACTGAAATTCTCCAACTGCGCAGAGATAACTCTCTGCCACTGCATAGCGCCATACGAAAGATCGGCGTGGAGCTAGCCCCCTCAGTAGAGCTCGAGCTACAGCTAGAAGAGGTTCTACTCGAGGCGGCAGTTCATGAGGTGATCATCTCTGTGACGACCGAAATCCTACGTAACTGCGCCACCCACTCTGGGGCTACCCACATTGGCATCAAGCTCTATCCCGTACACAATCGAACCTGTCTTGAGATTTTCGATAACGGGATAGGAGGCGCACAAGTGAAGGATGGACGCTTTGGAATCGTTGGGATAGTTGAACAGATCCAAGCTCTCAATGGAACAATCAATATTGAAAGTATCGAAGGGACTCGTATAACAATTCTTATATGACCACGCCCGTGGTTACGCTGATCATCGACGATCATGTCGTGGTTAGAGAAGGAATTTGTCGGGCGTTGGAAATCCGCACAGGTTTTGAGATATTTCAAGCAGCATCTAAGGCGGAAGCGTATGCACAGATTGCGCGCCTCAACCCAACTCTCATCATCGTCGATATCAACTTGCCAGATGGCAGCGGCTTAGAGATTGTTACTTGGGTGAGATCACTCTCACAGACAACTGCAATTATCGTTCTGACCTTTAACGAAAGTGATGAGTACATTCTTGCTGCGATGAAATCTGGGGCTAGCGCTTATGTCAATAAAGGCGAA
The DNA here is from genome assembly GCA_040402355.1 of Candidatus Planktophila sp. Classification (GTDB taxonomy): domain Bacteria; phylum Actinomycetota; class Actinomycetes; order Nanopelagicales; family Nanopelagicaceae; genus Planktophila. The sequence continues at coordinate 137,946 of JBBAMT010000003.1, read as the reverse complement.
CCGTTACCAGACCTGATTGCAAGTATCGAACATGCGCTTACTTCTCCGAACTCCTTCTCTGCGCGTGATATGTCAGGTGCTCTTGCTCGACGCGTGGATCACTTTGGGCTATCCGAACGTGAGTTGCAGATTCTAACAATTCTTCACCGTGGTGAACCGCTGAAGGAATTAGCGCAATCTCTCTTCATCACTGAGTCAACACTCAAAACCCATCTTTCGACAATCTATAGAAAATTAGATGTGAAGAGTCGAGTGCAGGCAATTGAAAAGGCGAAGAAAGCGGGCCTTACGTAAGGAGTTGTTTAAATCTCTCCGACCATATTTCCCAACGCCATTCATTCTCAATCCAATTGCGTCCCTGTGCTCCCATCAATTGTGCGCGAGCAGGGTTCGTTAAGAGTTCTACTGCAGCGCGGGCAACTTCCTTGGCAGAAGTTCCATCGACTGCGATACCAGTCTCTCCTTGCAGTACCGCATCAGGTGCTCCCCCAGATAGACCGCCAATCACTGCTAAACCGCAGGCGCTAGCTTCGAGGTAGACGATCCCAAGGCCTTCTACTTCAAGACCGGCAAGGCGTGAGCGAGATGGCATCGCAAAGATATCTCCTACACATATATAGCGAGGAAGTTCTGCGTATTGAATACGACCGATAAAGGTGATGGCAGCAGTGACGCCTAATGCGCGAGCTCGCTTCACTAAATACTCTTTATGCGGACCTTCACCTACGAAGAGGATGTGAGCATCTGGAACTTCATGGAGAATTTCAGGAAGCGCTTCAATCAGGGTGTCCTGTCCTTTACGGTGTACAAGACGGCCAACCGAGACAATGACTTTCTTATCTCTCAATCCAAGTTCCGCCTTGAGCACATGTGCATCTGTGCGAGGAGAGAAGTGTTCAGTATTAATTCCTGGTGCAATTTTGACCATCGCGTCGCGAGCACTGGCTGACAGTGAGCGAGAAATCTGTGAGCGTGTGTAACTACCGAGATAGGTGAGGTGATCAGCACCTGCTCCAATCCGACGTATCGCCCAAGAAAATGGCCAGACCTTTGCCCACCACACTTCATGGCCATGTGTGAGTGCCACAATTTTTGTAACCCCGGCACGACGAAGTCCATGTGCGAGTAGGGCAAGAGGAGCTGCGGCACCAAAGAAGACGCGATTGATTCCGCGCTCTGCCACCAGTGTGCGAACGGCGCGCCCTACGCGAAAACTGGGCAGAAGAATCTTTGATTGATCTCGTATTACCTCTACTCCAAAATTCTCTCGCCAAGCGCGATCAAAGGGTTCGGAGCCATCTTGTGAGGAGGTGTAGACGATGACTGAATTCTTAGGAAATCTCTCGATGAGTCCAATAATAAAAGTTTCGATACCACCGGCACGTGGACCAAAATCATTTGTGATGCAGAGTATCTGGGGGTTGCTCATTAGAACCGGCGAACAGCTACCAACGCCTTGCGACCCATGGAAGTGTCGGCAACCTTCACGCGCGAACCAGAGCGCGGAGCATGCACCATCTTGCCTCCCCCGAGATAAATACCTACGTGCGAGACAGGTCGGCCAAAGAACAAGAGATCGCCAGGTTTCTTCTGACCGAATGGAATCGATTTACCCATGCGCGCTTGCGCTGCCGATGAGTGAGGAAGTGAAACTCCCGCCGATTGAAAGGCCCGCATTGTTAGACCCGAGCAATCCCAGTAGGTCATGCCATCGGCGCCGAAGACATATTTATCACCAATTTGTTTGAGGGCGAACTTAAGAGCGATACCTGCGCGACCAGAAACTCCCGCGGCGCTCTTTGCAGCTTCCAAAGATGAAGCTTGATCGGCATTCTCTTGATCTTCAGCGAGCTTGGCTAACCGCTCGCGATCTTCTTTCTTGAGCTTGGCAAGAATTGATTGCGCTTCGACTAATTTTGCTGCAGCTAAGGCGCTCCGTTCTGCCAACTTCTTCTGTAAAGCTTTTACTTGCGCCAGGCGATCGCTGACAGTCAGAGATGTCGCATTGAGTTGCTGCTCAGCAGATTGAAACTTGCGAAGCTGCGTTGATTTACGACGTGTGATTGCTTCCAGGGATCCGGCTGAAGAGAGGTAAAGAGCAGGATCTGAGGAGAAAAGGAGTTCTAAACTCTCACTCAACGTTCCAGATTTATATTGATTGACAGCAATCGCACCTAAAGTCTTTGAAATCGCATCGACGGTCTTACCTTGCGCCGCCGCCTGTGCCTGAATTCCCGCCAAGCTTCGAGTAAGGGCGGCGAGCTTCACCTTCGCCTCCTGTGCACCTTCGGCGGCAGATGTTGCATCTTCTTCAAGTTGCTTTACCTTCGCCTGCACCTGAGCGAGCGTTTGCGCTGCATCTGCGATGGGAGATTGGAGGGTCGAGAAGGCAAAAATGGCGCAGAAAAGGCCAGCACTCATTCGCTTCTTCATGTTTTAAGGCTAACGCCCATCACTATGCATTTTCAATTTTGAACGAGAGATTTTGCTGATAAATGGGTGAGAAACTCAATATCCTTCGATATATGCGCGTCACAGTCACCCTTGTTGTCGGGGCAGATGGATCCACATCTAAGAACGGAAGTTCTGCCGGGGTCTCGAGCAGTGCAGATCGCACCTCATTTCTAGCGCGCCGGCGTGAAGCAGATTGCATTCTTATCGGAGGAAATACTGCGCGCAATGAGCCCTACCACCGCACACCTGTGCCAGTTGTCGTGATCTCGCGAAGTCTTATCAACCCCTTGGCAGATAATCGATTGGCGCATTGCTGGAATTTATCAGCGCGTGATGCTTTAGATCGAGCTGCTCAAACCTTCGGACCCAATATCCATATAGAGGGTGGAGCCTCACTCGTAAACCAGCTCTTGGCGGATAGCTTGGTAGATGCGCTCGAACTCAGTATTACTGATGTTACCAGTGGCGATCACATCATCGACATCAATCATCTCTTATCTCACTTTACTCACATTACTGAGACCTCTGACTCTGGCACGCGATTCATCTCTGCAGATCGATAGTTAAAAGGCGGAGATGAGACCTACGCCAATAACGGCGAATACAATTCCAATGTATTGAACTGTATGAAGTCGTTCATGGAGGAATTTGTAGGCAAGGAGCGCGGTGGCAATTGGGTAGAGCGAACCGAGCACCATAGCTAATGAGATCAGCCCCTTTGTTGTTGCAACACCTAAGAGCAAGTTTGCCGCGAAGTCGGCAACTCCGATAAAGATGAGAATAGGAAGTTCCGATTTACCGAGGCCACCGAGATGGCGAAACTTGGCGAAGATACAGATTCCAATCACAAGCGTTGTGGTGCGCATCGTTGTCATGGTCATCAGCGCGCTGCTTTGCGAGCCAATTGCCATAAAGACAAGTGCCAGACCGAAGAAGAGCGCGGCAGAGAGTGCGAGCAGAACCGGTTTGAGTGGAAGTCCTTGGGAAATTTCAGGGCCACTTGCTAAAAATCCACCGAGTAGAGCTGCTGCAACACCGATACTAAGAATTGTGGAGAGGTGATCTCCTTTAATAATGATTGCAAATGCCAATGGGATGAGTGCGCCCAATGAACTAATAGGTGAGACAACTCCCATCCGTCCAGTAGAAAGCCCCGCATATAAACTGATCAAACCTAAGTATCCGGAGAGTCCAGCCAATATCCCAGCGAGTAAATAACCATCACTACCAAGCGCTTGTGCGTGCCAGGCGCCAGAGATCACAACAAGGATGGCGCCAGTAATAAATCCAATCGCTTGGCTGGTGGCCAGAACCGCGATAGCAGGAAACTTCTTACTCAACTTTCCGGCGTGATAATCAGCACTGCCCCACAGGGCGCTGGAAAGTAGGGCTAACAGGCTTGCCATGGCGAGGACTCTACACGCGCACGGTGCCAGCCTCCCATCTATTTCGGACCTGCAACTTTAGAATTAATCAGTGAAATCGACATTTACTTTTGAAGAGATGATCGAACTTCTTCGCACATTCACTCCACGCGATGAAATTACTCTTGAGGAAGTTCCTGCTCCTCAAAAGTTAGCTGCTTATTCATTCGCCTTCACCGCCGATATTTCCAATGGCGCAGCTGATGATGCCGAAGATGAAGTCGCATCAGGACGTTTTGTCATTCTTCATGAACCGGGTGGGCAAGATACCTGGGAGGGCGACTTTCGCTGCGTCACCTTTATGCGAGCAGATGTCGAGAGTGAGATGCAAGAGGATCCGCTCTTGCCAGAAGTTGGTTGGAATTGGCTACTTGATTCGCTAAACGCAACGGGGGCGCAATTTAACGCCTCAAGTGGAACAGTAACTCGTGTTTCAAGTGCATCATTTGGAAAACTTTCACCACGCAATGACGATTCAGAGATTGAGATTCGCGCATCGTGGTCTCCGGTTATCAATAAACCAACAGATATATTTGCTCATGTTCAAGCGTGGTGCAATCTCATGACTGAAGTTGCAGGTCTTCCACCTATTCCAGATGGAGTCTCCTCTATCGGTTCAGCTCGTCGCCATGGCTGACGAAGAAGTTCTACCGGTCGCAACTCCCCTCTTACATCCGGCAGGTGGCGTAGCGCCCATCATTGATACTGAGGAAGCATTTGATGAGGCGCTTGCCCAATTGGCGCAAGGTACCGGCCCATACGCATTTGATGCAGAACGCGCATCGGGATTCAAATACAGCGCCCGCGCCTATCTCATACAGATTAAGCGCACAGATGGTGGTTTACATCTAATTGATCCGATTCCATTTGGCCCAGGACACCGTTGCTTTATCGCTCTCAATTCCTTAATTGAAAAGGAAGAAGTGATTTTGCATGCAAGTACGCAGGATCTGCCCTGTCTTCGCGAAGTCGGCATCTTTCCCCAGATTCTCTTTGATACCGAGTTAGGTGGGCGTATTGCCGGACTTCCTCGTGTGGGGCTAGGTCCGCTCTTGGAAACTCTGATGGGGGTCTCACTTGCAAAGGAACATTCGGCCGCCGATTGGTCGAAGCGCCCCTTGCCTGCAGAGTGGTTGAACTATGCCGCCCTCGATGTCGAACTGCTTGTGGAATTACGTGGCAAGGTCTATCAACTTCTTGTCGATGCGAAGAAGTGGGAATGGGCTAAGGAAGATTTCGCGGCAATCATTGCCGCCCCCCCTGCACCTGCGCGCATAGACCCGTGGCGAAGAACGTCAGGGATGCATAAGGTGAAGAAGCGCAATCACATGGCAGTTGTCCGTCAACTATGGAGCGCGCGCAATGAGTTGGCGCAAGAAATTGATATCTCACCTAGTCGCTTACTTTCTGATGCAGCAATTACTGAACTTGCTCTGGCATCAGATAAAGATCCCATCACAAATCGCAAACATTTAGAGAAGATTCTGCGCCCCCTAGGCCTGCGAGCGCGGTGGTTAGAAAATGCTGCAACCTGGATCAGTTGCATCACCGATGCGATTGCAATGGACGAAGATCTATGGCCAGAGACGCGATCTAAGAGCGATGTCCTTCCTCCCATCAAAGTCTGGCGCGAGCGCTTCCCAGAGAAGTACGCCCCGCTTACCCATGCTCGCCACAACTTGCAGCTGCGCGCTGAAGAACTATCGATTCCTCTTGAAAATATGATCAGCCCCGAGCTCGTTCGCCGTATCTGCTGGCAGCCTCCAACTACCTCTGTGCATGAGGCCCTCATCGCCCTAGGTGCGCGCCGCTGGCAGGCCGAGATCGCCTCCCCGATCCTGGAAAGCGCCCTTAGGCAGAAGGAAGCCCTTGAGATCCCAGAGCCTGAGGGCGAGCCAGCCCCAGCAGAGTGACGAATTACGCAACATTAGAGTTGCGTAATTAAAGTAGGTCAATTACGCTCTCACCATGCTCAGTACATTTATCATCGCTTTGCGCGAAGGCCTTGAGGCCGCACTCATCGTTGGAATCCTTGTCGCCTACCTTGTAAAGAGCGATCAACGCAGCCATTTACGGGCTCTATGGACCGGTGTCTATACAGCGATCATCGCCAGCCTCGCCTTCGGAGCCTTCCTCTCCTATACCTCTGCTGAGCTCTCCGATAAGGGCGAAGAACTCTTCGCTGGAACCACCTCATTTGTAGCCGTAGGACTTGTCACCTGGATGGTCTTCTGGATGAAGCGCGCAGCTCGTGGGCTCCGCGATGATCTCCACGGAAAGGCTGCCGTCGCTGTCTCAACCGGTTCTCTCTCCATCGCCACCTTGGCGTTCTTTGCAGTCGCTCGCGAGGGCTTGGAAACATCACTCTTCCTCTATACCAATTTCAAGACTGTAGGCGCTTTCTCGACCGCCACCTTAGGACTTGTCTTAGGTCTGGCTCTCGCAGTTGGTCTCGGATATGGAATCTACAATCGCTCCGTCAAACTCAACCTCGGTAAGTTCTTCACCTATTCAGGCGTTGCCCTGATCGTCGTCGCAGGTGGAGTTCTCTCCTACGGCGTCCATGAGTTCCAAGAGTTTGGTCTCTTGCCAGGAGCAGATGCCTTTGCATGGGATATCTCTTCATGGATGGCAAAGGATTCACTCATGGCCTCAATCCTTGGCGGGACTATCGGATTTGATATCAACACATCATGGCTCCAGCTCTTCATCTGGGCCGGCTACCTCGCTGTTGTTATCGCTTCCTATCTCTCAAAACCAGCGAAGGCAAAATCACTCGTAAAGGCATAGTCTTTTTCCCTACTGGCGGGTAACCTAGCAACATACCCGCCAGCTAAAGGATGTTCCATGACAGCACAGATCCGCTCCGTTGTTCTCGTCGATGCTGTTCGCACACCATTTGGTAAGGCAGGCAGTATGTATGCCGGCACCCGCGCCGATGACTTAATGGTCCGCGCCATGCGCGGCCTCCTTGAGAGAAATCCACTCGTCGATCCAGCATCCATTGATGATGTTGCAATCGCCGCTGCTACGCAGACTGGTGATCAAGGAATGAATATTGGGCGCAGCGCCACACTTCTTGCAGGTCTACCTAAAACTGTTCCTGGTTACTCAGTCGATCGCTGGTGCGCAGGAGCACTGACTGCAACAACTACCGTCGCAGGAGCTATTGCGATGGGCGCCATTGATATTGCAATCGCCGGCGGCGTTGAACATATGGGAAACCATCCCATGGGCGAGCTGATGGATCCCAACCCACGGTACTTGGCCGAGAAATTGGTAGAACAAGATGCGCTCGCGATGGGTGCTACTGCAGAACGTCTTCATGATCGCTTCCCTCATTTAACAAAAGAGCGCGCAGATGCATACGCCTTCAACTCGCAGATGAAGACAGCGCAGGCCTATAAAGATGGAAAGATTCAGCGCGATCTCATTCCAACAGCTTCCCGCAACCCAGAACTTGGTTGGGGTATTGCAACAGTCGATGAAGCACCTCGCCCCACCACAACGATGGAGGGCCTAGCAGGACTTAAGACCCCATTCCGTCCAGCAGGTCGCGTTACTGCAGGAAACTCATCAGGACTTAACGATGGTGCAACGGCAGCTCTCCTTGCGAGCGAAGATAAAGCGAAAGAGCTTGGACTCTCGATCAAAGCGCGCATGGTGACATTTGCTTTTGCCGGTGTCGAACCAGAAGTCATGGGTTACGGACCAGTTCCTGCAACTCTGAAAGCGCTTGATAAAGCAGGTTTAAAAATTGAAGATATCGGAGCCTTTGAAGTCAATGAAGCATTTGCGGTGCAAGTACTCGCCTTCCTTGATCACTTTGGAATTGCTGATGATGATCCACGCGTCAATCCTTACGGTGGCGCAATTGCAGTGGGCCACCCCTTAGCTTCCTCTGGAGTGCGTTTAATGCTCAACCTCGCTCGTACCTTTGAAGAGAAGACCGATGTGCGTTATGGCATCACAACGATGTGTATCGGTCTTGGCATGGGCGGCACAGTTATCTGGGAAAACCCTCACTACACAGGAGCAAAGTAATGACGACAGCTATCTCACTTCCAGAAGGCGCTCCTGAAGAGGTCGTAACCCATGCGCTCGTGCGCGATGTCGATCTGACTCCCTTTGGTTTCAAGGGCTCTCTCGCTCTCATCACTTTAGATAACGGACAAGATCACACTCGTCCCAATACCTTCGGTCCACAATCACTGATGGCTCTTGATGCTGCAATTACTGATGCCGCATCGCGCACGCCTGCTGCTATCGCAATTACAGGTAAGCCCTTCATCTTTGCAGCTGGCGCAGATCTATCTGCACTCGCCTTTCTCAATAAGCGCGAACAGGCCCTCGCAATTGGAAAACTTGGACATGATGTCTTCCGCCGCTTTGATGAAATCGGAATTCCTACCTTTGCCTTTATCAATGGCCTAGCTCTGGGTGGCGGGCTTGAGGTAGGACTTCACTGCAACTACCGCACTCTCTCAGCGACAGCCTTCACAGGACTTCCCGAGGTCTTCCTGGGATTGGTCCCTGGATGGGGTGGAGCAACAATTGTTCCTAAATTGGTTGGACCAGAGCGCGCCGTACACATCATTATCGGCAATGCTCTCAATAACAACACCATGATGAAATCAAAGGATGCCCTCGCCCTAGGCGTCGTTGATGCAGTCTATGCACCAGCTGATTTCCTCGAAAAGTCTGTGGCATTTGCCGCTTCCATCTTGAGCGGTGCGATAAAGATTGAACGGAAAGATTATTCAAGCGATCCTGCATGGGATACCGCTCTCGCCGCAGGTCGCGCAGCAGCCCTGAAGAAGTATGGCGGCGCAGAGATTGCATCTCCTACCAAGGCTCTTGAACTTATTGCGCAAGCGAAGTCCAATACGCGCGGTGCTGGTTTTGATGCAGAAGATGCAACTCTTGCCGACCTGACCATGTCAGATCCCCTACGTGCATCTCTCTATGCCTTTAACCTCATTCAGAAGAAGCGTAAGAAAGTTGAAGGAGCTCCCAAGCCAGCTCTCGGTCGCAAAGTTGCTCGTGTAGGAGTTGTGGGTGCAGGGCTGATGGCTTCACAGCTTGCTCTTCTCTTGCTCCGTAATCTCAAATGCCCTGTTGTGATGACAGATATCGATCAAGAGCGCGCTGATAAAGGTGTGGCTTGGGTAAAGAATGAATTAGCTAAGTTAGTTGAGAAGAAGCGCATGAGCGCAGAATCCGCTGGCCGTCTTGCCCTTCTTATTAGCGGATCATCAGACCAGAATGTCTTTGCCGGATGTGACTTTGTCATCGAAGCAATCTTTGAAGAACTCTCACTCAAACAAGATCTCTTTAAGAAACTGGAAAAGATTGTCGGACCAGAGTGCGTTCTGGCGACCAACACCTCTTCCCTATCGGTTGAACGTATGAGCGAAGGGCTTGAACATCCAGAACGTGTAGTCGGCTTCCACTTCTTTAACCCCGTTGCAGTCATGCCACTTCTTGAAGTTGCGCGCACCTCCAAGACAGATGATGCAACCACTGCTACCGCTGTCAATATTGGCAAAGAGCTCAAGAAGACGATGATCATCTGTAAGGATGCACCTGGCTTTGTGGTCAATAGACTTCTTACCCGCTTTATGGGTGAGATCACCGATGCAGTCGATGAAGGGACAGAGCCGGCAGTTGCAGATAGCGCGATGCGCAGCATCGGTTTTCCTATGTCACCCTTTGAGCTACTTGGTCTGGTCGGTCCAGGTGTTGCGCTCCACGTTGCCGAGACTCTCCATGAAAACCTTGGTCCGCGCTACCGCATCTCACCAACGATGCAAGCGATGGTTAAAGAAGGCGTCAAAACTTTCTACATCAAGGGCGAAGATGGATCAGTTGCTGCAAACCCAGCGGCTCTAGCTCTCGTGCATAAAGGAACAACTCCCTCAACATCGGATGAGGTACGTCTGCGTGCTCTCAAGGCACTTGCCGAAGAGGCTCGCATGATGCTCGATGAAGGCGTGGTAGCAACGGCTGCTGAAATTGATCTCTGTATGTTGATGGGCGCTGGCTGGCCTATGCATCTAGGCGGAATTTTGCCGTACTTAGATCGCGAAGGTATTAGCGAGTCTGTTTGTGGCCAGCGTTTTCATGCGCCGGGAATTGCATCTCTTCCACAGTAGAGCTCCACTCGACAATATCGCGTGAAATTTTCTGAGCGGTAATTCCGAGGTCTTCTAGGATTTCTGCGCGCTTTGAATGTTCGATAAATTCAAGTGGTACGCCAATGCTATGAAGTGCAACGTTGAGCCCAGCTTCGCGGAAGAGTTCAGAGATTGAACTGGCAATTCCTGCATGACGGATTCCATCTTCCAGTACGACCACGCTCTTATAGCGCTGCGCCATTGTGACAAGTGATTGTGGAAGTGGCTTGACCCAACGAGGATCTATGACGGTAACGCCCACGCCTTCGCGATATGCCTGTGAGGCAGCTTCAACTGCAATCGCTGCCATTGCCCCAACGCTGACAAGAAGAACGTCAGCGCTTTCTCCACGGTAGAGAACATCGATGCCATCGCGACGTTCGAAGGCAGGAATATCGCTCTGCACTTGGCCCTTAGGAAAACGAATAAGAGATGGAGCATCTGAGATATCTACTGCTTCGCGCAACGTTTCGCGAAGTCGAGCTGCATCACGCGGTGCTGCTACATGCAGAGTTGGAACAATTCCGGTGAGCGCTAAATCCCACATGCCATTATGCGATGGTCCATCATCACCAGTGATGCCGGCGCGATCGAGAACAAAGGTGACCCCTGCCTTATGCAGTGCGACATCCATCAACATTTGGTCGAATGCGCGATTGAGGAATGTTGAGTAGACAGCAACTACTGGGTGCAGTCCAGCAAATGCTAGGCCGGCTGCACTGGTAACTGCATGCTGTTCAGCGATTCCCACATCGATAGTGCGATTCGGAAATACCTTTTCAAATTTATCAAGACCTGTGGGGCCAAGCATCGCTGCCGTGATTGCCACGAGATCTTTCCGCTCTTTACCGAGTTCGACAAGTTCGTCAGAGAAGACGCTGGTCCAGCTAGTGACTGACTTACTGAGCGGTGTGCCGGTCTCAGGGTCAACGATGCCAACAGCATGGAACTTCTCAGCTTCATCTTCGATGGCAGGTTTATGGCCCTTGCCCTTCTCTGTAATAACGTGAAGCAGAACAGGCTCCCCAAATTCTTTTGCTTGGGTAAGGGCGCGCTCCATGGCGGCGATATCGTGGCCATCGATAGGGCCGACATACTTAAGGCCAAGATCTTCAAACATTCCTTGTGGGGCGACAATATCTTTGATGCCCTTCTTCATTCCATGAAGAGTTTCGTAGATGGGGTTACCAACGACCGGGGTCTTGGAAAGTACATCCTTGCCCCAGTCGAGGAAACGTTCGTATCCACGAGTGACGCGAAGAGTTGAGAGATAGGTTGCTACTCCACCAATGGTGGGTGAATATGAACGTTCATTATCGTTGACAACAATAATGAGATTACGATCATTTGCCGCAGCAATATTATTAAGAGCTTCCCACGACATTCCACCGGTGAGTGCGCCATCGCCAACAACTACGACTACATGGCGATTGCTCTGCCCAGTGATTGAAAACCCGCGCGAGATTCCATCGCCCCATGAAAGGGCTGTTGATGCGTGTGAATTTTCAATGACATCGTGGGCGCTCTCGCTGCGGCTTGGGTATCCAGCAATTCCACCGCGCTGACGTAATTGATCAAATTTATCGCCGCGACCCGTAACAATTTTATGGACATAGGATTGGTGGCCGGTATCAAAGAGCACTACATCTTTGGGTGAATCGAAGGTGCGGTGGATTGCGATGGTGAGCTCAACAACGCCGAGGTTAGGGCCAAGGTGCCCACCAGTCTTGGAGACTTTGGTGATGAGGAACTGGCGAATCTCTTCGGAAAGTTGCTCCAACTGGTCAGGGCGGAGCGCCTTGAGGTCGTTGGGACCTTTGATCGATTCAAGCATGAGTGCAGTCTAGATTAGCCGCGCAGCTGGCGCAGTACGTACTGCATGATTCCACCGTGGCGGTAGTAATCCGCTTCACCTGGAGTATCAATGCGCACCTTCGCTGTGAAGGTCTTATCCCCTGCGGTCACTGTGACCTCCTTAGGAATTCCACCGTCATTGAGGGCAGCTACACCTGTAATAGAGATTGTTTCATCACCCTTAAGACCAAGTGATTGGGCGCTTGCTCCATCGGTAAATTGCAATGGGAGAACGCCCATTCCAATCAAGTTAGAACGGTGGATACGTTCGAAGCTCTCTGCGATAACAGCGCGGACTCCGAGGAGCGCAGTTCCCTTTGCCGCCCAGTCACGTGAAGATCCTGATCCGTACTCCTTGCCGGCGAGAATAACGAGGGCGACACCAGCTGCCTGGTAGGCAACGGATGCATCATAAATTGTTGTCTGTTCGCCATTGCTCAAGAAGTTACGTGTGTAACTTCCTTCTACTCCATCGAGTAGTAAATTCTTCAAACGAATATTGGCAAATGTTCCGCGAATCATCACTTCATGATTTCCACGTCGTGAACCATAGGAGTTAAAGTCTTTGCGATCTACGCCGTTTTCTTCGAGATATTTTCCGGCAGGTGAGTCAGCTTTAATGTTTCCAGCAGGTGAGATGTGATCGGTAGTGACCGAATCTCCTAGAATCGCAAGGACGCGAGCCCCGGTGATATCTGTAACTGGCTTTGGTTCTGCTGGCATCCCTTCAAAGTACGGAGGCTTACGAACGTAGGTAGATTTCGGATCCCATTCAAATGTCTTGCCCGTTGGGGTGTCGAGTGACTTCCAGCGATGATCACCATCGAAGACAGTTGCATAATCCTTCTTAAACATTTCAGAGGAGATGGAAGAGTCAATGACCGTTTGAATCTCTTTGGCAGAAGGCCAGATATCTTTGAGGAGAACTGGATTTCCATCTTTATCGTTACCTAATGAGTCGTTCTCAAAGTCGTGATCCATAGTGCCTGCAAGTGCGTAGGCAACAACCAAAGGAGGAGAAGCCAAGTAATTCATCTTTACATCTGGGCTGATGCGACCTTCAAAGTTTCGGTTTCCTGATAGAACTGCTGTGACTGCTAAATCATGATCATTGACCGCTTTACTTATTTCAAGAGGTAGTGGACCAGAATTGCCGATACAGGTAACGCAGCCGTAGCCAACGAGGTTGAAGCCGAGCGCCTCCATATATTTGGTCAAATCTGCGCGATCGTAATAATCAGTAACTACCTTTGAACCTGGTGCCAGAGTTGTCTTAACCCATGGCTTTGAGGAGAGGCCCTTCTCAACCGCCTTCTTGGCAAGGAGAGCTGCACCAATCATCACTGACGGGTTTGAGGTATTAGTACACGATGTAATCGATGCAATGACCACATCGCCATTCTTAATAGTGGTTGCCTTCTCGCGGACGTTGACCGGGTAAGCCTCTTTCCCAGTCTTGTCGGAGAAGTAGGTTGGAAGAATCTTTTCAAATGAACTCTTTGATGCGGTCAGTGAGATGCGATCCTGCGGACGCTTTGGCCCAGCGATAGATGAGACAACAGTGGAGAGGTCGAGTTCAATATTTTCAGAGAAGCGTGGCGATACAGCTGGGTCATGCCACATTCCTTGCGCCTTTGCATACTGCTCAACTAGCGCGACCTGGTCATCGCTGCGACCTGTCAGGCGCAGATAGCGAAGAGTCTCTTCATCGATGGGGAAGATGGCACATGTCGAACCATATTCAGGTGACATATTTCCGATTGTTGTGCGATTTGCCATCGGCACAGAGACAACGCCTGGACCATAAAATTCAACAAACTTTCCAACAACTCCATGCTTACGCAGCATTTCAGTAATTGTCAGAGCCATGTCGGTTGCAGTCGTTCCGACAGGAAGTTCGCCAGAGAGCTTGAAACCAACAACACGTGGGATAAGCATGGATACAGGCTGACCAAGGAGAGCAGCCTCTGCCTCAATGCCACCTACGCCCCAACCGAGAACGCCTAGGCCGTTGACCATGGTGGTGTGTGAATCTGTACCAACCACGGTATCTGGGTAGGCACGGAGAACTCCATCAACGGTACGAGTCATGACAACGCGCGCTAAATATTCAATATTTACTTGGTGAACGATTCCAGTTCCTGGTGGCACAACCTTAAATTCGTCAAAGGCACCCTGCCCCCATCGCAAGAAGCGGTAACGCTCACGATTGCGTTCGTATTCAATATCTGTGTTCTTTTCAAATGAGTCTTTGGTTCCAAAGACATCTGCAATAACCGAGTGGTCGATCACGAGTTCGGCGGGAGCTAATGGATTGACCTTCGATGGGTCTCCCCCAAGATCGACGATGGCTTCGCGCATTGTTGCTAGATCTACAATGCATGGAACGCCAGTGAAGTCCTGCATCACAACACGTGCGGGAGTAAATTGAATTTCAGTATCTGGCTCAACTGCTGGATCCCACTGCGCCAGAGCTTTGATGTGATCTGCAGTGATGTTGGCGCCATCTTCTGTGCGCAATAGATTTTCGAGAAGCACTTTGAGGGAGAACGGCAGGCTAGCTGCGCCTTCTACATGGGAGATATCAAAGATTTCATACTCTGTGCCTGCAACTGTGAGGCTCTTCTTTGTACCCAGTGAGTTCTTGCTCATCGCGATTCTTCTTTCAAGAGATATATCTTGACATCAAGATACCTTAATGGGGACGAACTTCGCAACAGATTCGATGTGGTGCGTCATCGGAAAGAGATCGAATGCGCGCATAGTCTCCAATTGGTAGCCAGCATCACGAAGATATCCGGTATCTCGCGCAAGGGCCGCTGGGTCGCAAGCCACATAGATAATCGAGCGTGGCTTTAGCTGAGCACAATGTGCAGCCACATCTTTGCCGGCGCCTTCGCGAGGTGGATCGAGAACTATGACATCAGCGACCGAGAAGCGGGTAATGAGTCGAGCCACATCTCCTGTGTGAATCTGCACATTGGTCTTTCCCGCAAAGTTGCGTGCGGCATCTGCTGTCGCGCTCTTGCTGCCTTCGACAATATCTACAGAACCTGATTCGCCAATTGCGGTGAGGAAGCTCGCTGCAAAGAGCCCCACTCCTCCGTAGAGATCCAAGACGTGGTCACCTTCTCGCAACTGAGCAAAGGCGAGAACGGCTTCGGTCAGAATGCGGGGAGCATCTTTATGGCTCTGCCAAAATGATTTCTGACTGACTTCAAAAGAATTCCCTCCGACGTTGTAGTGGGAAATCTCAGGACCGTCGCTCAAGCGAAGCGGTGATTCATCGCGGACATTGGCAGTTGCAATGGTCCGCTCGCCAGTATTTGAATAGCTGATTTCAATCCGTTGCTCACCCTTTGCGCCGCGCTGAGCAAGTTCGGAATATCGCATCTCTGGAACCAGAATTCGACAATCATCGACAGGGATTATCTTGTGGGAGCGCGCTTGATAGAAGCCGAGTGCGCCAACCTTGGTTGTGACAGCTGAACATCGGGTGCGCCAGCCTAAGGGGGCAGAGACTTCCTCTACTTCAACGACGAGATCCATTTTTGCGATGCGAGAGAATTGCTCAGTGATGACATCACTCTTTAACTCGCGTTGCCGAGAGAGTGAAATATGTTGAAAATCGCATCCTCCACAGCCACTGCGGTGTGCAAATCGGCACGGTGCGCTCACGCGATCAGATGAAGGAGCAATCACTTCAACGACATCAGCGCGATTAAATGATGAGCCGGTGCTTGTTATCTCTATATCGCACTCTTCGCCGGGGATTCCATGGCGGACGAAGATCACAGCTCCTTCAAAGCGAGCAATGAAATGGCCACCATGAGCAACTTTTTCAATTGTCACCCTGATTTTCTGCCCTACTTCTAGGGTTCCTCTCTGTGGGGATGACATGGGCCAAGCCTAGTCGAGAAGTGATGGATGGAGATTTTTTGCGCAGGCAGTAGTAAGTTAACCCTGTGCACGTAGTGATAATGGGTTGTGGTCGAGTAGGTTCCTCATTGGCTATCGAACTTGAAGCAGCAGGACATTCGGTAGCAATTATCGATCAGGCAAAAGATGCTTTCCGTCGACTTGGCCCAGACTTTAAAGGCCGCACAGTCGTCGGAGTTGGTTTCGATCGCGACACCCTTCTGGAAGCAGGTATCGAAGGTGCGCAGGCATTTGCTGCAGTCAGTAATGGCGATAACTCAAATATTTTGGCAGCGCGCGTTGCGCGTGAAAATTACGGCGTAACCAATGTTGTGGCTCGTATTTATGACCCAGGCCGCGCCGAAATTTATCAGCGTTTAGGAATTCCAACAGTTGCAACCGTTATTTGGGCAACTGATCAAATTTTGCGTCGCATCGCTCCAGGTGGAGCGCGATCAGAGTGGCGCGATGGAACAGGCACCGTACAGCTTCTTGAAGTCCACCCTCATCTTGATTGGTATGGCCGCCCTATCTCAGAACTTGAGAGCGCCACACAAGCACGCGTTGCATTCCTGACCCGCTTAGGTGAAGGACTCATCCCTGAACCGCATACCGTTCTCCAGGATGGCGATCTCGTACATATGACAATTCGCGATGATGCGATGGCTGATGCAGAAGCAGCACTTACCAAAGGGCCAGGTGCGTAATCAATGAGAATTGCAATTGCAGGAGCAGGTAATGTCGGTCGCGCAATCGCTCGCGAACTTCTTGATAATGGTCACCAAGTCCTACTGATCGATCGTGAGCCAAAAGCCCTCAAGATAGATTCCGTCCCAGATGCAGAGTGGCTGATGGCCGATGCCTGTGAAATTGCATCACTCGACAAGGCAGAACTCAACAAATGTGCAGTACTCGTAGCCGCTACTGGCGATGACAAGGTCAATCTTGTTGCATCTCTGCTTGGTAAGACCGAATACGGAGTGCCTCGCGTTGTCGCTCGCATTAATCACCCGAAGAATGAATGGCTCTTCGATCAATCATGGGGCGTCGATGTTGCTGTATCTACTCCCCGCATCATCGCTGCTCTTGTTGAAGAAGCTGTCAGCGTTGGCGATGTAGTCAGGCTCTTCTCATTCCGTAAGGGTCAAGCAAATCTTGTAGAACTTACTCTCCCTGATTCATCAACATGCATCGGAAAGACCGTTGGAGAAGTAACGCTTCCGGACGATGCCTCACTCGCCGCCATTGTGCGCGACGGACGAGTAATTACACCATCACCAAGTGATCTCTTCATTGCAGGCGATGAGCTTCTCTTTGTTGCGTCAGCAACCGCCGAAGATCTTATTAAGGGCTGCTTTATCGCTAAGTAGGAATTTTTGGAGCGTTCTTTAGTATCAACCATGATCCATAAGCAGTGGCGATAAAGAGCGGATATCCCATCGCCAAATTGACAGTACCCAATAGATTTACATTCCCACTTCGGTAAATCGGATATTGCACAGCGATACGAGTAAAGAACATCGCTACCCAGAGCCAGCTTGCTAATGTGTACGCGCGCTTTCGTTCCGGGTGGTTTCGCCACTTGAGGTTCTCACCCACGATTGGTCCAAGCATCAGACCTAAAACTGGCCATCCGGCGAGATTGGCAATGAGATAGATAGTTCCATAACCAAGATTGGTCAGTAACTTTGGAATATAGACATCACTTGCATTTCCGGTGCGGTTGGCAAACCAGGCACAGATAAGCACTCCGATAAAGCCGCTGAGCGCATGTTGGATTGTGTCGCGCCTAGCCAGGCGAATAATGGTGAGAAGTGCAGATATCGCGATAGAGGCAAAGAGAGCGCTATTGAGCTTATCCGTGACGTTAAGGACGAGCAGAAATATGACTGATGGGATTCCTGAGTCAATCAGCCCCTTCTTGCCACCAAATGCTGCAAGTACCTTGTCGCGATCTTCGTGCTCTGTCATTGCCGTCCCGTCGAACCAAATCCCGCATCGCCACGACCAGAACCTGGCAGTTGATCAACCTCAATAAATTCGGCGCGCTCTACCTTCTGGAAGACAAGTTGTGCGATGCGATCTCCACGTTTAAATGTGACGGAGTCGCGTGGATCGTGGTTGATCATGATGCATTGGAGTTCGCCGCGAAATCCGGCATCGACCGTTCCGGGTGAGTTAACCATGGTGACACCATGTTTAATTGCTAAACCAGAGCGTGGGTGGACCAAAGCGACATAGCCATCAGGAAGTGCAATCGAAATTCCTGTCGGAACCAGGGCGCGCTCCCCCGGAGCGAGAGTGATATCGATACGAGAGACGATATCTGCTCCAGCGTCTCCACCTTTGGAGTACTTCGGAAGAGGAAGGTCGGGATCTAAGCGGTGAATCAGAACTTGGAAATCGCTCATGGGTTGATATCGAATTCTGGGTCTACAAAGGTCAAAAGTTCAGGGTTCTTTCGTAGCGCTTCCATGTAATCGGCAGGAGCATTTTCAAGGAAGTGCTTCATCGGAACGATGACAAAGAGCGATGCGGCGCGCACTGCAATCTCTCCATCTGGTCCACCGAGGCGCCCTTCAGCTTCGGAATAAACCTTGCGATTGACCTGTCCCGTTATACGAGCAGAGATGTAGAGCTTCGTTCCGATAGGAACAGGTTTAAGAAAATCAGTTTCGAGTCGTGCAGTAACAGCAGGTGCACGCAATAACCACATCAATTTTCCAAGTGCTTCATCAAATGCGAGTGAGAGTAGGCCACCGTGCGCCAAACCTGGGGCCCCTTGGTGGTTTTCAGTAACGATAAATTCAGCGGTGATATCGGCAGCTTGACCAACATGAGCAACCAGATGGAGTCCGGTCGGATGCAACTCTCCACAACCAAAACAGTGTTTAAAGTGTGAAGGGATTTGCGTTCCGGTCGCAGGGGAGAGCGGATGACGTTCTGGTATCTGCGCCCCTTCGGGAGGCGTAGTGCTTGGAACGCGGCTCATGTGGCTAGGTTACTTGATGAATTGCAGGATAACCTAGACCTCGTGCTCTTTCGCGAAGTGATACGTCCCCCACTATGGCTCTTAGCCTTTATCTACCTCTTACTTCTCTCGCTTGTCATTGCAATTTGGGCGGCCTTTGATAATCAGAGCGCCTTCTTAGCGTGGTGTGTAGCTACAGCGCTACTTGCCTTCATCGCCTTCAAGGCGCGCTCTGAGATTACGATTGATAAAAACGAACTTCGAATCGGTAAGGCCCATATCGAATTGAAGTATCTCGAAAGAGTTGAGCTACTCACCCCTGAGCAGATTCGCATGCTGCGGACCCGTGACGCCGATCCTGCTGCTTATTTAGCTATTACATTCTGGATATCAACCGGTGTGAAAATCACGCTTAAGGATTCGCGTGATTCCACTCCGTATTGGTTGATAAGTTCTAAGAAGAGTGAAGAACTTACGAGCACTCTTTACAAACTGCTTTAGCGCCTTCACCCTCAGCAAGTTGGGTAATATGGTGAATCAAGAAACATCGTGAACATGTAAATTCATCAAGCTGTACTGGAACAACTCGTACCGCTAATTGTTCGCCTGATAGGTCTGCCCCAGGAAGTTCAAGATTCTCCGCAGCTTCTGCTTCATCTACATCGATCTGTCCTGATTGCGCATCAACACGCTTAGCCTTGAGTTCTTCTAACGATTCTTCGTGAAGCTCCTCGTCGGTCTTTCTTGGTGTGTCGTAATCTGTTGCCACTTATCTCACCTCGCTTCCATTCATCCTGCATGAGCGGGTGAACTTACCCGACATGCGCGAATAGTTGCCTATTCCTTGCTCTATAGACGATACAACACGCCGCACATCACCTTTATTCCTGTTTTGAGGTGGCGATTTCAATCGCTTTGGCGAGCCCTCCATCGACATAGGCGTGAATCGCCGTTCCTTCAGCGAGATGTTCCTCACTCAAAATCTCACCCTGCTCGTGGATTGCGCTGACGAGATCTCCTCTGTTGTATGGAATCACAGTCGTGATTTCCACACTTGGATGTGGCAGGGATTTCTCTATGGCATGTATCAAACCTTCTATGCCGAAACCAGAGCGCACCGAGAATGCATAACTATTTGGCTCTCGGCGCAGGATCTCCATGACGACATCGGGACTTGCGATATCAACCTTATTGATTGCGATGATCTCAGGGATATCTCCCCCGCCAATTTCACTAATCACTTGTCGTACTGCGCGAATCTGTTCGAATGGGTCGGTATGCGATCCATCGACAACGTGAACTATGAGATCTGCGCCAGAGACTTCTTCGAGAGTTGATTTGAAGGCATCAACAAGTTGGTGTGGCAGGTGGCGCACAAATCCAACGGTATCGGAGAGCGTATACACGCGACCTTCAGATGTTTCACACTTACGAACTGTGGGATCAAGAGTTGCAAAGAGTGCGTTCTCAACAAGAACACCGGCACCGGTAAGTTCGTTGAGAAGCGAAGATTTTCCAGCATTGGTATAGCCCGCGATAGCAACTGAGGGAATATTGAAGCGTTTACGCTCCTGTCGTTTGGTATCTCGAGATACCTTCATCTCAGCTATCTCACGACGCAACTTCGCCATCCTGTCGCGGATGCGACGGCGATCAGTCTCAATCTTTGTCTCACCTGGCCCACGACCACCAATACCCGCACCGCCTGCGGCGCGACCACCAACTTGGCGAGAGAGTGAATCTCCCCATCCGCGAAGTCGTGGCAGTAGATAGGCAATCTGTGCGAGCTCGACCTGCGCCTTGCCCTCTTTACTCTTGGCATGTTGTGCGAAGATATCGAGAATAAGTGCAACGCGATCTACCACCTTCACCTTTAACTTATCTTCCAAGGTGCGCAACTGTGCAGGTGAAAGTTCTCCATCGCAAACGACGGTATCAGCGCCTGTGGCCACAACAATCTGACGAAGCTCGATTACTTTTCCAGAACCAATATAGGTTGCTGGATCTGGCCTATCGCGGCGTTGAATAAGCGCATCAAGTACCTCGGAGCCGGCAGTCTCGGCCAACGCTTTAAGTTCGGCCATGGAATTCTCAGCCATCTCGGCTGTTCCTTCAGTCCAGACACCTACAAGGACTACTCGTTCTAATTGAAGCTGGCGATACTCTGCTTCTGAGATATCTTGAAGTTCGGTAGAAAATCCTTTGATGCGACGGAGCGCATTACGATCTGAGAGCTCTTGCTGCTCATTTTCTTGGAAGTCATTCTCATCATGATCGAAGTCAGCCGCTGCTCGAGCGCTCTCACGCAGTAGTTCGTCAAAGAGCTTGTCGTACCCATCCTCTGCCATTATTTAATACTACCTAGTGTCATTACGACAGGTACTTTGAAAGGTCGTGATCTTCAAGAATGACTGCAGGACCAATCAAGGTTGCATTTAAGTGAGCATCGATATCGACGATAAGTCTTCCTCCGGGAGGGTAGATGGTCCATCGTGATGGAAGTTTCCCATTGGTCTTAAGCGTCGCCGCAAGAGCTACCGCACATGTACCTGTTCCGCATGAGCGGGTCTCACCGCTACCTCTTTCGTGAACTCGCATCTTTGCTTCGAAGTTGGGAAGCAACTCGACAAATTCAACGTTGACACCTTCCGGATAGGAAGATGCAGGTGAAACTGTAGGTGGTTGTGAAAGAGATCCCACGTTGTCAAGAGAATCAACAAAGACCACGGCATGTGGGTTTCCCACATCAATGTTGTAACCGCTCCACGTGTGACCATTATTTGAGGCTTCAACCTCTTCCATCTCATCGCCAACGTGCCCCATATTGACTGAGATATCGCCATCTAACGGCACACGAAGATGTTTGATACCGGCGCGAGTATCGATTGCGAAGATACCCTCAGGCTGTAGGTGACGAGTGACTAGATACTTAGCCATCACGCGAATTCCATTGCCACACATCTCTGCGACAGATCCATCAGCATTGCGATAATCCATAAACCATTTTCCATCGGTCTTTGTGATGCGAATAAGTCCATCAGCACCAATGCCAGTGACGCGATTACAGATTGCCGCAACCTGGGATTGCGAAATATCTAAAGAATTTTCTGGGTCGTAGATAAGGACGAAGTCATTCTCGGTCCCATGGCCATAAGTGCCTATTACAGAAGTTGTCATCGGGTTATGAGTTTATCTTCTGCAGGATTGTTTCCAGGCGTGGTTGATGTTGGGCTACCCACTGGATGCGAGCATCACGAGAGAACCAGGTCTCTTGCCGTCTGGCGTATTGTCGGCTTGCTCGCTTTGTATCTTCCTTAGCTTCTGCCTCACTCATCAAACCCTCACGCATCGAGATAATCTGGGCATAACCCAAGGCCCGTCGCGCCGTCGCGCCATCTTTGATCCCGGATGCAATTAATCGATCCACTTCGTCTACAAATCCGACATCCCACATGCGGTCAACGCGAAGGTCGATTCGCTCGCGCAGATGTTCCCGATCCATGACAAGACCGAATTGCAGAGCCGCGGGATATCGCGAACTATCTTCGCGCGGAAGGTTAGCTGTAAAAGGCAGGCCAGTAATTTCAATGACTTCAAGGGCCCGAATAATTCGCCGAGTATTAGCCCGATCGATAGCGAGAGCTGCGGCTGGATCAAGCTGCTCGAGGCGGGTAAAGAGTGAGGCTGATCCAAATTCAAGAGCTTCTGCTTCGAGCTTGGCGCGAACGTCAGGATCAGTATCTGGAAAGTTGAGATCATCCAAGATTGCTTTGATGTAGAGGCCAGTGCCGCCAACAATCAGAGCGCTCTTGCCGCGCGCATGTATCCCAGAAACTTGAGTACGTGCCATCTCTTGATACCAAGCGACAGTTGAATCCTGATTTACATCGAGGATATCAAGGAGGTGGTGAGGTATCCCGCCTCGTTCCTCAACTGCGAGCTTTGCGGTTCCAATATCCATCCCACGATATAACTGCATAGAGTCGGCATTGATAATCTCAGCGCCGACCTCGCGCGCTACCTCGATTGCGATATCGCTCTTGCCTGTAGCTGTTGCACCACAAATGACGATTACCCTATTCATAGATTGATTAAGCTCATTCACGAACCTTGGGCATTCCTAGCGTTGTGGAAGTTTGGCTTGTCGATGCAGGTGCAGTTCGAGCTGTATGGGCATCTCCCCCACGAGTTTTAATCACGCCGAGTGAAACACCAATCAGATAATGAGCTGAGGCCTGGCCAATCTTTACATCAACGAAATCTCCAGGGCGCGCATCAGTGTCGCTACTAAAATGCACGAGTCTGAAATCTTCAGACCTGCCGGTCATCCGGGATTGCGCCTCATCGCGACGACCTTCAATTTCAGAGACCATCACGCGATGGGTTCTTCCAATCGCTTCTTGATTTACAGAGAGAGAAATTTTCTGTTGGTGTTCGTGCAGACGCGTATATCGCTCACCAACTACTTCTTGAGCTACTTGGTTCTCCATCTCACCGGCAGGGGTTCCCGGGCGAATTGAATATTTATAGGTGTAGGCGGCTGCAAAGCGCGCCTGTGTTGCAATATCAAGGGTGCCTTGGAAATCTTCCTCAGTCTCACCAGGAAAACCCACAATGATGTCGGTAGTAATCATCGCCTCTGGCAGCGCCGCACGAACTCTTTCAAGAATGCCTAAGTATTTATCGGTGCGATAGGAACGGCGCATCGTCTGCAATATTGCATCAGATCCAGATTGCAACGGCATATGCAGGTGTGGCATCACATTAGGAGTCTGCGCCATCGCCTCAATAACATCATCGGTAAAGTCACGTGGGTGCGGAGACATGAAGCGCACCCGCTCAAGACCTTCAATCTTTCCCGCTTCGCGCAGTAGCTTTGCGAAGGCGCCTCTATCGCCAAACTCCACACCATAAGCGTTGACGTTCTGGCCCAGCAGAGTAATTTCGATAACTCCCTGGTCTGCCAATGTGCGCATCTCTGTCAGTACATCCGATGCAGGACGGTCTTTCTCGATTCCCCGCAAGGTAGGAACAATGCAGAAGGTGCAGGTGTTATTGCAGCCTACTGATACCGAGACCCACGAGGTAAATGATGAGAATCTGCGGGCAGGTAGCGTTGAAGGGAAATGCTCAAGAGCTTCTAGGATTTCAATCTGCGACTCTTCTTCAATGCGCGCGCGCTCTAGCAGTACCGGCAGCGAGCCCACGTTATGGGTACCGAAGACGACATCCACATATGGGGCCTTCTTCAAAATGATGGATTGATCTTTCTGGGCCAGACAGCCACCGACAGCAATCTGCATTGCAGGGTTCTTCTTCTTGATGGGCGCTAAGAAACTTAGATTTCCGTAGAGCTTATTATCTGCATTCTCGCGAACTGCGCAGGTGTTGAAGACGACGATATCGGCTTGTTCACCTTTTGCTACTGGGACGTGACCTGCTTCATCGAGAAGGCCGGCGATTCGTTCAGAATCGTGCACATTCATCTGGCACCCATAGGTCTCAACGAGATATGTGCGCGTCATGGCACCTATCTTATTTGAGAGTTAGTTGGTGATGCGAATTGGTTCGATGCCGCGAGCGACTTGACGCTCGAAATACACTTCCCGCTTATCGTTAAACGTTGCCGCGGTCTTATATGTCGTATTCATAAATGCTGTGAGTTCGTCACGGGCCTTGAGACCATCGCCAGAGAGATCAGTTCGCTCAAAGACTTTCCAGGCACGTAACACTGGTGACACAACATCATCGAGGTGCTGTTGTAGGTCGTAGATACCAGCTAGCGCAATCTGCACAGCTTTACGACCAAATCCCGGCATATTTGCCCCAGGCATATCAAAGTTGGTGACAACATCAGCAATTGCACGCATGGCTGCATTGGGTTCCATATCGAGGGCTGCTGACAAGGTATTGCGATAGAACAACATATGAAGGTTTTCGTCGAGAGCAACTCGTTGCATCATGGATTCTGCAATGGGGTCGTTAGAGAGCTTTCCGGTGTTGCGGTGGGAAATGCGGGTAGCTAACTCTTGGAAAGATACATATGCGATGGTGTGCAACATATCGTTCTCGTAGGGAGTCTGATAACCCAGAGACATATGCGCCATACGTAGATCTTCGAGTTCGTAAGGATCTACTCCACGAGTTGCCATGAGGTAGTCACGGATAACAATTGCGTGGCGAGCTTCTTCAGCTGTCCAGCGTTCAATCCAATTTCCCCATGCTCCATCGCGACCCATCGAGATGGCAATTTCAGTGTGATAGCTCGGCAAATTATCTTCAGTGAGGAGATTAAGTACCAAGGAATCTTGCGCTACAGGAGTAAGGCGCGAATCTTTAGCTTCCCAGGCATCGCCATTAAGTGGTCCTGCATAGTCGCGACCTTCAGACCATGGGACATACTCGTGTGGATACCAATTCTTCTGAACTGAGATATGGCGTTCGAGCTCGACTGCGACCACAGGTTCAAGATCACGAATTAGACGTGCTTGGATTGCGGCAGACTCTTCACTCATGGGTGCAACAGTACGGTAGTTACTTGGTTACTTGCGAGTTAAAGATTATCTTCTGCGCGTTTTTGCGCCTGTTGTGTGCGCCACTTCGCGATTTCGGCATGATTTCCACTCAATAGAATCTCTGGAACTTGTATTCCTCGCCACTCTTGCGGCTTAGTAAAATTGGGATATTCTAGATATCCCTCGCTGTTGTGTGACTCCTCAGTGAGTGATTCAGGGTTGCCGAGCACTCCTGGAATCAGGCGGGTGATTGCCTCAATCATCACCATCGAGGCAACTTCTCCCCCGCCCAAGACATAATCTCCAATTGATACTTCGTGGACTCGAATATTGCGCGCTTGAAATTCTGGCTGTGAGTAATACTGGCGCACGCGATCATCGATACCCTCATAACGACCGCAGGCAAAGATGAGTTGTTGCGAGGAAGAGAAACTTTCGGCCATCTGCTGATTGAACCGCTTACCCGCAGGAGTAAGGATGATGATGTCTGCACCATCAGCAATAACTCCATCAATTGCCTTTCCCCAGACCTCAGGAAGCATCACCATTCCAGCGCCACCGCCATAAGGAGTGTCATCGACAGTATTGTGATTATCGATTGTCTGCGCTCGTAAATCATGGACTGAGATATCAATCAGGCCAGCGCTCTGCGCCTTCCCCAGCAATGAGAGTTTCAGGGGCGATAGATATTCAGGAAAGATTGAGATGACATCGATCTTCATTAGATACTTCCTGCGATTTCCGGAGGAACTACCGTCATTGTCTTCTTCGCAATATCGACAACAGGCACCAATTGATGCACAAATGGAATGAGAGCCTCGCCCGTTTCAGTCTTTATGACAAGCACATCTTGTCCGGGCAGATTGAGAACATCTGTGACCGTACCGAACTCATCACCATCGACAAGGAAGGCCCTACATCCAACGAGCTGAAGGACGTGATAGTCGTCTTCATCAACACCTGGGGCATCTATGTCAACGTCGGCATAGAGGAGTTCATTACGTAGCGCCTCTATCGCATTGCGATCTTCAATACCTTCAAAGCCGAGCAATAAGATTCCATTGTGCACACGTGCAGAAACCACGGTTAACTCACCGTGGTTTTCTGTCTGTAAGACTGCGCCGATAGCAAAGCGATCATCTGCTTCATCTGTTCGGACTTCGATAGTCGCTTCACCAAGAATTCCGTGAGCTTTACCGATGCGGCCCACGTTTAATTTCATGGGTGCTAAAGAGTTAACGAACCTCGTCGGTATCGATGAGATCGACACGTACTGAGCGACCAGCAAGTGCGCTTACGACTGTGCGAAGCGCCTTTGCTGTACGTCCATTACGACCGATTACCTTGCCGATATCATCAGGATTTACACGCACTTCGAGCGTTGTGCCACGACGGTGTGTCTTCTCCTTAACATTGACATCGTCAGGGTTATCAACGATTCCCTTTACGAGATGTTCGAGAGCTTCATCAATCATTATTCAGCAGGAGTTTCTGCTACAGGTGCTTCCACCGCTACGACATCTTCTGTAGTCGCTTCTACCGCTGTGTCCGGAGTTGCAACCGCAGCTGGCTCGGACACTTCCGTTACAGAACTTGCTTCTGTTGTCTCAACTTGAGCTGGAACCTCGGACACCGCTTCGGCCTTCGCTGGTTCGGACATAGCAGCTAACTTATCCTGTGCCTTCTTCTTCATTGTTGTTGCACCTTCTGCAGGTTCTGCAGCAGCGGCCTTTACAGCTGCTTCATATGCAACGCTCTTATGTGGCTTTGGAGCTGCAAACTTTAGCGTTCCTTCAGTTCCTGGAAGACCCTTGTGCTTCTGCCAATCGCCTGTCACCTTCAGAAGCGCCTCTACAGCCTCTGATGGTTGTGCGCCAACGCCAAGCCAGTACAGAGCGCGCTCTGAGTTAACTTCGATGATTGATGGCTCTTGTCCTGGAACGTAGCGACCGATCTCTTCGATGGAGAGTCCGTTACGTGCCTTACGTGAATCTGTAACAACAATGCGGAAATAAGGTGTGCGGATTTTTCCCATACGCATTAAACGAATTTTTGTTGACAAAGAAGTAGTGCTCCTAAAAAGTGTGTCGTACCAAATTGCTACAGCGGGGTGCGTAGCCAAGAGGTCCAACTGTGGATTGGATTGTTACCGGGGTAGAGGGCCCTGTAACAGGTGCCCTATCTTGCCAGTTACGCTCGCAATGTGGAAATTGATGGAAATTGGCGCACAATCAGCTATTTTCCAACGCTCGCTTCGCTGGGTTTCCGGACTTCGACTTCTTCTTCTGCGGCGGGGCCGCACTTCTAGGTGATGGCGGCAATCCGGGCGCTCCCGGCGGCAGCGCCATACCGGCGGGCATTCCCCCACCGTTGCGCATCTGCTTCATCATCTTCTGGACACCGGTGAATTTATCGACCAGTGCATTCACATCAGAGACTTTGCGGCCTGAACCTAGGGCGATACGGGCGCGACGTGAACCATTGAGAACTTTGAGATCACGTCTCTCGAGTGGAGTCATTGATTGCACAATCGCTTTAGTGCGAGTGATCTCCGATTCATCAAAGTTTTCAATCTGCTTCTTCATCTGACCAGCTCCGGGCAGCATTCCCAGCAGCTTGCCTATCGAGCCCATCTTGGACATCGCTTCTAGTTGTTCGAGGAAATCATCAAGTGTGAAATCTTCACCAGCGATAAATTTCTCTTCCAACTTCTTTGCCGAATCGCCATCAAAGGCCTTCTTCGCTTGCTCAGCGAGAGTTGCAACATCGCCCATTCCAAGAATGCGTGATGCCATGCGATCTGGATAGAAGATATCGAAATCAGATAACTTCTCACCCGTCGATGCAAACATGATTGGTCGGCCTGTAAGAGCTGCGATCGAGAGCGCTGCTCCACCGCGCGCATCGCCATCAAGTTTTGTGAGGACTACGCCATCAAAACCGACGCCCTCTTGGAAAGCTTTCGCTGTGCGCACAGCATCTTGACCGATCATCGCATCTACGACAAAGAGAATTTCATCAGGATTTACGGCATCGCGTATCGCGATTGCCTCCTTCATGAGTTCTTCATCGACACCGAGGCGGCCAGCAGTATCAACAATAACGATGTTGTGAAGCTTTGATTTGGCGAATGCAATTCCATCCTGGGCAACCTTTACAGGATTGCCAATGCCATTACCTGGTTCAGGTGCAAAGACCGGAACGCCCGCAGATTGACCAACAACTTGAAGTTGGTTTACGGCGTTAGGGCGTTGCAAATCAGATGCGACCAAGATGGGGGTATCACCTTGATCTTTATAGAACTTGGCAAGCTTTGCAGCAAGCGTTGTCTTTCCTGCACCTTGCAAACCAGCCAGCATGATGACAGTCGGAGGGTTCTTTGCCAGACGAACCCGACGGGCTCCCCCACCAAGAATTTCAGTGAGCTCGAGATTTACTACATCGAATATTGCTTGCGCCTGATTGGTTCCTGATTGAAGAGTTGGAAGAACTTCTAGTGATTTCAAGCGGATACGTTCGGTAAAACTTTCGACTACCTCGAGGGCGACATCGGCCTCTAAGAGCGCCTGATGGATATCTGCGGTGGTCGCATCGATATCTTTCTCAGAGATTTTCCCGCGAGAGCGTAGGGCGCTAAATGCACCTGCAAACTTGCCAGAGAGTGTGTCGAACATAGTGGTAGAACTCTACTTCAGTGCCGACCGCAATCGTGATGCAACCTCTTCTGCGCGTTCGGCGCTCAGTGGCCCCCCACCAATCTCTGTGACGTACAAGGTATCAATGGCTTCAGCGCCGAGAGTTGTCACGATTGCAGAGCGAATATCGATATTGCTACGAGTGATGGTGTCTCCAATTCCGAAGAGCAGAGCTGGCCTATCGTGGCTTCGAACTTCAATGATGGTGGCATCAGTTGCTGCATCGAGGAAAGTTTGAACAACTGGCTCAGGGACTGGAATCGTGGGTAATTGGGCATAGGCCTCAATACGTTCTACAATACGTCGCGCTAAGGAACTCGTACTTTGGAGAGCCTCCTCAAGCTCTTTATGTAGCGCTTTTTCAGTAAGCGCTGGGGCATGTGGATCTGGAATAACGATCCACTCCATGACGGCCGAGTTTCCATATGATTTAGTGCGCGCCGATCTCACATCAAGTCGAAGTAAGTTAAGTACGCCAGCAACTATGGAGAGAATGCCTGTTTTATCGGGTAAAACAATTTCGACGGCATAGACGCTCTCTCTATCTTCAATCGAGACAGCTAATAATCCAGAATCCGCCTTTGCACGTTGTTGCGCTGATAGTTCAGGTTGCAGAGCCACTGTGTTATCGGTGATTGCCAATTTCACTCTTCTCACAAGGTCTGCGACCAGGGAAGCTTTCCATTCAGTCCAGGCAGCGCGGCCGGTAGCTTCGCCATCGGCGATGCTCAGCGCGTGGAGAAGTTCAAGAAGTTGAAGGTTGGGAATGACATCCACGACTGATGCAATAGTTGCAGGATCATCGAGATCACGTCGAGTAGCTGTTGCTGAAAGTAAGAGATGGTGTTTAACCAGCAATTTGATTGTCGCGACATCATCCTGAGCAAAGCCAATCCTCTGGGCGAGAGGTCCAATCAAACGTTCACCGCGCTCAGAGTGATCCTCGTCGGTTCCTTTCCCAATATCGTGAAAGAGTGCGCAAAAGAGAAGTAAATCCGGGCGATGCACCTGTCGCGTGAGCGCAGCAGCCTGCACGGCAGTTTCGACCATATGTCGATCTACCGTGTGGCGATGGAGAACATTACGCTGCGGCAGCGAGCGAACAGATCTCCACTCTGGAATCCAATGAAAGATAATCTCTTCCTGATCGAGGGCTTCAAATATCTGCACCATCGCAGCACCAGCGCCAATCAGGGAAATCAGATTTTCGCGCGCGTCTCGTGGCCAAGGATTCGCCAGTAATCCCGCGCCATTACTGAGACTCTCTGACAGCCGCTCTAGAGAGTTCATAGAGATAGGTAGCCCTAGTTGCGCCGCAGATGCGGCAGCACGCAAACCAATTACAGGATCGAGTGCAAAATCTGCATTGATGCTGATGACAACTTCTTTATTGGAAATGGTGATATCGCGTGAAAGTGGTGTTGAGCGGACTTTATTGAAGAAACGTCCAGATCCATCCTTGCCCTTATGTTTGATGCGATACCAGGTTGAATCTAATAGGTAATCAACAGAGCGCGCAGCTTGGGCAACATCACTCATCAAGGCATCAGCATCGGCATAGCCAAGAAGTTCTGCAACTTTATCTTGCTCTTGAAAGAGGAGTCGATCTTTATCGCGGCCGCTAACTACATGGAGCGCCTCGCGAACATTGGCAAGTATCGATTCAGCGACGCTAATGCGTTCGATAGGAACAGCTATCGCAGAAGATTTATGAATCGCCCGAAGAGTGGTGATATCTCGCAATCCACCACGTGCTTCTTTCAGATCTGGTTCGAGGAGATATGCCAGTTCTCCGACGCGCTGGTGGCGTTCGGTCAGTGATGCTTCGAGTTCAGTAAGTCGATACTTTGAGTTTTTACGCCATGATTCGAGAGCATCAACTTGAACTGCTGCAACCAAGTCAGAACTTCCGCAGATAAGGCGAATATCGAGTAGTCCTAAGGCGACTTTGAGATCTGAATCCGCGGCATCACGCATTTGCGAGCGGGTACGAACAGAGTGATCAACCTTTATATTCTGATTCCAAAGCGGATAGAGAACTTTGTTAACAAACTCAGATAACTCTGTATCTGCAAGAGCGCCCGAATGGATAATGACGATATCTAAATCTGAACCGGGAGATAGCTCGCCGCGGCCGAAACCTCCGACCGCGGCGATTGCTACTTCGTCCAGATTGGCGCCACTGTCTCTGAAGAGAGAAGAAAGAAGGAGATCGCCCTCGTTTGATCGATTGCGTCTTTCTCGTGTTCCCATGTCGCCAATCTTAGTTGTGGATATTTACTTGCGTAGGACTTAGATAGCGTCCGGTCCCTTTTCGCCAGTACGTACGCGGACAACCTGATCTACCGGAGTAGTCCATACCTTGCCATCGCCAATTGATCCTGTTGATGCTGCTTTAACGATGACATCTACTACTGATGCTGCATCCTTATCGTCAACAAGAACTTCGAGGCGAACTTTAGGTACGAGATCAACGGTGTATTCAGCTCCGCGGTAGACCTCTGTATGTCCACGTTGGCGCCCAAACCCACTCGCCTCCGAAACGGTCATACCTGTAATGCCGGCACTTTGCAGAGCTTCTTTTACTTCATCGAACTTGAATGGCTTGAGAATTGCGGTAATCAACTTCATAGTGATGCACCTCCACGTGATGAGCTAGCTAATTCATATGCCGATTCAGCATGTTCTTTAAGGTCGATACCTTCGATCTCAACTTCGCGGGAAACACGGAAGCCGATTGTCTTCTCGATGGCAAAACCGATAATCAACGTTGCAATAAATGAGTACGCAGCAACGAGGCCAACGCCAAGTGCTTGCTTCACCAAGAGATCGGTTCCTCCGCCGTAGAAGATTCCATCGAATCCGATGCTGTTAACTACATGAGTTCCGAAGAGGCCGATAGAAAGTGATCCCCAGATTCCTCCAACAAGGTGAACGCCTACGACATCGAGTGAATCATCGAATCCGAACTTATACTTGATTCCTACTGCTAATGAGCAGAGGATTCCTGAGATAAGGCCAATCACCACAGCAGCCCATGGCGCTACGAATGCGCATGCAGGTGTGATTGCAACTAACCCTGCAACAACTCCCGATGCTGCACCGAGTGATGTTGCATGGCCATTGCGGATCTTCTCAACAAGTAACCAGCCCAGGACTGCACCAGCTGCTGCCACTTGAGTATTCATAAAGGCAAGGCCGGCAATTCCATTTGCGGCAAGTGATGAACCGGCATTGAAACCAAACCAACCAAACCACAAGAGTCCTGCACCGAGCATGACCAATGGCAGTGAATGTGGACGCATAGATTCCTTACGCCATCCAATGCGCTTCCCAAGAACGATGGCAAGTGCCAAGCCTGCAGCTCCAGCATTGATATGAACTGCAGTTCCACCCGCAAAATCTTCTAAACCTTTTCCAGCAAGATAGCCGGTACTTGTGACCGTATCGCCTACCTTATTTCCAAATGCAAAGACCCAGTGTGCAACTGGGAAGTAGACCACCGTTGACCAGATGGCAACGAATATTGCCCAGGATGAAAACTTTGCACGATCTGCGATGGCACCTGAAATAAGTGCGGGGGTAATGATTGCAAACATCAATTGGAAGGCTGCAAAGACCAGAACTGGAATTGGATAAATTCCACCATTATTAGTCAGGTCATTCACCATTCCACCAAGGCCGCTAAAACCGATTCCACCAAACCATGGTGAATCTGAAGAGTGGCCAAATGCCATTTCAAAACCGTAGATAACCCAGAGCACGCTCACGATTCCGATGCTGATCATCGACATCATCATCATGTTCAGAACGCTCTTGGTGCGAACCATTCCTCCGTAGAAGAATGCCAATCCAGGTGTCATAAGAAGTACTAGAGCGGTACTCGCTAACATCCACGCGGTATCACCGCCGTTAAGAACTACGTCTTCCATATCTAATCCATTTCCAAAGATGAGGGACACTCGTCGTTGAGATGGCGTAAAGGTGCATCAGCCGAGTTACATGTGATGGATTGACAGGTTAAGAAAGGGTCACAAAAAGGGCCCTTGTGTTACAAGTGGGTTACGAGAGCAAACCATCGATATAGGTCTCAGGCTCAAAGGCGGCGAAATCTTCCGCCGACTCCCCCGTACCGATGAATTTGATGGGGATATCGAGCTCGTTCTCAATAGCCAGGGCAACCCCGCCTCGAGCGCTTCCATCGAGCTTGGTGACGATGAGTCCAGTAACTTCCACGGCCTCGCTAAAGATCTTCGCTTGGGCCAGACCATTCTGACCCGTGGTGCCATCAATCACTAAGAGAACTTCGGCAAGAGGCGCACCTTTTTCAATCACTCTCTTCACCTTGCCGAGTTCGGCCATGAGATCGCTCTTATTGTGAAGTCGTCCTGCCGTATCAACAATCAGATATTTACTTCCGAGATCCACTGCTCGTTTAACGCTATCGAAGGCGACTGATGCAGGTTCAGCATTCTCTTTACCTGCGATGACTTCAACGCCAATGCGCTGGCCCCATGTTGTGAGTTGATCAACTGCTGCCGCTCGGAAGGTATCGGCCGCTGCCAGCGTTACAGATTCACCGTTCTTATGGAGCAGTGTTGCAAGCTTTGCCACAGATGTGGTCTTGCCGGTGCCGTTGACTCCAACAACCATAATGACATTTGTAGAGAGATCACTACGCAGTGAACGTGGCTTTGATGAAAGCTTGGAGGTAAGAATCTCTGTGACTACCGCTTCGGCATCATCTCCGCGCATTTTCTTAGCTGCGGTAATTAGTTCGGAAACAAGAATTGGCCCTAGATCTGATGCAAGGAGTTCAACTTCTATCTCAGACCAGTCGAGGGTAGAGGCTGTTGAGGTTCCACGAACTTTGGCGATTAACCGATTGAAGAGACCCATCGCTTACGACCTAATGAAGTTAGGCAGTTTCAGATTCGCGCAGACGCTGCGAAATTACTTCTGTGACGCCATCTCCGCGCATAGTGACACCATAGAGCGCATCAGCAATCTCCATGGTGCGCTTCTGGTGGGTAATGATGATGAGCTGTGAACTCTCGCGAAGTTCTTCGAGAATTGTGAGCAGACGGCCAAGGTTGACATCATCGAGAGCCGCTTCCACTTCGTCGAGCACGTAGAACGGACTTGGACGTGATTTAAAGATTGCGACCAACATTGCGACTGCAGTCAGTGACTTCTCTCCACCTGATAGGAGTGAGAGGCGCTTAACGCGCTTTCCTGGTGGACGTGCCTCCACATCAACTCCAGTATTGAGAAGATCATCTGGGTTGGTGAGGAAGAGGCGACCATCTCCACCTGGGAATAGGCGAGCGAAGATATCTTTAAAGTGTTCTGCGACTTCCTCATATGCCTGCATAAAGATTTGCTGTACCCGGTCATCGACTTCCTTGATGATGTCGAGCAGATCCTTCTTGGTGCGCTTCAAATCTTCTAGTTGTTCAGCTAAGAACTTCAGGCGCTCTTCTAGGGCGTTGTACTCCTCAAGGGCAAGTGGATTAATCTTGCCAAGCAGTGTGAGTGAACGCTCGGTAGCAGCAAGACGTTTCTCCTGTTGGTCACGGCGATACGGAATGAGTTCGGTAGCAACGATCTCGCCATCTTCAGTCTCGATAAAGGTCGGCACATCTTTATCAGGACCGTACTCAGCAACAAGTGTTGGGATATCGATACCGAGCTCTTCAACGGCCTTTGTCTGAAGCGCCTCAACGCGCATACGTTGTTCAGCACGTGCAATCTCATCGCGGTGCACGCTTGAGGTGAGTTGATCAAGCTCTTGAATGAGTTCACGGCTACGAGCACGCACTGTGAGGGTCTCGCCCTCTCGCTCAGTGCGCGCAGTCTCAAGTCGTGAGCGTTCCGTCTGAGCTTTTGCAATCGAACGTTCGATATGAATAAGGGCTTCATATGCAGCTTCGGCAATCGCCTGAGAGATCACGGCGCCGCGCGCGCGAGCTCCACGTCGAGATACGGCTCGTTCTGACGCTTCGCGTTCTGACCTAGCTGAATCTTCCAGCACAAGAGCGCGAGCTGCAATGGATGCAACGCGTTCTTCAGAGGTGCGAACTGCAAGACGTGCTTCAACTTCAGTGGTGCGAGCATTGGAGACTTCATTACGTAAAGTTTCAGCACGCGCATGGTCAGGCTCTGAAATTTCTCCATGGTTACGCATTTGATTTGAGGCAATCGAAAGTTCGTTCTCATCTCGAGATTTAGCCGTTGTCGCCTCGTTGATTGCGATTGTCAGGCGCTCTACCTCTGCTGTCGCAGATTTAATATTCTGACCGGAAACCGCAAGTTGTTCTGTGATGGCAGCGATACGCGCATCAGATTCATTGAGTTTGCCAAGGGCCATATCAAAGGCAGATAGCTTTGCATCGACTTCGGTTGCTGCAGTTGAGATTTCAAATTTCAGGCGGTCGCACTTGTGGGTGAGATCTTCTAACTTCTTTGCTAAATCATCAACGAGAGCCTTGATTTCGATAAGAGAAGTTGATGAGGCAGATCCACCACGTGCACGATGTGATGTGATGACATCACCGTCACGAGTGACGACCGTGACGTGAGGATGCTGACGCAAGATGGCTTCGGCTCCCCGAGCGCTATCGGAAACCACCGTTGTTGCGAGAAGTGAGGCAAGGAGTTCAGAGATTTCTGATGAGCGAACATGGCTCAGAAGTGAGGTGAGGCCGCTCGGAATTTGGCCACCTGCGCTCTGCCCCGGCTCGTAGACCAAGACATCAGCTTGACCCAAATTTTCGCTGCGCAGAGTTGTAAGCGCACTCACTGCTGAGGAGAGATCTTTTACTACAACTGCATCTGAGAAAGAGCCGAGTGCTGCCGCTGTCGCAGCTTCCCAGCCGCTATCAATCTGAATCAGGGAGGCAATACTTCCGAGAATGTGAACTCCTCGGCTGTCACGGATAAGAGCTGCTGCCCCATCACGTGAATCTGAAGTAAGGCGCATCGCTTCAAGCTTTGATTCGGTGGCGTTGCGTTCACGATCTACCGCGCGCTCTTCATCAACGAGTTCCGCATGAACTTTCTTCGCAGCCTCTAACGCGCTCTTCGCAGCATCAAATTGTGAGTCGAGACCTTGCTCGCCTGCATCAGCGTTTCCAATCTCCATCTCAAACTTTGAGTAATCGCCCTTCGCTAAATCAACGCGAGATTGTGCTTCAGCGCGAGCTGCCGCAAGGCGAGAAATTTCTTCAGTGATTGCTTCAAGACGAGCCGCGAGAGATTTGATGTGTCCTTCTTGGCGCGCTGTACCTTCGCGCTGATCTGCAATAGCTCGCATCGCTGCGGCAATTTTATCTTCTTCAGCTTTGAGCGCTGCTTCTGCAGTTACCAACGAAGTTGTTGATGTAGCGAGTGCGTTCTGTGCTTCGACAACTGCGCCACGAAGCTGGCTCTCTTCTTGACGCAGTGCAACTGCCTCTAAATCGAGCGCTTCAGGATCGCGACCAGCGCTACGAGCTTCTTCTGCTTCTTCAGCGAGGAATCGGGAACGCTCTTGCGCAAGTGATTGTGTTCCGCGGAATTTTTCACGCAGCGCGCTGAGTGAATAGAAATTCTCCTGCGCCTTAATGAGTAGTGGGCTCTCAATTGCAGATTGAGCATCGAGCTCTTCTTCGCGACGTCGTACCTTGTCGAGCTCGGACTCAACATGTGCGCGCCGCTCGCGTAGTGCATTTTCGTCAGCAACTTCAGCATCAAGCGTCTTCGAAAGCGCAATGTAATCATCAGCAAGCAGGCGCAACTTCGCATCGCGAAGATCGGCTTGAATCGTTGCAGCTCTCTTTGCGACTTCTGCCTGTTTACCAAGCGGACGCAGTTGGCGGCGTAGTTCTACAGTGAGGTCATTGACGCGTGCCAAGTTGGCCTGCATTGAATCAAGCTTGCGAATCGCCTTCTCTTTACGCTTACGGTGCTTAAGAACTCCCGCTGCTTCTTCAATGAAGCCGCGCCGTTCTTCCGGTGTCGCCATTAAAATTGCATCGAGTTGGCCTTGACCAACAATCACATGCATCTCGCGACCGATACCGGAGTCGCTTAAGAGTTCCTGTATATCGAGAAGGCGTGATGCTTCACCGTTAATCTGATACTCACTCTGTCCGTTACGGAAGAGAATTCGCGAGATTGTTACTTCGCTAAATTCAATGGGGAGCGCACCATCACTGTTATCAATTGTGACTGCTACTTCTGCGCGACCAAGAGGTGCGCGCCCTGATGTTCCGGCGAAGATGACATCTTCCATCTTTCCGCCACGCAAAGACTTTGCGCCTTGTTCACCCATAACCCATGTGAGGGCATCGACAACATTTGATTTACCTGAACCATTAGGTCCAACTACGCAGGTGATTCCTGGTTCGAGTCGAAGAGTGGTCGACGAGGCAAAGGATTTAAATCCTTTGAGGGTCAGGCTCTTCAAATACACGCAGTAAACCTACCGTTGCGCGCCTCATTGGTATAAAAGCGACTCCCTTCAAGTTCTACTTTAGGGTTGGGCAAACTTTTTAAGATTGTGGTTAAGCAGGCTTTGGTTGAGAGAGTAAATCAAATGCTGTTCGCGCAGCTGATTGCTCTGCTTCTCGCTTGCTCTTTCCAAGTCCTTCAGAGATTGCACTTCCTGCAACCATTGCCACGGCAGTGAAACTTTTATCGTGATCTGGACCTGTCTCAGTTACGACATATTCAGGCGAACCCTTACCTTGCGCCGCAAGAAGTTCTTGTAGCGCAGTCTTGCCATCAAGGCCTGCACCTTTTGCCATGGCACTTTCAAGGGTCTCTGCAATGAGCTTATTGACAACTTTAGTTGCTTTTGCGAAACCACAATCAAGGTAGATGGCGCCAATAAGCGCCTCTAGCGCATCTGCGAGAAGAGAATTTTTATCACGGCCATTGGTTACTTCTTCGCCTTTTCCGAGGCGAATGTACTTACCTAATTCGAGAGTCCGCGCAATATCGGCGAGCGCGCGCATATTTACAATGCCAGAACGCAGCGGAGATAAGCGGCTTTCGTCAAGATCGGGATACTTGAGATAGAGCTCTTCTGTAACAATCAAACCCAGAACAGAATCGCCCAGAAATTCCAGGCGTTCATTGGTAGTTGTAATACCAGTTTCATAGGCAAAGGAGCGATGGGTAAAAGCTAACTCGAGCAGTTCGGGGGAAAGTTCTACGCCCAACTGTTCAAGAAGTGTTGAGAACAGATCAGACCTCGAGTACCTGACGGCGGTTATAGGTACCGCATGTAGGACAGGCAACGTGGTTGAGCTTTGGCTGCTGACACTGCTGGCAGGTTGAAATCGCTGCTGCCGTTGTCTTCCACATGGCTCGACGTGAACGTGTCTTCGAACGAGACATTTTTCGCTTTGGTACTGGCACGGTAATCGTCCTTAATCTTCTCGGTACATCAACGGCTACAAATCTATATGTGCCGCCTCTATGGCACTAAGTATCGCTTATTTGTCGGAATTGCCAAAATCGAGCTTTTCCAGCCCCGACCAGCGCGCATCAACGACCTCGTGGGCATGGTCCTCAGGAAGGCTCTCCCACTTCTCACCGCAATCTGGACAGAGCCCAAGGCACTCCTCAGAGCAGAGCGGATTCACTGGTAGAGCCAAGATGATGGAGTCGATAATGGGAATCTCAAGATTCATGAGATCTCCCTCCATCTGGAGTTCATCTTCTACCTCAAGATCAATATCTTCATCGTCACGTTTCTTCTTGCGACCTTTGTCATTCGTTGGCTCGTAGCGATAGAGCTCTTGAATCTTTCGTTCAACCACTTGTTCGACAGGGTCAAGGCAGCGAATGCATTCGCCCATGGCTACTGCGTAGATATCGGCGCTGAGAAGAACTCCTTCAGTGACAGATTCCAAACGAACATCGGTTTCGATGACGTCGCCCTCAGGCACGGCAATCAACGGAACTCCAATGCGTGCATTGGTCTCAATGTCGAATTGGTACTCCCTCATCTCCCCTGCTCTACGCGGAAGATCGTGGGTATTAAGGAGAAAGGGGTTAGCAGCCTTAGTCATCGGAGTTGAGCTGAGCGAGGAT
The DNA here is from genome assembly GCA_040402355.1 of Candidatus Planktophila sp. Classification (GTDB taxonomy): domain Bacteria; phylum Actinomycetota; class Actinomycetes; order Nanopelagicales; family Nanopelagicaceae; genus Planktophila. Next base: position 98,856 of record JBBAMT010000003.1, on the reverse strand, counting down.
ATCTTTATCGTCAGCGCCTTCAAGTCGTTCGCGACCACGAGCTACGGCATCAAGAGTCTTATTGAGAATTACTTCCAACGTTGCTAAGCGCCCATCGATATATGCCTCAACTTCGCGACGTTCGTCTTCTGCAATATCACGCGCTTCATCGAGGATACGTTGAGCTTCATCGCGAGCTGCCTGAACGATTGATGTCTGCTCGACCATACGCGAAACATCCTCACGAGCTGTGGCAATCATCGCCTCGGCGCTGGTGCGGCCTTCTTCAATAATCTGTTCACGCTTCGTAATGATGTCTTCCGCACCTGATAAGTCAGATGGAAGAAGTTCGCGAGCTCCTTCTAAAATCTCAAGCATGTCACCACGGTGCACAACACATGATGCTGAAAGTGGCACGCCACGCGCTTCTTCGACAATGGCAATTGCGGTGTTGAGTTTCTCTATTGAATCCATGGTCATTTCTGTACTCCTGCTCGTGCTTTCAGTGCTGCATTGACATTGGCTGGAACCATTGAAGAGACATCGCCACCGTAGTGAGCCAACTCTTTGACAATGGATGAGGATAAGAATGAGTGAGTGGGAGAAGTTGCCATAAACATCGTCTCAACCCCCGATGCCTGGATATGTACCTGAGCCATTTGAAGCTCGTAATCGAAGTCGGTTACTGCGCGCAGTCCCTTAACTATTGCCTGCACACCATTCTTCTTGCAATACTCGACGAGTAAACCGCTGCCGGAATCCACGCGGACATTGGAAAATTTACTGACATTTTCAGAGATCATCTTCATGCGTTCTTCAACGGAGAAGAGACCAGATTTACTGCGATTTACGAAGACAGCAACAATTACTTCATCAAATTGACCGCTGGCGCGCTCGATGATGTCGAGGTGGCCAAAGGTGATGGGATCAAAGGATCCAGGGCACACTGCGCGTTTCATGGTGCAAACGCTAGCAATGAATCGAGCGGTTATCCATTTTCGCCATCTATTGCGCTTGGAACCCCATAAAAAATTGTCGCTTGGCCATAACTCTTTTCGCGCAATTGTTCGAGGCCATCGGGCCATGAAATTTCTTTCACTCTCGAATTACGCTCGATCGCGATGAGCGCTTGCGGATGAATAAAACCACCAACACGGAGTTGAATAAGTGTTTCTATGACATCAAGATCCTCAACTTCATAAGGTGGATCAATATAGATAAAGTGATAAGGCAGAGCCGCTTTATCTTGTAGGAATCGATGAACGCTCATGGAGTAGAGATGAAAAATCCCAGGGCAGTGCGCACTCTTGAGATTTTCATAATTGCTAGTGATTGCTTTCGCCGCAGAATCATCTTTCTCAACTGCGTGGACTACAGCTGCACCGCGTGAAAGAGCTTCGAGGGCGATTGCACCTGTTCCTGCGAAGAGATCTAAGACGTGCAGGCCATCAAATTCGCCGAATTCAGAGGCAAGGGATGAGAAGAGCGCCTCGCGCGCGCGATCGGAGGTAGGTCTCGTTGATGAGGCGACTGCTTCGATGGTGCGGCCCTTCGCAAGCCCGGCAATGATTCGCATATCTATTTACGCCTTATCTATATATTCAGCAGCCGCATCTGCTTGGATGTGTGCAAGTTCTGCAACTAGAAGTGGATAGGAAGAGATTCCTGATTTGAGAAGTGTAGATGCATCTTCGCGCGCTTGCTCAATCATCGATTCATCGCGCAATACTCGCAGAAGACGTAAGTGAGAACGCGAACCTGATTGGCTGGCTCCAAGAACATCACCTTCTCGTCTCTGCTCAAGATCGATTCGAGAGAGTTCGAAACCGTCAAGGGTCCCAGCAACGGCATCGAGACGAACTCGCGCCGGACTTTCTGGTTCGGCGTTGGTGACGAGTAAACAGAGGCCCGGAGAAGTACCGCGACCTACACGTCCGCGCAGCTGGTGGAGCTGAGAAACTCCAAAGCGATCGGCATCCATAATGACCATCACCGTGGCATTAGGTACATCTACGCCAACTTCAATGACAGTTGTTGAGATCAACACATCAATCTCTTTCTCGGTAAAGGCCTGCATTGTGGAGTCCTTGAGCTCTGCACTCTGCCGACCGTGTAATGGCGCCACTTTTACGCCAGCGAGTGCTCCTCCTGCAAGAAGCGGACCAAGTTCTTCAACAGATGTAATCTCAGTTGGACTATCGCCCATGAGGAAATCCATATCGCTATCTTCGGAAGTTCCGGCAGAAATACGCGGAGCCACAATGTAGGCCTGGTGACCTTGTGAAACTTCTTCTTTGATGCGCTCCCAGGCTCGCTCGAGGAATCCTGGTTTCTCCAAAACAGGAACAACGTGTGTAGTAATTGGTTGACGACCCAGTGGCAATTCGCGAAGAGTGGATACATCGAGATCACCAAAGACTGTCATCGCAACGGTGCGCGGAATTGGAGTCGCCGTCATCACTAAGAGATGCGGAGGATTTTCCGCTTTGCTCTTTAGCGCATCGCGTTGTTCAACACCGAAGCGATGTTGCTCATCAACCACAATCAGCCCTAAATCAGCGAAGGCAACGCTCTCTCCGAGCAGCGCGTGAGTACCAATGACAATTCCAGCGCTACCTGAAGCAGCGAGTGCAAGCGCTTCTTTGCGCGACGTAGCGTTCTGCGATCCGGTGATGAGCGTTACTTGTGTAGCAACATCTGAGCCGCCCAACATTCCACCTTGCGCCAATGGGCCTAACAATTTCTGCATAGTGCGTAGATGTTGCGCAGCAAGTACTTCAGTCGGTGCAAGTAGGGCTGCCTGTCCCCCATTGTCAATAACTGTAAGCATGGCGCGAAGGGCAACTACCGTCTTCCCAGAACCTACTTCACCTTGCAGCAGACGATGCATCGGATGTGGTTGCGCTAAATCATCGGCAATCTCTTCGGCAACGTTTCTCTGTCCTGCTGTAAGTTCAAATGGGAGTGATGCATCAAAGGCCTCGAGGAGTCCACCCGGTTGGGCAGGACGTGCAACTGCATCAAGATTTTTCAGTTCTTGCCTGCGCGTTAAGAGAAGAAGCTGAAGCATGAAAGCTTCATCGAAGGTCAGACGTTGGCGCGCCTTCTCCGCGCTATCGAGATCAACTGGATTGTGAAGTTGCACAAGCGCTTGATGAAGAGTGGGGCATCCATACTTTTCGCGCACTGAATCAGGAAGGTAATCTGGAACGTCATCAAGGGCGGCGATGGCAAGTTCTATACATTGGGCGATCTTCCACGAAGGCAACTTGGCGCTAGCGGGATACATCGGCAGATATTTGCCGGCGAAACCTTCGACGGCGGCATCTACATCATTTCCATCGGCAATTAGCTCGTAATCAGGATGTGCCAGTTGTCTCTTGCCGTTAAAGACTCCGACCTTGCCGGCAAAGAGCCCTTGCTTACCAACTTTAAGATCTTTCTCGCGCCAGGCTTGGTTGAAGAAAGTCAGCGATAATTTTGCAGATCCATCGGTCACGATTACCTCAAGGATATTTCCCTTGCGAGCATGGAGGCGTCTATTCGTTGCGCTAAAAACTTCAGCAAGGATGGTGACCTCATCGCCTTCATTGAGCTCTGAGATATTAGAAAGTTCGCCTCGCACGAGATAGCGCCGTGGATAGTGATGGAGCAGGTCTCCCACAGTTATATATCCATAGAGATCACGTAAGACCTTGGTTGTTCGATCGCCCAAGACTCCGACAAGTTTCGAGTCAAGGGTGGCCATGGCGCTATTCTCTCGTTACTGGTGGCTACTCGCCCATCTTTGCGCAGGGATTTTGCTGGATTCGCCCTACCCCGCCCCCTCTTGCTACCCTTACGCCCTGTTCCTGATGGGAACGAGAAATTCTTTAGCTCTAAGGAATTTGTAATCTAGAAGGAGTACCGACATGGCATCTTCATGCGACATCTGTGGCAAGGGCCCAAGCTTTGGCAATAACGTTTCACACTCACAGGTGAAGACACGTCGCCGTTGGAATCCAAATATCCAGCGCGTTAAGACAATCGTTGCCGGCGCATCAAAGCGTCAGAACGTATGTACGTCATGCCTTAAGGCCGGCAAAGTAACTCGCTAAATACTTAACTTTTACCGAAGTGGCTCCAGGAAACTGGGGCCACTTTGCTTTTCACCCCAGAAACGCCGGAGCCTGCAACCACTGTTCCGATTTTGACTCCTGGCAGGTTTACACCAGTAGCCAAGAGTGCGTGATCTTCTCCGCCAGCGAGTATCCATTGAAAGACATCACTCTGCAATTGATCTGCGAGTGCAGATAACTCTGCGAACTCTGGTGTCTGCGAAATCAGCGCTTGATCAAGATCTAACTGAACTCCCGATGCGGCAGCAATCTGCTCGGCCTGAACCAGTAATGAGTCACTGACATCTGCCATCGCTGAAGCCTGTGAGAAATCAATTGCATAATCGAGGGTCGGGGCAGAGAATTCAGAGAGCGCCTTCTGCACCGCATCACCTGTGACCGTAGCCTGGCGAGTGAGTAATTCAAGTCCTGCAGCAGACCAACCGGTAAGGGAAGAAAGGAAGATTTCATCGCCTACGCGCGCACCGCTTCGCAGCGCTGGCACTGGCGAACTTCCAACGGCGGTCATCGAAATAACAATCGTCTGTCCACGTGAAATATCACCACCCACGATGATGGCTCCAGCTAGGTCTGCTTCTGATTTCATTCCGCGCGCTAAGTTCTCAATCCACTCCATCGTTTCATTACCTGTGAGTGCAACAGATACCGTGAGGAATTCGCACTTTCCAGCCATCGAGAGAATATCTGCCACATTGGCAGCAGTAATTTTCCGTCCGATAGCAAACGGCGACGACCAGGCGAGCTTAAAGTGCACATCTTCAACAGCCATATCTGAAGTAATAATCGATTGAGCGTGGGTACTAACTACCGCAGCATCATCTCCGATGCCAACAATCAGGCGAGGATCAGCGGTTGCAAATATCTTTTGCAGCACAGATATAACGTCGCGCTCCTGAAAACCCATAGCCACAAGAGTAGGTCATGGGATACCGTTAGGTCGAAGCGAAGGGATTACTCATGACAGTACAGGCTTACATCTTGATTCAAACCGAAGTCGGCAAGGCATCCTCAGTTGCAGCCGCGATCAACGCAATTCCTGGAGTCTCACTGGCTGAGGGAGTAACTGGTCCTTACGATGTCATCATGCGCGCAGAAGCTCCATCGATGGAAGAGTTTGGTCGCGCCGTTTTAAGCAAAGTTCAAGCAGTGCCAGGTATTACTCGCACCTTGACATGTCCTGTCACTAATTAATTAACGCTGCAGGGCACTCTCCACTAAGTGCGTGATTACCTCTGAATACTCTATTCCTGTTGCCTGCCACATCTTTGGGTAGGCCGATGTTCTCGTAAAACCTGGCATTGTGTTGATCTCATTGATAATGATTTCTCCATCTTTGGTTACAAAGAAATCCACGCGTGCTAAACCTTTCGCCGCAATCGCTTGAAATGCGACGAGCGCAAACTTCTGAACTTTTTCAATAATTTCTGCATCAAAGGGCGCAGGTATATCTATTCGCGTCGCGCCATCGAGATATTTAGCCTGGTAGTCATAAAACTCGTACTGCGGATCAACCCATACTTTTCCAGGAATAGAGGCCTGGGCGCTGCCAGCAATTTCTAAAATAGCACACTCAACCTCAGACCCATCAATGGCGCTCTCAATCAAGACTTTTGAATCAAAGGAGAGCGCCTCGGTCATCGCATTCGCAAAAGCGCTCAACTCTTTCACCTTGACGGTCCCCCGACTCGAACCTCCACGCGCTGCCTTAACAAAGAGCGGCATCCCGAGCGGCTCGATTAATTCTCTGACTTTTTCAGGGTTGCTCTTCCACTCAAAATTCGTGACGGTAATACTGGGCGCTACCGCAATACCCGCTGCTGCAAAGAGCGCCTTGGCATCTGACTTATCCATCGCGCGTTCAGATGCAACTGCCCCGCTTCCTACATAGGCAATACCCAACTGATCGAGATCGCTCTGCAGTTGTCCATCTTCTCCATACGTGCCGTGTAAAACAGGAAAAATCACATCGACCACAAGCTGGGTGCCGCCAACGGTTATCCCATTTTTTCCGCGAGTTACTTCAGGATAGCTGCCACTTACTGATGGAAGAGTTCCGTTTTCCAGTAATAGCGGATAGTCCAAGGGAAGGACCATCCATTTTCCTTCACGCGTGATGCCAATCAGGGTTGGTTCGTATTCACTTCGATTGATAGCAGAGAGAACTCCGCCAGCCGATAGGCAAGAAATCTCGTGTTCGCTACCAGGTCCTCCGCATAAGATTGCGACGCGTTTCATCGAATGAAATTTTCGGCTTTTGTCGTAATCTCCATCAACCTTTGCAGCGCTGCTTCTGGTGTTAATTGCTCACTGACAATATCTCCCACTGCCTCAATGACAGGTACTTCTACGCCGACTCTATGCGCAATTTCAGCTACTGCGCCCGCTGATGCAACACCTTCAACGGTTTTGGCGACTTCTGCGCGCGCTTTTGCCATGGATCCAGTGCGACCCAACGCCTCACCAAAGGTGCGATTACGTGAAAGCGGTGAACCGCAACTAGCAACAAGGTCGCCCATGCCGGCAAGACCTGCCGCCGATAGTGGATCAGAACCATGGGCTGCACATAAACGAGCGACTTCATTGAGACCGCGGGTGATGAGCATGGCCTGGGTGTTTTCGCCGTAACCCATTCCGATAGAGATTCCAACAGCTAAGGCGATCACACTCTTGATAGCTCCGGCGAGTTCGCATCCCATGACATCGATAGATGTGTAGACGCGGTAATAGGGAGTGCGGAATAAATCGCGAATCTGTTCGGCAAGTTCTAGCGTTGCAGCCGCTGCTACCGCACCTGCTGGTTGGCGTAGGACTAATTCATCTGCGAGATTGGGGCCAGTAATAATTGCCACTTTATGTGGGCCCAGCACATCTTCGATGACCTCAGTCATGCGCATCTGAGTGCTGATCTCAATACCTTTGAGTGTGCTGACAATGGCGCAATCTGGACCGAAGTAGCCCTTCCACTCTTGCAAAGTTGTACGCAACTGTTGGGCGGGAATAGCCAAGATATATACTTTCGAAAATTCGAATGCGGCCTTGAGATCGGTAGTTGCATTTATTGTCGAAGGCAGAATGTGGGAGGCAAGATATTTCACGTTGGTATGAGCAGAGTTAATCTCCGCGATGACATCGCTACTGCGCCCCCACAAGAGGACTTCATTACCTGCATCACTTAAGACTTGCGCCATGGTTGAACCCCATGCGCCTGCTCCGAAGACCGTGACTCTGCTCATGCTCTCTTCTTCTTAAAGTTTCCTGTGCGAGGTAGATCTGATGTGTGAGGGTCAAAGATTACTTGAGGTCGCTTCTGCCCACGAATTTCTTCTAAGAGTTCGGTAATGGCCCGCATAATTTCAGCTGTTGCTTCAATGAGGGCTTGGGGATCTTCGCCTTTACCGTGCCACTTCGATAGATCGACCGGCTTTCCAACGCGGATAATGATTGTCTTTCGTGGGAAGAGTCGCAGCCTCGTTGTGTAATTAGGAACTACAAGTTGCGATCCCCATTGAGCGATAGGAATGACAGGAGTATCTGTTTGCAGGGCAAGCCTGGCGCAACCAGTCTTGGCAACCATGGGCCACATATCAGGATCGCGAGTGAGAGTTCCTTCCGGATAAACGCCCAGCATATGACCTTGCTCCAAAATTATCTTCGCGTGATCAACTGCCTTCTTTGCATCTGAACTTTCGCGTTCGACCGGAACTTGCCCTGCCGCCAGAATAATCTTTCCAATAACTGGCACCTTAAAGACACCAGACTTGCCGAGATAACGGGGCGCACGTCCATTGCGATAAAGAAAATGTGTAAAGACGAGGACGTCAAGATATGACATATGGTTGCTGGCGACGATGACACGGCCAGATGATGGAATATTCTCTGCGCCCTTCCAATCTCGACTCATGAGGAGATTGAAGATGGGGATTAGGATATTTGCGCAGATTCTGAAGGTGGCATTGACGCCGAGTGGATATCCGCGAGGCGGCTCGTAGCGAACCTTTAACTCACCCATGAACCAAATCTTAGCGATAAAAAAACTGAGGCCCGCGTAGAGCGGACCTCAGTTTTCTATAGAAGTCTATATAAGAAGAATTAACGCTTCTTTGTTGCCTTCTTCGCTGCTGGCTTCTTCTTTACAGGAGCCTTCTTAACAGCCTTCTTGACTACCTTCTTCGCTGCTGGCTTCTTCTTTGCAGGAGCCTTCTTAGCAGCCTTCTTAGGTGCAGCCTTCTTAGGTGCAGCCTTCTTAGGTGCAGCCTTCTTCGCTGCTGGCTTTACAACTGCCTTAACTTCTGGCTTTGGTGCTGGAGCAAGCTTGCGATCGCCAGCAATAACTTCCTTAAGTGCCTTTGCAGGAAGGAAGCGAGCCTTCTTTGATGCCTTAATCTTGATTGTCTCGCCTGTGAATGGGTTACGTCCCATACGTGCCTTGCGATCAACCTTCTTGAACTTACCGAAATCGTTGATCATGACATCGTTTCCAGCTGACATGTTACGAACGATTGTGTCGAAAACGATATCTACAGCGTGTGAAGCTTCTTTCTTGCTGCCGTTGAAGTGTGGGGCCAACGCAGCGATAAACTGGGCCTTATTCATTCAATTCCCCTTAAGTTTACGCGTAAAAAATTAGGCATTTGCCTAACTGAGTAAAACTTAAACCTACTTATGGGGTGAGAGCGTTATTGACACATGCGTGTCGCACGTAAATATTTCACAAAAAACTCACTTTTTATGCGTAAAAAACTCTCATTCTATTATTGAGACTTTTACACATTGCACTCACCCTACGAGAAAAACCAGCGAATTACGCTCACTTTTCGCAAGCCTTTCGGGTTAAATTCGAATCGGAAGTGTTGTTGGCTTGTAACTTGGTCGCTTCGCCTCGAAAGAATCGATGGAATCGGTGTGTTTCATCGTTAGCCCAATGTCATCAAGACCTTCCATGAGGCGCCAACGGGTGTAATCGTCGAGTTCAAAGGGCACGGTGACATCGTTGTAGGCGACTGTGCGAGTCTCAAGGTCAACTGCGATGGAGGTTGTTGGAACTGCCTCAATAGCCTGCCAGATCGCTTCGACAGCTTCTTGCGGCAAGATCACCGTGAGCAATCCACCTTTGAGCGAGTTGCCGCGGAAGATATCTGCAAAGCGGCTTGAGATCACAACTTTAAAGCCGTAATTCTGCAAGGCCCAGACTGCATGCTCGCGAGATGATCCTGTACCAAATTCTGGGCCAGCCACAAGAACTGTTCCACCCTTGTATTCATCCCTATTGAGGACGAATTCAGGATCGTTGCGCCATGCAGAGAAGAGTCCATCTTCAAATCCGCTACGCGTCACTCGCTTGAGATAGACAGCAGGAATAATCTGATCGGTATCGACATTGCTGCGGCGAAGGGGAACTCCGGTACCTGTGTGCTTAATAAATTTTTCCATAGTGGGTTCGCTCCTTCTTACAAATCTAATGGTGATGAGAGTGTGCCGCGAATTGCAGTTGCTGCAGCAACAAGTGGGCTCACCAGGTGGGTACGTCCACCCTTTCCTTGGCGACCTTCAAAGTTACGGTTTGAGGTAGATGCAGAACGTTCGCCCACTGCCAATTGATCAGGGTTCATGCCAAGGCACATAGAACATCCGGCATTGCGCCACTCAGCTCCGAAATCAAGAAAGACTTTATCCAAGCCTTCCTTCATCGCCTGCTGGCGAACGCGTTCAGAACCAGGAACGACGAGCATGCGAAGTTTTGGAGCAATCTTCTTGCCTTCGATGACTGATGCAGCAGCTCGTAGATCTTCGATACGACCGTTGGTGCAAGAGCCCAAGAAAACAGTGTCAATCGCTATCTTCTTCAGTGGTGTTCCTGCAGTAAGGCCCATGTATTCAAGTGCGCGCTCTGCCGCTCCTCGTTCTTCAGAATCTGTAATATCTGCTGGATTTGGAACAGAGGCGTTAAGCGGTAGGCCCTGACCTGGGTTAGTTCCCCACGTTACAAATGGCTCGAGCGTATCTGCATCAAGGCTGATTTCGACATCAAACTTGGCATCGCTATCGGTAAAGAGCGTCTCCCAATAGCTTTGCGCTGCTGCGAAATCTTCAGGAGCATGTGGCTTGCCCAAGATGTAATCAAAGGTCTTCTGATCAGGTGCGATAAGACCTGCGCGTGCGCCAGCTTCAATCGACATATTGCAGACAGTCATGCGACCTTCCATTGAGAGTGCGCGAATGGCAGAGCCGCGATATTCAATGATGTAGCCCTGTCCCCCACCTGTTCCAATTTGAGCGATGATGGCAAGGATGATGTCCTTGGCAGTAACGCCTGACTTGAGAGTGCCTTCGACGTTGATTGCCATCGTCTTGGGGCGGCTTGAGGGAAGTGTCTGTGTTGCAAGTACATGCTCAACTTCAGATGTGCCAATACCGAATGCAATAGCGCCAAATGCACCATGTGTTGATGTATGTGAATCACCGCAGACAATTGTCATACCTGGCTGAGTAATTCCAAGTTGTGGTCCAACAACGTGGACAACGCCTTGATCGGCATCTCCTAGTGAGTGGATGCGAATACCGAACTCTTTGGCATTATTTCGAAGTGTGTCGATCTGAAGTTTTGATACAGGATCGGCGATTGGTTTTAAAATATCAAGGGTAGGAGTGTTGTGATCTTCTGTCGCAATTGTGAGATCAGGGCGACGCACCTTTCGACCGGCAAGACGCAGACCATCGAATGCCTGCGCACTCGTTACTTCGTGGACAAGTTGTAGATCGATATAGAGCAGATCTGGTTCTCCTGCGGCCTGTCGAACGATATGGGCATCCCAAATCTTCTCAGCGAGCGTCTTCGCCATCGGCTTCTCCTTTACAAGTTCACTGCTTTTGCATCTCAAACGCAATAGATATTTTTATCTATTGGCATCTCAAACAGTGGGATGCTAATATCACTCCGTGGATAAGAAGAATAGCGGAGTCGGCGTCTTAGATAAAGCTGTAGGAATCCTGGCTACCCTCGAATCGGGGCCACATTCACTCGCTGAACTCGTAGCAGCTACCGGAATCGCCCGCCCTACCGCCCATCGCTTAGCCGTTGCCCTTGAATTTCACCACCTGGTCGCCCGCGATCTCAATGGTCGCTTTATCTTAGGTCCCCGCTCTGCCGAACTTGCAGCCGCTGCCGGCGAAGATCGCCTCATTGCCGCTGCTGCCCCAGCGCTTGCCGCGCTGCGCGATGCCACAGGTGAATCTGCTCAGTTATATCGCCGCCAAGGAGATATCCGTATCTGTGTCGCTGTTGCTGAACGTCTCTCAGGTCTACGTGACTCAGTACCTGTTGGTGCATCGCTCACAATGCAGGCAGGTTCTGCTGCGCAAATTTTGATGGCGTGGGAAGATTCCGAAAAAATTCATCGTGGTTTGAAGAATGCGCGTTACACCGCAGCACATCTAGCTGCAGATCGCCGCCGTGGCTGGGCGCAATCGGTGGGAGAACGTGAGGCAGGCGTTGCATCTGTTTCAGCACCCGTCCGCGGCCCTAATGGAAAAGTTATTGCAGCTGTCTCTATCAGCGGCCCTATCGAACGTTTAGGTCGTCAGCCAGGACGACTTCATGCAGCTGCCGTTGTTGCAACCGCTGAGCGCCTTACAGAGCACCTCAAACAAGCCAAGTAAGAAGCTGGGTAAGAAGTTACTTGTTGGTGAGATCGAGCTCGCTTAAGACGCGAGAGATAATTGTAAAGTTAAATCCCTTACGCGCTAAGAGCGATTGAATGCGGCGAATCTGAACTTCAGGCTCAAGACGTGACATGGTGTTGAACTTTTTAAACCCTAGATCGAAGGCAACCCGGTACTCAGATTCATCATCGATTCCATCGAGGGCTTCATCGATCTGCTCTTGAGTAACGCCCTTCTGGCGAAGTTCACCCGCGATAATTCGCTTCGATAACTTCTTATGGCTATGGCGAGAGGTTGCCCAGGCAGCTGCAAACTCACGATCATCGATGAGGCCGCTCTCTTGCAAGCGGAATACAACTGCTTGGGCGATGTCATCTTCGACGCCACGAGTCTTAAGGTGAGCGAGAAGCTCGCCCTTACTTTTCGCTCGTGCCACAAGTGCGTTGAGGGCAATTGTGTGAGCTACTTCGTAAGGGTCGGAGCCCTCACCACGTTCTACCTTTGCAAATTGCAGTGAAATTAGAAATCAACCTCTGCTGCTGCTTCATCGATCTCTGCGATCATCGCTGCATCGACCTCGACAGGTACGAAGCTTGCGCGGATCTTAGATTCAATCTCGTTGGCGAGATCTGGATTATCGATGAGGAATGCGCGTGAATTTTCCTTACCCTGGCCGAGTTGATCGGCTTCGTAGGTATACCAAGCTCCAGATTTCTTGACGATACCGAGCTCGACGCCCATATCGAGAAGTGAGCCTTCGCGAGAGATTCCAACGCCGTAGATGATGTCGAACTCTGCCTGCTTAAATGGTGGAGCCATCTTATTTTTAACAACCTTGACGCGGGTACGGTTACCGACTGATTCCGTTCCATCCTTAAGGGTTTCGATACGACGGATATCGAGGCGCACAGATGCATAGAACTTGAGCGCCTTTCCACCTGTTGTTGTCTCAGGAGATCCGAAGAAGACACCGATCTTTTCGCGGAGCTGGTTGATGAAGATTGCTGTTGTCTTTGATTGGTGAAGTGCACCAGTAATCTTGCGGAGCGCCTGTGACATAAGACGCGCCTGGAGACCCATATGTGAATCGCCCATCTCGCCTTCGATTTCAGCGCGAGGAACGAGCGCTGCGACAGAGTCGACGACTACGAGATCAAGAGCACCGGAACGAATCAACATATCCATGATTTCGAGAGCTTGCTCACCGGTATCTGGCTGTGAGACGAGAAGTGAATCAATATCAACGCCGAGCTTCTTTGCATACTCTGCATCGAATGCATGCTCTGCATCGATAAATGCGCAGATGCCGCCAGCCTTCTGGGCATTGGCGATTGCATGCAAGGTAAGAGTTGTCTTACCTGAGGATTCAGGTCCATAAATTTCAACGATGCGGCCACGTGGAAGGCCACCGATTCCGAGAGCGATATCAAGGGCCACAGAACCGGTTGGAATAACTTCGATTACCTGTGCTTGACGATCTGACATCTTCATTACTGAGCCCTTACCAAACTGTCGTTCGATTTGAGCTAGCGCGGTATCTAACGCCTTCTGGCGATCGGATACATTTTTATCTTCAGGCTTTGATTTTTCTGCAGCCACTGTATTCTCCATTTCATCTCGAACGTCTGCGAGCGCAGCCGTTGGTATTCGGCCCAGAAGGTACGGAAATTCTCTGCGACGGCCCTGGCGTTATAGAGACGCTGTGGGCGGAAAGCTGAGCACCGCTCTGGTTGTACGGGTAAATCTTATCCGAACATCTGTTCGAACGGTAACAGGCGCCACTGACAAGTAGGGTGTGTCGCGTGTTGATCCTCCTCCCCCCATCAGAGAAGAAGGTTCAGACAGATAAGCCCACCCCTGCAATGAGCGTCTATTCAGGCGTGCTCTATCAGGCCTTGGATTGGAGCTCGCTCTCCCCCACAGCCAAGAAGCGCGGTGAGCTAGCCGTTGCCATCATCTCCGCCAAGTACGGAGTTGTTCGCCCCTCGCAGCGGATCGAGAGCTATAAAGAGAAAATTGATAATAAGGCGATGCGCCAGCCGGTAGCGCAATCACTCGATGGCGCTGAGAAGACGCTGATCATCGACTGTCGCTCATCTACCTATAAGACGGTGTGGGCCGCACCCATCGATATCACCATCGAAATACGAGTCTCCACGGTGGTCGATGGGGTTCGCACCGTGGTTACGCATATGTCGAAGAAGACGCGAGGAGAAATCACGCGCTGGTTATTACAGAGCCGTTCGATTCCGAAAACTCCCGAAGATCTCTACGCCATTGTCTCTGAGAAATATCCCTGCGCTCTCACTCCATCAGATGGCGGGCAACCATGGATTCTTGAGGTTATCGCGGTTTAGCTTAAACCTTTGTAAACGCTGTCTTCTTAATAAAATCTACAGTCAGCTCTGGATAGTTCCACATAATTACATGTGCGCAATTTTCAACGACAATCCACTCTGAATGTTGTGGTGCGACCTCTCGCTCTTGGGCGCGCGGAGGTGGCAGAGTTAAATCTCCATCACCAAAGATGATTGATACTGGAATCTTCTGTGAGATTGAAGAGTCGAATTTCTGAAAGCGAATGGCGCGCCACATTGGCATGTACCCAATGGATCTCGCCATCGCGATTACTGAATCTTTACAGGATTCAAAAGAGAGTTGACGCCACAAGTGCGTGATCTTCTTATACCCAAGCGCTTTGAGGGGTGGAAGGTTGTAGGCAAGTTGTAAGAAATGTTGAGAAATCTTTGCCAGGATTCGTGCCAGCAAACTGGGTGGTAATTTCTGCGTAGGGCCTTCGCGCCACAAACCAGCTGGTGCGAGTGCTGTAACGCTCTTGACACGATCTGGGAATTGCGCCGCTAACTCGAGGGCAATCCAGCCACCGAGTGAGTTGCCGGCAACGTGAAACTCATGAACTCCGTGATCGGCAGCCATTGCTTCACTAATTTGTAGCGCAAGTGAGTGTGGATCAAGGGCCTCATCGCCAAGAGGAGATTTTCCATGACCTGGCAGGTCGAGCGGATAAATTGTGAATGAATCTTCGAGCCCTGAATGTAGCGACTTCCAGATATTTCCAGCAGAGCCGAGGCCGTGAATTAATACGAGAGCTGGAAGTTTGGAGCCTTTTGAAATGACGTCAGATGTCACTGGCACGGCTAGTACCGATATTTCTGGGTCTCATTGGGACATTGCTTGCAGACCGCGCGCCAAATTTCATCTGCGTCCCGGCCAGCTTTCAGAGCCTCGTTCACAGAAATAGAGCCGAGTTCGCTGATGGCAATATCTTGAGAGAAAGAGGCTGCCCAATCGTCGCCGAAGGAGAGCACGAGTCGTTCGCGGAGGTCTGAGATGCGCACTTGGGTATTTTCACTCGTTAGAACAGAGTGCGCTCTACCAATAGCTCTGCTTGTTCGCGTGATTGCTTCGGAGTAATTGGTTGCATCACTTGGCCCAATAACCATCGCATGGCAAGTCCTGTTCCTGCCTCAGATTTTGTCGCTTCAAAGATAGAGCGAGCCAAGACAAGGTAGAGCGGATTTTCGGCATGGGACATCACTGCAATCAAGAGATTGGCATCATGTAGGCGCATCGCAGCGAGCGCCGGATCTGCAGAGATGGATTTTGATAAAGTTTCAAGAGCGTCAGCTGGAGTTCCAGCTTTAGAAGAGAGTTCGACTAAGTGTTCAACTTCTACGGCTATCAGCGCTTCGAGAACTGCGCTCTTATCTCGGTAATGGTTATAGAGCGTTGCACGAGAGACTTCAGATGCGTCGGCGATATCAATCATGGATATATTGCTGATGCCGTGAAGAGCGATGAGTGATTTTGTACCTTCAAGAATTGCGCTCTCGGTACGGCGATGTATTCCGCCCTGCAAGAGGTACTTAGGCTGCGTCGACAACGGAGAGCTTTGCACTTTCACGAGATTTGATTTCGTGAGCAACGCCGGTCATGACAGATGACAAGGTAAGGCCGAGCGCTTCGCAGATGGCATTGAGGAGTTCTGAAGAAGCTTCCTTTTGTCCACGTTCTACCTCTGAGAGATACCCTAATGAGACGCGTGCTTCACGAGCGACATCACGGAGCGTGCGAGATTGAATGGTGCGGGCGTCGCGGAGCGTATGACCGACTGCTTCACGTAGCAATGTCATTGCCTGCCTCCTTTATCAATCTAAATTCAACTACTAAAAATTACCGTTGGCTAAGGATACGCGCAAAGTTGCCAATCGCGCTGGATATAGCGCCTTGGCGGACCCCATCTCGATCACTATCCAGCGTCAGCTGTAGCGTTTGGTTGATGGGGCCAGATATCGCTATCCAGACGGTGCCCTGTCGAATTCCCATGTAATCTCCGGGACCGGCAATACCCGTTGTGGAAATTCCCCAGGTGCTTCCCATCTTTATTCGCGCACCTTCTGCCATCGCTATGGCAACTTCTTCGCTGACAACGGTAAATGCTTCAATCGTAGAACGTGGTACTCCTAGAAAATTAATCTTCACTTCAGCTGTGTAGGCGATGATCCCGCCGATAAATACTTCAGAGGCTCCGGCCACGTGAGTGATGGCTTGGCCTAATCCACCACCTGTGAGCGACTCAGCGACAGAGACTGTCTCGCCCCGAGTACTTAGATTTTCAATAATTGTTCGGGCGTGTGCTTCAGTGGGCATCATGAGGAAAATTTACCGCCTCTTCTGCCAGGAACGAATGTAGTCATAACCAGTTGCCACAGTGAGAACTACGGCAACGCCGATAAAGCCAAATTTAAACCAATCGAGCCAGGCTGGCAGAGGGAGCATGAAGAAGCCAACCCCAAAATTTTGCGTGAGCGTCTTGAGCTTGCCACCTTTACTCGCTGGAATCACTCCACCTTTAATGACAACGAGACGAAATATGGTGATTCCAATTTCGCGAGTCAAGATGAGAATTGTGATCCACCACGGAAAGCGATTGAGGATCGAGAGTGAAATCATGGCAGCTCCAATGAGCGCCTTATCCGCGACTGGATCGAGGAAAGTGCCAAGTGCTGTGATGCGATTGGATTGTCTGGCCCACTTGCCATCGAGGATATCGGTCATACCTAAGGTAAAGAAGATTGCATAAGAAATAAATTGGAAGGAAGTGTTTTCTCCGCCGTCGCGAAAAAGGGTATAGACGCCCAGCGGAATGAGAAGAATGCGAGTAATGGTTATGGTATTCGGTGTAATGAATCCTGGAACTCTCACTCTGCTTGCGCCACCAAATCAGCGCCCATTGAATCTATCACAACCGCATCGACATATTGGCCCACTGCAAAGTCGGTGCCAATAAATGAGGTAGTTCCATCAACTTCTGGACCTTGGTGCGCTGCGCGACCTTCTTGAAGTTCAGCATCTTCAATCAGGACTCGCACCTTCTCACCGATACGTCCTGCTGCCCGAAGAGAGACCATCTCATCTGCAAGAGATGAGAGAGCTTCAACGCGTTCGCGGATTAATTCTTCAGCGACCTTACCTGTGAGATCCAGCGCCTCAGTATTATCTTCATCGGAGTAGCCGAAGATTCCTACTGCATCGAGTTTGGCCATAGTGATGAACTCAGCGAGGTCGTTGTAATCTGCTTCGGACTCACCAGGGAATCCGACAATAAAGTTGGAGCGAATGCCTGCCTCAGGCGAAAGAGCGCGAATCTGGGAAATGAGGTGAAGGAACTTCTCGGAATCTCCGAAACGTCTCATGCGACGTAGGACAGTGGGACTTGTATGTTGAAATGATAGATCAAAGTACGGTGCAACTTTATCTGTCTCAATCATGGCCTGAAGAAGCGAAGGCCTCATCTCTGCAGGCTGGAGATAGGACAATCTCACCCGTTCGATACCTTCGATCTCTGCGAACTCATGGAGAATCTTCTCCATCAATTTAAGGTCGCCTAAATCTTTTCCATATGAGGTGGTGTTCTCACTGACCAAGAAGAGTTCGCTCACGCCATTGTCAGCGAGCCACTTTCCTTCTTGCAGAATTTCAGTGGGGCGGCGAGAGATAAATGAACCTCGGAAATATGGGATGGCGCAGAAGGAACAGCGGCGATCACAGCCGGATGCAATCTTCAGCGGAGCCCAGGGAGCGTTGCCTAAGCGCTTACGAAAGAGTGATCCACCGGCTCCGAGTGAAGATGCATAGTTTTCATCGCGAGCCGCGGGGCGATCACTGGGAGCGATAGGCAGGAGCGCGCGACGATCACGCGGAACGTGAGGTGTATGCGCATTGCCGCTGACGATGGATTGCAATCGAGCAGAAATATCTTGGTAATCATCAAAACCGAGAATGGCATCGGCCTCAGGCAAGGCCTGTGCTAACTCTTTTCCATATCGCTCAGCCATACAACCGACTGCAACCACAGCCCGTGTTACGCCGTGTCCCTTCAGTGAATTAGCCTCAAGGAGTGCGTCGACAGAATCTTTCTTAGCGGATTCGATAAAGCCACACGTGTTCACCACTGCAACTTCAGCAGATTCAACATCCTCAACCACGGTCCAGCCATCAGCTGCAAGGCGACCTGCGAGCTCTTCCGAATCTACTTCATTGCGCGCGCACCCCATGGTGACAATTGCAACGGTACGAGACATGGGGGTGATGTTAGCGGAAGGTGCGACGAACCTCTTCATTTTGACCACCCAGTGGGGCTAATTGCTTCCCATTGAGAGTCAGATCAAGTCCTGCCGGGTTACTGAGGTAAACACTCACAACATTTTCACCTTGGAATGACTTGGTCTCACCTTGGAAGAGAGAGCCCTTTGAAACATGTTTTCCATCAACCACGATATCGATAAATGAATTTCCACGAGCTGCAGTAATCGAAAGTGTGATGGGTCCACGTTGTTGCGTTGCAGTTGGTGATACAACAGTTGAAGCTGAAGGTGTCGCTGAAGGTGTCGCGCTCTGGCTTGCAACAACGGTTGGTGGCGCACTCGGTGTGGGAGTTGAACTCTGATTGGAAATTACAATCTGAGCGATGGCGATGACACCAAAAATTGCAAGCGATGCTCCTGCCGGAACTTTCCAAGAGATGGTCTTCTTCTCCTTGGGAACCTGCATCACATTATTCTCAGCAAGTAAATCTTGGATGGCTCGTAGCTCTATCGAATGCTCTTCGTTGTATAGGCTGATAAATACTTGAGGATCAATGCCAATCTTTGCTGCAATATTTCGTAGGTGTCCGCGGGCATAGGTATCGCCACCGCAATGTGAGAAATTATTTGCTTCCATCTCGGTAAGTAAACCCATGCGGATACTTGTGGACTCCGAGAGCGATTCAAGGCTCAGGCGTGCAGCTTCGCGAGCATCGCGAATTGTGCTTCCGAGAGTCATCTTGTGCCGCCTTCATATAAGGGTGAGGAGGACAACTCTAACTTTAGAGCCGAGGGTGATTCAATGGAAGTGTCCCCTATTCAGGTAAATCACCCCTACATTGCACCCGCACTTTGCTCGGAATTAATAATCGCGAAGCGTTGCGAGTACTGAATCAATCTCATCAGGCTTGATCATCACGGTGCGAGCCTTCGAGCCTTCCGATGGTCCAACGATTCCACGAGATTCCATCAGATCCATCAGGCGTCCAGCCTTGGCAAAGCCAACGCGAAGTTTACGTTGCAACATCGATGTTGATCCAAATTGCGTGCTGACAACTAACTCAACAGCTTGAATCAAAATCTCTAAGTCATCGCCAATCTCTTTATCTACGTTCTTATTAACTTGTGCAACTTGCGTTACATCATCACGGTAACGAGGTGATAGTTGCTTCTTCACATGTCCCACTACCGCTTCAATTTCACGTTCAGATACATAAGCGCCTTGAATGCGAATGGCGCGGCTTGCACCCATTGGAATAAAGAGTCCATCACCTTGTCCAATAAGTTTTTCAGCACCTGGACTATCGAGAATGACTCGCGAGTCAGCAAGTGAGGATGTTGCGAAGGAGAGCCGTGATGGCACATTCGCCTTAATGAGTCCTGTAACAACGTCGACAGAAGGTCGTTGCGTTGCAAGAACCAAGTGGATGCCCGCAGAACGAGCCAACTGAGTAATACGTACTACTGACTCTTCGACTTCACGCGCTGCAATCATCATCAGATCTGCAAGCTCGTCGATGATGACAAGAAGGTACGGGTATGGCTCAACGATGCGATCTGATCCAGGAGGTGCAACAACTTTTCCAGCACGAACTGCCTTATTAAAATCATCGATATGTCTAAAGCCAAATGTCGCTAGATCTTCATAGCGAAGATCCATTTCGCGCACTACCCAAGTAAGTGCGTCTGCTGCCTTCTTAGGGTTTGTAATAATTGGCGTGATCAAGTGAGGAATACCTTCATAGGCGGTGAGTTCAACGCGCTTTGGATCAATCAAAATCAGACGAACATCATCAGGTGTTGCCCGCATTAAAATCGATGTGATCATCGCGTTAATCATCGAAGATTTACCGGCGCCTGTGGCACCAGCCACGAGTAGGTGCGGCATCTTGGCTAGATTTGCACAGACAAAATTACCTTCGACATCTTTACCCAATGCAACGAGCATGGGATGGTGATCTTGTCCGGCAACGCTTGAGCGCATAACATCGCCTAAAGCCACGATTTCCCGGTCAGCGTTAGGAATCTCAATTCCAACTGCAGATTTACCAGGTATCGGAGAAAGGATTCGCACCTCGCTGCTGGCAACTGCGTAGGAAATATTCTTCGACAGCGCAGTAATGCGCTCAACTTTTACCGCATTTCCTAGCTCGACTTCATAGCGCGTTACGGTTGGCCCGCGCATAAATCCGGTGACCTGCGCATCGATATCAAATTGATGGAAGACCTCGGTGAGGGCGGCAACGACTGTCTCATTAGCTTTGCTCTTTGCCTTTGCCGCAGGACCCACTTTAAGGAGATCGTGAGATGGCAGCTCGTACTTTGAATCACTGGAGAGCAATAGTTGCTCCGGGCGCTTATCTGATTTAGGTGGCTCTTTGAGTTGAGCCTCTAATGGAATTCGAGGTACTTCAACTGTAAATTCTTCATCAAATTCTTCTTCATCAATATCATCTTCGGCCTCTTGATTCCAAGCAACGACGGGAGATTCAAAAGGTGGAGTATCTGAGATTTCAAAGTCATCGTGGTTACGCTGCGGCTTCTTAGACCAGAGCCATATGGCAATGACTTTGATACGGATTCCAACTTTGGAGAGCGGAGTTCCGGTCACAATCAGCAGACCGAAGAAGAATATGGCGAGTAATACTGGGTAGGCCAAGAGCGATGTCATCAGGGCAACCAGCGGCATCGCTACCCAATAACCGAGTAACCCACCTCCATCGCGAATCGCAGTGGCGCCGGTTGGGTTGAGCGCGCCCAGCGAACCGTTGATGAGATGAGAGAGACCCGTTGCGCTAATCAGAAGAGTAAGCGTTCCCACAGTGATGCGACCGGTGGTGTGTTTATCGTCAGGTCTTCTAAAGAGACGTACTGCAAAGTAGAGAAGGACTAACGGTGCAAGGAATCCGATTCGACCGAATGCGCCGTAGAAGAGTGAGTAGAGATTTCGACCCACATAGTTATCTGCCTTAAACCATGTGCCAGCAAAAGCTGAAAGAGAGAGAAGCAGAACAAGGAGCGCTGCCCCATCGCGGTGATGCTCTGGGTCGAGATCGCGTGCTCCTCGCGCTACAAAGCGGATTGATGAACCGAGGGATTTGGCGAGAAGTCTCCAGAGTGAGGAGAGTCCAGACACAACTACTCTAAGAAATGAGTTCTTAGATGTGCGTTTCTTCTTCTGTGCCACACCTTCAATCTTAGGTGGAGGGTATTTTTCGAGCGCTTAGGCGCGCCGACTTAGACCTCTACGACAACAGGAACAATCATCGGACGGCGGCGATGTTTCTGGCCAACCCATCCACCGATTGTGCGACGAACTACTTGTGAAAGTTGATGAGTTCCATTGACTCCTTCAGCAACTGCGGCAGTCAACGCCTTTTCAATCTGACCACGGACTTCATCAAAGAGAGCTTCATCTTCATTAAATCCACGAGCATGAATATCAGGACCTGCAACAATCTTTCCGGTCTGTGATTCGATCACCACGATGACTGAGATAAATCCTTCTTCGCCTAGGATGCGGCGATCTTTCAGTGAAGATTCGGTGATATCACCGATGCTGTCACCATCTACATAGACGAAGCCGACTGGAACCGAACCAACAACTTCGGCTTCATGATCTACTAAATCTACGACAATTCCATTTTCGATAATAAATGCATTCTCACGTGGAACACCTGCCTGAATTGCGATTTCGGCATTTGCCTTTAGGTGACGCCATTCTCCGTGAACTGGAAGCGCATATTTAGGTTTGACGATGTTGTAGCAATAGAGAAGTTCACCAGCGGCGGCGTGGCCTGATACATGGACCATCGCATTCGCCTTATGAACAACTTTGGCACCAAAGCGGGTGAGTTCGTTAATTACTCTGAAGACAGAGTTTTCATTTCCGGGAATCAGTGAAGATGCCAAAATTACGGTGTCTCCCTCCCCAACACGAATCTGGTGATCGCCATTTGCCATACGTGATAGCGCAGCCATGGGTTCACCTTGTGAACCTGTGCAGATCAAAACGACGCGATCGTCATAGTTATCAAGCTCGCGGGCATCGAAGAGAATGCCAGAAGGTACGGTTAAATAACCCATATCTTGCGCGATCTTCATATTGCGAATCATCGAGCGTCCAATAAAGGCAACACGACGATTATGAAGGGCTGCGGTATCGATTACCTGCTGTACGCGGTGAACGTGAGATGAGAATGAAGCCACAATCACGCGATGCTTTGTTGAAGCAATGACGCGATTGAGCGCAGGCATGATCTCTCGCTCTGAGGGGGTAAATCCTGGAACATCCGCGTTTGTTGAGTCAACGAGAAAGAGATCTACGCCTTCTTCGCCAAGGCGTGCAAAAGTTCTTAAATCTGTGATGCGACCATCCAGCGGCAGCTGATCCATCTTAAAGTCCCCAGTATGTAAGACAGTTCCGGCCTTTGTGTGAATCGCAACTGCCAACGCATCTGGAATCGAGTGGTTGACGGCGATGAATTCAAGTTCAAAGGGGCCGACATCTTCACGGTTGCCTTCGCGAACTTCGTGGGTAAGAGGTGAGACACGTCGCTCTTTGCACTTTGCTGCGATAAGAGCGATGGTGAGTGGAGATCCATAGATAGGAATATCACCACGTTCGCGAAGTAGATATGGCACTGCGCCTATGTGATCTTCATGGCCGTGAGTAAGAAATAGTCCGACAACATCATTAAGGCGATCTAGGATGTAGCTAAAGTCAGGAAGAATCAAATCGATTCCTGGTTGATTATCTTCTGGGAAGAGAACTCCACAATCGACAATAAGCAGTTTGCCATTGGTCTCATAGACAGTCATATTGCGACCGATTTCAGAGATTCCACCCAGTGCAACTATGCGCAATCCCCCATCAGCAAGCTTGCTGGGAGTACCGAGATTGGGATGGGGATGTTGTGTCATACAGTTTTGCGTTAACTCTTCAGTGTGACGCCACCAGCAGTGAGATCTTTACGTAACTGATCTATCTGTGCTTCGGTTGCATCAACGAGTGGCAGACGAGTTGTTCCTCCGGGTAGCCCCATAAGTGACATCGCTGCCTTGGTCAAAATTGCACCTTGCGTGCGGAATGTGCCGGTAAATACTGGCAAGAGTTGCTGATGAATCTCCAGCGCTTTCGTAGCGTTTCCGGCAAACCAGGCATCGAGCATCGCTTTGAGTTGGAGCCCCACGGTATGTCCGCAGACGGAGACAAATCCCACTGCGCCAACTGAGAGGAAAGGAAGATTGAGGATGTCATCACCTGAGTAGACAGGGATATTGCATCTCTTAATAACCCATGACGTTGCAGCAATATTTCCTTTGGCATCTTTCAGAGCCACAATATTGTCGACTGATTCAAAGAGCTTCACGATGGTGTCAGATTCAATTTCAACGCCGGTGCGCCCAGGGATGTCATACATCATGATGGGTAGATCAGTTGCGGCAGCTACTGCGCGAAAGTGAGCTTCGATTCCAGCCTGTGGAGGTTTGTTGTAATACGGAGTGACAACCAGAAGTCCATCGGCTCCAGCATCTTGAGACCTCTTGGCTTGCTCGACTGTGTAGGCCGTCTCGTTATCGCCGGCACCTGAAAGAACCTGAATCTTTGATCCAACAACTTTCTTTACAACTTTAATGATCTCCAGTTTTTCAGAAGATTTAGTTGTTGGAGCTTCACCTGTTGTTCCGTTGACCGCGATTCCATCGTGGCCGGTATCAACGAGATGCTGTGCCAGCTTTTCTACACCAGCCCAGTCGATCGCCCCATCTTTATCAAAGGGGGTCACCATTGCGGTGAGGAGTCGACCAAAAGGTGCTTGCGTGCTCATTTGGGAATCTTATCGCTTAAGGCGCGATACGACCAGATTTTTCAAAGGCGTCGTATGTAAGTGGCATTAACTTCGCGAATTCGGCTTCCATCTTTTCTGCCACCATCTCAATTTCACGTTGTGGGTAGCTTGGAAAATGTGAACCTTCGCGTGCGGTGCGAAGTGAGAGGAAATTCATGAGTGCGCGCGCATTCATGGTGACATACATAGATGAATAAGTAGCCACAGGTAAGACCACACGAGCTACTTCACGGGCGACTCCGGCATCGAGCATCTTTTGGTAAGAGTCATAGGCAATGAGATATGCCTCTTTCATCGCCTTCACACTAATATCAAATTGTTCAGGGGTGCCATCTTCAAATGTGTAGGCGCCAGTTTTTCCAACTTGCACCAACTTACGTTCCTTGGATGGAATGTAGAAGACCGGCTTGAGTTCGCGGTAGCGACCAGACTCTTCGTTATACGACGCCATGCGATGGCGCATAAATTCACGGAATACAAAGATAGGCGCTGAAACAAAGAAGGTCATCGAGGTATGTTCAAAGGGTGAGCCGTGGCGTTCGCGCGCGAGGTAGTTGATGAGGCCTGCAGAACGAGCTGGATCTTCGCCAATCTCATCGAGTGATTGCTCACCTGCTGTTGATACTCGGGCGGCCCAGATGACATCGGCATCGCTGGCACTTGATTTCACTAGTTCGACAGTGACATCATCTCTAAAAATTACAGTCTCAGACATGAGCGCACCTTATCTTTCAACCCCCCTCCGCTCATTGGATATCTAGGGCAGAATGAGTGCGTGTCCAGAGTGTTCCGCGCCACCGCAACCCAAAGTCTGAGCGTCTCCTTCACTGTTGGCCTCTACGGAACCGCATTTGGGGCGGCCTCAATCGCCGCCGGATTTTCAATTCTGCAAACCTGTCTCCTCTCCCTCCTTACCTTCTCGGGCGCATCACAATTTGCCATTGTCGGTGTTATGGGTGCTGGAGGTAACGCGCTTTCAGGAATCGCTACCGCTTCACTTCTCGGCATTCGTAATGGACTCTATGGGCTGCGCATGGCGCCCATTCTCAAAGTTCGTGGAGTAAAGAGAGTGATCGCTGCGCAAGTAACTATCGATGAATCAACCGGCGTTGCTATTGGCCAAGAAAATCTTGGTCTCGATGCAATGAAACAAGGTTTCTGGTTGACAGGCTTTGGCGTCTACATCTTCTGGAATTTCTTCACCCTACTCGGCGCCCTCGGCGCCCAAGCGATGGGCAATCCATCTGCATGGGGGCTCGATGCCGCTGTTCCCGCTGCCTTCTTAGGTCTGGTCTGGCCCAGACTGACTGGAAAATTTGAACGCGTTCTTGCAGCTACTGCGGTAATTCTGGCGATTGCCTTGAGCCCCATCATCTCTGCAGGGCTTCCGATTATCGCGACTGCGCTACTGGCAGTTGCCTTCGGCTGGAAGGAACGCAGATGAACTCACTCTGGCTGGGGGTTTTAGGGACATCGCTCATTGCATTTATGCTGAAATTCTTGGGCCACTCAATTCCCGAGAAGTATTTAACTAATCCGCGCATGTTGCGCATCAATACCTTGATTCCGATCGCCCTATTGAGCGCACTCGTCGGAGTGCAGACCATCACCGAAAAAGGAAGATGGGTGATTGATCAGCGTTTGGCTGGCGTAGCTGTAGCGCTCATTGCGCTGAGCTTAAAGGCGCCGTACTTCGTTGTTGTTATCTCTGCTGCAGTAACGTCAGCAGTTTTGTACAGACTCTAGATTAGATAATGCCGAGCGAAGTCAGCTTCGCCTTTAAATCATTATCCGAAGGTTCAGTCAGGTGAGTTCCATCAGAGAAGACAAGTACTGGAATTGATTTCGCTCCGCCGTTGATCTCCTGCACCTTTGCAGCAGCTGATTCGTCAGCTTCCACATCAATATTGTTTACCTGAACATCAAGCTCTTCAAGGAGGCGCTTTGAGCGGCGGCAATCTCCGCACCAATCGGCGCCATACATTGTGATATCTGCGAGTGCCATATCTCTTAGCCTTTCAGTTACATGAATTGTTCAAGGCCGAAGGTCAGCCCTGGATGAGTACCAACTTCGCGAACGCCAAGAAGTACTCCTGGCATAAAACCTACTCGGTCGATAGAGTCGTGGCGAATGGAAAGAGTTTCTCCGATTCCACCGAGCAATACTTCTTGGTGAGCAACCAGGCCGCGCAGGCGAACAGAGTGCACTGGAATATCTCCCACAGTTGCACCACGTGCACTATCAAGCGTTGTTGAAGTCGCATCAGGCATCGCTGATAGCCCCGCCTCTCTACGAGACTTGGACATAAGTTCGGCGGTGCGCGCAGCTGTTCCAGATGGCGCATCGACCTTGTTGGGATGATGTAGTTCAATAATTTCAGCAGATTCGAAGTACTTGGCAGCCTTTGTAGCAAACTCCATCATGAGTACGGCCCCAATCGCAAAGTTTGGGGCAATGAGAACACCTGACTTTGATGAGGTAAGAAGTGACTTAATCTTCGCAATTCGTGCGTCATCAAAACCTGTGGTGCCAACAACTGCATGAATATTGTGCGAGATCAGGAATTCCAGATTGGCCATCACTGAATCTGGTGTGGTGAAATCAACGACAACTTGTGCCCCATTAGTGACCAGAACATCGAGTGAATCCCCCATGTCGAGCGCAGCTACGAGTTCCAGATCAGCGGCATCAGTCACAGCCTTGACTACCTCTGCACCCATGCGACCACGAGCTCCGAGTACACCTACTTTGATCATTTCTGTAGCACCTTTTCAAATGTAGATTCGTTCTTAAATGGGCCGACGAGAGCAAGGGTAGGCGTTTTGACCAGGAACTCGCTGGCAATTTGGCGAATGTCTTCGGCGTTCACGCGGGCAATCGATTTAAGGATGTCATCAAAATCCATCACTTGGCCATACACGATTTCATTCTTTCCAATTCGGCTCATACGTGAGCCTGAATCCTCTTGGCTTAAGACCAGAGAACCGCGGACAGCGCCTTTGGCTCGCTCAATCTCTTCATGTGTCATTCCATTATCTGCAACATCGGTAAGGACGCTGCGGATGATTTCCACCACCTCAATAGCTTTGGTGGGATTACATCCGGCATAGAAACCAAGGACTCCAGAACCTGCAAATTGCTGGGCGTAGGCGTAGACAGAGTAGGCAAGGCCACGTTTTTCGCGGATCTCTTGAAAGAGGCGCGATGACATTCCGCCACCCAGGGCAGCTGATAAGACTCCCATGGCAAAGCGACGTTCATCTGCGCGCGCAACGCCTTCCATGCCGTAGAACATATGAGCTTGTTCGCTCTTCTTGTACATCAAGCCAACAGATTGTTGCTTACTTTTCTTCACTGGGGTGTTGGGGCGAATAACAGGGGCTGCCAATACATCGAGGAAGTTATCTTGCGAGAGGGCTTCTTCAACCATGGCGACGACGCGCTTATGTTTAATATTTCCAGCAACTGCCACCACGAGATCTTGTGGGAGGTACTTCTTCTTGTAGTAGTTAAAGACAGTGTTACGCGACATACCGTTTATTGAGTCGATAGTGCCCAAGATGGGGCGACCGATTGGAGTATCGCCGTAATAGGTATCGCTAAAGAGGTCGTGCACGAGATCGCTTGGATCATCATCGCGCATTGCGATCTCTTCTAGAACAACCTTACGTTCAGCATCGACATCTAAGGCAGTAACGATTGAGGATGTGATGAGATCGCTCATGACGTTGATAGCCATTGGTAAATCGGTATCAATGACGCGCGCATAGAAGCAGGTGTACTCCTTGGAGGTAAAGGCATTCATTTCGCCACCAACAGATTCAATGGCAGATGAAATCTCGAGCGCGGTTCTGCTTGTTGTACCTTTAAAGAGAAGGTGTTCTAAAAAGTGAGAAGCACCAGCAGTTGCCGGTGCTTCATCACGTGAACCTACATTGACCCAGATTCCTACAGCAGCGCTGCGCACTGACGGAACTTCTTCCGTAACAATGCGCAGGCCACTTGAGTGAACTGATCGTTTGACTGACATCTACTTATTCAGCAGCTGGAGTCGTTCCATCTTCGAGAACTGGAACCAGAGAGAGCTTGCCCTTTGGATCAATCTCGCCGATTTCCACCTGAATCTTGTCGCCAACCTTCATCACTTCCTCTAGGTTTTCAATGCGCTTTCCACCATGCATCTTGCGAATCTGAGATACGTGGAGCAAGCCATCTTTACCTGGCATCAATGAGATAAATGCACCGAATGTTGCAAGCTTTACAACTGTTCCGAGGTATCGCTCTCCCACTTCTGGCATCTGTGGGTTAGCAATGGCATTGATCTGGGCGCGAGCAGCTTCAGCTGAAGGCCCATCGGTTGCACCGATGTAGATAGTTCCATCATCTTCGATAGAGATATCTGCGCCAGTTTCATCTTGAATCTGGTTGATGATCTTGCCCTTAGGCCCGATTACTGCACCGATCTGATCTACTGGAATCTTTACAGAGATGATGCGAGGAGCGTATAGGCTCATCTCATCTGGTGTATCGATTGCTTCGTTCATGACATCGAGAATCGCAAGACGCGCTTCCTTTGCCTGGTGGAGTGCGCCAGTAAGAACTGTTGCAGGAATTCCATCGAGCTTTGTATCGAGCTGGAGAGCTGTAATGAAGTCTTTCGTACCTGCGACCTTGAAGTCCATATCTCCGAATGCATCTTCTGCACCGAGAATATCTGTGAGGGCAACGTACTCAATCTTTCCATCGACAGTATCTGAGATCAGACCCATTGCGATACCTGCAACAGGAGCCTTCAGTGGGACGCCTGCTTGCAGCATTGAGAGTGTTGATGCACAGACAGATCCCATAGATGTTGATCCATTGGAGCCAAGTGCTTCAGAGACCTGACGGATTGCGTAAGGGAACTCCTCACGTGTTGGAAGTACTGGGATAAGTGCGCGCTCAGCAAGTGCACCGTGGCCGATTTCGCGACGCTTTGGTGTGCCAACACGCCCTGTTTCACCAGTTGAATATGGTGGGAAGTTGTAGTTGTGCATGTAGCGCTTTGATTTTTCTGGGCTCATGGTGTCGAGCTGCTGCTCCATCTTGAGCATATTAAGAGTTGTTACTCCAAGAATCTGAGTCTCTCCACGTTCGAAGATTGCTGAACCGTGAACGCGCGGAATTACTTCAACTTCAGCTGAGAGCGCACGGATGTCGCGGAGTCCACGACCATCGATACGGATCTTGTCGCGAAGAACGCGCTGACGAACAAGCTTCTTGGTGAGTGAGCGAAACGCTGCAGGGACTTCCTTCTCGCGGCCTTCAAATGCTGCTGAGACTGATTCCTTCGTTGATGCAGAGATCTCATCGATCTTAGTTTCGCGCTCTTGCTTACCTGAGATTGTGAGCGCCTTGGCAAGGTCATCCTTGGCAGCTTTTTCAACTGCAGCAAAAACATCATCTTGGTAATCAAGGAACACTGGGAAGTCAGCAGTTGGCTTTGCAGCAACGGCTGCAAGCTTTGACTGAGCTTCGCAGAGAATGCGAATAAATGGCTTTGCCGCATCAAGTCCCTGCGCCACGATCTCTTCAGTAGGAGCTTTAGCGCCTTCTGCAATGAGTCCGATTGTGCGAGTTGTTGCTTCTGCTTCAACCATCATGATTGCAACATCGTCAGCTGTAACGCGACCTGCAACGACCATATCGAAGACTGCGTTCTCGACCTGTGAGTGGTTAGGGAAGGCAACCCACTGACCATCGATCAGTGCAACGCGCACTCCACCGATTGGACCTGAGAATGGCAAACCTGCGAGCTGTGTAGACATTGACGCTGCATTGATAGCAATGACGTCGTACATGTGGTCTGGATCGAGCGCCATTACTGTCACAACGATCTGAACTTCATTACGAAGTCCCTTGATAAATGATGGGCGTAATGGGCGGTCGATCAAACGGCAGGTAAGAATTGCCTCTTCTGATGGACGACCTTCGCGACGGAAGAATGAACCAGGAATCTTGCCAATGGCATACATCTTCTCTTCCACATCCACTGTGAGTGGGAAGAAGTCGAATTGATCCTTAGGTGTCTTTGATGCTGTTGTAGCTGAGAAGATCATTGTCTGATCATCGAGATACACAGCTGCAGCTCCTGCTGCTTGCTTGGCGAGGCGTCCTGTTTCGAACTTAATCTCGCGCTTTCCGAACTTTCCGTTATCGATAACGGCTACTGCTGTCTTAACGTCTTGACCCTCCATGGGTCCTCCTTTGATTCGTGTTTCTATTCCAAGCTCTTAGTTCATAGGTGAACGTAGGTAACTTGGAGCGGTAACTACACGCGAGGCGAAACGAATGAATCTTCGATCGAAGTTCACAGATGCAATCATCTGGAAACCACTACCGAGGACCATTGTCGCCCGGCGTGTAATTAATTCTTAATTAGCGGCGAATACCGAGCTTCTCGATAATTGCGCGATAACGGCTGATATCTGTCTTTGCGAGGTACTGAAGAATGCGGCGACGCTGACCTACGAGCAACAAGAGGCCACGACGGTTGTGGTGGTCATGCGGGTTGGTCTTGAGGTGAGTTGTAATGTCTTCGATTCGACGCGACAAAAGTGCGACCTGAGCTTCAGGGCTTCCTGTATCAGTAGCTGATGATCCGTACTTTGCAATGATTTCTTTCTTTACTTCTGGTGTTAAAGCCATTTTATTTCCTTTTCATTCAGTCATTCTGACCAGGAGGCCTTCCGGTTGTACTCTCGGAAGATCGACAATCTCGTTGGACAGGGAGAAGTTTACCTGCGGGGTGTGGATAAGTGAAATTGAGGGTGGATTACGCCTATTTCTCAGTTAACTCGCGGGCCTTATCGCAATCTTTCTTCATCTGCTCAAGCAGTGGTTCAAGTCCATCAAATTTGAGAGTTGGACGCAGATACCAACCGAATTCAATGGACGCGTTCTTATCGTAGAGATCAAGGCCTTCCTGATCGAGAGCATATGCCTCTACTTGCCTTCCGCGTGCGCCTTCAAATGTTGGATTGGTGCCAATCGATATTGCTGCGGGCCAGAAATTGATTCCAACGGTGAGCCACCCTGCATACACCCCATCGGCAGGAATCGTCTGACCATCAATATTGCCAAGATTTGCTGTGGGATATCCGATTTCACGTCCCCGTTTTTCTCCGTGAACGACTACTCCATCTAAGCGATGCGGACGCGATAAGAGAGCACGAGCTTCTTCAACTCTGCCATCAACTACAAGTGCGCGGATTCGTGATGAGGAGATCACT
The DNA here is from genome assembly GCA_040402355.1 of Candidatus Planktophila sp. GTDB lineage: Bacteria > Actinomycetota > Actinomycetes > Nanopelagicales > Nanopelagicaceae > Planktophila. Next base: position 67,368 of record JBBAMT010000003.1, on the reverse strand, counting down.
TCAGAATCCGCCATTAAATCCTGAACATCGACGGTAAAGTGATGAACCAACCCAGATGCAATGAGGGTCTCTACATTGCCAGCGGCCTTGTGGCCATAGGTGAAATTCTTTCCCACAATAATGGTGCTGGCATGGAGCTGCTTGACCAAGATTGTTTCAACAAACTCTTCTGGCGACATCGCTGCGAATTTCTCATTGAACTTGATTACCGCAACTTGATCCGCGTTATGAATCTTTAAGAGCTCAACGCGATCTGCCAGGGTCGTGAGCATCGTTGGCGCCTTATCTGGCGCAAAGACTGTCGTGGGATGTGGGTCGAAGGTCAGCGCAACAATGGAGCGACCATCTGCAATCTCTTTAGCGCGATTGAGCAAGAGTTGGTGTCCCTTATGGACTCCATCAAAGACGCCGATGACAACGACGCTGGTCTGGCTCATGTTCAAATCTTGCCTTACCTAGTTCGCAGCCGCAAAGACAGCGATGGGTTTGGCCTTACCGTCAACATCCTGCAACAGCGCAATGAGGCGATTATCAGGAGATAGCGCAGCATTAATAACCGTATTTCCGTTTTGACTCAGCGGTCGGCCGAAGGAGAGCTCGTTGACTTCTTCGAGAGTCAGCTCGCGTGGGGTAAATGTTGTGCGAGCTACATCTGCGAGGTTGAGTGCGGTGAACTTCTGGGCCTTGAGATCTTCAAAGCTACAGGCATCTTTCTCCGTAAAACCGGCAACACGTGTGCGACGAAGCGCGCTGAGGTGTCCCCCAACGTTCAATGATTCACCGAGATCGCGAGCAATGGCGCGGATAAATGTTCCGGCAGAGCATGTGACTTCAATATCTACCTCTGTGGTTACTGCGAGGTGGCGAATAGCGAGGATATCGAGCTGAGTGATGGTGACGTTACGGGCCTCAAGTTCAAACTTTTCTCCGGCACGAACTCGGTCGTAGGCACGCTCTCCCCCAACTTTCACTGCTGAGACTGATGATGGGCGTTGTGCAATGGTTCCGATCATCGCCTGCAAAATCTTTTCTATATCTGCATCCTGCTCCTGTGATGCATCCGTTGCAGCGATAACTTCGCCTTCTTTATCGTCGGTAATTGTTGATGCGCCAAGGACGACGGTTGCAACATATGACTTATCGCCGTCGGTGATGTACTGCAAGAGACGTGTGCCGTTTCCAAAGCCAAGTACAAGAATTCCAGTAGCCATCGGATCGAGAGTTCCGGCGTGTCCTACTTTGCGAGTACCAAGAGCTTTACGACCAACTGCCACAACATCGTGGCTCGTCATGCCGCCAGCTTTATCGACGACTAAAAATCCGTCACTCATTCTTCATCAATGACGCGCGGGACCTTATAAGGATCTTCTACGACTGGCTTTGCATTTTCGCGCGCCTTAGCGACCTCTGCATCGAGTTGGTGAACTCGCTCAAGGAGGGTGTCGAGCGCTTTGGCAGATTCGGGAAGTCCATCGAGGATAAATTCCAGCGACGGAGTGATGCGGGTTCCGAGATCCTTACCAACAGCGCTACGGATAACGCCTTTGGCGGATTCCAGAGCCGCAGCAGTTGCAGCGCGCTCATCATCGCCACCGAGTACGGTGTAGAAGATTGAGGCGTTCTGGAGATCTCCAGTAACGCGCGCATCGGTAACAGTGACAAAGCCAAGACGAGGATCTTTGATCTTCGTCTCAAGTAGCTGTGCCACTACTACCTTGATGCGGTCTGCAACCTTGTGGCTGCGGTGTGAAGTTCCCATATTTATGCGCGCTTCTTCTCGCGCATCTCGAAGACCTGAATGATGTCCCCAACTTGAAGTTCTGTTGCCTTGCCAACACCGATACCGCACTCAAATCCTTCACGGACTTCAGTGGCATCATCCTTAAATCGCTTGAGCGATTCAATGGTGACATTGTCGGCAAAGACTGCTCCCCCACGCAAGACGCGCGCTGTTGCATTACGACGAATGATTCCGTCTTGGACGACTGAACCAGCAATGGTTCCGACCTTCGAGGATTTGAAGAGATCGCGAACTTCTGCGTTACCAAGAACAATCTCTTCGAATTCTGGCTTAAGGAGACCCTTAAGTGAGAGCTCGATCTCTTCGATTGCGTTGTAGATAACTGAGTAGAAGCGAACTTCAACGCCTTCTTGATCGGCATAGATTGCTGTCTGTGGTTCTGGCTTAACGTTAAAGCCGATGACAACTGCGGTAGATGCTGATGCAAGAGTGATATCGCTCTTGGTGATTGCGCCTACGCCGCGGTGGATAACGCGAAGATCAACTTCTGCTCCAACATCGAGCTGCATGAGTGCATCTTCGAGGGCTTCAACAGAACCAGAGACGTCACCCTTGAGGATGAGGTTAAGAGTTGAAATCTTGGACTGCTCCATGAAGTCTTCAAGAGAAACCTTCTTGCGAGCCTTCGCCAATTGCGCATTACGTTCTGCAGCCTGACGCTTTTCAGCAATCTGACGAGCAGTACGGTCATCTTCTGCCACGAGGAATGTATCTCCAGCACTTGGCACAGATGTGAAACCGAGAACCTGCACAGGACGTGATGGACCAGCTTCTTCCACGTTAATGCCATCTTCATCGAGCATCGCACGAACGCGACCAAATGAACCACCGGCAACAATTGGGTCACCGATCTTGAGGGTTCCTCGTTGAACAAGGACGGTAGCAACTGGGCCGCGACCACGATCGAGGTGAGCTTCAATCGCTACACCACGAGCATCATCGGCAGCGATGGCACGAAGATCAATTGCCGCATCTGCAGTGAGGAGGATGGATTCGATGAGAGCATCGACACCTTCGCCCTTCTTGGCAGAGACGTTTACGAAGATTGTGTCTCCGCCGTACTCCTCAGCGATCAAGTTGTACTCAGTCAACTGCTGGCGGACCTTATCTGGGTTGGCGCCTTCCTTATCAATCTTGTTGACTGCAACGACGATTGGTACATCAGCTGCTTGAGCGTGGTTAAGCGCTTCAATTGTCTGAGGCATGATGCCGTCATCTGCAGCAACTACGAGCACTGCAATATCTGTGACCTTGGCGCCACGGGCACGCATCGCTGTAAATGCTTCGTGGCCCGGTGTATCGATAAAGGTGATTGCGCGGTTAACGCCATCGTGGTCGTGGTGAATTTGATAAGCACCAATGTGCTGAGTAATTCCACCAGCTTCGCCCTTAATCACTTCAGTCTTGCGAATCGCATCGAGAAGAGATGTCTTACCGTGGTCAACGTGTCCCATGACAGTAACGACTGGTGGACGCGCCACGAGATCATCAGGGTTCATATCTTCTAGCTCTTGAGCTAAGTCGATATCGAAGTCCTGCAATAGCTCGCGGTCTTCATCTTCAGGAGAAACAATCTCAATCTGGTACTTGAGCTGGGCTCCTAGAATTTCGAAGGTATCTGCATCTACTGACTGCGTTGCAGTAACCATTTCACCGAGGTGGAATAGCGCTGACACTAACGCTGCTGGATCTGCGCCAATCTTCTCGGCGAAGTCAGCAAGGGATGAACCGCGACGCATACGAATCTTGGTCTTTCCATCACCGTGAGGAATAACTGCTCCACCAAGTTGTGGTGCCTGCATATTGTCGAACTCTTCGCGCAGCGCTTTACGTGACTTCTGCTTACGCTTTGAAGATTTACTTGCATTCTTTCCAAATGCACCTGCAGTGCCGCCGCGACCTGGACCACGGTTTGGTCCGCCGCCACCTGAACGTTGTGGACCACCCGTTGTTGAGCCAGCTGCACCAGGTGCACCTTGTGAGCGATATGGACCTGATGATGTTGGAGCTCCACCTGTACGTGGTGGGTAATTTCCTGTTCCAGCACCTGCTGGACGAGGTGCACCAGGACGCGCTGCAAAACCGGGACGAACAGAACCAGGACGTGCACCTGCCATTCCGGGACGTGGCGCTCCAGTTCCACCTTGACCTTGTGGACGCTGTGGCGGACGCGGAACTGCTCCACCTGTTGAGAACGGATTATTTCCAGGACGTGGCGGGCGCGGAACCGCACTGCCTGTTGAGAAAGGATTATTTCCAGGACGAGGAGCTGCTGGGGTTGTTGGTGTTGGAGCAGGTGTTGCAGCTGCTTCACTTGCGGCAGCCTTTGCTTCTTCCTGTGCAACCTTTTCAGCATCGCGTGATGCTTTAAGAGCTGCGAGATCTACGCCGAGTTCAGCAGCTAACTCTGCTGCAAGTTCTGGGCTGACTTCTGCAGTCTTCTTTGAGGCAGCGGTCTTCTTCGCAGCTGCCTTCTTGACTGGCTTCTTATCCTCAACCGGCTTTGCATCAGGGTAGAGCGCAACTAACTTGCGGACTACCGGTGCTTCAACTGTTGATGATGCTGATCGGACGAATTCGCCCAGTTCTTGGAGCTTTGCAAGGACTTCCTTGCTCTCCATACCGAGTTGTTTTGCCAACTCATGTACGCGGACCTTTGACACATTTCTCCTGTCTTGGCCCGCATAAATTCTTGTGGGATGCGAGCCCTAGTTGTTCGACCTCATGATGTAAACGAGCTCATTTGAGTTTCATATCTTTCGCATCCATTTCGTTAATAACGCGGCGTCTGAACACCGACGTAATGTGAGAAGTCTAGCGAATCAGGGTGGAATTCCCTATTTCATGCCAAAAAGCATCTGTGGGATGGGGTTAGTCGGTCGGTGCAGGGGTATCAGGATGGATATCGATACGCCAGCCGGTAAGGCGTGCCGCAAGGCGGGCATTCTGCCCATCCTTACCAATGGCCAATGAGAGTTGGTAATCAGGAACGACCACCTTCGCAGAACGCGAGAGCTCGTCGACAACGGTGACGCTTGTGACCTTTGCAGGAGCTAGCGCATGAGCGACATACTTTGCTGGATCTTCATCGTAATCAACAATGTCGATCTTCTCGCCCTTGAGTTCATCCATGACGGCGCGTGATCGTGCACCCAGCGGGCCAATCAGTGATCCCTTAGGTGAAACTCCGGCGCGATGTGAACGCACTGCAATCTTGGTGCGATGGCCAGCTTCACGTGAGACTCCCATGATTTCAACGATTCCATCTTTAATCTCTGGCACTTCCAGTGCGAAGAGTTGCTTGACGAGCCCAGGGTGGCTACGTGACAACATAATTTCTGGACCCTTGAGACCTTGCTTCACTTCTACAACGAAACATTTAATACGTTCGCCGTGGGTATAGACCTCTCCCGGCACTTGTTCTTGAGGAGGAATCCGACCTTCAATTCTGCCAAGGTTGACGTTAATCATCTTAGGATCGCGGCCCTGCTGAATGATTCCTGAAATTACATCGCCGACTGAGGCGGTGAATTCGCCGACAATCTCTGCATCATTTGTGGCGCGCATTTGCAGCTTAATTGTCTGGCGAGTTGTAGATGTGGCGATGCGATCAAAGCCTTCTACTTCAAGTGCTTCTTCGCTGATGCGTTCGCCGAGTTCGTTAAAAGTTGGTACAAAGATCTGAATATCGCCCGTTTCGCGATCGAGTTGGACGCGCGCATAGCGGTTAGGTTCAGGAGTTTCAGTGTAAGCGGTAAGGATTGCAGCCTCAATTGTCTGGATCAGTTGTTCCAGCGGCATACCCTTTGCTTCAGTGAGCTGGACGAGGGCTGCGATGTCGACTCCCATTACTTATCTCCATCCTTGCGATTGAATTCAACTTCTACTTGGGCGCGCTTGATATCAGAAAGTGCGATAACGACCTCTTTGACATCCTTCTTCTCTATAACTGTGAGAGTGACATCGGTATCAGTATTGGAGAGAATTCGTCCCGTAACGACCTCACCATCAACTTTGGTAACTTTTAGAAGACGGTCGCTGTTCTTGGTGAAGTGGCGCGGCAGAGTGAGTGGGCGATCAATTCCAGGGGATGTTACTTCGAGGGTAAAGGGTGCCTCGCCCATAAAGGCCGCGGCATCGAGAAGTTCTGAGACGAGCTTTGAAGCAACTGTTACTTGGTCCAGATTGAGGGCGCTCTCGCCATCGACGATTACTGTAACGATGCGGTGCTGACCAGGAGATACAAGATTTACATCTTCAAGGAAGTATCCAGCTTGCTGTAGCGCTGGCGCAATATGTTCTGCAATTTGGTCTTTAAGTGCCATTGGTGCCGTCCTATTCGATTGTTATTTAGTTGTTGTGTTGTAGTGCAGGGCTGAATTTACTCTATGTAGAGCGAGTATCCAAGTCGCAGAATGAGAAGCCCGGTAACAATGAGATAGAAGATACGGATAAAAGATGACCCCTTCTTAATTGCCATCTGTGAACCCATATATCCACCTGCGAGATTGGCTACACCAAGGAGTAACCCCAGCTTCCACATGACTCCGATAGTGAGCCCTACAACGATGATGGATGCAAGATTTGTTGTTGCATTGACTACCTTTGCAATGGCAGATGCTCCAACGAAGGCAAATCCCATAATTGCCACGAGAGCAATCATCAATATTGTGCCGGTGCCTGGTCCTATGAGGCCGTCATAGAAACCAATGATGAAAGCCGCAACTGCTCCAATCGCCTTTAACTTTCCTGGCGCATATTTCTCAACCTGGTTCTTTCCGAGCTCTGGCTTGACTAGCGTGTAGATAAAGATGGCAATCATCACAAAAAAGATTGAGCTCTTATAACTTTCAGATGAAATCCGGGAAGCTAAATGGGCTCCAATACCTGCACCAATGAAGGCAGGAAAGACCATGGCAAGAAGAAGCTTAGGATCGGTCTTAATTGATTTTCGATACTTGATGGCCGCCGTTGTTGTACCAAAGAAGGCAGCAGTCTTGGAGGTTGCAACTACTTCAACCGGGTTGCGGTCAGGAAATGTGAGCAGCATTGCGGGTGTCTGGATGAGTCCTCCCCCGCCTGCAATGGCATCAACGAAGCCGGCGCTAAACATAGCCAGGCCTAGAAGTGCGAGATTAATCGCAGTGAGATTTTCGAGCATTAGCTCAGCGTAGAAAGGAGCGCTGCAATATGTTCGACGGCAGAAGCCACGGCAATCTCTGACTTATCACCGCTCTTACGAACGCGGATTTCAACGTTGCCTTGTTCAAGAGCCTTGCCCACGACAACGATGACAGGAATGCCAATGAGTTCGGCATCTTTAAATTTAACGCCCGGGCTAGTGCTACGACGATCATCAATCATGACGCTGATTCCGCGGCCCTCGAGCTCTGCTGAAATCTTTTCCGCTGTTTCAAAGACAAGATCATCTTTACCGGTTGCAACAACGTGGACCTTGGCAGGTGCTACTTCAACTGGCCAGGAGAGGCCAATTTCGTCATAGCTCTGTTCAGCGATTGCAGCGACTGCGCGCGATACACCGATTCCATAAGAGCCCATAGTGACAACCTGAGATTTACCGTTCTGATCAAGAACTGTAAGGCCCAGAGCATCTGCATACTTGCGACCAAGTTGGAAGATATGGCCGATTTCGATTGCGCGATCAATAATGACGGGGGTTGCGCACTTCGGACATGCATCGCCTTGCTTAATCTGGGCAGCTTCGATGTAATGATCGACGGTGAAGTCACGGCCGTTCACAACGTTATGAGCATGCTTATCTTTAGCATTTGCACCCGTGACCCATGAAGTACCTGGTGCGATACGCGGATCGGCATAAACAGTGATGCCGTTCTTGGCAGCATCTTGCGGTCCGATGTAACCCTTAACAAGACCTGGGAACTTAGCAAAGTCCGCTTCTTCAAAGACGCAAATATCGTTAACACCAGCGAGGTTTGCTTGCAGGCGCTTAAGATCAACTTCTCGATCTCCTGGAACTAGAACTGAGATCGGTGTTTCATCTGCCATCAACATGACATTCTTAAGTGTCATTGACCCGTCATATCCCCCACCGAACTTGGCGTTGAGAAGTGCAACAAGGGTGTCGATAGTTGGAGTATTAGGTGAATCGAATACTTCAAGGGCGGCAACGCCAGATGCATCGGCAGGTGCAACAACTGTTGTCATTGCCTCTACATTTGCGGCATACCCGCACTTCTCGCAGAGAACGTAGGTATCTTCGCCGGTTTCGCATGGAGCTAAGAACTCTTCTGATGCTGATCCACCCATGGCGCCTGATACAGCGCTCACGATGTTGTACTTCATACGGAGGCGATCAAAGGTCTTAATGTAGGCAGCGCGGTGGCGCATGTATGACTCAACCAAACCCTCATCGGTGAGGTCGAAAGAGTATGAATCCTTCATGACGAATTCACGTCCGCGGATAATTCCAGAACGAGGCCGCGCTTCATCGCGATACTTTGTCTGAATTTGATAGAGAGCGAGGGGCAGATCTTTATATGAGGAGTACTCACCCTTGACCATCAAGGTAAACATCTCTTCATGCGTTGGACCAAGGAGATAATCGGCGCCCTTGCGATCTTGCAGGCGGAAAAGATCTGGCCCGTAATCGTTCCAGCGGCCCGTTACTTCATAGGCATCTTTGGGAAGAAGCGCCGGGAAGTGAACTTCTTGAAAGCCAGCCTTATCCATCTCATCGCGGACAATATTTTCGATATTGCGAAGTGTGAGGACGCCAAGTGGCAGCCATGAGTAGACACCTGCTGCAATACGGCGAATATATCCGGCGCGGACTAGGAGGCGATGACTTGGAACTTCAGCATCTGCTGGGTCATCGCGCAAAGTACGCAAGAAAAGGGTGGACATTCGCAACATAACGCGAACCCTACCCGACCTTTAGGAAGTTGTGACGGAGGGAACTCCGGAAGCAACGCCTGCGGCTTCCATCTCTTCAGCAAGTCGCATCGCTTCTTCGATAAGAGTTTCCACGATCTGCGCTTCAGGTACTGTCTTGATGACTTCACCCTTTACAAAGATTTGACCTTTGCCATTTCCGGATGCAACGCCGAGATCTGCTTCGCGGGCTTCTCCGGGACCGTTTACAACACATCCCATCACAGCAACGCGTAGTGGCACTGTCATTCCTTGCAAACCAGCTTGAACTTTCTCAGCCAGCGTATAGACATCAACTTGTGCGCGACCGCATGATGGACAGGAAACAATTTCAAGTTTACGTTGACGCAAGTTGAGAGATTCGAGGATGGAGATTCCAACTTTTACCTCTTCAACTGGTGGGGCTGAGAGTGAGACGCGGATAGTGTCTCCGATTCCTTCAGCGAGAAGGATTCCAAAAGCGGTTGCAGATTTAATTGTTCCCTGGAAGAGCGGGCCAGCTTCAGTTACACCAAGGTGTAACGGGTAATCACACTTCGCCGCAAGGATGCGATAGGCATTGACCATCGTGACAGGATCATGATGCTTAACGGAAATCTTGATATCGCCAAATCCATGTTCTTCAAAGAGTGATGCTTCCCATAGAGCAGATTCTGCCAGCGCTTCAGGTGTTGCCTTGCCATATTTCTTCAGCAAGCGTGGGTCAAGTGAGCCAGCGTTAACGCCGATGCGGATAGGAATACCGGCATCACCTGCCGCTTTCGCAACCTCTTTAACCTTGTCATCGAATTGCTTGATATTGCCCGGGTTAACGCGCACCGCGGCGCACCCTGCATCGATTGCTGCGAAGATATATTTTGGCTGGAAGTGGATATCTGCAATCACTGGAATCTGTGACTTCTTGGCAATCTGCGCAAGTGCATCTGCATCATCTTGGGAAGGAACAGCCACGCGCACGATTTGGCAGCCAGAAGCTGTGAGTTCGGCAATCTGTTGCAAGGTGGCGTTGACATCAGAAGTAAGAGTTGTGCACATCGATTGCACGCTTACCGGTGAATCAGAACCTACTCCGATAGATCCAACTTTAAGCTGTCTCGTCTTACGACGTGGGTGCAACGTTGGCGGTGGAGCGCTTGGAATTCCGAGATCAACCATGAACCGTATTCTGCCTTATCTCTATAGGTTGAGCGAGACGGGATTGAAGATGTCTGCGATAAGAAGTACTGCTGTAAGAACTGCGAGCACTACAAAGACGGTCATAGTGACAGGTGTAAGCACATTCACATCGATTCCAGCTGGTCGCGGCTTTCCGCGAAGGCGTGCGAAGAAGGCGCGAATTTCATCGGCGATGGCAACTGCCATATGGCCACCATCGAGTGGCAGAAGTGGGAGAAGATTGAAGAGGCCAACAAAGATATTGAGGCTTGCGATGAGAAGAAGAAATGTTCCCAGGCGCTCGGTGTTATTGAGTTTATTGCTGCTGACAGCATCGCCTGATACACGGGCGGCCCCCACTACACCCACAAGACCATTGGGGTCACGCTTCTCGCCGCCAAATGTTTGGCGAATGAGTTGTGGAACCTTGGTTGGAAGTGAGATGAGAGATTTCACAGATTCGCGCGTCAGTAGACCAGTTGCCTGCGCTGACTCCTTCGCAGATGTGATGAAGCCTTCGCGCTTGATGCCAATCTTGGTGACAACGCCCAGCATGTAACGCTTCTCGACTTGGTTGTAGGTAGGCGCAGCTTTTATTGTGATGGTCTTGCCGCTACGAGCTACTGTAAAGGTAAGTTCTCGTCCCTTTGATGTGGCAATAACCTTTGCATCGTTATACCAATCAGTTACCTCGACTCCATTAACAGCGGTGATCTTGTCACCAGGAGCGAATCCAGCTGATGCAGCTGCTGAATTGGGAGCAACTTGTGTGACATCTGAGAGCAGGGCATTGACGCCTACGCCGAAGAAGATGGAGAAGATGAGGAGGAATCCAATAATGAAATGCGCGGTAGAGCCGGCGCCAAGCACAATCAATTTACGAGTTGTTGATGCGCCAAAGAAGGCGCGGGATTCTTCACCGGCTGGCATCTCATCGCGTGGTGTCATACCCTCGATGCGGCAGTAACCACCGGCAGGGATAGCTTTGATGCCGAACTCGGTTTCGCCTCTAGTAAATGACCAGATGCGCTTACCGAAACCTAAGAAGAATTCGGTGACCTTCATATCAAAGCGCTTTGCAAAGATGTAATGTCCAAATTCATGGATCATGACAGAGAGAAGGAGCGCTATTACAAATGCGATGATTCCAAGAAACTTCATGAGCCGACTTTCTTCAATAGTTCGTGAGCAGTACGTCGGGCATCATTCTCGATAGCGCTGACATCAGCTAAATCCCGCACCTTTCCTGCCACAGTACCCCGCAACTTTTCAACGACGCTGGCAACTGTCTGAACTATCTCTGTGAACTTTATGCCTCCTGCGAGGAAGGCCTGCACTGCAACTTCATTGGAGGCGTTAAATACTGCAGGTAACCCGCCACCGGCGCCACCGACTTCACGAGCTAAAGCCACTGCGGGGAATCGAACTTCATCGATAGGTGCGAAGTTCCACGTATGTGCTTGCGACCAATCAATCGCCTTAGTTGCAGCAGGAACTCGATCTGGATACGAGAGCGCTAGTGAGATTGGCCCCTTCATATTGGGCGGAGAAGCTTGGGCGATAGTTGAACCATCGACGAATTCGACCATCGAATGAACGACTGATTGCGGATGGATGACTGATTCAATCTGCGAATAGGCAAGACCAAAGAGATAGTGCGCTTCGATAATTTCTAGGCCTTTATTTACAAGGGTTGCTGAGTTAATGGTTACTACAGGTCCCATCACCCAAGTGGGATGAGCCAACGCTTCTTGCACTGTAATGCCGCTTAAATCGCTGCGTTCTCTAAACGGTCCACCACTGGCAGTAAGAATAAGTTTGGAAACTTCAGATTTCTTCTCGCCAATCAGCGCTTGCCATATTGCAGAGTGCTCAGAATCAACGGGCAGAAGTTGTCCCTCTTTTGCGCGGGATAAGACAAGATCTCCCCCTGCAACAAGTGATTCTTTATTGGCGAGGGCGACGCGATTATCTGCATCGAGGGCTGCCAGGGTGGGTGCCAACCCGATGGAGCCCGTAATTGCATTGAGCACAACATCGCAGGAAATTGCTGCGACTTCAGTGGAGGCATGTGGGCCATCAATAACTTCAACACCAGGAAGCGCCCCGCGAATCAAATCTACGTTAGTGGCAACCCCAACTACCTTGACCTTAAATTTCTTTGCCTGCTTGATCAATAGATCAGGGTTGGAACCAGCAGCCGTGATTGCTACTACTGTGAAGAGCGTTGGATTTGCTTCAACTATTTCAAGAGCCTGAACACCGATAGAACCGGTAGAGCCAAGGATGATAATTTCGCGCGTCATGAGACTTTGCGCTTACGCCCTACAAATTGTCCGATGATGACAATGGCTAGGGCTAAGAAGAACATAGATGAACCAATGACATTTGCCTGTGCGGGAATTCCGCGCGCTGCCGATGTGTAGATGAACTTAGGGAACGTTGTCATGGTCCCTGAATTGAAGTTGGTAATAATAAAGTCATCGAATGACAAGCTAAATGCTAAGAGCGCAGCTGCTGCGATTCCGGGGGCGACCAAAGGAAGAGTGACGCGACGGAAAGTCTCGCGTTCATTGGCGTAGAGATCCATGGCAGCTTGTTCAAGGCGCGGGTCAAGGCTTGCGATACGCGCTTTGACGGTAACAACCACAAATGAGACGCAGAAGAGCACGTGGGCAATAACAGTTGGCCAGAAACCTGGATTGATCTTAAAGACTAAGAAGAGTGAGAGAAGCGATGCGCCCAGAACGATTTCAGGTGTGGCCATCGGTAAAAAGATCAGCAAGTTGGTAGTGGAGCGACCTTTAAATTTATGGCGACCGAGTGCGAAGGCGATCATTGTGCCGAGAATGGTGGAGAAGAGAGTGGCGAGGAAGCCAATCTTGATGGAGTTTCCTAACGCACTACATACTTCAGGTGCGCCACATGGGTTCTGCCAATTGGAGAGAGTGAAGCCCTTCCAGACAAGGTTGCTCTTACCTGAATCATTAAATGAGAATGCGAAGGTGTAGGCAACAGGAATAAAGAGATAGGTGAACGCCACCACTGCATAAATGCGGATGAGATTGCGCTGGAACCAGCGAGAGATCTGCTTCAAACCAGCTCCTCTGTTCCGGCCTTGCGAACATAGACAGTGACCAGGATGAGAATTGCCGCCATCAAGGTAAATGAGAGGGCTGCCGCCGTTGGGTAATCCACAATTTTAAAGTAGCGAGATTCAATGACATTGCCAAGCATCTTTGTCTGTGGGCTTCCGAGAATTGCAGCGTTGACGTAATCGCCAGCTGCCGGGATAAAGGTAAGAAGCGTTCCAGCAACAACTCCCGGCATAGAAAGTGGCAACGTTACTTTGCGGAAGGTAGTAAATCCATTGGCGTAGAGATCTCCAGATGCTTCGAGAGTACGTGGGTCGATGCGATCGATAGAGGCATAGAGCGGCAGAGTCATAAAAGGCAGGAAGTTATAGGTCATACCGGCAACGACTGCAAAAGCGCTCGATGTGAGCGTTGTGCTTTCAGAAATAATATGGAAGTTGCGCAAGGTGGGGACAACGAAGCCCTCTTCACCAAGAATCTGCTTCCAGGCAATGGTGCGAAGAAGGAATGATGTAAAAAATGGTGCCACAACCAGAACCAACATGAGGTTCTTGAGTTTGCCGCCTTTAAAGGCGATGGCATAGGCAAGTGGGTAAGCAATCGCTAACGCAAAAATTGTGGCGATAGTTGCATAGAGAAATGAACGCCCAAACTGTTCTTTATTTTCTACAAAGGCGTCGATGTAATTCTGAAAGCGGAAAGTCTGTTCATACTGACCTGTGTCTCCCCCGCTGACAGGAGTTTGGGTAGATGTTTGTGCCAGGTTAATCAGAGGAAGTAAGAAGAAGGTGAAGAGGAACCCCATCCCTGGAATGAGCAGGAGATAGGGAGTACTTAATTTCTTCATTCTTCGTCTAGATCCTCATCAGGGTTAACTTCTGTACCTGCTTCAGCATCTTCATCGCCGCGAAGCCCAAAGGTAAAGATTGGTTCCCACGAAATATTGACGGGTTCTCCTACGCTAAATGGCGCAACGCCATCATCATTTTGCTCGAAGACCATGAGTTCTTGTCCCCATGGCATCATCACTTGGTACTGAGTTGAGACGCCAATATAAGAAACATCTTCAACCTTTCCACCGGTAAGAATGTTGCCGTGGGTCTGAGTTTCCAGGCGCGAGATGCGGAATTTTTCAGGGCGAATGCCAGCAAAGATTGAGCTATCTACACCGTGAGAGCGATCTTTTTGGAGTGAGATCTTTTGACCGAAGAGATCAACAATCTGATTGGCACCATCGTTGCCAGTAACAGTTCCCTTGATGAGGTTCGACTGGCCTAGGAAGTTTGCCACGAATGCAGTTTCTGGGTTGTCATACAAATCTGCAGGAGATCCCATCTGCTCAATCTGTCCTTCATTCATTACCGCGATGGTGTCAGCCATTGTCATGGCCTCTTCCTGATCGTGGGTCACGTGAACGAATGTGATGCCCACTTCTTTCTGAATCCATTTCAGTTCAATCTGCATCTGGCGGCGTAGTTTGAGATCGAGCGCACCGAGTGGTTCATCGAGCAGCAAGAGAGCTGGGCGATTGACGATTGCGCGAGCAAGTGCGATGCGCTGCTGTTGTCCACCAGATAGCTGGGTTGGCTTACGTTGCGCAAGGTGTGGCAGTTCAACCAGATCGAGCGCCTTATTTACTGCATCATCAACATCTTTGATTCCGCGACGACGTAGACCGAATGCGATATTTTCAAAGATAGTCAGATGTGGGAAGAGCGCGTAATTCTGAAAGACAGTATTGATGGGACGTTGGTAGGGCTTGGTATCAGTGATATCTGTAGATCCCAAAGAGATTGTGCCCTGTGTTGGTTCCTCAAGTCCTGCAATCATGCGCAGCGTTGTTGTCTTGCCACATCCAGAAGGTCCAAGAAGTGCGAAGAAGGAACCTTCAGGTATCACAAGTGATAAATCATTTACTGCGGTGAAGTCACCGTAGCTCTTGGTGATACGTGAAAGCTTGAGATCTCCGCGCGCGCTCTTTGTAATATCTGACACTTAGTTGCCGGCAGCCTTCTGGAAGGCTTCGGTCCATGTGGTCTCTTCTGTTGGTGTGAGTGAACGGAATACGCTGAGGTTCGCCATTGTCTTTGCACTTGGGAAGATAAATTCACTTGCAGCAAGCTTTGGATCAATTTTTTCCATCTCAGCTTGTGCGCCCTTTACCGGGCAGACGTAGTTAACGTAGGCAGCAACTTCGGCCGCAACTGCGGGCTCGTAGTAGTAGTTGATGAGCTTTTCGGTATTGACCTTTGCCTCAGCAGTTACTGTTGAAGGAATCATCATGTTATCGCCGGAAATAGTTCCACCTGATTCTGGGATAGCGAAGTCAAACTTACCTTCATTCTCTGACTTCAAGATAAACATATCGCCAGACCAGCCAATAACAGCGGTTGCATCTCCTGATGTGAGATCTTCTGCATATTCGTTGCCCTTAACGCCGCGAATCCAGCCATCAGCAATCTTCTTTGCAAGGAAATCAACTGCGTTCATAAATTGATTTTCAGTCACTGTTGAGAGGTTGACGCCCTGTGAACGCAAGATGATTCCGACGGTATCGCGCATTTCAGAGAGAACAACGATCTTTCCCTTATTTGCTGGCGAGAAGAGATCATCGAGTGTGCGGATTCCCTTTGGATTCTTGGCAGTGTTCCAGCCGAAACCACCCATGATGCCCTGCCATGTCAGCGAGCTTTCGCGCTTTGGATCAAATGATGGGCTGGCAAGTGTGTCGATAATATTTACCTTGTTGGGAACGTTTGCAGCATCGTACTTTTGTGTGTACCCAAGGCGGATCCAGCGCGATGCCATCCAGTCTGTTGGGCAGACGAGGTCGTAACCAATATCTTTGCCAAGCTTGAGTTGCGCCTGAACTTTTCCAAAGAATTCATCGTTATCGTTGTAATCTTCAAAGTACTTGACTGAAATATCGGTCTCTTTGGTAAATGCTTCGAGAGTTGGGTACTTCTTACCTGAGGCATCAACATCGAGGTAGAGAGGCCAGTTGCCCCAGCGAACTATATTTTTCGTACTTGCTGAATCTCCACCTGAACCACATGCAGCGAGCGCACCCGCGCCAGCAACTGCACCTGCACCGGCAAGAACTGCACGGCGAGAGATAAGTGAATTGAGAACTGAGCGTGCTTCTGATGAAAGCGGGTTCTTAGCCATGTGGAGGGCTCCTTTTATTGCCGGAATAAGGGACGGTTGTGCAGGGCTCATTATGTAACCATTTTGAGCGTGAGCCAAACCTATAGTGGTGTGAATTTGCGCTGATTTAGGGCTAACTGACGAAGAGGTTCTAGGCGTTGAGGTTGGTCATGACGTGCTTGATGCGGGTGTAATCCTCAAAGCCGTAGTTGGAGAGGTCCTTGCCATATCCGCTTCGCTTAAATCCGCCATGTGGCATCTCAGCAACGATGGGGATGTGGGTATTGATCCAGACGCAACCAAAGTCGAAGGCCTTAGAGATACGCATCGCACGCCCGTGGTCCTTGGTCCAGACAGATGAGGCTAGGCCGTATTCGGTGCTATTCGACATAGCAATCGCTTCAGCTTCATCCTTAAACTTCTGAATGGTGATGACTGGTCCGAAGATTTCAGATTGAATCAACTCATCGGTCTGCTTAAGGTCGGCAATCACTGTTGGGGCGATGAAGTAACCGGCGCGATTGGTGGGAGATCCCCCAGCGACGATACGTGCATGTGACGGTGTGCGAGCAATAAATCCTGAGACGCGTTCAAATTGAGATGCATTATTGACTGGGCCGACGATGACATCTTCATCTGGCATACCCATACCGATGTGGTTGCTTGCTTGATCTGCCAGCAACTTCACCATCTCGTCATAGACACCTTCTTGCACGAGGACGCGAGTTGCAGCTGTGCAATCTTGTCCTGAGTTGAAGAATCCAGCGATGGCAATTCCCTCAGCTGCTGCTTGAAGATCAGCATCGTTAAAGACAACAACGGGCGCCTTGCCACCGAGTTCGAGGTGAACGCGCTTGAGCGACTTTGAGGCAGCTGCGGCAACTTCCATACCTGCGCGCACTGAACCAGTAACCGAGACCATCGCTGGTGTTGCGTGGTCTACAAGGGCTGCGCCTGTCTCGCGTTCTCCTGCAATCACGTTGATTACGCCATCAGGTAAAAATTCACCCATGATCTGGGCCATGAAGAGAGTTGATACTGGAGTTGTATCCGATGGCTTTAAGACGACGGTATTTCCGGCAGCAATTGCAGGTGCCCATTTCCAGACAGCCATCATCATCGGGTAGTTCCATGGAGTTACTTGCGCACAGACACCAATAGGTTCGCGGCGGATAAATGAGGTCATGCCGTGCATATATTCACCGGCAGAGCGTCCTTCCAGGTTTCGCGCAGCACCTGCAAAGAAGCGAATCTGATCGACCATCGGAGGCATTTCTTCTGATGCGGTAAGGCTCTTTGGCTTGCCGCAGTTCTCAGATTCAAGGTTGACGAATTCATCAGCACGAGCCTCGATGGCATCGGCAATTTTGAGCAGCGCACGTTGGCGCTCAGAAGGTGTGGAGTCACGCCATCCTGGGAAGGCGTTCTTAGCAGCCTTCATCGCCTTATCGATATCGGCAGCGTTTGACTTGGGAGCGGTAGCAAAAGCTTCACCTGTCGCTGGATTTATCAGCGTTGTAGTTTCACCTGATGCTCCATCAACTGATGTGCCGTTGATGAAATTCTGTAGCTTCTTCACCTGTTATGCCTGCCCCTTCGTAGCACGAACCATCTGATCTCCATGGTCGTATGGATGTTTTGTATATGTCTCAAGCCAGCGAGCGATGGTGTACTTGCCCGCCTCTGTATGTTCGCCAAATTTCTCGAGATCACTCTCTTCTAGGCGCTTTACTAAATCCAAGGACGCTGCACGCACTGCGGCATAGACAGCAATTGCGTTGGTGACATCACCATCTGCATAGGCAAGCTTTGGCTCATTGGCCCAGGCAGCTTCGTCATAACCTTGAATCACCGAGCCTTCTGGTTCAGCAACAAGGCGGCGCAAGCGCGCATAAGACTGCGCTTCAGAATCTGCCATGTGATGAATACATTCGCGCGCAGACCATTCGTTCTCTGCATGGATATCCATTAACTCTGGAGTTACTGCGCGAGCAAGGTTGAGGAAATATTGTGAACCTGCTTCATATGCCGCAGCTGCCTCTTTGAGATCATGTGATGTCATAGGAGCGATACTAGTTAAATTTTTTCCTTTTCACTAGCGGCAAGTTGGCCACAGGCTCCATCGATTTCCCGGCCGCGAGTATCACGGACAGTGACCGGAACTCCATAGCCTTCGAGGATGCGAACAAACTCAGCTTCATCTTCACGGCGGGATGCTGTCCATTTAGAACCTGGAGTTGGATTGAGTGGAATGAGATTGACGTGAGCATTGCGATTCTTGAGTAAACGACCCAATAAATCTGAGCGCCATGATTGATCGTTGATATCGCGGATAAGTGCGTACTCAATGGAGTAACGACGACCTGTCTTCTTTTCATAGGCATCAGCTGCTGCTAATACTTCGCGGACATTAAAGCGATTGTTGATAGGAACAAGGCTGTCGCGAAGTTCATCATCTGGTGTGTGAAGTGAGACTGCGAGAGTGCAGTTAATTCCTTCATCCATCAGCTTCTCAATTCCATTGACAAGTCCCACAGTTGAAACGACTACCGAGCGAGCTGAAATTCCGAGTCCATCGGGGTTAGGGTCGGTGATGTTACGAAGAGTGCGAACAACTGCGTTGTAGTTCGCAAGTGGTTCACCCATTCCCATAAATACGATATTCGATAGACGCGTTGGGCCACCCGGCATCTCGCCATTGGCACAGGCGCGTGCTGCAGCGACGATCTGGTCGGTGATTTCGCCAGCTGAAAGGTTGCGCGTCAGGCCTGCCTGTCCTGTCGCGCAGAATGGACAGTTCATGCCGCATCCTGCTTGGGATGAGATACAGACTGTTGTGCGATCGGTGTAACGCATGAGGACGGATTCCACGAGAACTCCATCGTGCAACTTCCATAAATCTTTACGAGTCATTCCGCCATCGGTGGTGCGGGTGGTGACAAGTTCAATCAGTTTGGGAGTCAGCGCATCAGCAATTGACTGGCGCTCAGCTGCAGGAATATCAGTCCACTCTTCAGGATCGTTAGAGAGGTGGGTGAAGTAATGAGTTGCTACTTGGGCGGCGCGAAAGGGTTGAAAGCCGAGTTCCTTTGCAAATGCCTTTCGTTCTGCCGGACCAAAGTCAGCTAAGTGCTTCGGTGCTTTCTTGCGCTGTACCGGTTCATCGAAGACTAATTTGAGTTCTGTTGGGCGTTCGGTTGTCATAGCAGTCCTGAGTCCTGTGCACGACGCACAATTTCGAGTGCAAGCCACAAAGCGGGGGCTGCGAAAAGTACTGAATCTAAACGATCCATGATGCCACCGTGTCCGGGCAAGAGTGAGCCCATATCTTTAATCGCCATATCGCGCTTGAGTGCAGACTCAATGAGGTCACCAGCGGTTGCAGTAAATACCGTAATCAGACCGGCCGCAGCACCAAGCCACCAATGTGAATTCATGATGAAATGAAATGCAAGAGATCCACCGATAACTGTGAAGAAGACTGAACCAATCAGCCCCTCAATTGTTTTCTTTGGGCTGATCTTTGGAGCAAGTGGGTGCTTGCCGAAGAGAACGCCAGTTAAGTATGCAAAGGTGTCATTGCAACCAACAAGAACAACAAGGGTCATCACTCGCTCAAGTCCGTTATAGGGGCGAGCTAAGAGAATGAGGAAGCCGGCAAGAAATGGAAGGTAGATCAAAGCAAGTGCTGAAGCAGATGCTGTGCTGACAAAGCCTTCGATTCCGCGCGGTATAAGAAGTACAAGCAGACATGGAAAGGCAATCGCTGTTGCAACGGCCAGACCCGATACTCCCCCGAACCAGGCAGCGCCAGAGAGCGCAATAGCTGAGGTAGTAAGAGACCAGAGCGGGATATCAATCTTGGTTGTTGTCAGCGCATGATGGAGTTCGCGAATACCAAGAATGACGGCGATGGTGACGATTCCTGCAAAAATTATTCTGTAGCTTGCGAGTGAGAACCAGATAAGTGCAACGAGAAATAAGCTGACACCGATTGAGGGCAGCAGCTTGCGACCTGCACGCTTATTAATCGCCTCGTTGATCGAATGTAAATCAGACACAGTGGTGGAACTTCAGTGAAGTCTTTAGACCTCGAGAAGTTCTGCCTCCTTGTGCTTTAAGAGTTCATCAATCTTGGCAACGTGATCAGAAGTAATCTTTTCAAGCTCTTTCTCGCCACGGCTTAAGTCGTCTTTACCTATATCGCCATCTTTTTCTAGCTTCTCCATCAATTCCTTGGCTGTGCGACGAATATTGCGCATTGAAATCTTGGAATCTTCCGCCTTGGTCTTGGCGACCTTGATGTAATCCTTACGGCGTTCTTCTGTGAGCTGTGGGAAGTTAACGCGAATCATTGCTCCATCACTTGCTGGATTAACGCCTAAATCAGATTCACGGATTGCTTTTTCGATAGATGTCATCGCGCCCTTATCGAAGGGAGAGACAATTGCCATGCGGGATTCAGGGACCTGAATTGAGGCAAGCTGTGAGAGCGCCGTCCAGGTGCCGTAGTAATCGACCATAATCTTGTTAAACATCGCCGGGTGGGCACGACCTGTGCGGATGGCGCCAAAATCATCTTTGGCAACTTCGACAGCCTTATTCATCTTATCTGTCGCGTCTGCGAGTGCACTGGTTACATCTGCCATGGTTTGCTCCTTAGTTTTGACTCTCGTTTACGAAACGAGAGTTCCAATCTTTTCACCGCGAACAGCGCGGCCAATATTTCCGTTAGTCATCAGATCGAAGACCACGATAGGTAGGTGGTTCTCGCGGCAGAGGCTAAAGGCTGCGGCATCTGCAACGGCAAGTGACTTCTGAAGTACTTCGTCGTAAGAGATTGTGTCGAACTTAGTCGCACTTGCATCCTTGCGAGGATCGGCGTTGTAAACACCATCAACGCCAGACTTTGCTAGCAAGAGAGCTCCTGCTCCAATTTCCAGTGCACGCTGAGCTGCAACGGTATCTGTTGTAAAGAATGGCATTCCGGCGCCTGCGCCAAAGATAACTACGCGACCCTTTTCTAGGTGGCGGATGGCGCGACGTGGCACATATGGCTCGGCAACTTGGCCCATAGTGATTGCTGTCTGGACGCGAGTATCAACGCCCTCTTTTTCAAGAAAATCTTGGAGCGCTAAACAGTTCATCACTGTTCCGAGCATTCCCATGTAGTCAGCGCGGGAACGTTCCATGCCGCGCTCAGAAAGTTCTGCGCCACGGAAGAAGTTACCTCCACCGACAACGATTGCTATTTGGACTCCGCTGCGAACAACATCAGCGATCTGTTTTGCTACATCTGCTAGAACATCGGGATCAACACCGATGCCTTTATTGCCACCAAAAACTTCTCCAGAAAGCTTAAGGAGCACCCGCTGATACGTACCTCTTGTACCTGGCATTGGTGCTCCTTTCGCTCAACGAATTCTTACTTTTCTGGAGTCTATTACCCTCTATTGAAAAGCTTATTGACCCACGCGGAAGCGATGGAATGCCTTAACAGCGGTTCCTGCCTCATCGAGAATCTGCTTTACAGTCTTCTTTGCATCCTTAGCGAACGCCTGCTCGATCAGTGAAACTTCCTTCACAAATCCAGTGACGCGGCCTTCGATGATCTTTGAACGTGATGCTTCTGGCTTACCTTCGGCGATCGCTGTCTCTTCTGCAAGACGACGCTCGGTCTCGATGAGGTCTGCTGGAACATCTTCGCGGTTAACGAAGCGTGGTGCGAATGCTGCGATGTGCTGTGCAACATCTCTACCAACTTCAGCTGCTTCCTTAGCAAGGGCCACCAAAACGCCAACCTGTGGTGGCAAATCTGGGCTTGTCTTGTGAAGGTAGAGACCAACTGGGCCATCGACTACTGCAATGTTGCGAATTTCAATCTTCTCACCCAACATCGCATTTCCTTCATCAATTACTGACTGAACGGTCTTGCCATTTGCCATTGTTGATGCGAGGAATGAAGCGACATCTGCTGACTTTGATGAGAGAAGGTGTTCTACGAGTTCGTCGCCAAGTGCGATAAAACGCTCGCCCTTTGCAACGAAGTCTGTCTCGCAGTTGAGTTCGAGCATGACGCCTGCGTCACCTGAAACCTTTGCTACGACCAAACCATTTGAAGTTAAGCGACCTTCGCGCTTTGTAACGCCCTTTTGTCCCTTAACTCGAATGATTTCAACAGCCTTGTCGTAATCACCATCTGATTCATCAAGTGCCTTCTTGCAATCGAGCATGCCTGCTGCAGTTGCTTCGCGTAGGCGCTTTACATCTCCTGCTGAATAGTTAGCCAATTCTTTTCCTCTTCTTATTTCTGTTCAAGAACAGCATCTGTAGTCACAGCTTCAGCTGGAACCGCGGACAACATCTCGTTTGCTAATTGCTCGGACGCTGCAGCTTCCGCTGTAGCTACTGGTGCTGGAGCTGCTGCAGAACGTGCCTTGAGGCCTTCTGCAATTGCATCGGTGATGACGCGTGTCAAAAGCTCAATCGAGCGGATTGCATCGTCGTTACCAGGAATCTTGAAATCAACTTCATCTGGATCACAGTTTGTATCGAGGATCGCAATAACAGGAATGCCAAGCTTCTTAGCTTCGGCCACTGCGAGGTGCTCCTTCTTTGTGTCGACAACCCAGATTGCTGAAGGCAACTTGGTCATGTGACGGATACCGTCGAGGTTCTTAAAGAGCTTCTCGCGCTCACGACGAAGAACAAGCAGTTCCTTCTTTGTAAGCAAAAGGTCATTTGCTGTCTCAAGAGCTTCAAGCTCCTTGAGGCGCTGAATGCGCTTGTAGACAGTTGGGAAGTTAGTGAGCATTCCACCTAACCAGCGCTCTGTAACTGTTGGCATGCCAACCCGAGCTGCTTGATCGATGATTGGCTTGTGAGCCTGCTTCTTTGTTCCTACGAATAGGACGTGGCCACCTTTAGCAACAGTGTCCTTAACGAATGCATATGCAGAGTCGATAAGTGCAAGTGATTGCTGGATGTCGATGATGTAGATGCCATTGCGTTCTGTGAAGATAAAACGCTTCATCTTTGGATTCCAACGACGAGTCTGGTGTCCGAAGTGGACTCCGCTGTCGAGGAGTTCGCGCATTGTTACTACTGCCATGACGGCACGCTCCTTCTTAGGTTTTTGCGCAGCAGCGCTAAACCTGCTCGGTTAATGTCTAAGCAATTTACCTAGACCGTCGCACCTACAACGCCGACCGTTCAATAAAGAGCGGACCGAAGTGGCTTGTATTCCCTGATAAGTCAGTTCATACATAGATGCTGAGATGTCACGCCAATTCCTTGTTTCCAAGATCCTTGCGTGCAGGTATGAGTCTAAACGGTGGCTTCGATCGCCCCAAATCCACCAGAAGATCGAAAGGTACCTAAAAGTTCCTTTTTGGTCTATAGTTCGGGAATGGCAACTAATGTGAAATTTAAAGACGAATTCGTCATAAAAGCCCGCCAGGTAGCGAAGGCTGAACATCGCTCTGTTCCGAGCCAAATTGAGTTTTACTTCAAAATTGCGCTCATCGCCGAACAGAACCCAGATCTGAGTTTCAAATTAATTAAAGAAATTCTCCAAGCTCAATCACAAGATGCTGACACCGAGTATGTATTTGGCTGATGCGGTTTATCGCTTCCCCGCCGTTTCAGCGCTCAATTAAAAAACTCCACCCAAACCAGAAAAAAGAATTAGATACAGCAATTCACTCTCTTAGTTCGAATCCAAGATTAGGTGCCGCGAAGCGAGGAGATCTCTCCGGCGTCTTCGTTCTCAAGTTCAAGGTAGGCCAACTGGATTGGCTCTTGGCATATGAAATCGTTGACACAGAAATAATATTGTTGCTCTTGGTTGGTCCACATGAAAATTTCTATCAGAACTTGAAAAGGTAACTAAGCGCGAGGATGGGCCTGCTTAAAGGCTTTTTGCAGCCTTTCGGTTGATACATGGGTATAAATCTGGGTCGTAGCTAAAGATGCATGTCCCAATATCTCTTGAACTGTGCGCAGATCTGCTCCCCCTTCGAGAAGGTGGGTGGCAGCAGAATGGCGAAGCGCATGTGGCCCCATTCGCTCTGCGCCTTCCAGCGCCGAAAGTGCTTCATAGACAATCGTGCGCACTGTTCGTTGATCAATACGTTTTCCACGTGCACCAAGAAATACAGCTCGTCCAGATTTATCGTTGAGTAAATCGGTGCGAGCGTTCTTAATCCAGTTATTGAGCGCCTTCATAGAAGGTGCTCCCAGCGGAATCGTGCGCTCCTTATTTCCCTTACCCAAAACTCGAATCGTGTTACGTTCGTAATCAATATCATTAAGATCTAACCCACATAGCTCTGAGACGCGAGCGCCTGTGGCATAGAGCAATTCCACGATCGCACAGTCACGAATCGACATAGGACTCTCTTCTTCCGCGACTCGTGTTGCAAGTGAATCCATCGCAGTCGTTGCATCAGAGACTGAGAGCACATCAGGAAGCGTGCGGTGCGCCTTCGGCGTTGCCAGAGTTGAACCCACATCCTTTGCCAGATATCCGTTCTTTGTCGCCCATTTAGTAAAGAGGCGAATGGATGTAGCGCGACGTGAAAGCGTGGTGCGCGCTCCGCCCCGTACCTGCTGTGTGGCAAGCCATGAGCGGATATGAGCCAAGCTGATATCGCCAACTAAAGAAACTTTCTGAAGCGTTAAATGCTCAAAGAAACTATCGAGATCGCCGACATAGGCACGGACTGTATGTACAGATAAGTTGCGCTCCTTTTCGAGATGGCGGGTGTAGCCCCTATGCGCATTCTCGAAATCACTCACACAAGAAGGATATCGCCCCACTTTGGTTCACCAGATGGTCCTCCCGCTTTCCCGCGGCGAGGACCATCTGGCAACCCATTTACCTGACTCTGACTGACTGGACCACAGTCTTACCCACATTAACGCGGATGATCTGGCCCTTTGCCAACTTCACCCTCGATGAAATCGTCGCAATTCCATCTTCTTTATCGAGGGCGAAGAAGTCGAGCTTCTTGTATGTCGTCTTGCCATTCTTGGTAGTTCCTACATAGATCGTGACAATCTTGCCGTAGTACATATCAGGAAGATCAAGTGTCAATCTAAACCCTGTCTTAGAAAGTATTACCCTCGCTGTCGCTGAAGCAGCCTTAGCCGCCACAGCAGCAACTCTGGCCTCTTCAGCCTTCACGATTACCGCTGCTGCTTCATTTCTTGCTGTCTCTAATCTGTCTGCAATTGCTTTTTCAGCTGCAGCCTTCTCTAGAGCCACCTTGTCGGCTGCAGCCTTTGCAGCTGCATCTAGTGCTGCCTTTGCATCGGCAGCTACCTTCGCAGCAGCTATCTTCTCAGCTTCAAGCTTTGCTGCTGCATCATTCGCTGCACGGATTGCAGCTTCTTCAGCCGCAGAGATACCTGGAGAAGACACAACAACAGGTGCTGGTGCAGGTGCAGGTGCGCTAATGACGAGGTTGCCAGCAGAGAGTCCAGTAACAGCGTTATAGCCTGCTGCAGCTGCAACATCAAATGTCACTGCGTATGTTCCAGCAGCTGATGGTGCTGTTAGCAATCCAGCATACTTGCGAGTTATTGCTCCAGATGACTTGCCCGCCTTAGGAGTAATTGTCACAGCCTTTGCCGATCCATCGGCAGTTGCTGTCAGTCCAGTGATATCGAAGTCACCAGCGATTGGATCAGCATCAGCCGGTGGTGATGCAACAACAGTGAACTTAGCATTGGGATTATTCGTCACGGCGAGGGCAGCTCCACTCGCTAGTGCTCTTCGTGGGATCGTAATTGACATCGCGCCGCTAACCGCACTTGTTGGTGTGCCTACAAACACCAGGGTGACTGAGGTACCCCCAGAAGTGACAGTGGCCTCGGCAGTGATTGTGATTCCTGCTGGCGCCCCTGTGACAAAGCTTGCAAGGTCTGCTCCCTCACCAATTCGATTGAATGTGTCATTGGTCAAGGTGATGACGCCTGTCCTGCGGGTCAATGCGGACCCAATCGTTCCTGCGACGTCGACGTTTGCGATTGTTGCTGCAGGTGTAGCAACTGTGTATGTAAATCCACCTACCAAGGTGTCGAATTGAGTATCA
>JBBAMT010000003.1:0-41061 GCA_040402355.1 Candidatus Planktophila sp. | reverse complement strand
CAACATCTGTAGCTGGGGTAATGCTTGTGATTACAGGTACATTTGCACCACCACCACCGGCAACTGTGTATGTAAATCCACCTACCAAGGTGTCGAATTGAGTATCACCGTTAGTAACAACAACATCTACTGCTCCAGCTGTGCCGGCAGGGACTGTAACCTCGATAGAAGTTGTAGTTGCTCCTGTGCTCACAACTGCATTAGCGCCACCAATTGTGACTGACACTGTTTTTGGATCAAAATCAGTTCCTGCAATAACAGCAGTTGCGCCACCAGCTTCAACATCTGTAGCTGGGGTAATGCTTGTGATTACAGGTACATTTGCACCACCACCGTTTGCGCTCTCACTCGATAGCCCCACAACACTCATGCTCATCGCGAGGATTCCCGTCAGCACAGCTCGTGCAATCTTGCTGGCGCCAAAGACTTTTGTTGATGGGTGCAGTTGAGTATCCATGTGATCCTCGCAGTTGGGTGTCATTTGCGAATTGTCGCTTTGATGTGTTCTTCTTAGAACTACAATGACTGGTTATGACTGGGCATTATTGATTTCTGACTGGTGAATGACATGGGTGTAGTTCCAACTTCGATTTGCTCTAGTTAACGTATGCGCAAGACCGGTCATGGACGGGTCACGGAGAGCTCCAAAGATGATGTCGGTGTCGGTCGGTTAGATTCGATCAGCACTCCAAATCTGGGGGGGGTAGAGATGTACTTGTCTGAAGTTGAGAGATTGGCTCGTTATCTAACGAGACCTGGTTTGACGGTTCCTGATGTATGCAGGTTTCTAGTGTTGGAAACATTCAGAAACTTGAAACCTTCTGCATTTTTTGCAATGGAGATTACGGATGATGGATTTCTTACCCCGGTCGGCTTCTTTGGGCTTAACCAGAAGATTGTTCAAGGATGGGGAAACATTCCTCTATCAGTTGATCTTCCCTTTACTGCGGCGGTTAAGAGAGATGAAATGATTCTTGTTGAACCAAGTGGTCTCCTTGATCAATATCCTGCTCTCGAAAAATTTGATGGCATTCCTAATTCTTGGGTCTCTCACCTGATTTGTCCGGTGCTCCCATTTGGTGCTTTCTCTTTAACGCTTGACTCAGTGCCAAAAATAGATAGTGAGTTTGAATTATTTATCCGGACTGCTGGCGCACTTGCCACAATTCACTTTACGAAAATCAACTATAGAGTTGAACAGTTCAACCATAAGCGAGCAAGCAATGGGGCGAAAAAGTTGGGTGAGTTGAGCACTCGACAGCTTCTGATTAAGAGTCTAATTGAGAAGGGTTTTTCCAATCCTGCGATTGCAGAAGAAATTGGCTATTCAGAATCTTTAGTCCGACAAGAGACGATGGCTATTTATTCAATACTCAACGTCTCGGGACGTAAAGAACTCTTAGAAGCCAAGGACAAATAGCTACTCTGGTTTTCTTCCCTGACGTAATAGTCCAAAGGTAAGGGCATCTTCCAGCGCCATTGCAGACGCGGCAATCACGTTCTCGTGCACTCCCACTGTGTTCCATTCACCCTTGCCATCAGAAGTTTCAACAAGGACGCGAGTAACCGCACCCGTGCCGAGTCGACCTTCGAGGATACGAACCTTGTAATCGGTCAGTTCAAGGGATGCGAGCTCTGGATAAAGTTGATTGAGGCCATCGCGAAGTGCATTATCGAATGCGTTGACGGGGCCATTTCCAACGCCAGAGCATGTGATCTCTTTGCCCTGTGCGGTAACAGTTACTTCTGCTTTAGTCACGATGTCATTCTTTACGCCACGTTCGGTTGTAGTCAGCCAATTATCAATGGTGAAAAATGATGGGCGCTTTCCTGTGGCCTCTTCGCGCAGAAGAAGTTCAAAAGATGCATCCGCTGCTTCGAAGGTAAAGCCACGAGATTCCATCTCTTTTACTCGTTCTACTACGCGACCAATGAGTTCGCGGTCTCCCCCAAGGTCTACGCCAAGTTCCATAGATTTAAGTTCGATAGATGCTCGCCCTGCCATATCTGAAACAAGCATGCGCATATCGTTTCCAACAGATGAAGGATCTTCATGTTGGTAGAGAGATGGATCAACCTTGATTGCAGAGGCATGGAGACCGGCCTTGTGAGCGAAGGCAGATACGCCTGTATATGGCTGGCGAGGGGAAGGAGAAATATTGGTTACTTCAGCAACGGCGTGAGAAATACGGAAAGCTTCACGGAGTGCGTTCTTAGGAAGTACTTCCTTCTTCTTCTTGAGCTCTAAGTTAGCGATGATGGTGACAAGGTCTGCATTTCCAGTTCGCTCGCCATATCCATTAAGAGTTCCTTGAACGTGGGTTGCGCCTGCGGCAACTGCAGCCATTGAGTTGGCAACTGCGCAACCTGTGTCGTTGTGGCAGTGAATTCCAAGGCGAGCAGAGGTTGCACCTAGTACATCGTGAACTACATCGGCGATTTCATCAGGCAGCATGCCACCGTTGGTATCGCAGAGCGCTGCAACATCAGCGCCCGCTTCCATCGCAACACGAATGACTTCAAGTGCATATGCGCGATTGGCGCGATAGCCATCAAAGAAGTGTTCTGCATCGAGAAAAACTCGCTGACCTTCTTGGCGCAGATGTGAGATTGAATCGCGGATCATTTCGAGATTCTCATCAAGGGATGTCTTAAGGGCTAGATCAACATGGCGGTCATATGCCTTGGCAACGAGAGTTACTGCAGGAGCGCCTGAATCACGGAGCGCACCAAGCAAAACATCATCGGCTGCCTTCACATTTGGGCGACGGGTTGCACCGAAGGCGACAAAGGTGGCGTTCTTAAGCTTTAACTCTTTCTTAGCGACTGCAAAGAATTCAGTGTCCTTTGGGTTGGCTCCTGGCCATCCACCTTCAATAAAGCCAACGCCTAGATCATCAAGGTGGCGCGCAATAGTTAACTTGTCGTGGACAGAGAGGCTGAGGCCTTCTTGCTGTGCACCATCGCGAAGAGTGGTGTCATAGATGTGGAGGGCTTCCCTATCAAAAGAAGTTTTGTCTAGGGTCACAGAGAAACCTTCTTCACCCAGCCGTGCTTATCTGCAATGGTGCCGTGTTGAATTCCAAGGAGGTGGTTACGGATCTGCATAGTGATTGGTCCTGGTTGTCCGTCTCCTGTTACCCATGTACCCATCGCAGATTTTGCTTGTCCTACAGGAGAGACAACAGCTGCAGTTCCGCAGGCAAAGATTTCAGTGATGTCACCCGATGTGACGCCATCGCGCCAATCATCGATAGAGAGCATAACTTCATCTGTCTTGTAACCAAGATCTTTAGCCACAGAAAGAATTGAATCGCGAGTGATTCCAGGAAGAAGGGTTCCGGTGAGCTTTGGAGTAATAACAGTTGCATCAGCGCCTTTACCCTTTACGAAGTAAAGGTTCATGCCGCCCATCTCTTCAATCCACTTACGCTCTTTGGCATCGATCCAGACAACTTGATCGCAACCTTCTTTTGCTGCGGCCTTTTGTGCAACAAGGGATGCTGCGTAGTTTCCGCCGCACTTTGCCTCACCTGTTCCACCAAGTGCAGCGCGAACATATTCAGTTGAGATCCAGACAGAGACTGCCTTTGATGGATCAAAGTAAGCGCCAGCCGGAGTTGCAATAAGAATGTAGGTCGCCTTATTTGTTGGGCGAACACCTAAGCCAACTTCTGTGGCAATCATAAATGGGCGAATGTAGAGAGATTCGCCCACTTTTCCTGGAGTCCAACCTGCATCGTGCTTCACGAGAGTATGAACAGTTTCCAAGAAGAGCTCTTCTGGCATTTCAGGAAGTGCTAAACGATGAGCAGACTTTGCAAATCGACGTGCATTTGCTTCAGGGCGAAAGAGTGAAATACCGCCGTCAGGTTGGCGATATGCCTTCATTCCTTCAAAGATTTCCTGGCCGTAATGAAAGACTGCAGTTGCAGGATCAAGAGTCAGTGGGCCATATGGCTTTAACTCTGGCTCTTGCCAACCACCACTCTCAGTCCATTCGCAGACGACCATATGGTCGGTGTAATACTTTCCAAAACCACAGTTAGCGACCTTTTCTTCGCGCTCTGCCGTTGGAACTGCGTGTGGATTGAGATTGATCTTCATTTACTTCACCAATGCCGCGAGTGCTGAACCGATTTCGGTGGTGCCACGCTTGCTATCGCCTCGTGACACTAAATCAGCAGCGACAGCCCTTTCAACATCTTTTGCTGCGTCTGTTAACCCAAGGTGATGAAGCATCATCGCAACAGACATTACCGTCGCAGTTGGATCTGCGATGTTCTTGCCAGCGATATCTGGTGCAGAGCCATGAACAGGCTCAAACATTGATGGGAACTTGCCGGTTGGGTTGATATTTCCTGAAGCAGCAAGGCCGATTCCGCCACAGATTGCTGCTGCGATATCGGTCAAGATATCTCCGAATAGGTTATCTGTGACGACAACATCAAAGCGCTCTGGGTTGGTAACAAAGAACATCGATGCGGCATCAACGTGTAAGTAATCAGTTGTGACGGTTGGAAACTCTTTAGCAACCTCATTAAAAGTGCGAGTCCATAAGCTGCCCGCGTGAGTGAGCACGTTATTCTTATGCACCAAGGTAAGTTTCTTACGGTCACGCGCTGCGGCGCGAGCAAAGGCATCGCGGATAACGCGCTCAGCGCCACGACGAGTGTTGAGTGATTCCTCAGTTGCAATCTCTGCATCTGTGCCTTCAGCAAGTACGCCACCGGCGCCTACGTATGGGCCTTCAGTTCCTTCGCGGACAACGATGAAATCGATAGGCGCCTTTGTTGCAAGTGGACCAGTAACTCCTGGCATCAACTTTGCAGGGCGCAAGTTGATGTAGTGATCAAAGGCGAAGCGCAACTTAAGAAGTAGGCCGCGCTCAAGAACGCCGCTAGGAACTGTTGGGTCCCCTACTGCGCCAAGCAAGATGACATCGGCCTTAGCGAGCTCTGCCAGAACTGAGTCAGGAAGAACTTCACCAGTACGATGCCAATAACCGGCCCCTAAGTCGTAGTTGGTCTTATTAAAGGTCACGCCGTATTTAGCGGCGACAACATCAAGAACTTTAAGACCCTCATTAACAACTTCTGTGCCGATTCCATCGCCTGGAATTACTGCAAGGTTGATTGTGCGCGCCATTAATTCACCAAAGTAACTGAACGAACGAGCTCTGCACCAGTCTCTTTCTTGACTGTTTCAGCAACTGCATCAGAGACAGGAGAATCAACAGTGATAGCCATCAGAGCGCTTCCGCCTGCTGACTCACGAGCAACCTGCATTCCTGCGATGTTGATCTTTGAACTTCCCAGCGCATTTCCAACTGTGCCAACAACGCCTGGCTTATCTGCATAACGCAGGAAGAGCAGGTTATCTGTTGGAGGAAGATCAAGATCAAAGTTATCGATAGCAATGATTTTTTCAACCTTACGGATACCCATCAGAGTTCCATCAACCTTGATTGACTTTCCATTTGAAAGCGCTGCGTGAAGTGAAATCATGCTTCGGTATTCGTGGCTTTCAGGAGTCGTGGTTACAGATGAAGTAACGCCGCGCTCTGCGGCAAGTCCTGGAGCGTTGACGTAGGTAACGTCTTCGCAACCTGAGGCAACGAGCACGCCCTTAAGCGCGCTGATAGCCAGGATTGATGAATCATGTCCTGAGATATCGCCCTTGACGGTGATATCCATGGAAACTGGAGTCTCGCCAGCAATGGCAGTTGCAATCTGCGCCATCTTCTCAACAAGTGGAAGTGAAGGACGGATCTCATCGTGGATTGCTCCACCCTTAACGTTGACAGCATCCGGTACCAATTCGCCGGCAAGTGCTTTACGCACTGAGACAGCGACTGCGATACCTGCACGCTCTTGTGCTTCATCAGTTGATGCACCTAAGTGCGGTGTTGCAACAACTTGATCAAGCTGGAATAGAGGTGAATCAGTGCATGGTTCGGTGACATAAACATCAAGACCAGCTCCTGCAACGCGACCTTCAGTGATTGCGTCATACAAGGCAGCTTCATCAAGTACTCCGCCACGGGCGGCGTTGATGATGCGAACTTCCTTCTTTACCTTCTTGAGCGCTTCTACGCCAATAAGGTTTGCAGTCTCTTTTGTCTTCGGCAAGTGAATGGTGATGAAGTCAGAACGCTTTAAGAGTTCATCGAGTTCGACGAGTTCTACGCCAAGTTGCGCAGCCTTTGCTGGTTGCAAATATGGATCGTAGGCAATGATGTTCATACCAAATGCCTGCATGCGGTGGGCCACTAATTGACCAATACGACCAAAGCCAACTACGCCAAGAGTCTTCTCGAAGAGTTCAGCGCCTGTGTACTTAGAACGCGCCCACTTTCCTGCCTTAAGAGCAGCATGAGCTGGTGAAATAAAGCGAGCTGAAGCTAAGAGAAGTGAGATTGCTAGTTCTGCAGCTGAAACGATATTTGATGTAGGTGCGTTAACAACCATGACACCAGCTGCAGTTGCAGCAGGAATATCAACGTTATCAAGACCTACACCTG
The DNA here is from genome assembly GCA_040402355.1 of Candidatus Planktophila sp. GTDB lineage: Bacteria > Actinomycetota > Actinomycetes > Nanopelagicales > Nanopelagicaceae > Planktophila. The sequence goes on along the minus strand of JBBAMT010000003.1, from coordinate 34,538 downwards.
CGCGAGCAATGACCTTAAGGCCCTTTGCTGCGGCAATCGCTTCAGCATCCATCTTTGTTGCAGAACGGATAAGAACAGCGTCAACGCCAGCGCCTAAGGCTGCAAGAAGTTCATCGCGGTTTGCACCGTCGCAATTGCGAACTTCAAAGTCAGGACCGAGAGCATCAAGCGTTGCAGCGCTGAGTTCTTCAGCAATCAAAACAACGGGTTTAGCCACGCGCGGCACTTCCCTCTTTGTAATCGTCCTTATTGGTGTTCTTCATCCAGCTAAACATCTTACGGAGTTCGCGACCAACTGTCTCGATTGGGTGTGCTTCACCCTTTGCGCGAAGTGCTGTGAATTCCTTTGCACCGCTCTCGAGATCGTCAACGAAGCGCTTTGCAAATGCACCAGATTGAATATCGGCAAGTACTGCCTTCATATTCTCCTTGACGTGTGGATCGATAACACGTGGACCTGATACATAGTCACCGAATTCAGCGGTGTCAGAGACTGACCAGCGCTGCTTTGCGATTCCACCTTCATACATGAGGTCAACAATAAGTTTGAGTTCGTGCAAGCACTCGAAGTAAGCAACTTCTGGCTGGTATCCAGCTTCCACCAAAGTCTCAAAGCCATACATAACCAACTGCGACGCTCCACCACAGAGAACTGACTGCTCACCGAACAAGTCGGTCTCTGTCTCTTCTGTAAATGTTGTGAGGATTCCGCCTGCGCGAAGTCCGCCGATTGCCTTTGCGTAGGAAAGTGTGAGTGGCCATGCGTTACCTGTTGCATCTTGTTCGACTGCAACGATGACTGGAACTCCGCGACCTGCTGCGTACTCACGACGAACCAAGTGTCCTGGGCCCTTAGGAGCGACCATACATACATCGACATCAGCAGATGGCTTGATGTAGCCGAAACGGATATTGAAACCGTGACCGAAGAAGAGAGCATCGCCCTTTTCTAGGTTAGGCAAGATTGATTCTGCATAGATATGGCGCTGCAAGTGATCTGGAGCCAAGATCATGATGACGCTGGCTTCCTTCACTGCTTCAGCTACTGAGGTAACGCGAAGTCCTTCCGCCTCTGCCTTGGCGCGAGATGGAGAACCTTCCTTAAGGCCAACGCGAACATCAACGCCGGAGTCGCGGAGGTTGAGCGCATGTGCATGGCCCTGTGAGCCGTAACCGATGATCGCGACCTTGCGACCCTGGATGATGGATAGATCTGCATCCTCTTCGTGATACATCGTTGCCACAGTGTTTCTCCTTTTGTAGTTTCTTGCTTAGTTTTGATAGTCAGGTTGTGTGTCGCGAACTTCTTTTGCCTTAGGCGTTACATCTTTGATCGAGATAACACTGATGAGCTTGTCGAGCTGAGCAATTACTTGCTCGAGTGAGTGACCTTCTACAGCTACTCCAATAATCATCTTTGAGATGGATGAATCTTCGGTGGGCCCCACATTAAGGGTCTCGATGTTAAAGGCGCGGCGGGAAAAGAGACCAGAGACGCGAGCAAGTACTCCTGGCTCGTTTTCGACCAGAACTTCCAGAGTGTGTTGACGGCGATTAGAAGTCATTAGAGCTCCTGTGAATCCCAGTCAGGCGCAGTAGCGCGAGCAATCATGATTTCATCATTTGATGTTCCGGCAGCAACCATCGGCCAGACCATGGCATCGCGGTGAACGCGGAAATCAACAACAACTGGTTGGTCATTAATCGACATCGCCATTTCAATTGTCTTATCAAGATCTTCTGGGCGATCGCAGGCAAGTCCTACGCATCCCATAGATTCAGCAAGCATTGGGAAGTTGGGAACGCGCTTTGAATCAAGTGAGGTATTTGAATAACGACCGTCGTAGAACAAGGTCTGCCATTGGCGGACCATGCCAAGTGATTCGTTATTAATGATGGCAACCTTGATCGGAATATTGTTGAGTGCACAGGTAACGAGCTCTTGATTGGTCATCTGGAAACATCCATCACCATCGATTGCCCACACTGTTGTATCTGGCGCTCCAACTTTTGCACCCATCGCAGCGGGTACGCCGTAACCCATCGTGCCTGCACCACCTGAGTTAAGCCAGGTGCGTGGATGTTCATACGAGATAAATTGTGAGGCCCACATCTGATGCTGACCAACACCTGCAGTAAAGATGGTGTCGGTGCCCGAAATTTGTCCAAGACGTTGGATAACTAATTGCGGTGACAGTGAACCGTCGGAAGGAATATCAAAGCCCAATGGGTATGTTGATTTCAGCGAGTTCATCTGGCGTAACCAGGCAGTCAGATCTGGCTTGTTCTTAGCAAGAGCTGCTTTGAGTGCCGGAATAAGTGCTGCGATTGTCTCTTTGACGTCGCCCACGACAGCAACATCAGCATGACGGTTCTTGCCAATTTCAGCAGGGTCGATATCGGCGTGAAGAATCTTCGCATTTGGTGCGAAGGTAGATAGCTTGCCTGTGACACGGTCATCGAAGCGTGCGCCTAAAGTAATGAGTAGATCAGCCTTTTGCAGGGCAGTTACAGCAGCCACGGTTCCGTGCATCCCTGGCATACCCATATGCAATGGATGTGAATCAGGAAATGCTCCACGTGCCATAAGAGTTGTGACAACTGGTCCACCGAGAAGTTCTACGAGCTGGCGAAGTTCTGCATGCGCATTGGCTTTGATAACGCCACCGCCGACATAGAAGACAGGCTTAGATGATTGCGCAATAAGAGCTGCTGCATCGGTGATGGCCTGTGAGTCTGGTGTTGTCTTTGGGTTGTAGCCAGCAAGTTTGATTGACGTTGGCCAGTTATATGTAGTCATCTTCTGGAGCGCATCTTTAGCGATATCGACAAGGACCGGACCTGGACGACCTGTTGTTGCAATATGGAATGCCTCAGCAATAACACCTGGGATCTGTGCCGGATCGGTGACTAAGTAATTATGCTTAGTAAATGGCATGGTGATGCCGCGAATATCAGCTTCTTGGAATGCATCTGTTCCGATCGCAGCCGATGGAACCTGACCAGTGATTGCAACAAGTGGAACTGAATCCATTGCAGCATCCATGAGTGGTGTTACGAGGTTTGTAGCTCCGGGTCCTGATGTTGCGATACAAACGCCTGCGCGACCAGTTACTTGGGCATACCCAGTTGCTGCGTGTCCGGCGCCTTGTTCGTGGCGCACCAAGATGTGGCGAATTGTTGAGTCGTAGATGGGATCGTAAGCAGGAAGGATTGCGCCACCAGGAAGTCCAAACATCACATCAACGCCAGCTGCTTCTAGGCTTTTCACCAATGAAGAAGCTCCTGTCATTTCTGTGCCGTTCGGTGTGTGAACGTGTTGCGCCATCTTCTTGCTCCTTTCTCTCTCGTGTACTGTAAACAGAACTGTTGTTAAATGAAAAAACCCTCAGATATCTGAGGGCGCGTGACATGAAGGCACGCGCTATCGAATCACCACCACTGAAGTCACTGAAGTCTGAGTCGTTTGCATGTTCCTATTCTCCATCGCGGCAGGGCTATGCGTCAAGAGATGAGATGAATGTCTCAATAAATGGAATGAGAAATCCGATTACTTCCAGACAGCGCCCTCGGAGGCTGAACTGACACCCTTGGAAAACTTGGCAAGTACTCCCCGAGTGAACTTATGTGGGATTGGCTTCCATCCCACTTTGCGAGCTTCAAGTTCGGCTGGGTCAACAAGTAAATCAAGTGTGCGATTGACGACATCGATGCGAATGCGATCGCCATCCTTAATAAATGCGATTGGTCCACCATCGACTGCTTCAGGAGAAATGTGACCAACGCAGAGACCAGTTGATCCACCAGAGAATCGACCATCGGTAAGAAGAAGCGTCTTCTTACCAAGACCTGCGCCCTTAATTGCACCTGTCACCATCAACATCTCGCGCATACCCGGTCCACCCTTAGGACCTTCATAGCGAATTACCACTACATCGCCCTCTTTGATTGTTCCATTTTCAACTGCATCCATCGCAGCTTGTTCGCGTTCAAAGACCCGCGCTGGACCTTCGAAAGTTTCGATGCCGATACCAGCTGTCTTACAGACAGCGCCTTCGGTGGCAAGAGTTCCACCGAGGATGGTGATTCCCACATCTGTAGAAATTGGCTTATCTGCTGGGAAGAGCACATCGCTATCTGGGAATGGTGGATTAATATCTGCCAAATTTTCTGCCATCGTCTTTCCTGTGACTGTCATGCAATCTCCGTGCAGGTATCCCGCATCAAGAAGAATGCGAAGTACAACAGGGATTCCACCCACGCGATCAACATCTGTCATGACGTACTTACCGAATGGCTTGAGGTCGCCCAGTAGTGGCACCTTGGAACCAATGCGGTGGAAATCTTCAAGAGTCAGATCTACCTCTGCTTCATAAGCAATTGCAAGTAAGTGAAGGACAGCGTTGGTAGAGCCACCGAGTGCCATCAAGATTGTGATGGCATTTTCAAATGCCTTCTTCGTCAAGATATCGCGAGTCGTGATTCCTTTGCGGATAAGTTCAACAACTGCAGCACCTGACTTGATTGCATATGCATCACGGCGACGATCGACTGCAGGAGGAGCAGCAGACCCTGGAAGTGATAGACCAATAGCTTCAGCAATACTTGCCATGGTATTGGCGGTATACATACCGCCACATGCGCCTTCTCCTGGGCAGATAGCGCGTTCAATTTGGTCAACACGATCTTTTGTAATCAGACCACGAGCACATGCACCCACTGCTTCAAATGCATCGATGATGGTGACATCTTTGCCATCGACCTGACCAGGCAAAGTAGAACCAGCATAGACAAATACTGATGCAACATCGAGCCGAGCTGCCGCCATCATCATTCCAGGGAGTGATTTATCGCAACCGGCAAATGTCACCATTCCATCAAAGCGCTCTGCATTCATCACAGTCTCAACTGAGTCTGCGATTACTTCACGAGAAACTAGCGAGAAGTGCATTCCTTCGTGGCCCATAGAAATACCGTCAGAGACTGAGATGGTTCCAAATTGCATTGGGAATCCACCAGCTTCGATGACACCTTGCTTTGAAGCTTTTGCTAAACGATCCAGTGAAAGATTGCACGGAGTGATTTCATTCCATGAAGATGCAATACCGATTTGCGGCTTCACCCAATCTTCATCTCCCATTCCAACAGCACGCAACATTCCTCTCGCAGGGGCTCTCTCGAGACCATCAGTAACTACTCCAGAACGAGGCTTCATCTTTGACATGGACCCAGCGTAATACTCAAAAAGAGAAGTTGCCTCCTCTCAGATAAGATTCCACTATTCAAGATGAATTCTTGATTTTGCTTTAATGCTGATACTTATTTAGAGGAGATTTTGTGCCCAATCAAATACGCGATGCCCAAGGCCATGTAAAAGGATCAGCTCCAGACCGCTGGAGAACACTCCTGGTTGTAGCGATTTCACAGCTCATGCTCGTTCTCGATAGCTCGATTATGAATATCGCCATCCCGCGCGCCAAGGTCGATCTCGGAATCTCTGATGCCAATCAGCAATGGGTCATCACTGCATACACTCTGGCATTTGGTTCACTCCTTCTTCTCGGTGGCCGTATCGGTGACTATGTAGGTCGTAAGAAGATCTTCATCATCGGACTTCTTGGTTTTGCCGCTGCTTCTGCTCTCGGCGGAATCGCTTCATCACAAGGGCTGCTCTTTGGCTCACGTGGACTGCAAGGTGTTTTTGGAGCACTCCTTGCTCCTGCAGCTTTAGCAATCATCTCTGAGACTTTTACTGATCCTAAAGAGCGCGCAAAGGCATTCGGTGTCTTCGGTGCAATCTCAGGCGGAGGAGCCGCCATCGGCCTCATCGTCGGTGGAACGCTGACCCAATACGCATCATGGCGTTGGTGCCTCGGAGTAAATACTCCTATTGCAATCATCGCTTCATTGCTCGCCTTTAAGTTTGTTCACGAATCAAAGGCAGCTGGAAATAATAAATACGATATCCCTGGCGTTGTGACCGCATCATTGGGTCTCTTCTCACTTACCTACGGATTCAATGAAGCAGCACGTAAGGGGTGGTCAGATACAACCACGCTGACTTTCTTCGCCGCAGCCGTTGTCCTACTTGTTTCATTCATCATCATCGAACGTCGCGTTGCAAATCCATTGATGCCACTTCGCGTCATTACAGAACGCAACCGCGCTGGTTCATATCTTGGTTCACTTGTTGTAGGTGCCGGGCTATTTTCTATGTTCCTCTTCCTCGGTCTCTACCTTCAGGTAATCCTCGGATTCAGTCCACTCAAGACCGGTTTTGCCTTCTTGCCATTTACAGCCGGAATCATCATCTTCGCAGGTGTTGCGTCTCAATTGCTACCTAAGTTTGGTCCAAAGCCTTTGATGGTTCCGGGCCTTATTGCAGCTGGTATTGGTCTACTTCTGCTTACCCGCATTACTCCAGATACAGCGTACTTAACCCACGTTGTTCCATCGCTCTTGATTATGTCGAGCGGAATGGCGCTTGTCTTTATTCCACTGACGTCAACCTCACTTCACGGAATCTCAGGTAAAGACACTGGTGTTGCCAGTGCGATGCTCAATACCTCACAGCAGATTGGTGGCTCTTTGGGTACAGCGCTACTCAATACTGTGGCGGCAACGGCAACAGCCACCTATGCAGCAGCACATACTGAGCTCGGAAAGACTGTGATGCCATTTGCAATGACTCATGGATTTACCGTGGCATTTAAGTGCAGTGCTGCACTTCTCTTTGCCGGTGCAGTTGTGCTCTTCTTCTTTATCAAGATCGGTAAAGAGTCACTTGTTGAAACAGAGGGTGCCGGAGTTCACTAATTAAGTAGAACCCACTAACTAATTAGCGCCAAGGTGGCCAAGAAGGAGCTCGCGAACTCGCGCAGCATCTGCTTGGCCCTTTGTCTCTTTCATGACTGCGCCGATTAGCGCACCAGCTGCAGGTAGGTGTCCCCCGCGTACTTTCTCAGCAGTTTCTGCTTGTTCGGCGCAAACCTTTTCAATGGCAGCCATCAGTGCGCCATCATCGTTAACCACCTTGATTCCACGCTTTGCAACAACCTCAGATGGCTTACCATCGCCAGCAACAACGCCTTCAACAACTTGGCGAGCAAGTTTGTCGGTGAGTTCACCTGCGGCAACAAGTGCCACAATCTCTGCAACATCTGCCGGAGTAATCGCAAGATCTGCAATGGCCACGTTCCGATCGTTAGCGATACGTGAAATCTCACCAAGCCACCACGTACGCGCCTTTGTGGGATCTGCACCCAATAGAACGGTTGCTTCCACGATATCCAAGACATCAGCGTTGATCATCGCTTCCATCTCTTTTTCAGGAACGTTCCACTCTTCTTTTAAGCGCTTGCGGCGAAGTGATGGGCGCTCAGGAAGCGTTGCGCGCAGCTCTTCAATCCAAGCAGCAGACGGTGTGACAGGAACTAAATCTGGATCTGGGAAGTAGCGGTAATCCTCAGCTTGCTCCTTCGAGCGGCCAGAACGAGTAAGGCCAGTGTCTTCTTGGAAGTGACGGGTCTCTTGCTTGACCTTCTTGCCTTCATTCAAAAGTTCTGCATGGCGGATCATTTCTCCGCGGATGGCGCGCTCCACGGAGCGAAGTGAGTTCACATTCTTGGTCTCAGAGCGAGTTCCTAATGCATCAGAGCCAATTGGCTTCAGAGATACGTTGGCATCGCAACGAAGTGAACCTTGCTCCATCTTGACGTCTGAGACTTTAAGTCCACGCAAGATATCGCGGAGTTCAGCAACATATGCCTTGGCAACTTCTGGTGCGTACTTGCCAGTGCCCGGAACAATCTTGGTAACAATTTCAACGAGTGGAATACCGGCGCGGTTGTAATCAAGAAGTGAGTAGTCAGCGCCATGGATACGACCGGTTGCGCCTCCTACGTGGAGTGATTTGCCAGTGTCTTCTTCCATATGAACGCGCTCTACCTCGATACGGAACTGCTTGAGTCCCTCTTCGGTTTCAATCTCTACATCGACATAACCATCAAAGCAGATGGGTTCGTCATACTGAGAAATCTGGAAATTCTTAGGCATATCGGGATAGAAGTAGTTTTTGCGAGCAAAGCGGCTGTAAGGAGCGATCTTGCAGTTAAGTGCCAGGCCGATAAGAATCGTAGATTCAATCGCCTTCTCGTTAACGACAGGAAGTGCGCCGGGAAGTGCCAAACAGACAGGACATGTCTGAGTATTGGGAGCGCCACCAAACTCTGTGGCACACGAACAGAACATCTTGCTTGCAGTATTGAGTTCGACGTGAACTTCAAGTCCGATTACCGGATCCCACTTTGCGATGACTTCGTCATATGTTGGAAGTGTCATTACTTCACTCCCCCCAGCACTGGTGCTTGAGAAAGAATCGGTGCGCCCCACTTTGTAAGGAGCTCGGCTTCAAGTGCTGCTCCTGCTTGGTAGAGGCGATGATCCTGCATCGCAGGAGCCATAATCTGGAAACCAACTGGCAAGTTATCTTCTTCGGCAAGGCCTGCAGGAAGTGACATTCCACAGATACCGGCGAGGTTGACGGGAATCGTTGCAACATCGCCTAAGTACATAGCCATCGGGTCATCGACCTTCTCGCCAATCTTGTATGCAGTTGTGGGCGCAGTTGGTGAAACCAGCACATCTGCCTGAGCAAATGCTTTTGCGTAATCTTGAATGATCAAGGTGCGAATCTTCTGTGCGCTGCCGTAATACGCATCGTAATATCCTGATGAGAGAGCGTATGTACCAAGGATAATGCGGCGCTTAACCTCGCGGCCAAAGCCAGCATCACGAGTAGCGCTCATAACAGCCTCTGCTGATGCGCCATCGGTATCGCCCACACGAAGGCCATAACGCATCGCATCAAAGCGTGCCAGATTGGAAGAACATTCAGATGGTGCAATTAAGTAGTAGGCAGCAAGTGCATATTCAAAGCTAGGGCAATCTACTTCTACAATTTCAGCGCCAAGGGAGGCAAGAAGCTGAAGTGATTCATCAAAACATGTCTGCACGCCTTTCTGATAACCCTCGCCTTGCAATTGCTTGATAACACCAATCTTCATTCCCTTAACATCGCCGCTCTTGGCAGCGTTGACGACTGCAGGAACTGGTGCATTGATACTTGTTGCATCGCGCACATCATGGCCAGCAATAACTTCGTGAAGGAGAGCTGTATCTAAAACGGTGCGACCAAATGGTCCTGCTTGATCAAGGCTTGATGAATACGCGATGAGACCGAAGCGAGAAACTGCGCCGTATGTCGGGCGCACTCCAACGATTCCAGTCAGTGCTGCTGGTTGGCGAATTGATCCACCAGTATCTGACCCAATCGCAAGTGGTGCTTCAAAGGCAGAGACTGCAGCTGCAGACCCACCTGATGAACCGCCCGGAGTTCGGGTTAAATCCCAAGGGTTAAAAGTTGGGCCGTATCCTGAATTTTCAGTCGATGAACCCATCGCAAATTCATCCATATTGGTCTTACCCATAATGACAACGCCAGCATCTTTTAGTTTGCTGACCACTGTTGAGTCATATGGTGGGCGCCAACCTTGCAGAATCTTTGAACCTGCAGTTGTTGGAACGCCCTTCTGCGCAAGAACATCTTTGAGTGCAAGTGGAACACCCGCGATAGGCGAAAGCTTTTCACCCTTAGCGCGGCGTTCATCAACATCTTTAGCCTGTGCCAGCGCACCTTCGGAATCAACGTGCAAGAAAGCTTTTACTTGGCCATCAACGGCTGCAATGCGATCAAGGTGTGCCTGTGTCAGTTCGACTGAGGTTGTCGCACCCTTTGTTAGGGCTTCTGCCATCTGGGCAGCGGTCTGCTGAATCATTCTGCTTCACCCAAGATTTGTGGCACACGGAAACGTGACTCTTCTTGTGCAGGTGCACCCGACAGCGCATCTTCTGGAGAAAGACTTGGAAGAACGACGTCGGGGCGAGCAATATTTTCAAGTGGCTGTGGGTGGGAGGTTGCCTTAACTCCCGATAGATCCATCTCTTGCACGCGAGCCACAGCGTCAAGAATCATTCCAAATTGTGAGGAGAGTTCGACGAGTTCGGATTCAGTCATCTCGATGCGGGCAAGGCCAGCAAGTTTTGCGACATCATCACGGGAGAGGCTGCTCATGCCAGCAGTCTATAAAAAGATGACTTTAAGAGCGAATCTGCCCTGTACCAGTAACTATCCACGTGGTTGTAGTCATCGCCTCAAGGCCCATGGGTCCTCGGGCATGTAACTTCTGATTTGAAATTCCGATCTCTGCGCCAAATCCCATCTGCTCACCATCGGTAAAACGTGTGGATGCGTTGACCATGACTGCAGCGCAATCAGCGAGTGCGATAAAGCGGGCAATGTTCTCCTTGTTTTCACTGACAATCGCTTCGGTGTGATTGGTGCCGTATCGAGCGATATGATCTGCGGCAGCATCAACGGAATCAACAACAGCCACATTCATCTCGAGGACACCGTACTCAGTAGCCCAATTCTCTTCAGTGGCTAGCGTTGATGCAATTGCGAAAGTGTCAGCAACTTTCTGAGCAGTTGCATCAGAGTGCAAGATAACTCCAGCACCAATAAGTGCTTTGAGCGCCATCGGCAGGAATATTGGAGCAATTGCTCTGTGAACCAACAAGGTCTCTGCGGCATTGCAGACGCTTGGGCGATGCGTCTTGGAATTGATAAGAATAGGTAGCGCCTTCTCGATATCAGCAAATTCATCGATATAAACATGGCAGACACCTGCGCCAGTTTCGATAGTTGGAACTGTGGCTTCATCAACAACCATACGGATAAGGGCGGCACTTCCTCGTGGAATGACGAGATCTACCTTGCCACGAGCAGTGAGCAGCGCCTTGGTGGTTGCACGGTCTTCTGAGGGAACCAATTGAATTACATCGGGTGAAATCTTGGTCGTAGCTAGCGCATCTCTCATAACGTTAACGAGAATCTCATTGCTGTTGCGCGCACTCGATGATCCACGTAAGAGAGCAGAGTTGCCGGACATCACCAGGATTGCCGCAGCATCGACCGTCACATTAGGACGAGCTTCATAGACCATGCCGATAACTCCAAATGGAACAGAAATCTGTTCAAGTTCCAGACCATTGGGAAGAGTTGATTTGCGAAGGGTTTGACCCAATGGATCAGTAAGGGCGGCCACTTGGCGCGCTCCCCCAGCGATTGCCTGAATACGCCCTGCAGTGAGAAGTAAGCGATCTTGCATTTGTGGGTGCATATCTTGCGCACGCGCGTTGTTCATATCGCTTTCATTCGCAGCGAGAATTTCAGCGCTACGCGATTCAATTGCTTGCGCGATTGCCTCAAGGCCAGCTTTGCGTTCTGCGCCAGATGCAGTCGAAAGTGTGCGCGCAGCCTTGCGGGCTTTGAGCGCTAAGTCTCCGACTATCTGCTCTGCATCCATGGGAATAAGCCTATCGGGAGTTACGATTTTGCCGTGCTGAAATTAATTCGCAGGGTCGTAGTCGTTCTTCTCGTTATCTATCTGGCGCTCTTTGGGTTGACGAAAGCAATTCGGTATCCCGAACCGATTGCTGCCATCAAACTTGGCTTGGCTCCTGCCTCAAAGACTCCTGATTTGATGCCCTATCACTACATTGTCGCAGCGCCTTCAACTTTTGCGCCCTGGAAGACTGGCAACTCCGAAACAGTTGAGAACGTTAAATATGATGGCAAGAGAATTACTTTTGATGAATTTCTTAGCAAGACAAGCACAAACGCATTTTTAATCATTCGTGACGGCAAAATCACGTACGAGTCTTATCTCAACGGAAAGAGTGAGAGCACAATCCTGCCTTCTTACTCTGTTGCAAAGACCATGACTTCTCTTTTGATTGGCCAACTGATTGATGAAGGCAAAATCAAGGAGTCCGATACTTTCGTCTCAATTCTCCCAAATTTCAAAGCAGGAACGCCCTTCGATAAGGTCACCGTAAAGAATTTGCTCGATATGAACTCAGGAATTGGAGTTTCAGATAATTACCCATCAGGTCCTTCAGGGTGGGGCGTCGCAATTGCGCAGATGTACGCAACTTCTGATGTGAATTGGTGGTTGCTGAACAACCGCAAGATGCGGGAAGAACCAGGGACCTTCCCAGAGTATCGCAGCGTTAATACCCAGATGCTTGGGCTCATTATTCAGAAGGTAACCGGGCGTAATCTCTCTGAAGAATTTACAGATCGAGTTTGGCAGAAGGTAGGCGCCGATCATGATGCAACCTGGAATGTCGATCACAAGGGTGGCTTTGAGAAAGCGTTCTGCTGCTTCAACGCAGCTGCCCGCGACTACGCGCGCGTAGGCCAAGCGCTGGTGACTGGGTCTCCAACAATTGCAAGTGCCGCGTGGCAGAAGCGTCTCTCAACTCCTGCAGTTACTTTGGATTATGGATGGGGCTACAGCGCACAGATGTGGCACCCATATCCAGGAATCAATTTAATGATGGGTCTCCACGGCCAATATATCTACCAAGATAAAGCCAATAAAACCGTCATTGTGAAGTTAAGTGATTTACCGACCTCTGCTGATGGAATTGCTCCCAAGATTGTCTCTGTCTTAAAGCAGATTGCAGAAAAGAACTACTAAAGAAGAACTAAATCATCTCGATGCACTAATTCGCGCTCGTATTCGGCGCCGAGAGATGCTGCCAGTTCCTTTGTAGAACGGCCGAGCATCTGAGGAATTTCTTCAGAGTCGAAGGCAACCAATCCGCGGGCAATGACCTTGCCCGCCTTCGATGCGAGCTCGACGGTATCGCCTGAAATGAATTCACCTTCAACGGCTGTGACTCCTGCTGGCAAGAGTGAGACTCCGCGCTCAAGAATTGCAGTGACTGCTCCATCGTCAAGAATCAGGCGACCACGTGGAGTTGATGCGTGAGCAAGCCAGAGCAGACGTGAGTTTGCCTTGGAGTGATGCGCTTCAAAGAAGGTTCCCACATCTTCACCGGTGACTGCGTGTCCTGATTCGTGAAGTGATGTCAGCAACATTGGGATTCCGGCGCTTGTTGCAATGCGGGCCGCTTCTACCTTGGTAACCATTCCTCCGCTGCCGACTCCGGCAGAACCTGCACCACCTAGAGTGATGGATTCAATATCTGCCATATCTGCAACGTAGCGAATTGGTTGCGCACCGGCCTGTATAGGAGGTGCGTCGTAGAGCGCATCAATATCTGAAACGAGGATCAGTAAATCTGCCTGGATTAACAGTGCGACAAGTGCTGCCAATCGATCGTTATCTCCAAAGCGAATCTCTTGAGTTCCAACAGTGTCATTCTCGTTAATGATTGGTATGACGCCAAGTGAGAGCAACTTATTGAGAGTCTGTTGTGCATTGGCGTAGTGAGAACGGCGAACCACATCCTCAGTTGTAAGTAGAACTTGAGAAGAGATAACTCCGTGAGTCTTGAACTTCTCGCTGTATTGCGCAATCAAAAGCCCCTGGCCAACGGAAGCTGCTGCTTGCTGAGTAGCTAAATCTTTAGGGCGGACTTTCAGGCCCAATGGGGAAAGGCCTGCCGCAATTGCTCCTGATGAAACAACAACTACTTCAGCTCCGCGATTTTTTAAGTAGTACGCGAGATCAACAACCTTTTGAACTGCATGTGGGTCTAGCTCTGAACCGGCAGCACCTGTAAGAGAAGAGGATCCAATCTTGATTACGACGCGCTTTGCGGTGGTGACTGCTTGGCGGTTCATTCTTCGTCGCTCTCTTTGTACTCCTCAATTTCATCCAGAGAAATCTTAATTTCAGGGTTGGTTGGCTCAGCGACGTTGTACTCCCACTGGCGTGCCACTTCCTCATCTGAGAGGCGATCGCGTTCTACTTCAACGCTCTGCCATGCACCCTCAAGACGTGAATCTTCGCCACGGCGATGTAAGAAGCCGGCAAGTTGCTCTGCTCCTGCTTCGATAGTTGGCTCCCATTCGAAGACAACTTCATTATCGCCAGAGCCGATACGTACTTCAGAGCCGGCAACAGCGCCCTTCTTAAATAATTCCTTTTCAACACCAAGCTGAGCAAGTCGATCTGCGAGGTAACCAATCGCTTCAGCATTTTTAAAGTTTGTTTGGCGGACCCAGCGGACAACTTTCTGCCCGCGTACGCTAAATGATCCATCGCCATTCTTCTGCACTGTAAATCCTGAATCATCAACTGCAACTGGGCGCAGGATAATGCGAGTGCGTTCTTCCTTTGCCGCCTCTGCTCGTTCGCGTTGTACAAGGCGAGCCATGGAGTAGAGAAGTTCTTGCAGACCTTCACGGCTCGCTGCTGAGACCTTGTAGACCTCATAGCCCTTCGCTTTGAGTTGCTCTTCAACCATATCGGCCATCGTGCTGCCATCAGGTAGATCAATTTTGTTCAGAGCCACAATACGTACGCGATCTTCAAGACCACCATAAAGTGCTAGCTCGTTTTCAATTGCTTCTAAATCATCAATCGGATTTCGATCTGTCTCAAGAGTCCCGCAATCGAGTACGTGAACAAGTGCGACACATCGTTCTACGTGACGGAGGAATTGCAGACCAAGACCTTTACCTTGTGAGGCTCCCGGAATAAGTCCAGGTACATCGGCGACGGTAAAACGCGTATCTCCTGCTTGCACAACGCCGAGGTTTGGAACAAGAGTGGTAAATGGATAGTCAGCAATCTTGGGACGTGCAGCCGAGATAGCAGCAATTAACGATGACTTACCGGCACTTGGAAATCCAACAAGTGCGATATCTGCAACAGATTTAAGCTGAAGAGTAAGTCTGCGTTCTTCGCCTGGTTCGCCAAGGAGTGCAAAACCTGGGGCGCGACGCTTTGATGATGAGAGAGCTAGGTTGCCGAGCCCGCCATGTCCTCCGCGTGCCGCAAGGAATGTTGTTCCGATTCCAACGAGATCTGCAATCTGCTCGCCGTTCTCATCGTAGATAACAGTTCCATTAGGAACGGCCATGATGAGATCGTCGCCCGAGACGCCATCTTTGCGATCGCCATAACCCTGATGACCTGAGGTTGCTTTGCGATGTGGTGAATGATGGAAATCAAGAAGAGTTGTTACCGATGAATCAACGACAAGGATGATGTCGCCGCCGCGGCCACCATTGCCACCATCAGGGCCACCAAGAGGCTTAAATTTTTCACGCTTAACAGAGACGCAGCCGTCTCCTCCTTTTCCAGCCGCGGCAAAGAGAGTGACGCTATCGATAAATGTTGTCATTGTTACTCCCCTTCCCTGCTGAATAAAACTACCGATGAAATAAAAAAGCGGACCGCTATAAATGCGGCCCGCTCCTTTAAGAGAAACCTAAATTAAACTGCAGGGACTACATTCACTACGCGACGACCGCGAGCGCGACCGAATTCAACTGCTCCTGCTGCAAGAGCGAAGAGTGTGTCATCTTTACCGCGTCCTACGTTCTTACCTGGGTGGAAGTGTGTTCCACGCTGACGAACGAGAATTTCTCCTGCATTTACTTCTTGTCCGCCGAAACGCTTAATACCGAGGTACTGTGGATTCGAATCGCGACCGTTACGTGTTGAGGAAACACCCTTTTTACTTGCCATTTGTTTGCTCCCTTAACCCTTACTTAGCACCGCTGATTGCGGTGATCTTTACTCGTGTGTGCTGTGCACGGAAACCTTGACGACGGCGATGGCCTGTCTTGTTCTTGTAACGAAGGATGTCGATCTTTGGACCCTTGACTGCGTCGATAACTTCGCCAGTTACCTTCACCGCTGAGAGAGCAGCAATATCTGTTGTGACGTTTGCACCATCTACTACGAGAAGTGCTGGGAATGTGACTGATGCGCCAGCAGCAGCGTCGATGCGATCGACGGTGATGATCTCGCCAACAGTTACCTTCTCCTGACGTCCGCCAGCTTTAACGATTGCGTACATGCTCATTGCCTCAGTTCTTCGTATTAGTAATCAAGCTCGATTTACGCGTAAGGCGTGTTCGGGCAGACGCTAAGGGTACGGATTTCGTACCCTCGGGGTCAAATTGAGTAAAATTTAGGCGGTGATGACCCCAGAGCTTGCGGCCCTGCGGCGGCGCTTTCCCTTGGGGGCGACAACTTCAATTTCACGTGCTTCATCGCTGTGAATCTGTGAGTCATCCTCATCGATATCAAGCTGATCTGCGCTCTGTGCATTTACCTGAGGCATTGGAGCCTTCATCTTTACCGGATCCATGTGAACATGGATTCCACGACCATTACATGAATCACATGTTGTGGAGAATGCTTCGATGAGCCCTTGCCCAACGCGCTTACGCGTCATCTGTACAAGTCCGAGTGATGTGACTTCAGCAACTTGATGCTTTGTGCGATCACGGCCGAGGCTTTCCACCAAACGACGTAGAACAGCGTCACGGTTTGATTCAAGAACCATATCGATAAAGTCGATGACCACAATTCCACCTAAATCGCGTAGGCGAAGTTGGCGGGCAATTTCTTCTGCGGCTTCAAGGTTGTTCTTGGTAACAGTCTCTTCGAGGTTTCCGCCCTTACCGATGAACTTACCGGTGTTGACATCGATAACAACCATCGCTTCAGTGCGGTCGATAACAAGTGAACCACCAGAAGGAAGGTAAACCTTGCGGTCAAATGCCTTCGCAAGTTGTTCTTCGACGCGATAATCAGCGAAGAGATCTCCGCTACCAGCGTACTTTTCAATCTTGCTGACAAGTTCAGGAGCAATCGAACCAAGGTATGAGCTGATCTCATCCCATGCTTCATTTCCTTGAATGATCAGCTTGCGGAAATCTTCATTGAAGATATCGCGGATAACTCGCACAGCCAGATCTGGCTCGGAGAGCAGAAGGGCTGGTGCGTGGAAGTTCGGATTAACTGACTTCTGGTAGATATCTTCCCATTGCGCCTTCAAGCGCTCGACATCTGCTGTGAGTTCAGCTTCTGAGACACCTTCTGCTGCAGTACGAACAATGACGCCTGCATCTTCAGGAATAAGTGTCTTCAAAATTGCTTTAAGACGGGTGCGCTCTGACTCAGGAAGTCGCTTGGAGATTCCGCTCATCTCGCCGCCAGGAACGTATACAACGTAACGTCCGGGAAGTGAGATCTGGCTGGTAAGGCGTGCGCCTTTCTGGCCAATCGGATCTTTAGTAACTTGAACAAGAACAGGTTGACCTGTCTTCAAAACCATTTCAATCTTGCGCGGTTGCGATTCAGAGATACCTGCAGCATCCCAATTCACTTCACCTGCATAGAGAACAGCGTTACGGCCCTTTGCAATATCAACGAAGGCAGCTTCCATTGAAGGAAGTACGTTCTGGACGCGACCTAGATAGACGTTACCGACGTAAGAAACGTTGGCATTACGGTTCACGTAGTGCTCGACCATGACGTTATCTTCGATAACGGCGATCTGGATACGGTCGCCAATCTGACGGACAACCATCTCGCGGTCAACATTTTCGCGGCGAGCTAAGAATTCTCCATCTGTAATGATGGTTCCACGGCGACGGTATGGCTCGCGATATTCACGAGAATCGCTGCGACCACGGTCGCGATCACGGTCGCGACGGTTCCGCGTTCCACGCTCAATACGTTCACGTGCTGGGCGCTCTGTCTTTTCACGGACTTCGCGGACCTTCACAACGGTGACTACACCATCTTCATCGATAGTTTCGCCCGGTGTAACACCTTCGCCTGTTGCGCGACGGCGACGACGACGACGATGTGTTGTGCCATCTGCTGAATCTTCAGTTGATCCTTCTTGCGAATCTTCTGAATCATTTTCTGAATCTTCTGTTGAATCTACGCCCTCACCATTTGGCTTGCGGCGACCTCGGCCACCACGACGGCGACGATTACGATTACGACCTCCACGGCTCTCAGAATCTTCTGACTCCTCTGCTGGAGTTGAAACATCCTCTGCCTCATCGCTCTTGGCAGGCTTTGCCGCCCTCTTCGCGACTGCTTTCGTTGCACGCTTAGGAGCCACAGCATCAGTAGGTGGCGCCTGGAACATTGGAACAGGAACTGCAGCGGCCTTCTTCGCACGCTTAGGCGTATCTGTAACTTCTGCAGGAGCTGCAACATCAACTGCATCAGCAGTTGCATCTGAGCTCAGTGATTTCTTACTTGATTTCTTAACCGCGCGTTTACGCGGTGATTTTGGCTCAATAGCCATGGCACCAAATCCTTTAGCGCGTAATCCCGTTATTGGTAATACGCATTCTCGTGGTTCAAGATGTAACCACCTTGAACAAAACCTTTGTGTAGTCCGCCGCAGGCGCGATAAGGATCGCTGGCCGCGCTGAACTGTTGCCAGAATTATGGCAGATAAGCGGAGGTAAAACCTATTCTGAGCGTGATTTACGCGCGGTGGCTGGCGTGCACATTCTGCAAAAGTCCAAAGCCGATGAGGTTGGCAAACATGCTCGACCCGCCATATGACATAAATGGCAGCGGCACACCTGTCATGGGCATCAGACCCAAGGTCATGCCGATATTTTCAAAGATCTGAAATGCAAACCAGGCAATCACGCCCGTACATACGAGAGTTCCGTAAGGGTCGGTCGATCTTCGCGCAATAGCAAAGGCTCGCATCAAGATGAGAAAGAGCAGGAAGATAATGAGGCCACTTCCTAAGAAGCCCAACTCTTCACCGGCTACGGTAAAGATAAAGTCAGTCTGTTGTTCAGGTACGAAACGACCATTTGTTTGAGGGCCATTAAATAAACCGGTACCGATAAGCCCACCAGAACCTACGGTGATGCGCGCCTGTCGTAATTGGTATCCAGCCCCCTGCGAATCAGCGTTGGGATCGACAAAAGATTGCAGGCGCTTGACCTGATAGTCACTGATGATGCCAGCTTTGGTGGCTACAAATCCGCCGATGAGGGCGAGAAGTAAGAGCCCCACAATCCACCTCGTCGGTGCACCCGAAACTGCCAGCATGGTGACAACGGATGCGCTAATGATAAAAACTGTTCCCATATCTGGTTGTGCCAAGATAAGAAGGATTGGAATTGCTGCAACTGCTAACGCTTTGAGTACATCTTGATTCGTTGGCGCATCGTTATTGTGGGTGCGCTCAGAGAGCAACATGGAAATTCCAATAATGATGGAGATCTTGGCAATCTCTGCAGGTTGAATTTGAAATCCAGCTGGCAGGCGAATCCACGCCTTTGCCCCGTTTACTTCGCTTCCTAGTCCCGGAATAAGAACAAAGAGAAGTCCGAGGACGCCTAACCCCCAGATATATGGGGTGTAGGCGCGAAGAAGTCGGTAATCAATAATCGTTGTGCCCCACGCAAGAGCCAGCCCAATGACGATATTAATAACGTGGCGCTTGAGGTAGTACTGAGGGTCTAAGCCGTTGGCCGCATACCACTGACGAGTTGCCGCGTAGACAAGCAGAGTTCCTATAACAAGTAAGGCAAGAACAGCGCCTGTTAAGACTGGATCATAGCCAGAGAAGATTGAAGAGCGACGCGCCCTGCGATAAGGGTTGCGGTTGAGGAATGTACTCATCGCTTCACCGTCGCCTTCGCAGTTGGCGTTGCACTCGCAACAACTTTTGCTTTACCGGGATTTAATATAGATGGCTTCGGTTTGGTAGCTGGTGAAATGCGCGGAAGTTTGGTGGGTGGTTTTCCATCGGGAAATAGCGCCAACTCGGGCTTTATCGTCGAACCTTGCGCACCGAAGATTGCTTCATAAATTTGACGGACTCCAACACCTGAAGTTCCTGCACCAAAACCACCTTGGCTCACCATCATCACTACTGCATATCGCGGGTTCTTCGCTGGAGCAAAGGAGGCATACCAAGATGTATCTGACTTAGCTGTTCCATTGGGATTACGTCCAAATACTTGAGCTGTTCCAGTTTTACCTGATGTTGCAACAGGGAATCCCGCAAAGGCGCCTGCTGCAGTTCCAGCAATGGTGACTTCATGAAGTGCATCATGTAAGAAAGCGATGGTCTCTTTATCAACGCCGAGTTCGCCTAACTTTTCAGGCTGGAAGGTCTTAATTACGGTTCCATCAGTTTTAATGATTGCCTTTGCAATCGTTGGCTTCCAGATAGTGCCCCCATTAGCGATCGCCGCATACATCTGGGCCAACTTAATAGGTGTGACGACAGAATCACCTTGTCCAATGGAGAAGTTAACGGCATCTCCTGCACGAATCTTGTCTCCATCGATGCAGTTCTCGCGGGCAAGCTGTAGCAAGAATGGTGTCTGCTGAGCCTTGGTAGCTAAATCCTTATAGTTGCAGTAGAAATCTTTATTCTGGTTATACCAAACCTTACGCCATTCGCGATTAGCTAAACGACCGGATGATTCAGAGGGAAGATCAACTCCAGTCTTCTCTCCCATTGTGAATTTTTCTGCCGCCTTAAAGAAGTAATCATTCGGGTTCGATTTTGGTCGCAAGCCACCATCACGGAGCCACTCATCGTAGGCAATGCGATACCAGATCGTGTCACACGAGACTGCGATCGCCTTCTTCAGTGAAAGAGTTCCTTGCGACTTGCTCTCAAAGTTTTGGAAGGCGCGATTTCCCACTTGTACTTCAGATGGACATGCGTAGGAAGCGTTCAAGCTATAGCCAGCATCTTTAGCTGCAACTACCGAGACCGCTTTAAATGTTGAACCAAGAGCATAGAGACCTTGTAACGCACGATTGAGCGCCGGCACACCTGTCTTCTCACTGTAGAGATCACTCGCCTCTTGAACTGTAAGGCCTTTTTCAAATGCGTTGGGATCAAATGTTGGATATGAAGCTAAGGCGAGTACCTGTCCATTACGAACATCGAGGACAACAGCTGCTCCACCATCTGCGCGATACCCAGAACCACGGGCGCGGGCAACTGCTGCCGCTAGCGCTTTTTCAGATGCCGCTTGGAGGCGCAGATCTAAACTGGTGACAAGGTGATTGCCCGCAATAGGTTTTGAATTCTTACTTGTAGTTGTTACCGCTTCTTTGCGATCAACGATAAATGTTTTGATTCCGGGAGTCCCGCGCAGATACTCGTCATAGACAGTTTCGAGTCCAGCCTTACCAATGGACTCTGAGCGGAAGTAACTTCTTCCATTTGCTCCGGCAAGGTCTGCCTCGGTCAGTGGTCCTACATAACCAAGGACATGTCCCCCATTGAGTCCAAGAGTTGTCGGGTAACTTCTTATTGCGAGTGGGGTTGCTGAAATTCCAGGATAGCGATCTGATCGTTCAACGATGCGTAGCGCTACTTGTGGATCTGCCGTGTTGGTAATCGGAATAGGTTGGAAGCGAGATCCAGTCCAGCATCCCGCCTTCGCACCTTTCGGTAGCTCACCACATAAGCGAGTGCGCTGCCAGACATCGTCAAAGTTAAGACTTAAGAGCGTTACCAAATCTTGTAGTGCTGCAACGCCCTTATCGGGCAATTTATCAATCTTGGTGCGATCGACCGTTACGGCAAGACCCACTTTATTGAGCGCCATCGGCACGCCCGAGGAATCGACGATAAAGCCACGGTTTGCAGGTGTTACAACATCTCTACTTTGAATACTGAGCGCTGCATCGCGATATTTAGGGCCTGCAGCAACTTGTAGATAAAAGAGTCGACCAAAGAGTGCAAACATCAAGGATGCAATAAATATTTGGATAACAAGCAAACTCAGGCGCGAACGTTGGTTCATATCCGAGTACGCATTCCAAAGATATTGGCATGGAAGAAGGAGATTACTTTGAGAATCAAGGGCGAGATGATTGCGGTCCAGAATGCAGAACCGGCAAGAACAAAGAGCACGTTGGTAAAGCTGCCAATCTCTTGTCCGAGCATGAGACCAAGCACTAAGAAGACTGCCTGCGCGGCAACTACCCCGATAGTTACCAGGAAGACGATATTGATGGGATTGCCGCGAATATTGTCATCGCCGTACCCAAGAAATGCGATTGCGTAACAGGCAACGATTAAGACCAGCGTCCAATGGCCCATGGGGCCAGGAGAAGTCTGAGAAAGATCCATCAGAAGACCGGCACCGAATCCGGTAAGAACTCCGATTTCCGGAGTACTTAGCGCTGCCCAAATCAGAGCGACGATGAGCAGAAGGTTGATACCTCCAGCTGGCAGACGCATCTGAGTAATAACAGCTTCTTGCAGCAAGAAGACAATGAAGAAGATTGGAAAGGAGATAAGAAATCTTCGCAGCGACATAGTTCTGCCTACTTTATTTTGGGGGTAGGCGTTGCTGTTGGAGTCGGCTCGACTGCGCTAGGTGAGGCATAGATAGTCACCGTAGGAAGAGGTGTAGGTCGCGGCTTTGGTGGCACCAATGCATCGCGGGGATCTGCAGATGCGCCAGAGACAACAACTGCTACTACGCCAAGAGTTGAGAAGTTTGTATAGAACTTTACATCTGCAGTTTGCGTTACAGCTCCTGGTGAATTATCAACTGATGTCACTTCCCCGATTGGAACGCCTGGGACAAAGGGGCGGCCGTTCTGACTTCCACGAGCGAGTAAGGCATCTCCTTTGCGAATCTGGGTGGTGTTATCTAATAGCTGTAAGACGCCTTTACGCGTGCCTTGGCCACTCAAGATTCCGATTTGCTGCGAACCTGCGATACGTGCGCCAATCTTAAATGCGGGATCTGATGCCAATTGCACAAGCGCGCTATTGGGGTAGGCGTACTTCACAACGCCAACAAGTCCGTAGCCCGAGAGCACTGTCATATTTGTATGCACGCCAGAAGATGTTCCGGCATCAATGGTGAGGGTCTGTGTGAAAGATGTACTCGAACCTTGAGAGATTACCTTTGCGTTCACCACTTTATATCCCGCAGTTCCTGCAAGATTGAGAACACCTTTGAGTTGCTTCAGTTGTGCATCGGCTGTCTGACGATTTTGAAGAGCGAGGCGGAGTTTCTCATTCTCTGACTTCAACTTCTCCATCTGGTTACGAGTGCGTCCCAGGTGGGTGACATCAGAGAGAAAGTTGCGAACTGGCGAGACGACCCAAGATCCAGCTTTTTGAATTGGTGTAAGGGCAGTCTGTGTTCCTGTGCGCAATCCATCGATTACTTGTACGCCTCGTAGATCAAGAGTGATCAGAAAGAGTGATGTAACCAGTAATACAATGATCAGTAAGCGACCGCGGTTGTCGCCGCCGTAGCGCACTTGGGATTACCTATCGACGAGGCTCGGAGATCAAAACCTTTTCAAGGGCTTCGAACTCTTCAATGCACTTACCTGAACCTTCGACAACTGCATCGAGTGGTCGGTCTGCGATATGGATTGGCATGCCTGTCTCTTTGCGAAGACGCTCATCGAGGCCCTTGAGAAGTGCGCCTCCACCTGTAAGAACAATTCCACGATCCATAAGATCGGAAGCAAGTTCTGGTGGGCACTTATCGAGAGTTGCTTTAACGGCGTTAACAATCTGGTTGACGGGTTCTTCGAGCGCTTTGCGGATTTCAGCAGCAGTAACAACGATTGTCTTTGGCAGACCTGTTGCTAAATCGCGACCGCGAATTTCAGCATCATTCTCGCCTTGAAGTGGGTAGGCAGAACCGATTGCCATCTTGATCTCTTCAGCTGTGCGCTCACCCAAAAGGAGTGAATATTCGCGCTTAGTCCAGTTAATAATCGATTGATCGAGCTCATCGCCACCGATACGGATAGAGAGCGCTGTCACGATTCCACCAAGTGAAATGACAGCAACTTCTGTTGTTCCACCACCGATATCGACAACCATGTTTCCGGTTGGCTCGTGGATGGGAAGACCTGCACCGATTGCTGCAGCCATTGGTTCTTCAATGATGTAGACCTTGCGTGCACCAGCTGCATAGCCAGCATCTTTTACTGCGCGCTGTTCGACGCCAGTGATACCCGATGGGACACAGACGACGATGCGTGGCTTAGCCAAGTAGCTGCGACGGTGAACTTTCTGGATGAAGTAACGGAGCATGCGCTCTGTTGTATCGAAGTCTGCGATAACACCATCTTTGAGTGGGCGAATAGCAACGATGTTGCCAGGGGTACGGCCGATCATCTTCTTGGCTTCAAGGCCTACAGCCAAGATGCCGCCAGTATCTTGGTTGACAGCAACAACTGATGGCTCGTTAAGAACAATGCCACGACCGCGTACGTAGACAAGGGTGTTAGCGGTACCTAGATCAACGGCCATATCACGGCCAATGAATGACATTCTGTTTGACATTTATTTCCCCTCAAAGAAGATAGCTATTTCACGTGCTGCAGATTCAGGTGAATCCGATCCGTGAACAATATTTTGTACAACCTTTGTTCCTTGATCGCGAGCAAGGTCTCCGCGAATGGTTCCGGGAGCTGCAACTGTTGGATCTGTTACACCTGCAAGCGAGCGGAAACCTTCGATGACGCGATTGCCTTCGGCAACGAGTGCGACGATTGGACCTGACAACATAAATTCAACGAGAGGTTCAAAGAATGGTTTGCCTTGATGTTCTGCGTAATGCTTTTCTAGCAAGGCGCGATCTGCCTGCAACATACGAAGCTGAACAACTGTGTAGCCCTTTGCTTCGATACGAGCGATAACCTCACCAACCAAACCGCGTGCAACGCCGTCGGGCTTAACGAGGACCAGTGTCTTTTCTATGCTCACAGGTGCAGTCTATTAGGGCTTGGGAGGTTGTGATGCCATGAGTTCTGCCCGGATTGCCTCACCCCTACGCCCCACCAGAATGGCGGCAATCCAGAGTCCCCCGAAAATCAGCCCCACGATCGCCATGGAAGGTACGACCACGGCATAGCCAATCATCAGAAATTGCAGGACAGAGCCGAGAATCCAACCTGTGCGCTTCTTGAGAAGTCCTGGGGTGAGAAGCATGAGAATCGCAATAACTGCAGCAGCGACAATTGTTGAAGGTTCGTGGTTATCTTTTGCAAGAAGCATGGCAAAACACATCACAAAGAATTCCATGACCAATACTGCTGAACCAAGTACGCGCATTATTTCCCTTCCTTAGCAAATTTCTTTCGCAAAATAGTACGGGCTTCACCGACTGAAACAACAGAGCCAGTAATCAGAATTCCTACGGTGTCCTCACTCAAAGGGCGTTTTGTGTCTGTGAGCGCCTTATCAATCGCTTCTGGCAAGGAATTGGCAGAGAAGACGCGGTCGCTGCCAAATATTTCAATGGCAAGAAGTTCTACAGCATCGACCTTCATGGCCCGGGGTGATGAGTTAGCGGTAACGATGACGGTATCCATCACTTGCTCGAGTTCGAGCAGAATCCCCTTCACATCTTTATCTCCCATGGGAGCGAAGATGCCCATCACTTCATCAAAGGTAAATTCACTTTGAATAGTTTCTGCAATCGCTGCTGCTCCATGTGGGTTATGGGCTGCATCCAAGATGACTGTGGGATCGCGATGCGCAACTTCGCAGCGACCAGGAGACGTGACGCTGGCAAAACCTGCGCGCACCGCGTCGATATCGAGCTCTTGCTCACCAAAGAATGCTTCTACTGCGATCAACGCTGCTGCTGCATTGGATGCTTGATGCTTTCCATGAAGAGGAATGAAGATATCGGTGTAGATCTCTTTGACTCCCTGAATTGCCAACACCTGGCCACCGACTGCGAGAGTGCGAGAAAGGACTGAGTACTCAACTCCTTCACGAGCTATATCTGCACCAACAAGAGCTGCCTGCTTGATGAGTTCGACAGCGCACTCGGGCTCTTGTTGAGCGAGCACGACAAAGCCGCCTTCTTTGATAATTCCCGCTTTAGTCTGGGCAATCTCTGTCAGGGTCTCGCCTAAATATTCAGTGTGATCAAGGCCGATGGGCATAATGACAGAGACATCGGCGTCAACAACATTTGTGGCATCCCACAGTCCGCCCATACCTACTTCAATGACTCCCACATCAATCGGATGTTCTGCAAAGGCGGCAAATGCCAACGCAGTAATTGCTTCAAAGAAGGAGATGGGATGTTCGAACTTTGAATCCATCAAATCTAAATATGCGGAGATATCGTTGAAAGAGAAGATGAGATCTTTTGCATCAATCGATTGGCCATTGATGGCGATGCGCTCGAGGAAACTTTCAAGGTGCGGGCTGGTGAAGCGCCCCGTGCGTAGACCCATTGCAAAGAGCAGAGAATCAATCATGCGAGAAGTGGTTGTCTTACCGTTGGTGCCACCGATGTGAATTGTTGGGTAGGTCAATTGCGGTGAACCTAAGAGATCAACAAGTGCTGCAATTCGCTCAAGGGTTGGTTCGATGCGGGTCTCAGGCCAGCGGGCAAGCAGGGCTTGTTCGATGGCATCGATGCGAGATTGATCCTCAGGTGAAATGTGTGTCATTTACTTTAACGATGCAAGCTGCGCCGTGATGCGCTCGATATCTGCAGATGTTGCAGCCATACGCTCTTTAATCTCTGCCACGACAGTTGCAGGTGCCTTTGCCATGAAGCCCTCATTACCTAACTTCACTTCAGCAGTCTTCATATCTTTCTGCGCTGTGACAAGATCTTTTTCCAGACGGGCTCGCTCTGCAACTACATCGACTGTGCCTGAGAGATCAAGCTCTACCTTCATAGCCCCGATTTCAACTGAGGCACTTGGCGTGAATTCAGTAAGTTCGAGCTTGAGAAGAAATGCCATGGCGCCTGCATATGCAGTGACATCAGCGGGTGCAATGAAGCGACCAGGAATTTTCTGGCTTGGCTTGACACCTTGATCGTTACGGAAGCGACGTACCTCAGTAATAATCTTCTGTAATTCGCCAACAAGTGCCTCGGATTTTTTATTGATATGCGCTGCATCTGCTTCTGGCCACGCTGCTGTAACGAGAGTCTCTCCCCCGGTAAGGGTCGTCCAGAGAGTCTCGGTAATAAATGGCATGACTGGATGGAGCAGGCGGAAGAGAGTGTCGAGTACATGGCCCAGTACGCGCTGAGAGGCAGCGGCGCTTCCTGAAGCAAATGTCTCTTTGGAAAGTTCGAGATACCAATCGCAGAGGTCATCCCATGCAAAGTGATAGACAACTTCGCAGGCGCGAGCGAACTCATAGCTTTCAATCAGTGATGTGAACTCAGTCGTTGTTTCAGATAGTCGTGAGAGAACCCACTTATCGATATCAGAGAGTGAATCTGCGGCTGGCAGTGGACCTTCGGTCGTTGCCCCATTCATCATGGCAAAGCGAGTTGCGTTCCAAAGCTTGGTAGCAAAGTTACGCGAGCCTGCAATCCAATCTTCGGCTAGCGCTTGATCTTTACCTGGGTTTGAGCCGCGCGCCAAAGTGAAGCGAAGCGCATCAGCGCCGTACTTATCGATAAATTCAAGTGGATCTACAACATTGCCACGTGACTTTGACATCTTCTTGCCGAATTGATCACGTACGAGTCCGTGGAGAACGATGGTGTGGAAAGGTGGAACGCCATCCATGGCGAAGAGACCAAAGAGCATCATGCGCGCTACCCAGAAGAACAAGATGTCATAACCGGTGACAAGAACGCTTGTTGGATAGAACTTCTTTACATCGGCTGTGTTCTTTGGCCAACCCAGTGTTGAAAATGGCCAGAGCGCTGATGAGAACCAGGTATCGAGTACATCGGGGTCTTGCGTATAACCAGCTGGTGCGGTCTCGCCCGGACCAACAACAATTACTTCATCGTTTGGTCCGTACCAAACAGGAATGCGGTGTCCCCACCACAACTGACGAGAGATACACCAGTCGTGCATGTTATCTACCCACTCAAAATAACGTGGAGCAAGTTCTGCTGGCTCAATCTTTACACGGCCGTCACGAACAGCATCTCCTGCTGCCTTTGCAAGAGGTGCGACTTTGACGAACCACTGCTTTGAAAGACGTGGCTCAACAGTTGTATCGCAACGTGAACAGTGTCCGACAGCGTGAATATAGGGACGCTTCTCGGCGACGATACGACCTAACTCTTTGAGCTTTGCAACAACTGCCGTGCGCGCCGCAAAGCGATCGAGGCCATCAAACTCTGTTCCGGTTCCTGCCATGACGCCGTGCTCGTTCATGATGATGACGAATGGAACGTTATGGCGCATAGCCATCTCGAAGTCGTTAGGGTCGTGAGCTGCCGTTACCTTGACTGCTCCTGTTCCAAAATCAGGATCTACAAGTTCGTCGGCAATGATGGAAATCATGCGATTGACCAGCGGCAGCAATACTTCGGTGCCAATCATGTGCTTGTAGCGAGGATCATCGGGGTGAACTGCGACAGCGCCATCGCCCATCATCGTTTCAGCGCGAGTTGTTGCAACAACGATGCTCTGCTCGCCATCGCCATAGCGGACTGATACAAACTCACCGGCATCATCTTGATGTTCTACTTCGATATCAGAGAGCGCTGTGAGGCATCGCGGACACCAGTTAATGATGCGCTCTGCGCGATAGATAAGGCCTTGATCAAATAGCTTTTTGAAGATTGTCAGAACTGCCTGCGAGAGGTTTTCATCCATCGTAAATGCTTCGCGAGACCAGTCGACGGAATCTCCGAGGCGCATCATCTGCCCAAGGATTTGTCCGCCTGATTCAGCTTTCCACTCCCAGACCTTCTTTACAAAATCTTCGCGACCTAAATCATGGCGTGATAGCCCTTGTGCAGCCAACTGCTTTTCTACAACGTTCTGCGTTGCAATTCCTGCGTGGTCCATTCCAGGAAGCCAGAGAGCTTCAAAGCCCTGCATGCGCTTCATGCGCGTTAAACAATCTTGCAAGGTTTGATCGAGTGCGTGACCGATATGAAGATTGCCGGTTACGTTGGGAGGTGGGATGACAATGGTGAATGGTTCTTTAGATGAATTGGCATCAGCAGTGAAATACCCAGCATCAATCCATGTGGAGTACAGGGGGCCTTCGATATCGCCAGGTACAAATGACGACGCTAGTTCGCGCTTCTCGGAGGACATAGAGCGGAGTCTAACTGAACAAGAAGGCGCGAACTAACTAGGCGCTTTTCTCCTCAGAAGACTTATCGCGACGTGATGCGCGCTTAGGAATATCGCCTGTGCGAGGTACCAGAGTTGGAGCAGCATTCGATTCGATGCACGCTTTTTCAATAATAACCTTTGCGATATCTGTGCGAGATGGCACGTCGTACATCACACCGAGCAAGGCAGATTCCATAATTGCGCGGAGTCCACGCGCTCCTGTGCCGCGATTGAGTGCAAGGTCTGCAATCGCATCGAGAGCATCTGGTGCAAATTCGAGCTCTACATCATCGAGATCAAAGAGCTTCTGATACTGCTTTACGAGTGCATTCTTTGGTTCGGTAAGAATCTGCATGAGTGCAGGCTTATCGAGGTTTTCAACGCTTGTCAGAACTGGCAGACGGCCGATGAATTCAGGAATCATTCCAAACTTCAGTAGATCTTCAGGCATTACATCGGCGAAGATATCGCGGCGGTTCTTATCTTCCGCTGTCTGAAGTTCTGCACCAAAGCCAACACCCGATGATCCACTGCGCGCCTCGATGATCTTGTCGAGACCGGCAAATGCACCGCCAACAATAAAGAGAACATTGGTTGTATCAATTTGAATAAATTCTTGATGTGGGTGCTTACGACCGCCCTGAGGTGGAACTGATGCAACAGTTCCTTCGAGAATCTTAAGCAGCGCCTGCTGCACACCTTCACCTGAAACATCGCGGGTAATCGATGGATTCTCAGATTTACGAGCAACCTTATCGATTTCGTCGATATAGATGATTCCAGTTTCAGCCTTCTTCACATCGTAATCAGCTGCCTGCAAAAGCTTGAGGAGAATGTTTTCAACATCTTCACCGACATATCCAGCCTCGGTAAGCGCTGTCGCATCTGCGATTGCAAAGGGAACGTTAAGCATGCGGGCAAGTGTTTGTGCCATGAGGGTCTTACCGCACCCGGTTGGGCCGAGAAGAAGAATGTTTGACTTAGCGAGTTCGATTCCATCATCGTTACGTGAATCACCAGATTGCACGCGCTTGTAGTGGTTGTAGACAGCGACCGAGAGAGATTTCTTGGCGCGGTCTTGTCCGATGACATATTGATCAAGGAATTCAAAGATTGCCTGTGGCTTCGGAAGTTCGCTGAGCCCAAGAGATGTTGCCTCGGAGAGTTCTTCAACGATGATTTCATTACAGAGCTCGATGCATTCGTCGCAGATGTAAACGCCGGGACCTGCAATGAGTTTCTTCACCTGCTTCTGAGTCTTTCCGCAGAAAGAACATTTGAGGAGGTCGTTAGCTTCGCCAATTCGTGTGGACATGGGTCAAGAATAGTTTTCGAGCGTGATTTATGAGGCCTGAATCAGGCTCAACTTTGTTCGCCCTAAGAAGAAATTGAACTCTGAGGTGAATACGGTGGCCGCGAAGACTTCATCTCTTTGACTCCTGGTACCAAAAGGACAACAGCACAAATAAATAAGTGGAAGGCGGCGACTCCGATAAGAAGTTCTCGCTCACCAAAGAGATTGACCATAGGACCGGCAAGGGCCATACCGAGCGGCATGAGTCCCATGGATCCCATGTAATCCAGACTAAAGACGCGACCTTGATACTCAGCCGGCACTTCTCGTTGCACCTGGGTACTCCAGAACGCCTCCCATGGACCTACTGAAAATCCTGCGATCATGTAGGAAAGGAGAATTACTGGTGCAGATGATGGGAATGCCAGAACTAGTGGAGCGAGAATAAATAGCCCCCACACAACAACGCAGACTAAACCTGGATTCTTCACCTTCCACTTAATAAAGATGATTGCTGAAATGGCGCCACCTACGCTAAATAGCGCAGCGGAGGCGGCAAATACTGAGGCATCACCAAACTGCCGTTTTGTAATCACAGGTAGTAAGACATTCTCGACGCCAATAACAAGCATCAGTTGAACCGATGCCATCAAAATCATCGCGGCTATCCATTTGTAGTACCAAACAACACGCAGACCTTCTTGCAGATCGTGGATAAATCTATTGGGGTCACTTTCGCGAGCTGATATTGGACCTTCATCAATTCTCAAGAGCAGCAGCGCACCTGCAAGAAAGAAGATGGAGGTAGCGATATATGTTGCGTGAGTACCCAGAGATACGACAATCGCACCAGCTAAACCGGGGCCGGCAATCTGCGAAGTTCGAAGCGCAATTCCGCGCAGCACGTTACCTGCTGGGAGTAAGTGATCGGGAAGGATACTTGGAATAATTGCTTGTGATGCGGGAGCACCAAATCCGTCGGAGATTCCCATCAGTACGACTATGAGTCCAAGGATCCAGAGTGAATCATGGCTTGACTGGAAGAAGATTGGAATTGAACCGATTACTGCACGGAAACCGTCTGCTGCAATCAATACTGTTTTGCGGGGGAAGCGATCTGCCACAACTCCGCCGACAGGTGAGAGAAGGACTCCCGAAAGCACACGCGCACCCATGATCAGCCCGAGCGTTGTGACGCTACCGCCGGCATCTAAAACTGTTACTGCAAGAGCAATCGGGAAGGCTGACATGGCAAGCATGGTGAGAACAGTTGAAACCCAAAGGTTTCGATAGGCCGGGAAAGAGAAAAGAGCGCCGGGTTCGAAATATTTCTTCAACATTTCTTAACCGACGCCCCTTTATCAATAATTACGCGACAGGCTTGGCCTTTCGTGATGCCATTACCTTATCGATAATTCCGTACTCAACTGCTTCAACTGCAGTAAGAATCTTGTCGCGCTCGATATCTTTCTCGATCTCTTCGACAGTCTTATTGGAGTGCTTTGCAAGCATTGTTTCGAGCAATCCGCGCATACGCATGATTTCGCGCGCCTGGATTTCAATATCTGATGCCTGTCCGCCACCTTCTGATGAAGGCTGGTGGATGAGGATTCTTGAATGTTCAAGACCGTAACGCTTGCCCTTAGTTCCACCCGCAAGGATGATCGCAGCAGCAGATGCTGCCTGTCCAAGACAGATTGTTGTGATGTCTGGACGTACAAATTGCATAGTGTCGTAGATAGCGGTGAGCGCTGTAAATGATCCACCAGGTGAGTTGATGTAGATCGAGATATCGCGATCTGGATCCATGGACTCAAGAGTCAGAAGCTGAGCCATAACATCGTTTGCAACGGTGTCATCGATTGCCTGACCTAAGAAGATAATGCGCTCTTCAAATAGCTTTGTGTATGGATCGAGGCGCTTGTAACCGTAGGCGGTCTTCTCTTCGATTGTTGGAAGAACGTAGCGGTTTGTAATCTCTTGAATGTGCTTCATTACTTCTTACCTCCCGCAATATTTGCCTCGTTGGTTGCAACGTGATCGATAAATCCGTAAGCAAGGGCATCCTTGGCATTGAACCAATTATCGCGATCGGAATCTGCGATGATCTTTTCAAGTGGCTGACCAGTGTGCTTGGCATTGAGTTCAGACATTGTCTGCTTTGTGATTGCCATCTGTTCTGCCTGGATACGAATATCTGTCGCTGTTCCACCGATGCCACCAAGTGGTTGGTGCATCAAGATGCGTGCATGCGGAGTTGCGTAACGCTTTCCGGGAGCACCGGCTGTGAGCAAGAACTGACCCATTGAAGCGGCCATTCCCATGGCAACAGTTGCAACATCGTTCTTGATGTAGTGCATGGTGTCGTAGATCGCCATACCTGCAGTTACTGAACCGCCAGGTGAGTTGATATAAAGGTAGATATCTTTTTCAGGGTCTTCGGCAGCGAGAAGAAGCATCTGCGCGCAAATAGCGTTAGCCATTTCGTCGCGAACTTCGCCTGCAAGAAAGATGATGCGTTCGCGGAGCAAACGGCTATAAATCTGATCACCTAGTCCTATAAGTTCTGAACCAGCTGAGCGGGCAACTGTTGTGTTGCCCTGTGGGTTAATAAAATCCACGAGTCATCCTTCCGATCGTTTTGCTTGTAGTGACCTTAACAATGGCGGCAGCAAAATGCTTCCCAAAATGGTCTCAATTGACCCCAAAAGGTCAGATGTTCGCTTACGGCTAAAGATTATTCAGCGTCTGCAGCAACTGCTTCGTCTGCAGCCATGAACTCAGATGGTTCGGCTGGACGAAGAGCTTCAAGTTCGACCTTGTTGCCAGATTTATCGACAACAGAGATTCGAGCAAGAACAGATGCAAGAGCCTTAGCGCGAGTGACTTCAGCAACAACTTGGCTAATCTGCCCAGCCTTCTGTAGTTCTTGTGCAAATTGCTCTGGACCCATTCCGTAGCGCTGTGACATGCGGATGAGGTACTCAGTTAATTCGATCTCATTGACCTGAACTTCTTCAGCCTTCACGATTGAATCGAAGAGGAAATCAGATTTGATGGAAGAGCGAACTTGGCCATCTACTTCAGCGCGGTGTTCTGCATCTTCGGTGCGGCCTTCACCCTCGAGGTGATCATTTACCTCTTCAAGAACGATGTCATCAGGGACTGGAATATCAAGATCGGCAAGGAGCTTTTCAACGAGTAGGTCGCGCGCTTGCGCACCCTGTTCCATCTTCTTCACACGGCTAAGGCGTTCGGTGAAATCTGTGCGGAGTTCGGCAACTGTGTCGAATTCAGATGCGAGCTTTGCAAATGAATCATCGAGCGTTGGAAGCTCGCGCTCTTTCACGGCCTTAACAACGATATCAACTTCGCCATTTTCGCCATCCTTCTGGCCGACGAGCTTCGTTGTGAAAGTCTTGGTATCCCCTGCGCCCATACCTACGAGAGCTTCATCGAGATTATCAATCATCTTATTTGAGCCAACTTCGTAGGAAATTTCATTGGCCTTGCCGCCATCTACTTCAGCGCCATCGATGCGCGCTGTGAGATCGATAGTGACGAAGTCACCGTTTGCAGCTGGGCGCTCGACGCTATTGAGCGTGCCAAAGCGAGCGCGGAGTTCATCAATCTGCTCATCGATATCTGCATCGGTGACATCAACGTTATCGACTGTGATTGTGATCTTTGAGAAATCTGGAAGTGTTACATCGGGACGCACATTTACTTCAACAGAGAAATCAAGCTTCTCGTTATCGACGAAATCAATTGCATCAACAGTTGGGCGACCAACGACAAGAACATCGTTTTCGCGAGCTGCTGCAACATAGAAATCTTGGATAGCAGAGCTGATTGCTTCGTCGATAACAGCCTGGCGACCTACGCGCTGATCGATCATTGAGTTAGGAACTTTGCCCTTACGGAAACCTGGGATGTTTACTGTTGCAGCTACTCGCTTATACGCAGCATCGAGATACTGACCCATCTCGGCATAAGGAACCTTGACATCTAAACGAACGCGAGTTGGGGAAAGTGTCTCGAGAGTGCTCTTCACGAAGTGCTCCTTGTAGTTGGCAGAGATAAAGCTAAAAGCTTTAAAGAAGTTCTGGTCGGGGCGGGGAGATTCGAACTCCCGATCTCCTGCTCCCAAAGCAGGCGCGCTAGCCACTACGCTACGCCCCGAGGCGCATGCGGAAGTCTAGAGTAATTTTTTACTCTCGCTTACACACCCTGTACGCTCAGCCTCCGCACCACTTGCGGGTGTAGCTCAATGGTAGAGCCCCAGCCTTCCAAGCTGGCCATGCCGGTTCGATCCCGGTCACCCGCTCCAT